>NZ_JAMXXK010000006.1 GCF_024129735.1 Acinetobacter lwoffii | reverse complement strand
GAAGGGTTAGAAGTTGCCCACGAGTTGTGAAAGGAAAACCGCAGAAATACCCAAGAAAATGCCAGTCAATTTCTTAACTGACTGGCATTACCGGTTTCGGAGGCTTTTTTCAATACAGATGACTTCGTAAATCAATTAACGCTTGCTGTTATAAATCTGGTCAAAGATTGCACCATTCACAAAATGGGTTTTCTGTGCATTGGCCCAACCACCAAAGACTTCATCAATGGTAAAGGTTTTGATTTTCGGGAACTGTGCCGAATATTTCGCTAATACTTTTTCATTACGTGGACGATAGAAATGTTTAGCTGCCATTTCCTGACCCAATGGTGAATACAGGTAATTGATATAACCTGTTGCCAACCACTTATTGCCATTTTTCTCTACCGTACGATCCACAATCGCCACTGACGGTTCAGTCAAAATCGTAATTGATGGATAGACGATATCAAACTTGTTTTTACCTAAGGTCTTTTGCGTTACTAAAGCTTCATTTTCCCAAGTCAGCAATACATCGCCAATCCCACGCTCGGCAAAGGTGGTCATTGAAGCACGGGCAGCAGAATCCATCACTTTCACGTTCTTATAAAGTTTGCCGACAAAGTCCTGTGCTTTGGCTTTATTACCGCCTGGCTGTTTCTCGGCATAACCCCATGCAGACAGATACACCCAACGCGGCAAACCACCCGTTTTTGGGTTCGGCGTAATAATTTGCACGCCTGGTTTGGTTAAGTCATTCCAGTCCTTGATGCCTTTCGGATTGCCTTTACGTACCATGAATACGATCGTCGAGGTATAAGGTGCCGAGTTGTGTGGGAATTCCTTTTGCCAGCCTGGCTGAATCTGACCAGATTTCACAATTTCTTCGATGTCATTGGCCAGCGCCAAAGTCACCACATCACCTTTCAAGCCATCGACCACAGAACGTGCCTGTTTGCCCGAACCGCCATGTGACTGCTTGAAATTCACATCCAGACCGGTGCGGTTTTTCCAGTAAGCGCCAAATGATTTGTTAAATTCATCATAGAACTCACGCGTAGCATCATAGGATACATTTAGAAACTGACGGTCTGCTGCTTGTGAAGCAGTCGCGGTCATGCCTAAACCAGTCGCCAATAAGGCAGCACTAAATAACGATTTTAATTGAATTTTCATGGCAGCACGGAGTTTATCTTCATTAGATATAACTATATGAAATAAAATCATTTATCGCAATTCACCCTACAACATCACAACACGATAAAATAAAAGGTTTTTCTGTATTAATATTTTGTTTTTAAAAGGAAAATACTATTTATTATTCTACTTATCTCTAATATATAGAATTTTATGCATTAGATATAAAGAAAATGGATAACACTTTAGCCATTTTCTTTATTGTATTTAGACTAACGCTCACTTATCTTTTTTCATTGTAAATCTGGTCATAAATCGCCCCATTCACAAAATGTGTTTTTTGCGCTTTGGCCCAACCACCAAAGACTTTATCAATGGTAAAGGTCTGGATTTTCGGAAACTGGGCTGAATATTTGGCAGCCACTTTGGCGTCCCGCGGACGGAAGAAATATTTCGCAGCAAGCTCCTGCCCTTTTGGTGAATATAAATAGTTTAAATAGCCTTTTGCCAGATGGGTAGTGCCATTTTTATTCACGTTCTTATCGACAATCGCTACCGATGGTTCGGCCAGAATTGAAATCGATGGATAGACAATATCGTACTTGTCTTTACCCAGACCTTGCGTCGCCAGCAAGGCTTCATTTTCCCAGGATAAAAGCACATCACCAATGCCGCGCTCGGCAAACGTCGTCAGTGAACCACGGGCACCGGAATCTAAAACTTTGACATTTTGATAAAGTTTTTTCACCAACTCTTTGGCTTTCGCATCATTACCGCCTGGCTGTTTCAGTGCATAACCCCAAGCAGAAAGATAGATCCAACGTGGCGCGCCACCAGTTTTCGGGTTTGGGGTAATAATGTCCACACCCGCTTTGGTCAGATCATTCCAGTCTTTGATTTGCTTTGGATTGCCTTTACGCACCAAGAATACAATCGTAGACGTATAGGGTGCCGAATTACTCGGAAACTCTTTTTGCCAACCTTTCTCGATTAAACCGGCATTGACGATTTCTTCGATATCATTGGCTAAGGCCAAGGTTACGACATCGGCCTGCAAACCATCGACCACCGAACGTGCCTGCTTGCCTGAACCGCCATGCGACTGTTTAAAATTAACCGTTTGTCCGGTTTTCTGCTTCCAGAACTTGCCAAATTCTTCATTATATTCCTGATAAAATTCACGGGTCGGGTCATAAGAGACATTCAGGAAATGTTTGGCAATAGAATTCTGTACTGCTGTTCCCACTAAAATTGTCAAGATTGCGGATGCTATTATTTTTTTCATCTGATGTAACTCATTGTTTATATGACCCGCACTATACAAATCAAAAATAAACATAACAATCATACATTTATAATAATATCTACAATCTATTGCTGATTTTGAGATATCTTCTAACAATTAAATCCGGATACATATTCTGCCAGAAAAGTAATCTTCTGCTACAATATAAGACAGTTCTTCACGTTCTCTTCACAGTTGTCTGTTAAAAATAGGCCACCAAAACAGGAAATTACGATTTTTGGTAATTTTCCACAGAGTTATATTATTTCTTTTGTAAAAAATGTGACTTGGTTCTACTTCTTTATGATCAACTGTGATTAAATTGTAGACAGAGTATTAAAAAAACATTTTTAACAAAATAAAACCAACCAGAAGTAAGGAGGAAGTTTGGATATGAAATTTACATTATTCACAGCCAGCATCCTAAGCCTGATTATGTTGTTCTCGATTCAACTCGGTCATGCCGTCGTTGTGAAGACAGATTTGCCGAAGCCTACAGTAAGCACTGTTGAAAGCAAGACTTCGCCGATTGAAAAAGCGATTCAGCAACAAAAAACTGAAAAAACACTTCAAACAGAAGATAATCTAAAAGTCTTAACTGCATTTAAAGTCGCACCTTCGCAAAATTTCTTTGCAGAACAGAATTACCGCTTCACCCGCTTTGTACAAAGTATTTTTTCGAGCGATCATTCTTAAGCAGTACCAAAACACAACAGCGCTGAATATTTCCGGATTTAAAAGCCACATCACTCAATGTTGAATAAAGCATTAAGTGATGTGGCTTTTTCGCTATAATAGCTGCAATTTTATATCTAAGATTAGATCCGGCTATGACTGTTCGTACTCGTATTGCACCTTCTCCTACTGGTTTTCCGCATGTAGGTACTGCCTATATCGCCTTGTTTAACTTATGTTTTGCTAAACAGCATGGTGGTGAATTCATTCTTCGTATTGAAGATACTGACCAACTGCGCTCAACGCCTGAATCTGAAAAAATGATCCTGGATTCATTGCGCTGGTTGGGTCTGAACTGGTCTGAAGGTCCTGATGTCGGTGGCCCGCATGCGCCGTATCGCCAGTCAGAACGTATGGATATCTATAAAAATTATGCCTTGGAACTGGTAGAGAAAGGTCATGCTTTCTACTGTTTCGCAACTGCTGAAGAACTGGATCAAATGCGTGCAGAACAGCAGGCACGTGGTGAGTCGCCACGTTATGACGGTCGCGGTCTGAATCTCACTCAAGAAGAAGTTGAGCGTCGTTTGGCCGCTGGTGAACCACACGTCATCCGTATGAAAGTACCAACTGAAGGCGTATGTAAATTCAATGACATGCTACGTGGTGAAGTCGAGATTCCATGGGCACAAGTAGACATGCAAATTCTACTAAAAACCGATGGCCTCCCAACCTACCATTTAGCTAACGTAGTAGATGATCATTTGATGCAAATCACCCACGTGATTCGTGGTGAAGAATGGATTCCATCTGCGCCGAAACACCAGTTGCTGTATCAATATTTCGGTTGGGACATGCCGGTACTCTGCCACATGCCACTGTTGCGTAACCCGGATAAATCCAAGCTATCAAAACGTAAAAACCCGACCTCAATTAACTACTATAGAGACATCGGTGTACTGCCTGAAGCCTTGTTGAACTACTTGGGCCGTATGGGCTGGTCAATGCCAGATGAAAGTGAAAAATTTACTCTGGTAGAAATGATTGAACATTTTGATATCAAACGTGTATCACTTGGTGGTCCGATCTTTGATGTCGAGAAACTAAACTGGTTAAATGGTCAATGGATCAAGGCACTCAGCCCGGCTGAACTTCTAGACACATTATTGGCCTGGAAAGCAGATCGTGCCAAGTTAGAAGAAATTGCGGCTGCGATTCAGCCACGTATTAACCTACTGTCTGAAGCAGTAAATTGGTCTGCGCATTACTTCAACCACTTCCCGACTCTGTCTAAAGAACAGTTTGAAAGCAAGAAACTGTCGGATGAACAGGTACGTCAAAGTCTTCAATTCGCAATTTGGCGTTTAGAAAGCCTGTTTACTTGGAATAACGATACGGTGAGCCAGACCTTGATGGACTTGGCGACACAGATGGAAATCAAGCTACGTGATTTCATGCCTGCGTTCTTTATTGCGATCGCCGGTTCGACTGCATCTACACCAGTGATGCAAACGATGGTGACCATTGGTCCGGATTTAACCTTTGCACGTTTACGTCATGCGCTGGAAATTGTCGGTGGTCCAAGCAAAAAAGAGCTGAAAATCTGGGAAAAACTCAATGAAAGCTTAAAATTGCCGAAAAATGAAGCAGTTGATCAAGCTTAATTAATTTTTGTGTTGACGTGTGAGTGCGATATCCCTAATATAGCGCTCACACAGACTGGGGTCATAGCTCAGTTGGTAGAGCGCTACAATGGCATTGTAGAGGTCAGGAGTTCGATCCTCCTTGACTCCACCAAATCAAGTCTTGCTTTAGCTGTGTTATTTGCCTCAATTGTCCCTATCGTCTAGAGGCCTAGGACATCGCCCTTTCACGGCGGTAACCGGGGTTCGAATCCCCGTAGGGACGCCATATTCAAGATCATCGTAATATATTATGGTGATCTTATAAAAAACCCAAGCATTGCGACTTGGGTTTTTTATTGCCTGTATATTTTATGTTGGGCAATATTTCGGTTTCTTCGCATCTTCCGATAAAATAATCAGTAATTTAGAATTTTGGAGTTGTAATGCAATATCGTTGCCCTAAGTGTCAAAGCCCGAAAATCATGCCAGTGGCCCAGCCAGGTCAAGCAGCTCCACGTCCAGTGGTTCCTAAAAGCTTAATGTTTCTGGTCCCTGCCCTGTTCCTGTTATTATTACTGGTCATTATTAGCATCGCGATGTGGATTTTTGGCGATGGTGCAGGTACCACTTTACAGACTGCGACTGTGATCGTCTTTATTCTTTCTTTGATCGCAGGTTTTATGTTCTATAAAGATCTACCTGATTTTAAAATTTCAATGCAGGCATTCATGCAAACACAAAAGAAATGGAAATGCCGTGAATGTAATCATGAGTGGGAAATCTAATTTACCCTCCACCATATAATAAACATAAAAAAACCAGCCCTGAGGCTGGTTTTTTATTTACAAAAGTCGGAGATGATTAAACACCGATTTTGCGATATTTTTGACGCTTCGCTACCAGATCATCACCATCACGTTTACGGCGATATTCTTCGAATTCAGCATAGTTACCAGTGAAGAATTCAGGGGTTTCACCTTCGAATGACAAGATGTGCGTTGCAATACGGTCTAGGAACCAACGGTCATGCGAGATCACCATCACAGTACCTGGGAATACCAAAATGGCATCCTCAAGTGCACGCAAGGTTTCGATGTCCAAGTCGTTCGATGGTTCATCCAGCAAAATCACGTTTGCGCCCATTTGCAGGATTTTCGCAAGTTGTAAACGGTTACGCTCACCACCTGATAATTGACCTACACGCTTTTGCTGATCCTGACCTTTAAAGTTAAAGCGACCGATATACGCACGAGATGCAATTTCGTAATCACCAATCTTCAAGATATCCAGACCGCCAGACACTTCTTCCCAAACGGTTTTGTTGTTGTCTAAGGTGTCACGGATCTGACCGACATAAGCCACTTTAACCGATTCACCCAGCGTTACCGTACCGGTATCTGGTTGCTGTTCACCAGTCATCATACGGAATAGCGTGGTTTTACCTGCACCGTTCTCACCCACAATACCCACAATGGCAGCAGGTGGTACTGTGAACGTTAAATCTTTGTACAGTAAGCGATCACCAAACGATTTGCTGATGCCTTCAACTTCTACAACCTTGTTGCCCAGACGTGGACCAGGTGGAATGTAGATTTCAGAGGTTTCGTTACGCTGTTGGAATTCGCGTGAGTTAAGCTCTTCAAAACGCTCCATACGCGCTTTGTTTTTCTTTTGCTGACCTTTGGCATTTGAACGAACCCATTCAAGTTCTTTTTTCAATGCTTTAGCAAAAGATTCTTCCTGCTTGTTCTCTTGCTCTAAACGGGCATTTTTCTGCTCAAGCCAAGAAGAATAGTTACCTTGATACGGAATGCCCATACCACGGTCAAGCTCAAGAATCCATTCAGCTACGTTATCCAGGAAGTAACGATCATGCGTAATCGCGACGATGGTACCCGGGAAGTCTTTCAAGAAACGTTCCAACCAAGATACAGATGAAGCATCTAAATGGTTCGTCGGTTCATCGAGAAGCAACATGTCTGGCTTAGACAGAAGTAAACGGCAAAGTGCCACACGACGGCGTTCACCACCTGAAAGCTTAGATACATCTGCATCCCATGCAGGCAGGTTCAATGCTGCAGCAGCTTGATCCATCTGGTTCGCAAGGTTATGCGCATCCCAAGTCTGGATAATCGCTTCAAGCTTCTCTTGCTCTTTCGCAAGTGCATCGAAATCTGCATCTTCTGCTGCATATTCAGCAAAGACTTCATCAAGACGTGCTAAAGCATCAAGCGGTTCACGCAAACCATCTTCGACGTTACCACGAACGTCTTTAGTTTCATCTAAAGGTGGTTCTTGCTCAAGATAACCGATTTTTGTACCCGGTTGCGCACGTGCCTCACCAGAGAAATCTTTATCTACGCCCGCCATAATACGAAGCAAGGTAGATTTACCTGCACCGTTTAAACCAAGCACACCAATTTTAGCGCCTGGGAAAAATGATAAGGAGATGTCTTTCAGAATTTCGCGCTTAGGCGGAACCATCTTCGACACTCGGTTCATCGTGTAAATATATTGGGCCACGTAGGACTCCTCAACTGAAAAACCAAATGGGGTTAAAACAACCACCCCAGCTCAAAAATGAGCGAAAAAATAATCGGCTATTATACGCAGAAAGCAGCGAAAACATAAGCCATTGCCATGAACTTCAATGCATTGTTACAAGTTTATTGATGATGTTTTTTTAAACAGTTGTTTTCAGTAAAATAAACGACTCAAATCCAGGTCGATATATGAATATTTCATATATTTATTTCAATAAAATTGCACTTTTACTCATATGTGAAAATGCTACACTCAAGCCATAAACTTAAACAAGAAGATCAAACAGAATGAGTTATAAAGCAGAAACCCTTGCGATTCATGCAGGTTATACCCCAGAAGCAACCACCAAAGCTGTGGCAGTGCCGATTTACCAAACCACGTCTTATGCCTTTGACAATACTCAACATGGGGCCGATCTCTTTGATTTAAAGGTTCAGGGCAATATCTATACCCGAATTATGAACCCGACCACTGCGGTTCTGGAACAACGTGTCGCAGCACTGGAAGGTGGAATTGGCGCGCTGGCTTTGGCCTCTGGCATGGCTGCGATTACTTATGCGATTCAGACCATTGCGGAAGCGGGTGACAACATTGCTTCTGTGTCAACGCTTTACGGAGGTACCTATAATCTTTTTGCGCACACCCTGCCCAAACAGGGTATTGAAGTCCGTTTCTTTGATTATGAACAACCGGAAAGTCTGCATGACTTGATTGATGAAAAAACCAAACTGGTTTTTGTGGAATCGATTGGTAACCCGCTGGGTAATATTATTGATTTGGAAGCCATTGCTAAAATTGCACATGAATATGGCGTACCGGTGATTGTCGACAATACCGTTGCCACCCCAGTACTACAAAAATCTTTCGACTTTGGTGCGGATATTGTGGTGCATTCCCTGACCAAATATATCGGTGGTCATGGCAATTCAATTGGCGGCATTATTGTGGATAGCGGCAAATTCCCGTGGGGTAAATACCCTGAACGTTTCCCTGCCCTGAATACGCCTGATCCAAGCTACCATGGCGTGAACTATGTCGAAGTTTTGGGGGAAGCAGCATATATCGCACGTGCGCGTGTAGTGCCACTGCGTAATACCGGCGCTGCGATCAGTCCGCAGAATGTGTTTTTGATTCTGCAAGGTCTGGAAACTTTAAGCTTGCGTATGGAACGTCATACCGAAAATGCACTGAAAGTCGCTGAATATCTGCAAAAACATCCTAAAGTGAAATGGGTCAATTACGCCGGCCTGAAAGATCACCCACAGCATGCCTTGGCACAGAAATATGTGAAAGGTAAACCTTCTGCCATTCTGACCTTTGGGGTAGAACATGGTCTCGAAGGCGGCACACGTTTTATTGATGCCCTGCAATTGTTCACCCGTCTGGTCAATATCGGCGACGCTAAAAGTCTGGCCTGCCATCCGGCGACTACTACGCATCGTCAGCTCAATGCCGAAGAGTTAAAATCGGCAGGCGTCAGTGAGGATATGGTGCGTTTATCCATTGGGATTGAACATAGTGATGACCTGATTGCCGATCTGGAACAGGCGCTGGCGGCCGTTTAAAAAGGTGCCCGAGCCGCTTCGAAACCTCATCATTTTGGTGAGGTTTTTTTATTTATTTTCTAAAACAGCCACTTGCTTTACTTTTTATTTTCATGTTAAAAGTTAAATGAAAGAGTGAACACAAATAGAGCAATTACTCTAATTTTTATTTTAATTTCAATACTTTAATTTATAGATTTTCCTGAAGAATTGGTTATCATATCTGGACTCACCTTCGCTCTCATCTTCTGTTAGAGCGCCATAGACCTTTAATAAAAATAATTTGAACGCTGACTTCAAATTAGGGATAACAAACGTGAAAACTAGACTACACAAACAACTGGAAAAACGTGTTGCAGGTAAAACCGTCCTGATTACCGGTGCATCCAGCGGTATTGGTTTAACGACAGCACATCAACTGGCTGATGCAGGTGCCCATGTTTTACTGGTGGCCCGTACTCAGGAAACCCTAGAACAAGTAAAATCAGAAATTGAAGCCAAAGGCGGCAAAGCCTCAATCTTTCCATGTGATTTAAACAATATGGAAGCGATTGATGAAGTTTCCAAACAGATTATTGCCTCAGTCGATCATATTGATATTCTGATCAATAATGCAGGACGTTCGATTCGCCGTGCGGTACACGAGTCAGTAGATCGTTTTCATGATTTTGAACGGACTATGCAGCTGAACTATTTTGGCGCCGTGCGTCTGGTCATGAATATCCTGCCGCAAATGATGATTCGTCGTGCGGGTCATATTATTAATATCAGTTCGATTGGCGTACTGGCCAATGCCACCCGCTTTTCGGCCTATGTCGCATCAAAAGCTGCGCTGGATGCCTTTAGCCGCTGCCTGTCTGCAGAAGTGCATTCGCACAAAATCGCAATCACATCGATCTATATGCCTTTGGTGCGCACCCCGATGATTGCGCCAACCAAAATTTATAAATATGTCCCAACACTTTCTCCGGAACAAGCGGCTGACCTGATTGCCTATGCGATTGTGAAACGCCCGAAGAAAGTGGCAACCGGTTTGGGCCGTCTGGCCTCCATTACCTATTCCATTGCACCGGATATCAACAATGTCTTGATGTCGATTGGTTATAACCTGTTCCCAAGTTCAAGTGCATCTGTGGGCCAACCACAAAAATTAAACTTGGTGCAAAAAGCATATGCGCGTCTGTTCCCGGGCGAACACTGGTAATTTTTCATACGGACAATTTAATTAAAATACGAGCCGCCTACAGGGCTAATGCCAGTCAGTTAAATAATTGACTGGCATTTTCTTTTTAAATTCAAGATTATATTTGATAGGTAGAAAAGTCATCCGCAACTGTTTGAGGCAGGACTACATTAAAAAATGATTATTTCTGCGATAAATTTACTAGTGGATGGTGGCTGACGAGTTTTGCGGATGACAAATGCCTTTGGTTACTTTGGGCGAAACCAAAGTAACCAATGATTTACAAATATTTGATTTAAAACGCTAAGACTCCGTCGTGAACGACTAAAAAGTTAAAGAGTCTATTTCTAAATTCTTTAACTGATCAGCATTAGCCCACAGGGCTGATTTTTAATGTCTCAGATTTAAAATATCTGGGTAAAAGCAGATCAATCTGGATAACACACGACACAGTCTGTCCTTTCAAGCACAGATTTTTGCTGCAAATGCTGCGAGATCACGTACACTATCAGCGGATATTTCCTATCCGTATTTTTATATTTTGATTGAAATGATGGAAACCCTTATGAACAACGCGCAATGGCTCGATGAAGTAAAATTTAACGAACAAGGATTAGTCCCTGCCATTGCCCAGCATCATCAAACTGGACGTGTGTTGATGGTGGCCTGGATGAACCGTGAAGCCTTGGCTTTAACTGCCGGAAAAAATCAGGCAGTGTATTTCTCCCGTTCACGCAACAAGTTATGGCATAAGGGCGAAGAATCAGGACATTTTCAGACCGTACATGAAATCCGTCTGGACTGTGATGCCGATGTGATTGTGCTGCAAATTGAACAACATGGCGGTATCGCCTGTCATACTGGCCGTGAATCATGCTTCTATCGCAAGCTCACCCCAAATGGCTGGGAAATTGTCGATGCACAGCTGAAAGATCCGTCTGCGATTTATGGCGAAAAATCTGCTAATCCACATACGCTGGCGATGGAAGCCTCAACAGCCCAATCTGAACAGGTCGAAGTCTTGTCTTATCTGGGCCAAATGATGGCAGAACGCAAACAGGCTGATCCGGACTCATCTTATGTGGCCAAGCTGTACCATAAAGGCCTGAACAAGATTCTGGAAAAAGTCGGTGAAGAAAGCTTTGAAACCATACTGGCAGCCAAAGATTTTGATCAGGATGCTTCCGCAGATCATAAAAATGATCTGATTTATGAAGTCGCAGATCTTTGGTTCCATACTATCGTCATGCTCGGCTATTTCGACCTGGATGTGCAATTGGTATTAAATGAATTGGCACGTCGCCAAGGCTTGTCCGGCCTGGTTGAAAAAGCCAATCGTCAGTATTAAGCCTTGAATTCATCTGTGTCTGATTTAAAAAAACCGACCGCGACCTATGAGCAGGCGACTGCCATTGATAACGCACGTCTGGGTAAATCCTTTAAAGTCATTGCCTATGCAGGCACAGGTAAAACCACTACCCTGCAAATGATCAGTGATGCCATGCTGCAAAGACGTGGCATGTATCTGGCTTTTAACAAGGCAATTGCCAGTGAAGCACAGGCCAAGTTTCACCGGGGTGTGGATTGCCGTACTTTTCACTCGCTGGCGTTTCGCAGTGTTCCACGTGGAGTCACCGACAAACTGCGCTTGCCACGCTTGAGTCCGAGTTTTATTGCCAAAGAATACCGGCTTGAACCGATGACCATGCGCCGCATGATGGGCGGACGTTATGAGAAATATGTCTTGATGCCTTCGCGTCTGGCGAGTTTAGTCGCCAATGCTGTCGGTTATTTTTGTTCGACCAGTTCGCAATACCCTGCCCCACGGCATATCCAGGCACCGAGCTGGTTGCATCCAGATGATATCGAGACTTTACAGAAGAAACTTTATCCGGCAGTCGAACGGCGCTGGTTAGAGTCGATTGATCCAAATCATCAGGCCGGTATCGGTCATGACATTTACCTGAAACTCTGGGCGCTGTCCGAGCCGAACATCCCGGCCGATTATGTACTATTCGATGAAGCCCAAGATGCCGATCCCTTAATGCTGGGGATTTTGCTGAAACAGCGCAGCACCCAGGTGATTTATGTCGGAGACGCGCATCAGCAGATTTATGCCTGGCGTGGTGCAGTCAATGCCATGCAGCAACTGCCCTTACCAGAATCACGTCTGACCACCTCATTTCGTTTCGGTCCTGAAATTGCCCTGAATGCCAATGCCATTTTAGGTGCCTTAAATGAAACTGTGCCTTTACTCGGCAATCCGCAATTAGACTCTAAAGTCGTGAATAAACCGCATACCAAAATGCGCGATGCAATTTTATGCCGGACCAATGCCCGCGCCATGGAATTGTTATTAGCGGGTTTAGTTCGTGGTGATAAAGTCAGCCTGCAAGCCGACCATGTCAAACTGAATCGTTTTGTCGATGCGGCTGCCATGCTGAAACAGGGCAAACGTGTGGTTGATGTGCCGGAACTAGCCTGGTTCAACTCCTGGCATGATGTCCATGAATATTGTGAAACCAATGAAGGCAGTGACATCAAGCCACTGGTCAAACTGGTGGACGAACATGGGACTGATCCGCTGAAAAAAGCCCTGGCTAAAATCACCCCGATTGCCCAAGCTGACTATATTATTTCCACGGCGCACAAGGCCAAAGGTCTGGAATGGGATCGGGTTCATATTGAAGATGACTATCAGTTTAAGCTCAATGAAAAAGACCATAAAATTAGTGATGAAGAATTAAGATTACTTTACGTGGCCTGTACACGTGCTAAAGTGAGTTTAAATATTCATCACATTTATGACCTGATTCAGCAACTGAAGATCAAAATGCCGCAGTCGCTTCGGCAGGCAGTCGGTTAAAGTGCATGGCATGGATGTAAACATCATAGGACAGGTGATCTATGCACATCCAAGCGCTCCAACTGAAACACACTCTGCATTTTTCCGACATTCAGCTCCAGTTTAATTATCCGCAATGCCCGGTCACCTTGATTCTGGGCAATCAGGGAGCTGGCAAAACCACGCTTTTACGTTTTAGCTATCAGGCACTGACCTGGTTTGCAGCCCGTTATCGCGACAGCCGTGCCGCGGGTCTGGTAATGCAAGATCAGGACATCATGCAAAACCGGCTGCAATCCAAAATCGATATCCGGATTGGTTTTCCTGAAGAGATGGGCAGCTTGCCAGAATCCAGTCAGTCCGAGCCTGCGAACCTACAAAGCTGTTCATGGCAAATCTACAAGACCCTAAACAGTCAGGGTCTGGGCTTTAGCAAAGCAGAAACCTCACAGCTTGAAAGCGTGCTCAGCCTGTATCACAAAGCCCGCTTGCACGATCCCCTGCTCGGTTTGCCGCTAATTGCCTATTATCCGGCTGAACGCTTTACCAATGAAGTCAATCTGCTCAGCAAAAATAACCCGGTCATTCTCCAGTCTGCACATGCTTATGAAATAGCTGCGATTCCTTTCACCACTTTTGCCCGTTTTTTTGAATGGTTTCGTGAAATCAGTGATATTGAAAATGCGCAAAGTGCCAAGATTATGGACCAGATTTTGTCGCGTGCCTTGCATCAGCCAGAGGATATTCGCGGAGATGAACTGACCCGGCAGATCGAGAAAGCCCAGGCACATCTGCATGCACCGAATCTCACCGCTTTAAAACAGGCCTTGTCGCTGATCCTGCCAGAAATCAGCCAGATTTATTTAAAATACCAGCCCAAGCTGCAATTGATGGTGACCTATCAGCAACAGACCTTTAGCTTCCAGCAACTGCCCAACAGTATCCGCAACTGGATTGCGCTGGTGGGCGATATTGTGCGGCGGCTTTGCCTGTTGAATCCCAACAGTTTATTTCCGTGTCAGGAAGGTACAGGCGTTTTACTGATTGATGCGATTGATCATCAGCTGGACCAGGAGATGGCAGCAGTGATCCTGTCACGCCTGCATCAGGCTTTTCCTAACTTGCAGATTATTGCGACCGGCAACCGACCTGAATTACTGGAACAGGCGCAAGGCTTTCAATGTCTGAAACTGGAAAATAAACAGCTGCACCCCATTCATCTTGAAAGTATGAAAACCCAGTTTGATCAGATCTACGCAGAGCTGGAATTGCAGCGAAATAGAGATATTTCGCCCGAAGATACTTTACTGGAAACGGTCACCGAACCCGTCACACCGCTTGCTGTATTGCAAATGATCCAGCAACAGTTAAATCCGGAACAGCAGCAGGAACTACGAGTCTTACTTACTCAAGAGCATCATCCGACGCTACCTCAGTCGCTCTAAACAGATTCAAAAAAATAAGCGCGATTGTTTGAGTAAACAAGGAAGCCTTTTTCAGCATTCTGTTTTGCTAGTATTGAACTGTTTTGAGTCAAATTTACAATCAATGCCTGCAATTTAATCTTAATTTTCGGTGACTTCTGGATGATCTGTTTAAGCATCCCTCTGCGGTTAAAACCAAGCTCACGTATAATTTATAAGTTCCACATAAAAACGTTGATGTTGTTGTTATCCTGTAATATGATCGGATTTATTTGCGAATTTCATTGTAAAATCGGAATTTGCTATCGTTCATAAGTTGCGCAATACAACTGTTTTATATTCTTTTTGAATATTCTTTTGGCTTTCAAGATTGAGAAGTTTGGATCGCTCCTTGTGGTCCTGTAGTCCTTGGAAGATAAAGATTCACCCTAGGTTGATCACAACCTAAATCACGACAATGGATACGAGTGTGCTGCCGATTATTATATTGTTACCGTTAGTATTAGGCACAACCCTTGTCTCGTGGCTGAAGCAATTTTCGCGCGAGGTAACGGCTTTAGGGGCAATTGGTGTCAGCCTCAGCAGTTTCTTATTATTATTGAGTCAAGCGCCTGCCATATTTGATGGCGCAGTGATTACCCAGACCTGGTCCTGGCTGCCGCAGCTGGGTATTGATTTCAGTTTTCGTCTGGATTCCCTGGGACTGCTGTTTGCCCTGCTGATCAGCGGGATTGGTACGCTGATTTATATTTATGCCTATTATTATCTGAATCCCAAAAATTCGCTGAGCAAGCTGTATCTTCTGCTGATGCTGTTTATGGCAGCTATGCTCGGGATTTCATTGTCAAATAACCTGATTCTTTTATTGGTTTTCTGGGAATTGACCAGTATTTCATCTTTCCTGCTAGTGGGTTACTGGAGCAATTACGAAGCTGCGCAACGTGGCTCACGTATGGCTCTGACCATTACTGGACTGGGTGGTCTGGCCATGCTGGGTGGTTTTATCCTGCTTGGTCAAATCACTGGTACCTACCAGATTGATCAAATCCTTACGATGACCGAACAGATTCAGTCACATGCTTTATTTGTACCGGCTCTCTTGCTGATTTTACTCGGTGCTTTTACCAAAAGTGCGCAGTTTCCCTTCCATTTCTGGTTACCGAATGCCATGGCTGCGCCGACACCTGTCTCTGCCTATTTACACTCGGCCACTATGGTCAAAGCCGGTTTATTTCTGGTCGCACGCTTGCTACCGATCTTCGTCGGTGCTGCACTGTTTCATAATATTGTAACCTTTGTCGGTCTGTTTACCCTATGTATGGCCGCTTTTTTTGCCATTTTCAAGGAAGACCTGAAGGGCTTACTCGCCTATTCAACCATCAGCCATTTAGGCCTGATCATGTGTCTGCTTGGGATCGGTTCTCCTCTGGCGGTTGCAGCTGCAATTTTTCATATTATTAACCATGCCACCTTTAAAGCGGCCCTGTTTATGATTGCCGGAATTATCGACCATGAATCGGGCACACGTGACTTGCGCAAACTGTCAGGCTTATGGCAACTGCTACCCTATACCGCTACCCTGACCATGATTACGGCGGCGGCTATGGCAGGTGTGCCACTGACCAATGGCTTCCTGTCCAAGGAAATGTTCTTTACCGAACTGGTCGCGAACTTGAGTGGTCCGGTCATGGTCGTTTCAGCCATTGTCGCAACACTGGCCGGGATTTTTGCAGTCGCCTATTCTACTCGACTGGTGCATGGGGTATTTTTCGATGGTCCGCTAGGCAAGCAGGTTCCGAATAAAGATGCACATGAACCTCCGTTTGGCATGCGTGCACCCGCAACCTTATTGGCAATCTTGTGTATTTTGGTGGGTATATTCCCGGCACTTCTGGTTGAAAAAATTGTAAACAGCTCCACCCGGGCATCGACTCAGGATTTTGCTTTTGAAGGCACTCATCTGGCACTATGGCATGGCTTCAACCTGCCGCTGCTGATGAGCGTGATAGCCCTCGTTGGCGGAGTCATCTTCTATTTTTCTCTTGCCAAAGGTGGTACCTTACGCGAAATCGACCTGGATCCAAAACTGGGCCGCTTGCAGGGCCGGGTATTGTTCGAACTGTTTTTGAAAAATCTGCTGCTGAATTCACGCCGTTTCCGCCGTGCCACTGAAAATGGCAAATTACAAAGCTATTTATTGTGGATCGTGATTTTTACTGTCGCACTGGTCAGTTTCCCACTGGTGAACAATGCGGTGGGCACGGGTACACGTGAACTGACCCACGCCCCTGCTCTGGCGATTATCTTGTGGTTACTCCTGTTTTCTGCCTGCTGGATGCTGCTGTGGTTCCATCATGAGCGGATTAAAGCTGTACTGATTAGCGGTGCAGTCGGTCTGGTCGTCACCATGGTTTTTATCGGTTTCTCGGCACCCGATCTGGCATTGACCCAGATTACGGTCGATGTGGTCACCACGGTTCTGCTACTGATGAGTTTATCTTTACTGCCTCAGTTAACACCGTATGAATCGAGTCCGACCCGTCGCTGGCGTGATGCCATTATTGCAATAGGTGGCGGTCTTGGAATAGCAGCTATTGCCTGGCTGATCATGACCCGTGATCATAATTCCATTTCATGGTTCTTCCTGCAACAGTCGATTCCACTGGGCGGCGGCACCAATGTGGTGAATGTGATTCTGGTCGACTTCCGTGGTTTCGATACCTTTGGCGAAATTACCGTACTTGGAATTGCCGCGATTGGTGTACTTAGCCTGATGGATGGAATGCGTGCCCATGGCGCCACCATCACCCAGGGTCTGACCTATCGTTTTAATCCTTCACCCCTGATGTTACGTATTACTGCATCATGGATCTTGCCTGTAGCACTGGTGGTCAGCCTGTACATCTTTATGCGTGGCCATAACCTGCCAGGCGGTGGATTTATTGCAGGCTTGGTCACCTCACTGGCACTTATTATTCAATATATCGCAGTGGGGCAGGATAAAACCGAACAGTTGCTGGGGGCCAAATCTGGCCGTCTCTATGAAATCTGGATTGGAGTCGGCTTAACCATTGCCGGTTTGACCGGTGTCGCGGCCTGGTTCTGGTCACGTCCATTCCTGACCAGTGCACATATCTATGTCTCTCCGCCAATGATTGGAGAAATGCATTTGGCTTCGGCTGCGCTGTTTGATGTTGGCGTTTATGTCACTGTTGTGGGTGCAACGATGCTGATGATTTCAGTCTTAGGCGATTCACGTCACTCAAGCATGACTGGCCCTGTACCAAGAGGATAATAGAATGATCAGTTTAGAATTTTTATTAGCCTCTGCGATTGGCCTGCTGACGGCCACAGGCATTTATCTGATCCTGCGTGCCCGTACCTTCCCGGTAGTGTTGGGTCTCGCCATGATTGGTTATGCAGTCAACCTGTTTTTATTTGCCATGGGCCGAATTCAGATGAATTCGCCTGCAGTATTGACTGAAGCCTCGAAAGTGACCGATCCCCTTCCTCAGGCACTGGTGCTGACAGCCATCGTGATTGGCTTTGCCACCACTGCCTTTATTGTCCAACTGGCATTGCGTAGCCGCTACGAATCAGGAACAGACCACGTTGACTCCAAAGAAGAAATACCAAATCTTGACCCGCGCGAGGATGAGCCTTAATGACTGATCTTCTCAATTTCTGGAATCAACATACCCCTATTTTCAGTATTCTTTTACCGGCCTTTACCGCTTTTGTCCTGGTTCTTTTAGGCAACCCGGGTTCAGGCTCTCTGGTGACGGACTGGCGTCAGCCCTGGCGTCGGGGTATCAGCTATGTCTCGAGTATCTTGGGCCTGATCATTGCTGTCAGCTATTTAGTAGACAGTAGTCAGGGTCAGATCAATGTTTATACGCTGGGCGAATGGGTCGCACCTTTTGGTATTGTACTGGTTCTCGATCAGCTCTCTGCGATGATGCTGGTTTTGACCTATGCCCTTGCAGTGCCGGTGCTCTGGTATGCCAGTAAAGAATGGGATATGCGTGGGCGTTATTTCCATGCCATGGTGCATTTCCTGCTCATGGGTTTGACCGGTGCCTTCCTGACCGGTGACCTGTTTAACCTGTTCGTGTTTTTTGAAATCTTGTTGATGGCATCCTATGTACTACTGCTACATGGACAAGGCAAGGCCCGTTTCCAGCTGGGAATCCACTACGTCACCATTAATCTGTTTGCTTCTGCCCTATTCCTGATTGGACTCGGGATGATTTATGGCAGTGTCGGCAGTCTGAATATGGCAGATGTGGCCCGCTTGATGCCTACCCTCGCTGAAGATCAGCACAAGCTGGCGGTTGCTGGTGGATTAATGCTGTTTGTCGTGTTCGGAATTAAAGCGGCGATGCTACCGCTTGGCTTCTGGTTACCCAAAACCTATGCCGTAGCCACCACACCTGTGGCAGCACTCTTTACCATCATGACCAAAGTCGGGGTGTATGCAATTTTACGGATTAATGGAACTGTTTTTGATGATGAATACAGCCACCAGATCCTGATGAATTGCCTGCTGGTGATTGGTCTGATTACGTCGGTTTATGGCGTGATTTGCGCAATCGGCACAGAACGTCTGCGCCGTTTTATCGGCTTTATGGTGCTGTCTTCAGTCGGAACAATTCTGGTAGCAATCGGCATGAATACAACTGCAGCCTGGGCCGGTGCATTGTATTATATGGTGCACAGTACCCTGATTGGCGCAGCCTTTTATATCCTGTCAGGCTGGATTACCTCACAGCGCGGCGAATTTAAGGATCACTTTAAAATCGCGCCACTGATGAAACAGAACAAGCTGGTTTCGATTGTCTATTTCATCATTGCCTTGATGATGGCCGGCCTGCCACCGTTTAGTGGTTTCTTCGGTAAAGTCTTTATTTTGCAGGCTTCTGCCAATTCAGACTATCAGATGATTATTATCCTGACCATTTTATTGGTAAGCTTCCTCAGTATTCTGGCCTTTACCCGGGTTGGTTTCGTGCTGTTCTGGCGTTCGACCAGACCTGAGGATGACCTTAATTCTGAAGATTTTCACAAATACGAAGCCCTACCAAGTAAGGCACCCGCACGTAATGATCGTGTAATCTATCTATTGCTTGCTGGCCTGACTGCCTATGTGGTGTTTGCCGGACCGATCTATCAATATAATTATCAGACTGCAGAACAGATTAAAAATAATCCGGTTTATGAAGCTGCCTTGTTAAAACGCGATGCAGAAGGCCAGTTTATCAGTGTGCAACCTTTTGATCCAAGCTATTTACCTGAAACCAAGTACGGTGGTGAGACAGTCGATCCGAATGCACATCTGGTTCCTTATACGATTTCGGAAGCCACTCTGGAAGGTGAAAACATTTCTGAATTCAAGCAACGCCAGATTGATCAGCAGTATGTTGAACAAAACAGATATGATGATAATCAACTTAAACCGGTGGAGGGACCTTAATGGCTGTATCATTCCTGCAACGTTGGTTCCCGCATCCGCTGGTTTCTGTGATCGTTGGGCTAAGCTGGATTCTGCTGGCACATAATCTGGAAGCTGGAACATTGCTTTTCGCGCTGGTTCTGGCGATTGTCATTCCGAAAATGGTTGCACCTTTTATTGACTATACCCCGAATATCCAGTGGGCTCCTGCCCTGCGCCTGTTCTTTGTCGTGGTTTGGGATATTGTAGTAGCCAATATTAAAGTCGCAAAACTGGTACTTGGTCCAACCAAGAACCTGCATCCGAAATGGTTTCGCGTGCCTTTGGAAACCGAGCATGAGGAAGTCAATGCCTTGCTGGCAATGATCATTACTACAACGCCCGGTACAGTATCTGCAGGCATTGATCAGGATCGTGGTGATATTCTGGTTCATGCCTTAAGCACAGAGGATGAAGCAGCAGAAATCGAAACGATCAAACAGCGCTACGAACAGCCTTTGATTGAAATTTTCAGCGCACAGACAGGAGAAAAAGCATGACTATTCTGCCTTATGCATTAATGATTTGCCTGGGTGCTATCACTGTCTCGATGTTACTCTGCCTGATCCGGCTCATCACTGGCCCTTCTATCGTTGACCGGCTCTTGGCACTCGATACCCTGTTCCTGAATGCCACCTGTCTGATTGTCATTTTAGGGATTTACTGGAGTAGCAGCTTCCTGTTTGAAGGGGCCTTACTGGTTGCGATGCTTGGCTTTGTTTCGACTGCAGCCTTGGCACGTTATTTCACCACTGGCCATGTGATCGACTAGGAGTTTTTAAATGTCCTTAATTTTAGAAATACTGGTGTCGATTTTTTTATTGATTGGTGCTTTCTTTATGTTGGTCGGCGGGATCGGTATGGTCCGTCTGCCCGATCTGTTTATGCGTCTGCACGCCCCGACCAAATCCAGTACTTTGGGCCTGGGCAGCTTTTTGATGGCCTCAATTCTGTTCTCGGCCATATATGGCCGTTTCGGTTTTGCTGAAGTGCTCATCACCCTGTTCGCCTTCATTACCGCACCGGTATCTGCCAATCTGATGGCACAGGCTGCATTACATTTGCGTTTACGCTCTTTGAGTGGCGAGGTTCCGGAAACGCTGGAACGCCCTCTGCCTTGGCAGCGCTCACGTCGCCGTGCTTTTTATGAGAAAAAAATGAACCATAAAGATGATGATCTCACTTAATCCAGACTATTTTTAGATTGGTCTATCAGTAGCTTAATTTTTGATACAACCAGACAATAAAAAAGCCACCCAAAGGTGGCTTTTTTATTGTGTTAAGACTTATTCATTGTCTTTTTTTGCTTCTGCTTCAGGTAAGTCCTTCACAGCTTCAGCGATCAAACCAAACATATAGTTACCATATGCATTGGTCTTATCATAATGGAAACGTAGACGAGGCGTAATACGGGTTTTAATACGACGACTCAGCTCATGGCGCAGGAAACCGGATGCTTTGTTTAATACATCCAGAGTTTCTTTATTTGCCGCTTCGCTTTGTTCGTCGCCAAGTTCACGTCCCATTACAGTGACATAAACTTCCGCATATCCCAGGTCTGGGCTCACCTTCACCGCAGAGATGGTCACCAGACCACCTAAGCGTGGATCTTTCAGCTCCTGACGGATCAGTTCTGACAACTCGCGTTGTACTGTATCCGCCATACGCTTCAGACGTTGACTACCCGCCATTAAAGACTCCGTTTAATCAGTTGAACATCGTACACTTCGATCTTGTCGAGAGGTTTGATGTCTTTATAGCCTTTCACCGCAAGACCACATTCCATACCGGCACGAACTTCTTCAACCACTTCTTTGTAGCGACGAAGAGATTCAAGCTCACCCTGGAACACAACCACGTCATCACGTAATACGCGAATCGGTTTGTTACGATGTAATACACCTTCAAGCACCATACAGCCTGCAGCCGCACCAAACTTACTTGAGTGGAATACTTCACGTACTTGTGCAACACCCAGAATCGTTTCACGATGTTCTGGTGCAAGCTTACCGCTCATTGCTGCTTTCACATCATCAATCAATTGATAGATGATTGAGTAGTAACGAATGTCGATACTGTCTGCATCTGCTTTTTGACGCGCAGCGTTGTCCGCACGTACGTTAAAGCCGAGTAGAACTGCTTCTGAAGATTCAGCCAGTGTCACGTCAGACTCAGTGATCGCACCTACACCAGAACCGATGATACGTACTTTAACTTCATCAGTCGCAAGCTCAGCAAGTGCAACGTGTAATGCTTCCAAGGTACCGCGTACGTCAGTTTTCAACACAACATTTACGATAGGCACATCTTTCTTGCCCATAGACGCCATGATGTTTTCAAGACGCATTGCAGATTGACGCTCAAGACGTTTTTGACGTTCACGATCCATACGCGCATCGGCAACTTCACGTGCTTTCTTCTCGTCACTCACCACAAGAACTTCGTCACCCGCCATTGGTGCTTCTGGAAGACCCAGAATTTCCACTGGAATCGAAGGACCTGCAGATTTGATACGCTGACCATTTTCATCCGTCATCGCACGAACGCGACCATAAGATGAACCGGCAAGAACGAGATCACCTACTTTCAATGTACCGTTTTGAACCAGAATAGACGTTACCGCACCACGGCTGTTGTCTACACGTGCTTCAATTACGACACCTTGTGCAGCGCCTTCTTCCGATGCTTTAAGCTCTAGAAGTTCAGCTTGAATCGAAATAATATCAAGAAGTTCATCAATACCTTGACCAGTATGTGCAGAAACCATTGCCACTGGAACGTCACCACCCCATTGTTCTGGCACGATTTCTTTCACAGTCAATTCATTCAATACGCGATCTGGATCAGCAGATTCTTTATCCATCTTGTTGATCGCAACAATGATTGGCGTACCTGCAGCACGTGCATGGTCAATTGCTTCTGCAGTTTGTGGCATTACACCATCATCTGCTGCAACAACCAGAACCACGATATCTGTTGCTTTCGCACCACGTGAACGCATTGCAGTAAATGCTGCGTGTCCCGGAGTATCAAGGAATGTAATCATACCTTTATCAGTAGTTACATGGTAAGCACCGATATGCTGTGTGATACCGCCCGCTTCCCCAGCAGCCACTTTGGCACGACGAATACGGTCAAGCAGCGATGTCTTACCATGGTCAACGTGACCCATAATGGTAACAACAGGCGCACGCGTAGATTGCGCACCACGTGCTTCTTCAGCTGCTTCAAGCAAGTTATCTTCAGCTTGTGTATCAGAAACCAGTACCGGATTATGGCCCATTTCCTCAACAACAAGTGCAGCAATTTCTTGATCAATCGCCTGGTTCTGAGTAACCAATTCACCCATTTTCATGAGTGATTTAATCACTTCACGAACCTTAACTGCCATTTTCGCAGCCAAGTCAGCAACGACAATCGTTTCACCGATTTCAACATCGTAAACCTGTTTTTTCACAGGTTTTTCGAAGCCGTGCTTGTTGCCCTGGCTAGTTTTTAAACCGCGCTTAGGCTGTTTGCTGAAGCTTTGCTCTTCCTGACCACGACGACCACCTTTTTTAGGTGCACGCGCGCTCGGCGTATTCGTACCACGTTTGATTTCGCGGTCTTCTTTGGCAAAAGAGTCTTCATATGCCTGACCAACAAGGCCGGCAGCCAGAGGAGAATCATCAACAACACGAATCGTTGCAGTGGTATCTTCCGCGGTGTACTTGGACGCCATTTGACGCATTTGTTCAAGCGTACGTTGCTGCGCTTCTTCAGCCGCTTTACGACGTGCCGCTTCTTCAACAGCTTTTAATTTTGCTGCTTCTGCTTCACGTGCCTTTTTCTGTTCAGCGGTTTCAGTTGGTTTAACAACTTGCTTCACAATCGGCTTGTTGGTTGATTTGCGTTTTACCACAACTGCAGCTTTAGAAACTTCTTGCTTGTCGCTGGTTTGCTTTGCAGCAGCACGCATCGCCTCTAAAGCTTTATTCGCGTTATTTACGCCAGTTTTTGGAGCTTCAGCAGAAGCAGCTTGCGCTGTATTCTGTTCAGGCGCAGCTTTGGCCTGTTGCTCAGCCTTGGCTTTCGCCAATGCTTCTGCTTTGATCTGTTCTGGATCCGGCTTAACAAATGTATGCTTCTTGCGAACTTCTACATTAATCGTTTTCGCCTTACCTGAAGTACTGGCTACTTTAGCCGTACTAGTCGTTTTACGTTTCAACGTGATTTGCCCTGCTTGGCTTTCTGAACCCTGTGACTTTTTCACATGGCTCATCAAGCTGTCTTGTTGTTCGGTGGTAATAATATCGTCAGCTTTACGCTGTGGTAAACCTGCCTCACGAACCTGCTCTAGGAGCTTCTCAACTGGACGACCCACATTGAGGGCTAACTCTTTAATCGACTTGTCCGTCATATACTACCTCCTAGTTAAACCATGATTCGCGCGCTTTCATAATGAGTTGACCTGCTTTCTCAGCACCCAAACCTTCAATATCTTCGATATCGTCAGTCGCCTGATCTGCTAAATCATCCACTGTTACCACACCACGAGCTGCTAGCGCTTGCGCGATCTCTACTGTCATGCCTTCCATTGCAACAAGTTCTTCACTTGGCGCTTGTATGTTCTCTTGCTGTTGTAATGCATCAGCAAGTGCAATTTCTTTCGCACGGCTTTGCAGTAGTTCAACCAGTTCCGCATCCAGTTCGATTTCATCAAACGTTTCTGCAGGGACATAAGCAATTTCTTCAAGCGAGGTGAAGCCCATTTCTACCAATGCCATCGCCAAATCTTCCGCGATATCCAGACGGGTAACAAACATGTCTAAATATTGTTGCGCTTCGTTTTGTTGACGGGCGTAGTATTCCTCTTCCAGCATCATGTCCAGCTTGTAGCCAGTCAATTCAGATGCCAGACGAACGTTCTGACCTTGTGAACCAATCGCACGTGCCAACTGATCGCTGGTTGCGAAAATGATATCTGCAGTACGTGCATCTTCATCGATGACAATACTCGATACATCTGCTGGTTCCAATGCACTTGCGATATATTGCGCAGGATCATCCGACCAAACTACCACATCAATACGCTCGCCATTGAGCTCTTGCTGTACAGCTTGAATACGGGTACCACGCATACCAATACAAGCACCCACCGGGTCAATACGGTGGTCATTGGTTTTCACTGCAATTTTAGCACGAACGCCTGGTTGGCGAGCCGCCGCTTTAATTTCAATAATTTCTTCAGAAATCTCAGGGATTTCTTTCTTCATCAATGCAATCAGCATATCCGGTTTAGCACGTGACAGTTGTAACTGCGCACCACGACCTTCACGGTTGACATTGAATAGAATCGCATTCACGCGTTGCTTCGGACGAAGGATTTCTTTCGGAATCATTTCTTCGCGAGCAAGATACGCTTCAGCATTGTCACCTAGGTCAATGATAAAGCCGTCTTTGGTTTGTTTTTTCACTTCACCGTAGATCAGCTCGCCGACTTTAGATTCGTAAGCATCGGCTACAAGTGCACGTTCTGCTTCACGGATCTTCTGTACAATCACTTGCTTGGCAATTTGCGCTGCAATACGACCGAAGTCAATTGACTCAACTTCCAGCTCACGAATGTCGCCAATCGACCATTTTGCCGGATCGACATCAGAGATGGCATCCTGACAAGCTGGCATTTCATGATCTTCGTCTGCAACCACTTCCCACTGACGGAAAGTACGATAGTCACCTGTTTTACGATCAATTTCCACACGTAAACGTGCTTCTTCCGAATGTGTTCCTTCGTAAAATTTTTTCTTTGTCGCAGCAACTAAAGCTTGCTCAAGCGCTTCAAAGATCGCTTCACGAGGTACACCTTTTTCGTTACTAACCGTTTCAACGACGGTCAGAATTTCACGTGCCATACGTCACCTATTCGTTAAATTTTTATTTATTCAATTAATCTTGGAAGACCAAATTTGCTTTATCGATATTGTGACTGTCGATCTCCAATACCTGTTGCTTTTCTACTTCAACCTGAATCATTTCATTTTCAAGATCGACAGCAACCAGTTTGGCCTGGAATTTACGACGGTTATCTACCGCACTGATCAAACGTAGTGCTACGGTATGACCGATATAGCCTGACATCTGCTCGAGCTGGAAGAATGGACGGTCCCAGCCTGGCGAAGATACTTCAAGTGAATATTCACCCGAGATCGGATCATGAACATCCAGCATTGCGCCCACTTGCTGCGTTACACGCACACAATCCTGAACGCCAATACCACGCCCCTGCTCTTCTTCACCATCTTCATTGATTGCTGGTGCAACGCTCTCATCGACTGGCTTGTCGATGTAGATACGTAATAACGAACATTTACCCTGTGGCAGGAATTCGATCCCCCAAAGGTTTACATTACAGGCTTCAACTGCTGGTGCAATCAAGTCCTGAAGTGCTTGAGTTTTATTTGATAGCTTCATTTACTCTCGTCATCTGGTGCGATTTTATGATCTATTTGACCACTACAAACGAATACAAACTATAGTAGTAGTGAAACATGGAGATTTGACCAAATAATGTCGACACTACACGATAGCCAATAAAAAAGGGCGTAAATCGCCCCAATTAATGCACAATTTAAGATTTTTTCAAATCCCACTGTGCAAAAAGGCCCACCTTGTTGTGAGCCTCTTTTTAGAAACTTGGTAGCGGGAGCTGGATTTGAACCAACGACCTTCGGGTTATGAGCCCGACGAGCTACCAGACTGCTCCATCCCGCATCAACGTGCAAAAATTATATACAAAAGATGAGAACTTTTCAATCAAAACCACATCATTCTGCATATTTGTCATCTGTCGCTGAAAAAGTGGTAGCGGGAGCTGGATTTGAACCAACGACCTTCGGGTTATGAGCCCGACGAGCTACCAGACTGCTCCATCCCGCATCAGCGTACAAATAACATTCAGTTTAAAAAAACTTAAACTGCTTTTAAAGTTTGCATCTTTAAAAGATTGGTAGCGGGAGCTGGATTTGAACCAACGACCTTCGGGTTATGAGCCCGACGAGCTACCAGACTGCTCCATCCCGCAACAACATGCAAATTATATTTCTCAGCTTAATACTGGTTTAAGCTGCCTCTTGAAAGTTTGCGTCTTTAAAAAGGATTGATTGGTAGCGGGAGCTGGATTTGAACCAACGACCTTCGGGTTATGAGCCCGACGAGCTACCAGACTGCTCCATCCCGCATCAATAGAAGTTTTTCAGCTGCATACACCAACTTAAATTTCTGGATTATAAGTTGGTGCGGAAGGGGGGACTTGAACCCCCACGCCCGAAAGCACTACCACCTCAAGGTAGCGTGTCTACCAATTCCACCACCACCGCAGCTGTGACGCATTCTAGTCGTATCACTGAAAAAAAGAAAGGATTAATTAAAACTATTCGGTCGTTTCTGGTGCAGTTGGTGAAGTTTCATTCGATTGCACAGGTACGGTCGGCGCAGACTGAACAGATCCCAAACTATAGGCATTCGAGGTTTGTTGCTTGGCCAAAATCGCCAAAGTCAGACTGGTCACGAAGAACAGTGCAGTAAAAATCGCAGTTAAACGGGTCATGAAATTACCCGAACCTGAAGCTCCAAATACTGTCGCTGCACCACCGCCGCCGAAAGAGGCACCAGCATCTGCACCTTTACCATGCTGAACCAAAATCAAGACAATCATCAAAACAGCTAAGATAATATGTACTACCAGCACAAAAGTTTGCATGCTGAACTCCTAATTATTGTGTATTTGCAAATGCATGAGCAATTTTATGGAACGACTCAGCATTGAGTGATGCACCACCGACCAATGCCCCATTGATATCTGGGCAGGCTGCTAACTCTACTGCATTTTCCGGCTTGACACTACCACCATATAAAATCGCCATACTCTCGCCATAGCCCGTAATCTGGCTTAAACCTTGACGGATTTGTGCATGCATGGCCTGCGCATCTTCAGGAGAAGCTGTTTTACCTGTACCAATCGCCCAGATCGGCTCATAGGCAATCACGATATTTTTCCATTGTTCGGCTTCAACCACAGCAGCGATATCACAAATTTGTTGCAATACTACAGCTTCTGCCTGCCCTGCTTCACGTTGTTCCAGGCTTTCACCGACACAATAAATTACCGTCAAACCAGCACTTAAAGCATTCTTGATTTTAGCATTTAAAATATCAGCATTTTCTACAAATATTTCACGGCGTTCAGAATGACCCACCAGTACATACTGGATTTGACTGTCGGCCAGCAATTCAGCACTAACTTCACCGGTGTAAGCGCCCATTCCTGAAATACGTGAAACATCTTGTGCTACGGTATAAATTGGACGAACCGCAGATGATAGCTCTGCCTGAATCTGGCTTAAGGCAATCGCAATCGGTGCCACACCTAAATGACATTGATCTTCGGCAATTGGTGCAGTCTCCAGCAAATTCTTAATATCACGTACCAAGCTCAATGCCTCTGCCTGCACTGGATTCATTTTCCAGTTACCTATCACCCAAGGGGTAATCGTCGAAACCGACATAATTAACCTATTTCATTTACATATTTTGAATTGGGCACATTCTACACGGAATTGGAAAATTAAAAGAATAGTTTTCTTATCACTCATTCTCAGTTTAGACTATCCAAAATGGTTATTTTTTGTTATCACTTAAAAAAATGAGGACTTCTTCTAACCAGTTCATGCTTTTACTGGAGATGAGGAAGCTAGCAGCACTCTTGGCTATGGTATTTTTACGTAACAAACGTATAATTTTAATATAGCAATTAAAAGAATTTGATGAGTAGGCATTTATAGCATGACAGCATTACAGGGGTCGCCAAGATTTACCGGATTTATTCGTCGTTTGGTCGAGGAAGGCGTCATCTCGGCTGAAGATATGCGCAGTGCGTTGGCGCATGCCAAGCAAGAAAAAATCGATATCGTGGCTGAGTTAATTAACCAGCAGCAACTTTCCCCGACCGTCATTGCTGAAACGATTTCAATTGAATTTGGCGAACCACTGTTTGATATCAGTGCCTATGATCCTGCCCAAATTTTGCGGGATGTGATTGATGAAAAGCTGATTACCAAGCATCGCATCCTGCCGATTTTTAAAAATTCCAGTATTTTATATGTTGCGATCAGTAACCCCACCAATATCGAAGCAATTGATGCAGTCCGTTTTTCCACCAAACTCAATATTGAAACGATTATTGTTGAACACAATAAACTTGAAAAACTGATCGAGCAGAATTTTACTGAAGAAAGCACGTTTGAGTTTGATGAAGACTTTGATCTGGATGTTGATGTTGAATCCACCGATCCGAATAAAGAAGATGATGAAAGCAATAAAGGTGATGAAGCACCAATTGTCAAATATATCAATAAGTTACTCATCGATGCGATTCGTATGGGTGCTTCAGATCTACACTTTGAACCTTATGAAAAAATCTATCGGGTACGGTACCGGGTTGATGGAGTGCTACGCCAGATTGCAACACCACCACTACAGCTGGCAAATCGCTTGTCTTCGCGTCTTAAAGTCATGTCGCAAATGGACATTTCTGAAAAACGGGTACCGCAAGATGGTCGTATTAAATTAAAACTTTCTAAAAATAAAGCCATTGATTTCCGTGTCAACTCTCTCCCTACCCTGTTTGGTGAGAAGCTGGTACTGCGGATTCTGGATCCCTCCAGCGCGATGTTGGGAATTGATGCACTAGGTTATGAACCGGAACAAAAAGACCTTTTTATGCAAGCGCTGGACAAACCGCAAGGCATGCTCCTGATCACTGGTCCAACAGGTTCCGGTAAAACCGTTTCACTGTATACCGGTCTGAATATTCTCAATCGTGAAGATACCAATATTTCGACAGCGGAAGATCCAGTCGAGATTAACTTACAAGGGATTAATCAGGTCAACGTCAATAATAAAGTTGGCCTGACCTTCTCTGCGGCACTAAAGTCCTTCTTACGTCAAGACCCGGATATCGTAATGGTCGGTGAGATCCGGGATCTGGAAACTGCCGAGATTGCGATTAAAGCGGCGCAGACTGGTCATATGGTGATGTCGACGCTGCATACCAATAGTGCGCCTGAGACTTTGACCCGTTTACGCAATATGGGGGTGCCTTCTTTCAATATTGCCACTTCAGTCAACCTGGTCATTGCACAACGGTTGGCGCGTCGTTTGTGTTCACAATGTAAAAAACCTGCCGATATTCCGAAACAAAGCTTACTGGAGATGGGTTTTACCGAAACCGACTTGCAGCAACCTGAGTTCCAAATTTATGAACCGGTGGGCTGCAATGAATGTCGCGAAGGATATAAGGGTCGTGTGGGTATTTATGAAGTTATGAAAGTAACACCCGAAATTTCCAGAATTATTATGGAGGACGGCAATGCACTTGAAATTGCCGATGCTTCCGCACGCGCAGGTTTTAACAATTTACGCCGATCAGGTTTAATCAAGGTGATGCAGGGGGTGACTTCTTTACAGGAAGTCAATCGTGTCACCAGCGAATGATCGGGCGCTGATCTAAAATAAGGATAAAGGTATGGCAGTAGTAAAGAAAGGCCAGATGATGCCGATCTTCAGCTATGAAGGAATTGATCGTAAAGGGGCAAAGATCAAGGGGGAATTGCCAGCGAAAAATATGGCTTTGGCCAAGGTGACTCTTCGAAAACAAGGCATCAGTATCAAGACCATTCGGGAAAAGAAAAAAAATATTCTCGAAGGCTTGATGAAGAAAAAAGTCTCGACACTGGATATTACGATTTTTACCCGACAGTTGGCGACCATGATGAAAGCCGGGGTACCACTGGTACAAGGCTTTGAAATTGTCGCAGAGGGTCTGGAAAATCCAGCCATGCGTGAAGTCGTACTGGGTATTAAAGGCGAGGTCGAGGGTGGTAACACTTTCGCTGGAGCACTGCGTAAATATCCACAATACTTCGATAAATTATTCTGTTCGCTGGTGGAATCAGGTGAACAGTCTGGTGCTTTAGAGACAATGCTGGATCGTGTTGCAATTTATAAAGAAAAAAGTGAACTGCTCAAGCAAAAAATCAAAAAAGCCATGAAATATCCGGCTACAGTAATCGTTGTCGCCCTGATTGTTACCATTATCCTGATGGTCAAAGTAGTCCCGGTTTTCCAAGATGTTTTCTCTTCATTTGGCGCTGACCTGCCTGCTTTTACCAAAATGGTGGTCAATATGTCGGAATGGATGCAAAAATATTGGTTTATACTGATTATTGCCATTGGAATAGTAATTACCATTTTTCTTGAAGCCAAAAAACGTAGCAAAAAATTCCGCGATTTTCTGGATAAGGCGGCACTTAAAGCACCGATTTTTGGAGATTTGGTATATAAAGCGATTATTGCACGTTATAGCCGCACCTTGGCCACGACTTTCGCAGCCGGTGTACCGTTGATTGATGCACTGGAATCTACTGCCGGCGCCACCAATAATGTGGTGTATGAAGATGCCGTGATGAAAATCCGTGAAGATGTCGCCACAGGTCAACAACTACAGTTTGCCATGCGCGTGACCAACAAATTCCCATCCATGGCAGTACAAATGGTCGCGATTGGTGAAGAATCTGGTGCACTAGATGCCATGCTAGACAAAGTAGCCACACATTATGAAAATGAAGTCGACAATGCAGTTGACGGCTTAACCTCGATGATGGAACCGCTCATTATGGCTGTTCTCGGTGTGCTTGTCGGTGGTCTGGTGATTGCCATGTACCTTCCAATTTTCCAAATGGGTTCTGTGGTTTAATGCAAGATCTTATTCAATATTTTATTCAAAACCCAACGGCGTTGTATATCGCAGTTGGGCTTTTTAGTTTATGTATCGGCAGCTTTCTGAATGTCGTGATTTACCGCACTCCCAAGATGATGGAACAGGAATGGCGTACTGATTGCCAGATGTTCCTGCATCCGGAACAGCCGGTGATTGATGAAACTAAGTTAAGTTTAAGCAAACCCGCTTCAGCTTGCCCCAAGTGTCATCAGCCAATCCGCTGGTACCAGAATATTCCAGTTATCAGCTGGCTGGTCTTGCGCGGCAAGTGCGGCAACTGCCAGAATCCCATCAGTATCCGCTATCCACTGATTGAGCTTCTGACCGCGGCCTGTGCGCTGATGGTGGTGGCTGTTTTTGGTCCGACTGTCCAGATGTTATTTGGCCTGATTCTGACTTATGTCTTAATTGCACTGACTTTTATTGATTTTGACACCCAGTTATTGCCGGACCGTTATACCCTGCCCCTGGCCGCGCTGGGTCTGGGCGTCAATAGTTATGCCCTCTATACCTCACCGAGCGCTGCCATCTGGGGCTATATCATTGGCTTTCTGTGTTTGTGGGTGGTGTATTATGTCTTTAAAATCATCACCGGCAAGGAAGGCATGGGTTATGGCGATTTTAAATTGCTTGCGGCTTTGGGTGCCTGGATGGGTCCATTATTACTGCCTTTAATTGTGCTGCTGTCTTCCCTGGTAGGTGCGATTATTGGCATCATTCTGCTAAAAGTTCGCAAGGAAAATCAGCCTTTTGCTTTTGGTCCTTATATTGCTATTGCCGGTTGGATCGCTTTTCTTTGGGGTGAACAAATTATGAAAGTGTATTTAGGTCAGTAAATTGAAATTTGTACTCGGTTTAACCGGCGGGATTGGCAGTGGCAAGTCTGCTGCCAGTCAGTGGTTTGAAGCACAAGGGATCACGGTAGTCGATGCCGATGTGGTAGCGCGTGAAGTGGTCGCGATTGGCCAGCCTGCACTGACCCAGATTCAGCAGGCTTTTGGCGATTGGGTATTGCTTGCCGATGGTTCACTGAATCGTCGTGCCTTGCGTGAATATATCTTCCAGTCTCCTGAAGCACGCAAAACTCTGGAAAGTATTACCCATCCGGCAATTCGCACTTCCATTATCCAGCAACTACATGCTGCGCAAAGTCCCTATGCCATTCTGGTTTCTCCTCTACTGTTCGAAACCAATCAGCACGAACTCACTCAGCATACCTTACTGATTGATGCCACAATCGAACTGCAAATTGAGCGGGCCTCACAACGCGACGGGCAGAATATCGAACAAATTCGCAATATCATTGCTGCCCAAATGTCCCGCGAACAAAAGCAGACCATGGCCGATGATATTGTCCTAAATGATGGTCATCTGGATCATCTCTATGCTCATCTCAGACTATTACATCAAAAATATTTAAACATGGCAGCCAGCTGAAGCATAAAAAAAACAGTCTGATTAAGACTGTTTTTTTTGTTCTGCTAATTTTCGGCTTAGACTGTCCTGATGCTGTAACCAGCGCCATGGCTGTAAGGCCCCAACTGCCATACCCATCAGGCCACACACCATGGCCAGACTTAAAGTTTCATTTAATAAAGGTACAGCCAGAATTGCCGCAATAAAAGGTGCAAGATTGGTAATACTGCCTGCCTTAAATGCACCAAGACGCTTGATGGCTTCTACATAACTTAAAGTAGCAATAATCACCACAAATATGCCGTGAAAAATGGTCTGAAACAGTAAATGCTCGGGTTCAGGCACACTCAGGTTTTTCGGTAAAAATAGCAGATAAATCGGCACATAAACCACTGCCGACCAGATCGCGACACCACACATTGCCTGCCATGCAGTTAGCTGATATTTACGCAATAAAACGGTAAAAATCGCCCAAAGTATAGCACTAATAAAAAACAGTCCGTCTCCTGCTCCAAAGGCCACACCAGTTTCCCTATACATCAGCATACTCATGAGACATAGTACTACGATCATAATGATCAGGCTGGCCCAGGTATGTTTATCAAAAGCCTGCCCCATCAGAAAAAAAGCCATAATCGCGGTACAGATTGGAATACAGCCATTCAAGAAAATTGCAGCATGGGCGGTAGGTGCGTAGTGAAAAGCGCTATAGGCAAACAGGCAGTAAATCACCCCACCAATCATCGCTAAAATAAAAGGCTCTTTTTTCAGTAAAAAAGCGGCCTCTTTACGATAGAGCAAGATCGGCATCAGAATCAGGAAGGCCAGAGAAAAACGCAAGGCCACAATATCCCAGGCACTGATCTGCCAAAGTGCATTCAGGCGGGCCGTTAAGGTAAAACCGCCCCAGATGCACATGGTAACAACTAAAAAAACATAGCCTTGGGTACGGTCTGACAATGCCATCATCAATTAAAGGTTACGCTGACGGCAGGCTTCATACAGTGCCATACCTGTAGCCACACTGACATTCAGACTTTGCAGATTACCTGCCATCGGGATATACACGGTCTGATCACATTGGCTTTGCGTAATTGGACGCAGACCAGTATCTTCCGCACCCATCACCACACAGACACCAGTACCGGTGAAATCAAACTCCTGAATCGGCAGCGCTTTTTCATCCAGCATGGTACCGACGACTCGCACATTAAAGTCTTCTTTGATTTGACCCAAAGTACGCGCCAGATTAGTCACCTGAATAAATTTGACTTTGTCCGCACCACCAGCAGCCACTTTACGTGCTGTCGGGGTTAAAGTTGCAGAACGATCACGTGGCGCAATCACTGCCTCAACGCCCATTGCAGCGGCTGTACGGATACAGGCACCGAGATTATGCGGATCAGTAATATGATCCAGAGCCAATAACAATGCTTGAGGATTCGCACTCAACAATGATTCAAGATCTTTTTCATTCAGGGTTGGATGAGCACGTACCGCAGCGACCACGCCTTGGTGAAACGGTTGCCCGGCCAGTTTCTCCAGTTTGTCACGGCTGGCTTGCTGCACACTGATCCCAAACGGTTCAGCCAGTTCCAGTACACGCTTTAAACGCTGATCATCGCGTCCTTTGAGAGTGAATAATGTCAAGACACGTTCAGGCTCAAGCTCTAACAATGACTCCACTGAATGTACGCCATAAAAATATTCAGGTTTTGCCATGAACGACCTCTAGATTAGTTATATACAAAAGAAAAATCCCGTAAAGCTGACTTCACAGGATTTCTATAGCTGATTAGTTTAACCGATTCGCACTGAAATTTCTTGCCCGGTTTGCACTGATCTTGAATCTGGACTTAACCTTCAAAATGGCAGACATAATCCAGCACATCATCGGTTTCAATTTTAAAACGGCTATTGCCCGGCACATAGAAAGACTGACCGGCACGGAACAGCTCACTTTCTTCGCTATCACCAATCTGAACACGGCATTCACCTGAAACAATTTCCATACGCTCAGGAACATGTGTTTCAAAGGTCAAAGCATTTTCTGATGGCAGAATGACACCCAACGTTTTCTTGGTCCCGTCTTCAAATTGTACAATGTGACTAATACACAACCCGCCGAAATATACATTAGATTTTTTAAGTACCGATACATGATCAAACTGAGCTGACATGCGATTTCTCCAGATAAAGCATTTTGTAATATTTTGATTGCTGTAGTTTAAATGTGCACCCTCAACTAATCAATCGAAGTTTGTCGGCGTCGATCAAATATTCTGTATCACCTGAACCCCTTCTATTTACAGCATGTTTTGGCCTGTATTTTGCTGATAGATAAACTTAAGTTTCGATCTGCACGCGCTCTTTTAAAAACAGGCTCAATTGAGTCTTTAATTTAAAGATTGGGGATGTCAAAAATATGAAAATCAGCAGTGAATTAACATACTTCTGAGTCAGCTTCTTGCGAAAATACAGTGAAATAAGCATATATGAATCGTTAAAATTTAAGATAGAATGAAATTGATTCGTCCTGATTTATAATAATCACAGCCATGTTGTGACCCAAATCCAACATCAGGCTATTTCAATCAAACTTTTCGCAGCCCGGATGCGTTTATGCTGACACATTTAACTCTGATCAATTTTGCTTTAGCCGAGCATCTTGCTATTGATATTGATAAAGGTTTTAACGTTTTAACCGGTGAAACCGGTGCAGGTAAATCCCTGTTACTGGATGCATTGTCTGCCTGTCTGGGTGAGCGAACCGATACCAATTATGTGCGTTATGGTACGGAAAAGGCGGATGTCACCGCCAGTTTCAGCTATCAGGAACACAGTCCTGAAGCCGCATGGTTAAAAGAACATGAACTGGATGATGAGTCAGGTGAAATTCATTTACGCCGGGTGATTTTTGCCACCGGCCGTAGCAAGGCCTGGATCAATGGACGTCCGAGTAGCCTGTCTGAACTAAAAGAAATTGGGCGTTTACTGGTACAACTCTATAGCCAGCATAGTCAGCAACAATTATTAGAACCGCCTTATCCGAAGCACTGGCTGGATCGTTATTATCATTTTTATGTGCCGGCGCAAGCCGTACGTGATGCGTATAGCACTTGGCAAAAAAATATCCGCCAGCATCAGGCAGCTTTGGATGCACAAGCGACACGCAAGCAGCGTCTGGAAACCCTTGAGCTGCAACTCGAAGAACTGGAAGAAATTGTTCAGACGGATTATCCTGAAATTGAACAGGAATTTGATCGGCTCTCGCATCATGAAGCGATCATGCAGGACTGTGTCTATAGCCTGAATAGTCTGGATGAAGGCGAACAGAATATTTCCCAAGAACTGGCTTCCATTCTACGTCGCATGGAATCACATGCCGGTCGTAGCGAACAGCTTTCCGGAATTTACACCTCCCTGCTGAATGCCCAAAGCGAACTTGAAGATGCAGCAGCGAATTTACGCCAGTTTATGGATCGGCAGAGTTTTGATCCGGAACGCATGGAAGTACTAAATTCGACTTTAGAAATCTTCCATCGTCTGGCACGTAAATATCGTACCCAGCCAGAATTACTCAAAGAAGAATATGAAGCCTGGCAAACCGAATTAGAACAGCTGCATCAACTGGAAGATCCGGAAACACTGGCTGAACAGGTCGCGGTTTCTTATCAGGAGTTTCTGGATAAAGCCCAACATCTGGATCAGATTCGCCGTGAAGCCGCAGCACCGTTGGCCAAGCAGCTCACTGAGCAGGTCAAACAACTGGCATTGCCTGAAGCACATTTTGAGTTCAAGTTTGAGCCTTTGGAGCATCCCTCTAGTGAAGGTCTCAGCTTTATTCAATTGCTGTTTACTGCCAATAAAGGCATTCCGGCACAGCCTTTGGCCCGGGTTGCATCAGGCGGTGAACTCTCGCGTATTGCGCTAGTGATGCAAGTCATGAATGCGGAAAAAACCGAAGCTGAAGTGCTGGTCTTTGATGAAATTGATGTCGGGATTAGTGGTGGTACCGCAGAGATTGTCGGGCGTTTACTGGCCGATCTGGCCCAGCATGTACAGATTCTGTGTATTACCCATCAGGCACAAGTGGCAGCACAATCTGATCAGCATCTACTGGTAAAAAAACAGCAGACTGATCCTGCCAGCAGCACAATCATTGACCTTGAGGAAAATGAAATTATTCAGGAGCTTGCAAGAATGACAGGCGGTGTAGAGATTAGTGAAACCACCTTGCAACATGCCCGCCAGTTACGTCAGCTGAAATTTCAGCAGGCTTGAGCTACTTGTAAAGCGACACATAAAAAATCCCTGCATTTAGGTCAGAGATTCTTTATGTGTTAAAAATCATTCGAACTAATATTAACTTACCATTTTACAGGTTGATCGCTTGAACCTGGCGTCATTTCATAGCCCGGTGATGAATCATAAGATTGACCAGTCTGCGACTGTACAGGCTGTAATTTTAAGCCCTGTAAAATTTCCGGGTTTAAGCCCTGAGCAATTTTATCCGCCGTACTGTCATTTAAACTATTGGTCAGAATATTCTGTGTCATTAAATTAGACAGAGTTCGATTGAAAGTGCCCGCTGCTACCACTTTACTGGTATTGGCTTCAATGACACGCCAGCTTAAACGCACTTGTTCAGCGCCGGCATTCAAACCATACATTTGCTGATGGCTGGCACTAGACAGATCATTAATTCGTCCCACCAGTAAATAGTCTGCTCCAACTTTCTGACCGATACGCGCCAGCTCATGCGGTGCACCATCCCAATACAGGAATGCATTTTCAGACTGCATTTCATCCAGATAATGACGATCTACCACACTCAACTGTCCGCTTTGAGCCAGATAATTTCCTAAAGTATCGGATAATTCCTGACTAAACTCATAGGCAGATGTGTCATTGGCCAGTCGGTTATTTTTCTCGGCCATCTGGAATGGCAATACTGCAATCCTGCGCAAATGCTGGTCTTGTACAGTCGATTCAAACTTCACCACATGTGCGCGAACTTTGGCACGGTAATTATTTTTTGCACCCGTCACACTCAGCACCTGAAACTTGGTCACTGAACCTGAACCTTGATTTGCCACACTAAAAACTGGTGAAACTTTACCGTTATAACTCCAGCCCTGATTATTCACCGATACAGAAACAGTCTCTTCATAATTCATTTGGGAAGAAACTGAAGCACCATTTACCGATTGCACAGCAATTAATAAGGCTTCAGAAATCGCCTGGTATTGAGTTGGACCACTTCCACTGGCTTCTTTAACCACTTCTTTAATGGCTGCAAAGGCCGGAGCGCTCAACAATCCAGACAACAGGCCTGCAAGTAATATTTTTTTCATATTATATTCTTCTACAGTCACTGTGCCAAAAGCACAGTGACCTTCATTGAAATTACAGACCAAAAGTCGAGCGTTTGCCTGCCTTACGGATTTCTTTCTCGCCAGTCCACTCTACGATACCAGTTTGCAGGTTTTGCAATTTAAAAGTGAACTTGTAATACACATCACTCTTGCCACCGGCATTCTTCACAATACTCGACAAGTTGCCATTTAGCATAAATTCGGCACCAATATGACCACCGGCACGTACTGCTGTTGACTGGTTCACCATACCGCTTTGCTTTTGATAAGCTAGCTGCTGTGCCACCGCATTCACCGATTTCATATCAACAAAACGAAATTTTCCAGAATTGATTAGTTTGTTCTGAATACTGTCAGTAATCGATTCGGTATCGATATGTTCCTGGGTTTTGTTATGAATCCGATCAAGGACAATGACCGGACGGCGGTTTTGGGTCATTTGCACCACTGGCGGGAACATCAACATGTCATCCACCATTTTGGCTGCAATCATTTGCAAGTCAGTTGAACCAAAGTCTGTGGTTAAGGTTTCGACTGCTTGGGCATCACCATAACTTACTGAACCAGTAGAGGCACAGCCACTAAGCAGTGTCGTAGTTGCCAATGCGGCGAAAATCAATTTTGCGTTCATTTCAAGTCTCTCTTATTTTTTCAAATACACAACAACATCAACAGCAGATGGATTTGGCGCCAAGGACTGCACACCTTTGGTTTCACGTCCGGTTAACTGGATCGGCTTCCAGATGGCACCTTCAGGATTAACTTCCACACCTTGTGCATCCACCCAAACAATCTTGTAGCTAAAATCTTTATTGTTAAAACGGCGGTTTTTGATCGCGATTGAAGCACGCTTTAAATCACCAACCAAGCTCATATTCACACGTTCCACAAAGACTTCCGTAGTTAATACCGGATTATTGGTAATGGTGCGGATACTCATTTCATTATTGGCATTGGTTTGGGTAGATAAGGCATTCGGTGCGGTACAACCCACCATGAACAGCGCCCCTAAACCAAGTACAGCAAAGCTAAATTGACGTTTCATATTGTTCCCTTATTTATGATTAATGTGGAATGGTGCTTACACTAGCCGTAATTTTGTCATTAACATGATGGGCATAGACAAACACTGTTTGATTGGCTTTCACATCTAGGGTGACCGGAGAGCTAGATACACTCCCGCTAGAAAGTTGTAAATTATGTTTGCCCGGCGTTAAATTTAAGCGCGCAATCTGGGCATTACTCGGCAAGGTACTCCAGCCACGCAAGTCAGCACGCTCAGTCGCCATATTTAAGACGTTACCGGCAAGTTGACCAAACACACCAAACTGGTTACCAAGTTCTTTTTGTGCGGCATATTTTGCAGTGGCGCGCAGCACCTGACTGCTCACATTCGCCATAATTTTTTCTTTGAGGTCCTTGACGGCCAAAGCACCAATATCACTAATCACATAACTGTCTTGTAAAGCTTTATTATTGACTTTCACTTTCAGGCTAGTTGGTATCACATAGGTACTTGGTTCATAGGTCGCAAAAGCAATATTGATTAAACCGCCCGGTGTAGGGACATCAATTTTATTTTCCACCTTTTGCGGTACAATTCCCTGTTCGATAAATACAATCACCGGAACACTACCCTTCTTATGCTGTGTGACCAGTTGATCCAGACGTTTCACGTCTTCGGAAATTTGCTTATCTGGTTGTAACTCATAAGCTTTCTTATAATCAACCAAGGCATCATTGTATTCACCCAAGGTTTCCCATAAATTGGCTGCCATATAAAAAGCGTAGGCATTCTGATAGCTGTTCTTAATCTTGCCGGCTATGGGGTCCAGACCGACAAAAGCTTCATCCAGCACACTTAGATTCTTCTCTGCTTCCGTGTTTTTAGCTACTTTGTCTTTTTTCTTTTCTAGTTCTTTTTGGTGCAACAATTCGATTTCACGCTGGAGGCCCTGAGCCACGCGCATTTCTACCGCAGCAGCTTCCAGATCCTTTAAGAAAATATAGTTTTTAGCTTGGGAAATATGCGCCAGCACCTGCTCATGTGCTGGTACCAGATAAGGCACTACAGAGTCATTGCTGACCATGGCAAGAGCCTTAAACCCCATTCGGGACACACTAATTTTGGCCCGATTTTTTTGTTTTTCTAACAGCGTAAAGGCTTGCTTATAATAATCTCGGCTTTCTTCATATTGATGGTTAACTTGTAATAAGCGGGCTTGTTCAAGTAAATATAAAACTCCATCCTTTGAATCAGCTTTGTCCTTAAACTGAGTAATGAGGTTTTCAGATAAAGCGCTATTCAAATGACTACGGAAAAAACTACCTTCTTCATTATAACTACTAAATACTGCTGCCTGTGAAGTGACCGACACAGAAAATAGCGCAGAAATTAAAGTCCCTTTTAAAATATGATGCATAACAACCCCATTAAAAAAATAAATTAAAGATGAAAATTTCTGCATTCTACGAACAAAGCAATATGGTTTCAATATGTATATTTTGTATAACAATTGAAATATTCTGTACAATATATCGCAAATTTATTACATAAATAAACAAATATTATAGTTTGCTATCTAATATTGACCATTTTTTAATCACTAGAAACTATGTATCGAAATATAGTTAGAGCTTAATTAATGAGCTGAGATTGTAATAACTTGCCTTTAGTTTTCAGATAAATTCTATTTAAAAGCAAGAAACTATATATAGTCTACTTTTAACCATGAATGATCTATTGTTATTATTCATCATTCCACCACAATATATTTAATATTTTTTATTAAAATTTAAGTAAGTTTTTACTCGGTTTATCTGGCTGTTTTAGCATAAATAAAAAACGCTTAAAACTACCTCCCATCATTTAAATAAAATCACTGAAAGTCTTTTTAAAAGGAGTTTTAAAACCGGCCTTAACCTGTTCATGCCTGATTTACCCCATATCCAAGTTGTCAGCCTAAGCATTTTATGGGATAACTAGCAGGAAGAAAGCCGCTGTTTGAGTGATTACAATTAGGCCCGTAGGCCATGCTTCACTTTTTCAGACTGCATAGCATACTGACTTTGGGAGAACTGCTCAGGTGACCAAACAGTTTCTGACACATCGTTGTCTGATTGCACCACCGCATGCGAATGATGATTTTTTTGCACAGACGGTCATTTATCTCGCGCGTCATGATGAAGATGGTGCCCAAGGCATCATTATCAATCGACCTGCCGGCATTCAAATTAAAGAATTGCTGAATGATCTGGATATTGAAGCAGATAATGTCAATCCGCATGAAGTATTGCAAGGTGGCCCTTTGCGCCCTGAGGCCGGCTTTGTCTTACATACCGGTCAGCCGACCTGGCACTCCTCCATTGCCGTGGGTGAAAATGTCTGCATTACCACCTCCAAAGATATTCTGGATGCGATTGCGCATAATGAAGGTGTCGGTCGCTATCAGATTGCCCTCGGTTATGCCAGCTGGGGCAAGCATCAGCTGGAACAGGAAATTGCCCGTGGTGACTGGCTGATTTGTGATTCCGATATGGATCTGATTTTTAACTTACCTTATAACGACCGTTGGGATGCTGCCTATAAAAAAATGGGCGTAGACCGCAACTGGTTATCTTCCGAGATTGGACATGCCTGATGTAAACGCGCCACAAACCATTATGGCGTTTGATTTTGGTACACAAAAAATGGGAATGTCGGTTGGACAATCCCTGATTGCAAGTGCCAATCCCCTGCCCTTATTTCCCATGAAAGATGGTATCCCCAACTGGGATGAGCTGCTCAAAATCGTGAAAAGCCATCAACCGAATTTATTTCTGGTCGGTTTGCCATTGAATATGGATGATAGTGAATCCGAGCTGTCGACACGGGCGCGAAAATTTGCCCGCCGTTTACGTCATCAGACCAATATTGAAACCTGGATGGTAGATGAACGTTTGACTACCCGTGAAGCACGCGATGAACTGGATCATTATCAGGCTCAAGGTCGCGGCAAAAAACTCTCTGCCGACAGTATTGCGGCTACCTTGTTGATTGAAAGCTGGTATCGCCATCCTGCTGGAATCACGCCTTAATCTGTTTTGAAAATTTTTTAAATCAGCATCCGTCAGGGTGCTTTTTTATGCTCCAAAATGCTTCTTAAGGATAAAAATAACGAAAAGTCAGGTTAATTCTTGGTGTTAAAACTTTGCTGGTTTTGCTGATACTGTGCTTCCAGTGTTGCTGTGTCGCGCCACGCATCACAATTAATTGCCCACTATGTAACAGCACATCGACTTTATCACTGCGAATTTTATGCTTAAAGCTCATTTTGCGGGTGGCTCCCAGACTCAGAGAAGCGATGACATTTTCCCGAGAAGTACCTGTATATAAAGCCGGCTCATCATCACTATGCCAACCCAAGCCTTGCGAACCATCTTCATACAAATTGGCCAGACAGGAATTAAAGGGATGACCGACCAGAATTTCAATATGTTGCTTTAAACGGAATAATCCGGGTGTCCATACCTGAGCTTGTTTGAGCGTACCAGAATAACGATACTGATAATGTTCATCGCCATACCAGACCACCTGGCGACCTGTGACATGGTGCTTACCAAATAAATGCACTTCATCATGTTGCCAGGCCAGCTGACTGAGAAAATGCTGTAGATACTGCTGGCTTTGTCCCTCATCCAAAATCAGGCCATAATCTTCTACTACCCCATCAAAAGGTAATACATTCGCTTGCGGCTGGGGTGCAAATAAATCGAAAGTCATATCAATCAGATCCAGTATCCACATGAAAATACTGACATTCGACCTAAAGGATTACAACTGCTCTTCACAAATGACTACAACATTTATGCTTGTGGCTGGCATGATTCCTGCCTAGACTGAATTCAACTTTCACAATAAAAATAATCCTTTTATGAACTTATGGCAGCTGTTTCAGAAACTTCGTCCCTTTGTTCAGCCTTATCGGTTGCTGGTGATTGCCACGCTGATTCTGACCCTGATCGGTTCATTCACCGCACAGGTCAATGCCATTACCTTGCAATATGCGGTCGACAGCATCAATTCGCTACTCGAAGCCGGTCAAGGACTGGAGCAAGGCTGGCATATTCTGATTACTATTTCGGCAATTTTGCTCGGCAAAGAAATTATTAATGCCTTTGTCCAGTTCGGGCAGAAGTTCTATGGAGAGAAACTGCGAATTTTTGTCTCTCAGGATCTGGCCCAAGGGATTATTGAAAAGTTTTTAAAATATCGTCTGGAATTTTTTAATCAGGAAAATAATCAGGCCGGTAAATTACAGACCCGGATTGACCGTGGTATTGGCTCACTGACCCGTCTGGTACAGATCTTTTTCATTGATATTTTACCGTTATTTACCAGTGCTATTGTGGCTTTGGGGTTGATGTACTATGCCAATGTCTATGTCGGTCTGGTTGCAACTGCCATTGTCCCGATCTATTTCTGGTTGACCTATAAACAGGCGCAAAAGCTGGGGGGCTGGCGCCGCAGTCTTCGCGATGGTCGGGAGAAAAAGAGTCAGGGCATTCTCAGCATCATCAACTCGATTACTGTGATCAAATCCTTTAACCGCGAGTCGATTGAATCGGAAAAGCAGTTGGGATTACAGCGTGAATTGACCAACAATCAGATGAAAACCCGCCAGACCAGTTTCCTGTTTGATGGCCTGAAAACTTTTCTGGAACAGATCGGGATTGTACTCATCATTATTCTAACCTCCTACTTTGTGCTGGATGGCCAGATGAGTATTGGCATGATCATGTTTCATGTGTTGCTGTTTAATAATGTCTCTGCCCCAATCCGATCCCTGCACCGGATTTATGATGAAGTAAATGACGCCATGATCTATTCAGAAAGCTTTTTCAAGATTCTGGAAGCAGATGATGAAATTGAACAAAGCGGTCAGCAGAAACCGATTGTCCAAGGAAAATTTGAACTGAGTGGCGTGAATTTTTATTATCCAAACGGCCACCATGCCCTGAAAGATATTGATATGGAAATTCGTCCCAATAAAATTACCGCCTTGGTGGGCTTATCGGGTGCCGGAAAATCCACCCTGATCAGTTTGCTGGATAAATTTTATGAACCACAGCAAGGCCAGATCAAACTGGATGGCATTGACCTGAAAGATTATGACACCCAATATCTACGCGATCATATTGGTCTGGTCTTACAAAAAAACCATATTTTTCAGGGCACCATCTTTGACAATATCCGTTACGGCAAAACTACTGCCTCAATGGAAGATGTAATTGAGGCGGCAGAAAAAGCCTCGATTCATGAGCAGATTTTACAGTTACCGGATGGCTATGACAGCGATGCCTTGATGCTGTCTGGCGGCCAGCAGCAACGGATTGCCTTGGCACGGATGTTCCTGAAAAATCCACCGATCATTTTTCTGGATGAACCGACGGCGAGTCTGGATGCAATTGCCACGGAACAGATCAAACAAAGTCTGGACCAGATCAAGCAAGGCCGTACCGTGATCATCATTTCGCATAGCCTGTCGCAGATTATTGATGCGGATTATACCTATGTGATGAAAGAAGGAACGATTGCTGAACATGGTGAACACGATCAGCTTTATCATCAGCAAGGCGTATATAAGGAAATCTTTGATGCGATGGCCAAAAGCCTGAATATTGAAAAAATTGCCAAAACTTTTGAAGATGATGCTGAGGAAGAAACTCATAGTTAGCTTTTCTATCCCAATAAAAAACCTCCGAGCTGGAGGTTTTTTTATTTAAGTCTGGAACGTTTAACGCTGAACTTTCTGTTCAATTTCTTCAACGCTGGTATGACGCACATCAAAACCTTTGACCATATAGATCACCTGTTCCGAAATATTCCGGGCATGATCGCCAATTCTTTCTAGCGAACGCAGCACCCATAATACATTGATGACACGACTGATATGCCGCGGATCTTCAATCATATAAGTCATAAGCGTACGTGTGGCTGATTGATACTCACGGTCAATATCCGCATCTGCCAACATGACCTTCAAAGCTTGATCTACATCCAGACGCGCAAAAGCATCCAGTGCATCATGAATCATCACCCGCACCTGGTTGCCAATATGCCGGGTTTCCATATAACCGCGCGGTGAGCCGCCCTCTTCACATAAGCTTTGTGCAATTCGGCCTATTTTCGAGGCTTCATCGCCGATCCGTTCCAGATCGGTATTGGCCTTGGACATGGCAAGCACCATACGTAAATCAATCGCGGCAGGATGACGGCGCGCCAGAATCAGGGTCAGCGCTTCATCAATATCTCGTTCCATCTGATTGACGACATTATCTTGAAACTGCACATCTACTGCCATTGAGACATCTGTGTCCAATAGGGCATGAATGGCATTAGCTACCTGCTGTTCTACCAGTCCGCCCATCGACATGAATTTGGTATTTACGTCCTGCAGTTCTTCATTAAATTGCGAAGAAATGTGATGACTTAATACAGGATTATTTGGACACAAGGAAAGCTACTCCTGAACGATAGAGGACAATGATCAATAATAAATCATATTAAAGCATATCTATGATGAAAGTTTGATGACAATAGTAGCCTCATAGAGGCTGAGGCGAATCATATTCAATCAGCCAGGCATTCAGCTCTGCCAGTTCCTTTTCGGTTAACTGCCCAACCGAAGCCTGCAATTGCAGCACATGTAGAAGATAATCATATTTGGCATTTAAATAATCGGTCTTGGCGGAAAAGGCATTACGCTGTGCCAGCAACACATCGACCATGGTTTTTAAGCCTTCCTGATATTGGGCTCTGGACGCTTGTGAGACAATTTCCGAAGAGTCCATCGCGGCTTTACGTGCATTCAGTTTGGCCTGATCGGTTTCTACCTGCATAAATGACTGTTTCACATCGGTATTGGCTTTACGGATGGCTGCATCCAGTTGCGCTTCACTTTTTTGCACATTAACGCCGGCCTGACGGATACTTTTTTGCGTGCGTCCACCACTAAATACATTCCAGTTCACTTCCACCCCAATCTGGTCAAAAGCTCCATTGCTGGACAGGCTCGTGGCCGGACTTTGTTTTAAATAGCCATAAGTTCCGACCGCTTCGACCTGCGGATAGAGTGCAGCCTGTTCGACCCGTTTGGCATCTTCAGAATAGCGCTTTTGCAGACGCGCTTGCAGAATATTCAGATTCTGGTTTTGTGCCAATTCGGTCCAGGACTGCATAGCACTTGGAACCGGTTTCTGAAACTGGAAATCGTTGCGTAATACGGCCAGATTTTCCTGATAAGGGCCGATTAACTGTGCCAGTTGTTCTTGGGCCAGTACCAACTGAACTTGAGTCGAAATCCGGTTGGCTTGGGCACTTTGATACTGGGCATTGGCTTCACTGACCTCACTGCGCGCTATCAGACCTTCTTTCAGTTTGGCATTCATCATCCGTAACTGCTCAGACAGTGCCTGCTCTTCCTGTAAATAAGCCGTAGTCAAGGACTGCTGACGCAAGACATTAAAATAGGCTTCCGCCACCTGTAAAATATGCTGCTGTTTTTGCAGACGCAGATTGACTTCACTGAGTTCGACCGAGGTCTTGACCTGCTTATAACCTTGCCAGGCATCCCAGCGAAATAAAGGCTGGCGGGCGGTTAAAGCCACCTGCCGGCTGGTGGTACTGGAACTTTGCAACTCACCAAACCCAGGTGGCAAACCTGCAGACTGCGAGTTATTGACGGACTGGTTTTTACGGGTGACATTGCCTGAAAGGGACACGGTCGGCAGCAAATTGCCGCTGGCAATCCCCAGATTGAGCTGATCGGCCTGATACTGCAACACATTCGCCTGCCAGTTCGGGTCATTTTGCTGGGCGCGCGCATAGGCTTCTTGCAAATCCAGTGCAAAAACTGCCGGACTACTTGCCAATATCCCCGCCATGACACTGAGTTTTAGTTTCATTTTATAGTGTTCATCCCTAACATCCATTCAGATCAAAAAATGCTGGCGCTTTAAGCTAAGCCATACTAAAGAGATCTCTTGAATTTTTACGTATGATTTTTATTAACTTTTTAATATAACTATCGCGTTTTATTCACGATTAATTCAATTTTCAAGATCTCTGTCTGCAATGTAACAAAGCAATTCACAATACTAAACATAGTATTTTAATTTGATCTATACAATATACCTCCCAGTAAGGCCGTTATTTTCTGAATTCACCTATATACAGAGTCCTGAAGCATAGTGTTAATGCCATTCCCGTCGATATTCAAAGCCTGTTTGATTGCTGGTAGCGTGCTGCTTCTTGGGGGCTGCCAACAGCCTTCAGATCCACAGATCCAGGTCGAACAGACTGAGGCAAAGCAAACGCAAAGTCCAGTCAATGACTTTAGCCTCATGTGCCAGAATATTGAAAAAAATATGTCCCAGATTAATGACCAGCGCACGACGTTTGCGCTGGAGCAGATTAATCAGGATCTTAAAGTATGCCTGCCGTTGATGGACTTGGCGGAGCAGAAGCACCTGATGCAGCGCTCTACCGAAATGTATCAGCGCTTTTTAAAGGTGGATCGCACCGAGTTCCAGCAACGCGCCTTTGAGCAGTATGCACTGGAAATGGCCCAGCATCCGACCATTCAGCATGCGCATTTTCAACAGCTCACCTCACGTGACCAGTATCTGTTAAAACACAAGGGGCAGGCTTATGTAGAACTGCTGGATCTGGGGGATGGCACTTTACATTATCGCCGCAGTCCGGAATATCTGGCGCGTATTTTTGCCCCTTATTTACCGGCCGCTGAAAAAGCCTTTATTGAAAATCTGGCGGAACAGAATATGGAACCGGTGCTGGTGGAAAAACGCCTGCAGATTGAAGCCGCTGATATTGCAGCCCGCAGCCTGCTTTGGGAAGACTATCTCAAGACTTATCCGAATAGCAGTTATAACCGCGATGCCGAATATCTGCTGAAGCAATATACCTATTTTCTGTTTAGAGGTACCGAGCAATCACCGGTGTCTGAAGATTATCGTGATCGTTATGCGGTCGATACCAGTCATCTGGAAACCATTATCGGGCTGTCGAGTGGCCAGAAATCAACGCTGTCCACACAGGCACGCCTGTTTCTGGAATTTCTGGACATGACTCCGGAACAGCGCCAGCAAACCTTGCCTGCCGATTATAGAAACCGTTCGGAAGCAGAACAGATTCTGTACTATGCCCAGATCAGTCCGCCCTCACAAAAATACGATAAGGACTGCTTTACCGATGCCATCTGTATCTAGTTGGGATCAGTTTCACCTTCAATCAGTAGGACCATGTCTAAATCAATCCTCGCTTAAAGTTGAGCGATTTAGACCTGTTTATTCTGCCTAAACTGAGCTAAGCTTTAGCCTCGCTTGACGGAGCGCGAGTAATGCCTCGCTGAGATCATGTGATTCCTTTTATCATTATCAGGAATTGAGCATGAGTACCGTTGAACCTGATCAGGTTAATACCTGCGTAGGAATCAAGCCAGCTAAAAACCCAGCCCTTGCTTTATCTGTTCAGGATAAATCTGCCTACGTTTTTGGTCGTGCTTGATTCGTTGATGTCATCATAAGGATCATAGCCATGAACCAGTTAACGAATCTTTCTTCTGAAACTTCTCTCTCCACTCATGAACAGGAAGCACGCGATTTAACGCGAATTCTACCCGCTTCACGTAAAGTCTATCTGCAAGGTTCCCGTCCTGATATTCAGGTACCCATGCGGGAAATTTCCTTAAGTGAAACCCCGACCAGTCTGGGCGGCGAACATAATCCACCTTTGATGGTCTATGACACTTCGGGTGTGTATACCGACCCCGACGTGACGATTGACCTGAACAAAGGTCTGCCGAATGTTCGTGAAAGCTGGATTGAACAGCGCAACGATAGCGAAATTCTGGATCAGCTCAGTTCTGAATTTGGTCGCCAGCGTTTACGCGATATCCGTACCGCCGCAATCCGTTTCGCCCATATCCAGAAACCTCGCAAAGCCAAATGCGGCCGCAACATCACCCAGATGCATTATGCCAAGCAAGGCATCATCACTCCGGAAATGGAATACATCGCCATTCGTGAAAATCTGCGTCAACTCGATGGTGTCGATATGCGCCAGCATCCGGGCCAGAATTTTGGTGCAAAAAACCTGACTGAAATCACCCCTGAATTTGTCCGCCAGGAAGTCGCTGCAGGACGTGCAATTATTCCGGCCAATATCAATCATCCGGAACTGGAACCGATGATCATCGGACGTAATTTTCTGGTGAAAATCAATGCCAATATCGGTAATTCTGCACTCGGTTCAAGTATTGAAGAAGAAGTCTCTAAAATGACCTGGGCGACGCGCTGGGGTGCAGATACCATTATGGACCTTTCGACCGGCCAGAATATTCATGAAACCCGGGAATGGATTATCCGGAATTCTCCAGTGCCGATCGGAACCGTACCAATTTATCAGGCACTGGAAAAAGTCAATGGTGTGGCCGAAGACCTGACCTGGGAGATCTTTAAAGACACGCTGATTGAACAGGCTGAACAAGGTGTGGATTACTTTACCATTCATGCCGGCGTGCTTTTAAGATATGTACCGCTGACAGCCAACCGTTTAACTGGGATCGTCTCTCGTGGCGGTTCGATCATGGCGCAGTGGTGTCTGGCACATCATCAGGAAAACTTCCTGTATACCCATTTCGATGAAATCTGCGAGATCATGAAAGCTTATGACGTATCGTTTAGTCTCGGCGATGGCCTACGTCCGGGCTGTGTGCAGGATGCCAATGACGAAGCGCAATTTGCCGAACTTCGAACTTTGGGCGAACTGACCCATCGTGCCTGGGAGCATGATGTTCAAGTGATGATCGAAGGTCCGGGGCATGTCCCGATGCATATGATCAAGGAAAATATGGACCTGCAACTGGAAGTCTGTAAGGAAGCGCCATTTTATACCTTGGGGCCACTCACCACCGATATCGCACCGGGTTATGACCACATTACTTCAGCCATCGGCGCTGCGATGATTGGCTGGTATGGTACTGCAATGCTGTGTTATGTGACGCCGAAAGAGCATCTCGGTTTACCCAATAAAAAGGATGTCAAAGACGGCATTATTACCTACAAGATTGCCGCGCATGCAGCCGATCTGGCCAAAGGTCATCCGGGTGCACAGGCCCGGGATAATGCCCTGTCCAAGGCGCGTTTTGAGTTCCGCTGGGAAGACCAGTTTAACTTGAGTCTGGATCCGGACACGGCGCGCAGCATGCATGATGAAACCATGCCGAAAGCGGCGCATAAATCTGCGCACTTTTGTTCCATGTGCGGACCGAAGTTCTGTTCAATGAAGATTAGCCAGAATGTTCGTGATTATGCCAGTCAACAGGCTAATCCTGATCAGCCAGCAAGCTCTCAGGCCGAAATTGAAGCGGGTATGGATCAGATGAAAGCCAGCTTCCACAAATCTGGTCAAAATTTATACCACAAACTATAAAACTGTAAAAAAAACAGTTGTCTTCAAAAAAAACTCAGATAGGATGAAAATAAATCAATTCATTCTATCTGAGCATATGAATATTATTAAACAGGCCTCTTATAATAAAAAAGACTTTAGCGTAGAGGCACGTGAGTTCTTGTACCGGGGATTTATTCAGGTAGAACAAGTCAGCCTGAAACACCGTTTATTTAATCAGGAAAGCTCAACCCCTGTTTTGCAACGTGAGCTGATTCACCGGCCAGAAGCAGCGGGTGTGCTGATGTACAACCATCAACAGCAGAAATTCGGCCTGATTGAACAGTTCCGGATTGGTGGACTGGATGATATCGATTCTCCTTGGCAACTCGAAGTGATTGCTGGCGTTCTGGATGGCGATGAAGCGCCTGAAACATGCATCCGTCGCGAAGCACTCGAAGAATCAGGCTGTACCCTAGATGAGCTGCAGCACATTTTCAGCTTCTATCCGTCCGCCGGGGCATGTTCCGAATTATTTCATTTATATGTGGCGCAGACCGAATTGCCTGAACAGGGCGGTATTTTTGGCATGCCGGATGAAGGTGAAAATATCCAGCTGCATATTCTGGATTATGCTGATATTCCGTCCTTGCTCACGAATGGTCGCTTAAGAAATGCACCTGTCATTATGGCCTTGCAATGGTTGCAACAACATATTCATACTGCAGGAATATGTCTAAGGGGAAAGACATGAGTTTTCAGCAGTCAAGCATAAACACACAGCCAGATTGGACCATTATCCAGATTTCTGATACCCATTTGATGGATCGGGAAGAGCTGGAATTTGCCCGGATGAATCCCGAGCAGAGTTTTCACGAGGTGATGCAGCAGATCCAACAGCGCTTTCCCCAAATGGATGCACTGATTCATACCGGTGATCTGGCACAGGTGCCGGTCGAGCAGACTTATCAACGCTATTTAGCATTTGTCCAGTCTTTAAACGTGCCGTATTATCAGATTCCAGGTAACCATGACGATTCTCGGGTGTTCCCTTTTCACCAGCATGCGAATCAGGTACATGCCATTCATTTTGGCACCTGGACCATGATCCTGTTAAATAGTGCCGTTCAAGGCAAGATCGATGGCTGGGTGGAACAAGCTCAACTCGATCAATTGGACCAATTATTGCTTGAATTTAAGCATCAGCATGTCATTGTCGCTTGCCATCATCATCCTTTTGCGATGAAATCGTACTGGATTGATCAGCACCGGCTGAAAAATGCTGAAGATTTAAAAGATGTACTGGCTCGGCATCATAATATCAAGCTGGTTCTGTTTGGTCATGTGCATCAGGATTCCTGCAACGAATGGCATGGCATCTACTTTTTATCCACGCCATCGACCAGTGTGCAGTTTAAACCTAAAAGTGAAGATTTCGCGCTAGATCAGGCGGCACCAGGTTATCGTGTATTACATTTGCAACAAAATGGTGAGTTTGATACCTATATTGAACGGGTGGCATTGAGCCAGCAAAATATTAATACCGAAATTTCAGGTTATTAACTTTTCAATTTGTTTTTTTTGCATTACTTTATTGCAACCAAAGGAAATGTGATATGCATAGTCCAGACATCAAAGACTATCAATAAGCATAAAAAGTCTATATGATGACGGCCCCCATAGGAGGATAATCTTTCTACAGGGTGGATAAAAAACTGCATATCACCATATTTTTTGCGTAGCAATCATACGCATAGATGAGGAATGCCCTAAATGGCGAATGACAACCAAAATCAAGTCTTAGACAATCAAACTGATGTTGTAGAAGAGAAAGCTGCAAAGCGCGTACGCAAATCTAAGCCTAAAACGACTGACGGTGGTTCTACTGCTAGCTTATTTGGTATTGAACCTTATCAACCTAAAAAAAATGAAGAATACATGTCTGAAGGTCAGCTTCAGCATTTCCGCCAAATCTTGCTGGCTTGGAAAGCTGAGTTGATGTCAGAAGTGGATCGTACCCTGAATACGATGCAAGACGAAAATACTGCTCTTCCAGATGTGAATGACCGTGCGACTCAGGAAGAAGAGTTTGCGATTGAGTTACGTACCCGTGACCGTGAACGTAAACTGATTCGTAAAATCGAACAGTCGATCGAAGCAATCCAGAATGATGACTATGGTTTCTGTGAAACTTGTGGTATCGAGATTGGCTTGCGTCGTTTAGAAGCACGTCCAACGGCTACTTTATGTATTGACTGCAAAACCCTTGCAGAGATCAAAGAGAAGCAAAATAACGGTTAAGTATGTCTGTAAATAATCCTCCCCTAACCCCTCCTTTAAAAAAGGAGGGGGACAACAGGATGGCTTATGTGGGCCGGTTCGCGCCATCGCCAACCGGCCCTTTGCATTTTGGCTCCCTCATTACCGCAGTTGCCAGTTACTGCGATGCCAAAGCCAATCAAGGCACATGGCTGGTCCGGATTGAAGATACCGATATTCCCCGCATTTATCGCGGCAGCGAAGAGCATATCCTGCGTGCCATGGAAGCCTTTCAGCTTGAACCTGATGCCGAAATCATTTTCCAGAAAGACCGTTTAGATATTTACGAAGACGTCATTCAGCAATTACGTCAGCAAGGTCTGGTTTATGCCTGCCAATGCACCCGTAAAATGCTAGGTTCCAACCATATCTATCAGGATACCTGCCGCGACTTGAGTCTGGCTTTTGAGCATCAAGCCATTCGCCTAAAAGTTGAAGATGTTGAAATCTGTTTTGAAGACCGGCTACAAGGTCGGCACTGTTCAGAACTAAAAAAAGATCTGGGTGATTTTGTCTTAAAACGTCGTGATGGCATTATCAATTACCAACTGGCTGTAGTGGTCGATGATTATCTGCAAGGGATGACCCACGTGGTACGTGGAGCTGATCTTTTAGATAATACCGAACGGCAAATCTATCTGGGGCAGTTACTCGGTTATCCGCGTCTAAGCTATATGCATCTACCGCTGGCAATGAATGATCAGGGGCAAAAACTTTCAAAACAGAATCTGGCCCAAGGACTGGATTTAAGTCAGGCGCCACAATTATTAAAACAGGCACTTCAGGCTTTGCATCAGGCTGAAGTTGATTTGGACACTCCCGATCGGATGCTGCAACAGGCGGTAGTACAATGGGACATTGAGCGGATTCCACATACAACTGAGCTACAAGGTCACTATTTATAAAAACAGCTTTTCACTTAAGCTAGACTTCTAGAATGAAAAATTGATAGGAAGAAGAGTATGTTTTTTATTTTTGGCGTCGGCCCTAAAACCAAAACCATTGAGAAAAGCCAGTTTCTGTGTCCGGTCTGCCGTACTCGTTCGGGCTATGAGCTAAAACAGCAGCGTAATTATTTTTCTTTATTTTTTATACCCTTGATTCCACTTTCCAAGCCTAAATCTGCTTTTGTGACCTGTTCCAATTGTGGAACCGCAATGCCGAGCACGGTACTGGACCATGCTCAGCCAGAGCCAGGACGAAACTCGAATCTAGAAGCTTGATTCTTCGCGGCTTGGATTAACCTGTCGCGTGGTCGAATCAATTTTCAGAATCAGACTGATCATGACCGCACAGATAATCAGAGATGAACCGCCATAACTAATAAATGGCAAGGTCAAACCTTTGGTCGGCAACATGCCCATATTCATGCCGGCATTCACCAGAATCTGTAACAGGAAAATGATACTGATGCCATAAGCCAAATATCCGGCACGCAGATATTGATGCTGCAAGGCGCGGTGTCCAATGCGGATACAGCAAACCAGCATGGTGAAGGACAAGATCAGGATGGTTGAAATGCCTAAAAAGCCAAATTCTTCACCCAAAATTGCCAGCATGAAATCGGTATGCGCCTCAGGCAAATAAGACATTTTCTGGATACTATGCCCCAAGCCTACCCCTGCCCATTCCCCACGGCCAAAGGCCATAAGGGCATTAGAGAGCTGATAACCGGTGCCTAAGGGATCTTCCCAAGGATTCGAAAAAGACAGCAGACGTTGCAGACGATACGGTTCCAACAGAATCGCGGCAGCAAATGCGCCGACCAAGGTCATAAAAGCCACACCGAACTGAATCCACGGCGCACCCGCCAGAAAGAACACGCCAAGCATGGTTAAGGTAATTACCACGGTTGCACCCAAGTCAGGCTCGAGAATAATCAAACCGACGGTAGCACCCATGATGGCACTTAAACGGACCAGACCCTTGATATTATTCCGTACTTCTTCCGCACGGCGCACCACGTAGTCTGCAGTAAAAATTGCCATCATCACTTTGGCGACTTCCGAAGCCTGTAAGGTAAAGCCTGCGATCCGAATCCAGCGTTTGGAACCATTGACTTCCGTCCCGACAAATAGCACGGCCACCAAAAGTACGATGGTAATAATCCACAAAAAGAAAGTGTTATTAAACCAGACTTTTAAGGGGATTTTATAAGCCAGAAAAGCTGCTACGGCAGCGACAAAAATCGAAATCCCATGTCGGCTAATATAGTGAAACGGATTTTCATGCATACGTTCTGCATAGGGCATCGAGGCCGATGCCACCATGATCGAACCAATGCAGAGCAAAGCCAACACACAGAAAATCAATACATTCCGTGGATTCACTTCAGCAGGTATTCTAGGTATCCACTGCGTATAAAATTGATTTAATTTATTGATCGTAGTCTGAGCAAACCCAGCCATATCACGAATCCTTGTTATTCTTAATTGAGTTCATTCACATACGCAACAAACTTGCGACCACGCTCAGGATAACCCGAGAACATATCAAAACTTGCGCATGCAGGAGACAATAGCACGACATCATGGGTCTGAGTGTGCTTTTGGCAGATTTCTACCGCCTGCTGCAGGCTGTCCGCATGGATCAGTTCAGTCGTGCCCGCAATCGCTGCTTCAATGATGGGACGATCTTCACCGATCAATACCGCTACTTTGGCATATTTAGCGAGTGATTCCCGTAAAGCTTTAAAATCCTGGCCCTTACCTTGTCCACCAAGAATAATCGCAACCTTACCGCCTTGGGCTTCAATCGCCATGCCCAGACCGTCCAGTGCCGCCAAGGTTGCGCCGATATTGGTACCTTTGGAGTCGTTATAATAGCGTACGTCCTGTACTTCCTTGACGAATTCACAGCGATGTTCCAGACCTTTAAACGTCTTCAAGGTATTCAACATGCTGTCCAGTGGCAGACCAATCGCCTCACCCAGCGCCAGACAGGCCAAGGCATTGGCAACATTATGCGTGCCCTGCATATACATCTCGGTACTTTTCAGCAGACGCTCACGACCACGCGCCAGCCAGATGCTGCCATCCGTATCCTTGAGAATACCGTACTGGTTCATATCCGGTGCATTTAGACCAAAGCTTTGTATCGGTGTTACGTCTGGCACCAGAGGACGGGTCAAAGAGTCATCACGGTTATAGACGACTTTTTTTACACCCTGGAAAATCCGGTGTTTCGCCGTGTGATAACCCATCATATCGCCATGACGATCCAGATGATCTTCACTCATGTTCAACACTACCGCGACTTCAGCCGCCAGATTTGAGGTGGTTTCCAGCTGAAAACTGGACAGCTCGAGTATATACAGCTCAGGATCGTCTTTAGTCAGGTCTAGCGCAGGACGACCTAAGTTACCACCGATAGCGACTTTTTTACCTGCATCCGCTGCCATCAAGCCAATCAAGGTCGTCACGGTACTTTTGGCATTAGAACCGGTAATTGCTACGATTGGCTTGTCTGTAGCACGGCGTAAAATCTGGATTTCACTGACTACTGGAATGCCCTTGTTGATGGCTGCCTGAATTTCAGGAAGTTTAGGATCAAGTCCTGGGCTGATCACGATTTCTTCCGCAGACAACAACAGCTCGGCATCAAACTGACCGAAACTGGTCTGAACTTCAGCGGGTATCTGCTCATGCCCTGGCGGGTTAGCTCTAGAATCTGTTACTGCAACGCGGTAGCCCTGACTATGCAAGAAATTGACTGCTGCAACACCTGATATTCCGAGTCCTGCAACGACTTTTAACCCACCACGTTGTATTAACATTTTCGCCCCATATTTTGGTCTATTTTGAAACTGACGAAATGGTAGCACTTTGCTGTTTTGAATGCCTTTTCTGATTGGCTTTTCTGCACATTTTTTTTGTGTCCATGCGTAAAAAAACCGTCATGATCATGACGGTTTTTAAAATTCAGCCAGAAAAGGAAATTATTTCCATTTCACCGCTTGTTGGGCTGGCTTTTCTTCTGAACTTTTTTCTGAAACCGGACAGGCACAGTTGCCACCACAGCCTGCAGCCATACCCGGTTGCAGCCATTTGGCCAGACGCTTCCAGCCCTTGGCTGCACAGGCATCAGACAGCTTCTGGAAGACTGAGTTAGAGGTGTTCGGAAACACCTTTTTGAATACGACCAGCATGCTCCAAAGCACCAGTGCTGTCACAATTAGAATTTCAATCATCTCAATCTCCCATACATATACAATACAGCAAATTCAACTGGCCAAGGCCCAGCTGAGATTTAGCCCAAATAATATGAAGCAATTTGATAAGTCAGGAATGACATGAAATATGCCAGACCGAACAGGTAAACAGTCATGATACTGACAGTTTTCCAGGAACCTGTTTCACGTTTAACCGTTGCTAGGGTCGCCAGACAATGTGGTGCATAAATAAACCACACCAGCAAAGACAAACCTGTCGCCACTGACCAGCCCAGATCACCTCCACCGCTGATCAGCGCAGCCAGACCTTCAGACATCGCATCTTCATCAACTGCCGACATCGCATAGACTGTGCCCAGTGCTGCAACGACCACTTCACGCGCTGCCATCGCCGGAATCAGGGCAATACAGATCTGCCAGTTAAAACCGAGGGGTGCAAAGATCGGTTGCATCAGATGACCGAGCATCCCTGCCAATGAATAATCAATGGCCGGCAGGGTTGCACCTTCTGGTGGCTGCGGGAACGTACACAGGAACCACAGCACAATCGATAAGGCGAAGATGATGCCGCCGACACGTTTCAAGAAGATTTTGCCGCGATCCAATAAGCCGATCCAAACGTTCTTCAAGTCCGGAAAACGGTAGCTTGGCAGTTCCATCAGCAGCATGTGCTGTGATTTATCTTTGTGGAAGAATTTCAACACAAAAGACACCAGCAAGGCACTTACGATACCTGCCATATAAAGACCGAAGAGCACCAGACCTTGCAGATTCAGGAAACCCCAGACAGTTTGTGCGGGTACAAATGCCGCAATTAGCAAGGCATAAACTGGCAAACGCGCCGAACAGGTCATTAAAGGTGCAACAAAAATCGTGGTTAAACGATCTCGTGGATCACTGATGGTCCGCGATGCCATGATGCCGGGAATGGCACAGGCAAAGCTGGACAATAACGGAATAAAGGCACGTCCTGATAAACCGGCTTTAAACATCAGCTTATCTAATAGGAAAGCAGCACGCGGTAAATAACCTGATTCTTCCAGTACCAGAATAAAGAAGAACAGAATCAGAATCTGTGGCAGGAACACCACCACGCCACCGGCACCGGCAATAATCCCATCCACCACCAGACTATTCAGTAAGGGATGCGAAATATATTCGCCGAGGAACTCACCCAGCCAGCCGAAGAAGGTTTCGATGCCATCCATAAACGGCGCAGCCCAGGCAAATACCGCCTGGAAAATCACGAACATCATTACAGCTAGGCTGAGTAAGCCCAATACCGGATGCAGAAAAATCTTGTCAAGAAAATCGGTACGCTTATCTTCCTGATCGACGAAATTGACCACGTCATTCAGAATGTTTTCTACGCGCTGGTGACTATCACCTTTCAAGCCACTGAGCTCAGTCTGTGGCACAGAATACTTGCCTTGATCTAGCGCATTTTTCAGGTTTTCAATGCCTGAATTGCGCACAGCCACCGTTTCTACCACAGGCACGCCCAGACGTTCAGACAGCTTCTGGGTATTGATCTGCATGCCACGACGACGTGCTTCATCCATCATGTTCAGCACGACCAGTACTGGACGACCCAGTGCAATCATTTCCAGCACCAGACCCAAATGCAATTTCAGATTGGTGGCATCTACCACACACAAAAATGCATCCTGCTCCTGCTCTTCCGCAATTTTACCTTGTACGACGTTGCGAGTAATCTCTTCATCCGGACTGGTCGCATCCAGACTATAAGTCCCCGGCAAATCCAGTACCCGTACCGCTTTGCCTGAAGCAAGCTGAAAGGTACCGACTTTACGTTCAACCGTGACACCCGCATAGTTACCGACTTTTTGGCGTGTTCCGGTTAAGTGGTTGAATAATGAAGTTTTACCGCAGTTAGGGTTACCGACAAGGGCAATACGTAATGTATCACTCATGCCGACACCGCCTGTTCGATTTCAATTTTGGCTGCTTCTGATTTACGCAAAGCAAAACGTGTGAATCCAACTTGAATCAAAATGGGATCTCCACCAAAAATACCTTTAGTAATGACCTGTACCTTTGTACCTGGTACAAAGCCTAAAGTTTCCAAACGACTCGCGACGACATCGTATAGAGCACTTTCACCATCAGCTGTTCGACTCACTTTTCGAATGATGGCAATTTGTTTTGCTTTTAAATCAGACAAACGCACCGTGAAATTCCTAAACTATTTTGTACAGTATACAAACAAATGAGAATAATTAACAAATAAGATTAATTACATTTCGATTTAGCCTTATACCACATCGACACCGTCATAAAATTACACTACAGTGGAGAATACCAATCCCGATTATCGCTTTTTCAGATCAGATCCTTTCACCTTATGCTGAATAAAAAACCCCGTATTCCTGCCCCTGTCCAGATTCCTGATGCGTTCAGTTATTTACAGGGTTTTCGTGATTATCTGATTGCACAAACGGTCAGCCCGCATACCCGCAATGCCTATTTGTCCGACCTGGTGCAATGTGCAGAATGCCTGAGCAAGCCTCTGCCGGAATGGAATCATGATGATATTTCCGATGTGCTGATTGCACTGACCAAACAGCAAAAAAGTCCACGTTCGATTGCCCGCTGCCTGTCTGCCTTGCGTTCATTTTATAAATTTTTACGTGAGCAGAAACTGCGTAGTGACAATCCGGTGGCTGCACATAGAACCCCAAAACTGGGCCGGGCCTTACCTAAAGATTTGTCCGAAGCTGATGTCGAAGCCCTGATTCATGCCCCGGATATCAACACGGCATTAGGACTGCGCGATCGTGCCATGTTTGAAGTATTGTATGCCTGCGGACTCCGGGTGACCGAACTGATTAATTTACGTCTGGAACTGATCAACTTAAAACAGGGTTATTTACGTATCGTCGGTAAGGGCAATAAAGAACGTCTAGTTCCGATGGGACAAATGGCTTGTGAATGGGTGGAAAAATATCTGAACGAAGCCCGTCCGCAACTGTATAAGACTTCGACTGATTATCTATTTCTGACCCAGCATGGCGGCATCATGAGCCGGCAGAATTTCTGGTATGCGATTAAGCGTTATGCGCTACAGGCCGGAATTCAGTCCGAACTGTCACCGCATACCTTGCGCCATGCCTTTGCGACGCATTTACTCAATCATGGCGCAGACTTACGTGTGGTGCAGATGCTGCTCGGCCATAGTGATCTATCTACCACCCAGATTTATACTCATGTGGCACAGGTACGAATGCAGCAGCTACACGCGACCCATCATCCACGGGCTTGAATCAGATCCGGACGGAATAAACTGAGAAGTTTGACGTGTGGGTATTTTTTTTTGTTATGCTAATACTCTGTTTTTAATCCAAGAAGAAAAGGGTTTTTTATGACATTTGCCCGCTCAAAAATTTTTATGGCTTGCACAATTGCTGCTGGTTTGGGTCTGACTGCATGTTCCAATTCCACTAACAACGATAAAAAGCAAGAGTTGACTGCAAGCGCACCGGCGACGGGCGAAGCCTCTACCCTAACCGAACGTAATGCAGAACAGCGTCTGGCGTCTACGTTGGAAAAGCATTTCAAAACTGCTGGCATCAGTGCCAAAATTACCGACATTAAAGCCACTGAAGTTCCAAACCTGTACTGGGTGAGTCTGGAAGGCATGTCTGCGGTCTATGTCACCAGTGACGGTAAATACCTGATTCAGGGCGATGTGATCCGTCTCGGTGACAAACAGCTGCACAATGTCAGCGAAAACCTTCAGGCAGGCATCAACAATAAACTCTTTGCTGAACTCAAGCCAGCAGACTTGCTGGTCTATCCAGCCAAAGGCAAAGCCAAGCATGTGGTCTATGTGTTTACCGATGTCAGCTGTCCGTATTGCCATAAATTCCATGAACAAATGGATGAGATGAATGCCAAAGGCATTGAAGTGCGTTATATCGCCTGGCCGCGTGGTGAACAGCATATGCCAGCCATGGAAGCGATCTGGTGCAGTGCCGACCGTCGCAGTGCCTTTGACCAGGCGATTTCAGGCGCACAGATTAGTGCAGCGAAATGTGAAAATCCTGTTCAAGATCAATATCAAATGGGTCTGAATATGGGTGTGAATGGTACCCCTGCCATTTATAATTCAGCAGGTACTTATCTGGGCGGTTACCTGTCTACATCGGAATTATTGAATCGGCTTAAATAACTCATTTTAATAAGTTATTTAACTTTATTTTATAGATAAAGATATTCTGAAATGACCCTAGAGTCAGGCGGGTTTTTTAGCTATGATCTAGGCTCTTGTAAAAAACTGTTTAATTTGGAGTGTGACGTGAAACCAGTTCGTCTGGCAATCCTCGGTCTTGGTACTGTAGGTGGTGGTGCCTTGAAACTATTAAAAGAAAATGCTGCTGAGATCAAACGTCGCACCGGTCGTGAAATTGAAATTACCCATGTAGGCACCCGTCGTCCACGTCCTGATCTGGATCTGCCAGAATCGGTTAAACAAAGTGCCGACTTGATGGACATCGTACGTCAACCTGATGTAGACGTCGTGGTTGAAGTCATGGGCGGAATTCATCCTGCTTTTGAAATTATTATGGAAGCCATGAAACATGGCAAACATATTGTAACGGCCAACAAAGCACTCTTGGCTGAACACGGCAACGAGCTATTTAAAGCGGCTGAAGACAATGCCGTACAGATTGCCTATGAAGCGGCAGTGGCCGGTGGCATTCCGATTATTAAAGTGATTCGTGAAGGTCTGGCAGCCAACAAGATTGAATGGCTGGCTGGTATTATTAACGGCACGGGTAACTTCATTCTCAGTGAAATGCGTGAAAAAGGCCGCGCTTTTGAAGATGTGCTGAAAGAAGCTCAAGAACTGGGTTATGCTGAAGCCGATCCAACTTTTGACGTGGAAGGAATTGATGCAGCGCACAAGCTAACGATTCTGGCCTCATGTGCCTTTGGTATTCCACTTCAGTTTGACAAAGTCTTTACTGAAGGCATTGGTAAAATCACTGCACAAGATGTGAAATATGCCGAAGACCTCGGTTTCCGGATTAAACACCTGGGTATTGCACGCCGTACCGATGCCGGGATTGAACTCCGTGTACACCCGACCCTGATTCCAGATGACCAGTTAATTGCCAATGTCAACGGCGTGAAAAATGCGGTTCTGGTACAAGCCAATGCGGTCGGCCCAACATTATACTATGGTGCTGGCGCAGGTGCGGGACCAACGGCTTCTGCGGTTGTTGCCGATGTGGTTGATATTGTCCGTGACATTATTTACACAGAAGACGGCGCAGGCACCATTCCGCAACTGGCTTTTGAAGCGCTCAGTGATTTACCGATCTTGAGTCGTGAACAAATGACCACCGGCTATTACATCCGTATTAATGCCGAAGATCAGATGGGCGTGCTTGCTGATGTGACCACGATTCTCAGTCGTGCCGGCATCAGTATTGATGCGATCATGCAGCAACCGCGTTTATCCAAAGACCTTATTCCTATCGTGATTCTGACCGATCCAGTCAAGGAATCAAAAATGGATGCAGCGCTTTCACAAATTCAAGCATTACCCGTCATTCATGGCGAAATTGTACGAATTCGTTTAGAATCGCTTGATAATTAATCGGGTTGAGGGGAGGATTCCCCTTGCCAAGCTCTACACAATTGGAACATCATCATGTCGAATGCCAATCGTTATACTGGTTTAGTTGACCGCTATCGCGACCGTTTACCAGTGTCTGCAACTACTCGTGCGATCTCTTTGGGTGAAGGTAATACTCCACTGATCAAGCTTGAGAATATTCCACGCATTATTGGTAAAGATGTTGAAATTTATGTGAAGTACGAGGGCTTAAACCCGACTGGTTCATTTAAAGACCGCGGTATGACTATGGCGGTGACCAAAGCCGTTGAAGAAGGCTCTAAAGCCATCATCTGCGCATCTACTGGTAACACCTCTGCAGCAGCGGCTGCATACGCTGCGCGTGCCGGCATTAAAGCATTCGTGCTCATCCCTGAAGGCAAAATTGCCATGGGTAAAATGGCACAAGCGATGATGTATGGTGCGATCACCATGCAAATTCGCGGTAACTTCGATGACGGTATGCGTCTAGTTAAGGAAGTTGCCGATCAGGCTCCGGTGACGATTGTAAATTCAATCAACCCGTACCGCCTGCAAGGTCAAAAAACCATTGCTTACGAGATCGTTGAAGCTTTAGGTCGTGCCCCGGATTACCACTGCCTGCCAGTGGGTAACGCAGGTAATATCACTGCACACTGGATGGGCTATACCGAAGCGGTGGCCAATCAGTCAAAAGAAGAATTTGAGCAAGTGATTTACGATGCTGAAACCGATGCTTTCACTGGTCCTAAACCGGCTGGCTTGCCAATCATGGCCGGTTACCAAGCGTCTGGTGCTGCTCCGTTCCTGCGTGGTGGTCCAGTAGAAAATCCGGAAACTGTTGCAACTGCAATTCGTATTGGTAATCCGCAAAGTTTCAATCATGCCAAAGCCGTCGTTCGTGATTCAAACGGCTGGTTTGATGAACTGACGGATGCTGAGATTCTTGAAGCACAACGTCTGCTGTCGATGTATGAAGGTGTATTCGTAGAACCTGCATCTGCTGCGTCTGTTGGCGGTGCAATCCGTGATATCAAAGCAGGTAAAATCGCTGAAGGTTCAGTAATCGTATGTACCGTAACCGGTAATGGTCTAAAAGATCCAGATACCGCGATCAAACAATGTGCCGATGCGGTGATGCTGTCTATCGACGCAACCATGGCTCAGGTAAAAGACTCTATTCTGTCGAACATGTAATTTCAGCCAGAATAAAAAACCCTGCATTTGCAGGGTTTTTTATGAGCGCAGAGATTAGATTCGTTTTGGTTGCTGGCTCACCCAGCTCATCAAACGGGTCGCATCATTGGTACGCGCCTGTGAGCTATTTGCACCTAACAGTACCACTGCCACCGGACGGTTATTCAGGGTCGTATGCATCACCACACAGCGCCCTGCTTCATTAATAAAACCGGTTTTAGAAATATTGATATTCCAGCCGCCGTTACGCACCAGTGCATTGGTATTATTCGATTTCAGTACACGATAACCCAAGTTAAAGTCATAGCTTGGTGTGGTCGAGAATTGACGAATCAAACCATATTGAGAAGCGGTATTCACTAAAATACCCAAATCACGTGCTGATGCCACATTTCCAGGGTGTAAGCCGGTTGATTCCATAAAGCGGGATGAATTCATGCCTAAGGCCTTGGCCTTACTGTTCATCGCTGCAATAAATGCACTGCGACCACCTGGATACGTTCGCGCCAAGGCTGCAGCTGCCGGGTTTTCAGACTTCATTAGAGCAAACAATAAAGCTTCGGCACGGTTCATGCTATCGCCAGCACGTAAGGTCGAGCTTGAGCTTTTACAACCTGCGCAAGAGAAATCAGCCTGTTGCAGCGTGATTTTTTCTGACATGTTTAAACGTGCATCGGAAATCACCACTGCTGTCATTAATTTGGTAATAGATGCAATCGGCAAAGCGGTATTGGTGTTTTTGCTAAACAGCACCTCACCGGTTTTCGCATCCATAACCAATGCAGCACGGGCATTGACAGAAGGTTGATTATTAAAATGATTCGTATCAATAATCTGCGGCGCAGTATAAGCAGGTTTGACTGCTGTTGGCGCTGCTGTGCCGGCCTGACGCAAAGTGGTAGTCACTGTGGCAGACCCAGGTGGCGAAGGCTCATTGGCAGATGCATTAAAATCGTCGCTCATTAACTGGTTAACTTCTTCAGAAGACCAACTAATACTGGAACCGCCCTCTGCCGTGCCAGAATTCATAATGATTTCAGCAAAACTTGTCGTGCTCATGCTGATTAACACGGACAGGCCGAGTAGATGCCTTAAAGACTTGTTTATTTTCTTCACTATTCCTTCACTCAACTAACAGAGGTAAGATTGATTTGCGTATTACCTCTAATATGCCTTACATTTAAACACAATGCCGAACATTTTTTGTTCTTGACACTGTGTGATAAGTTTCAGATTTAATCTTGCGAATAGGATTGCTAATTTTGTACTTTCATTGCAAGCTTATTTTGCTTTATGTAACAAAAAAATGATTTTTTTAACAGAGGGAGAGCGTAGGTGATCACAGTTTTAGTTGTGGACGACCATGAATTAGTTCGTACTGGAATTTGCAGAATGCTAGAAGACCATGCGGAGGTTCAGGTAATTGGACAAGCTGAATCTGGTGAAGAAGCGATTTCTATGGTGCGCCTGCACCATCCTAATGTAGTTTTGTTAGATGTGAATATGCCGGGCATTGGTGGCGTAGAAACCACGCGCCGTCTACTTCAGAGTGCGCCGGAAACCAAAGTTTTAGCGGTTAGCGGTCTGGCAGAAGAACCTTATCCGTCCCTGCTATTGAAAGCCGGTGCCAAAGGCTATATCACCAAAGGGGCCCCGATTTCGGAAATGGTCCGTGCGATTAATAAAGTCATGCAAGGCGGCAAATATTTCAGTGCCGACATTGCCGAACAGTTAGCCAGCTCTTACCTTTCTGATACACAACAATCCCCTTTTGATGCATTGTCAGAACGTGAAATGCAAGTGGCGATGATGGTGGTGAATTGTATCAGCGCCCAGGAAATTGCCGACAAGCTCTTTGTGAGTGTTAAAACCGTGAATACTTATCGTTACCGTATTTTTGAAAAACTGAATATCGATAGCGATGTCAAACTGACTCATCTGGCCATGCGCTATGGACTCATTAAACCTTAGCTTTTAACGAGTTCCGGTGCATATGGCACAAAAATCCAGTTATTCTGCGCTCAATCAATATCATCTCGGTATCTGGTATAGCGCTTATCGCTTGCTGATCAGCACCGGCCTACTGCTGATTTTTCTGCTGACCTACCCCGAACTCACCACCGATTATCAATATCCGCAGCTGTATTATTATGCGCTGGGAATCGGGGTTGCGATCAATACCGTACAGCTGTTTGCGCTGAAATGGATCAGACGACTGATCCAGCCGCAGCTGATCATGATTTTCTTTAGCGATGTCTGCGTTCTAAGTTTGCTGACTTTGGCGAGCGACGGTCCTAATCTGCAAATCGGGCTGCTGTTTGTGATTACCATCTTTTCTGCATCTTTATTATTAGATGCAAAAAAGGCCTTAGTTGTCACCCTTATTGCGGTCATCAGCGTTATTTATCAGCATTTTATCGGCAGTATTTTTGCGTTTTCTTCACTCAGCAATATCAGTAATAGCGCCCTGCTGGCCTTTTTGTTTTTTGTGGTTTATGGCACTGGACAAATTGCCGTGCGCCGTTTTCAGATTCTGGAAAATTTGAATTTTTCTCAATCGCTGGAACTGCATCGCTTACAGAATATTAACCGCTATATTCTGGAACAGATTGAAACCGGTTATCTGGTGCTGGATGAAAACTACCATGTGGTACTCAGTAATCCTGCCGCCTGCAATCTTCTTGGAATTGAGTCCAAATACGGCCATGAGAAATTCACCTTATCTCAGTCACAGCCAGATTTATTTGAACTGATCCATTTTGAAACGCTGGAAAATGGTGAGCGCTTTCAGTTTGAATCCCAGCAAAGTCGCTATAATATTCATGTGCAAGTACAAAAGCTGATTGTGCCGCATCAGACTCTAATGCTACTGGTGTTACAGGATGCCAAAAAACTGAATCAGCAGGTGCAGCAACTTAAACTTGCTGCACTGGGTCAACTCTCGGCCAGTATTGCCCATGAAATTCGCAATCCATTGGCGGCCATTGTGCAAGCCAATGATTTATATCTGGACTCGGAAACTGAACAGCAACAGCTACTCCAGCAGATGATTGGCCGACAGGCGACCCGGATTGACCGGATTATTCAGGACACGCTGAATATGGTCAAAAATAAAGAAACCCATCCTATACCGATTCATCTCAATGAATTTATCCCGTTATTTATCCAAGAAGATCTGGCCGATATTCATGATCAGATTCAATTTAATATTGATATCCCTTTGGTAATTCAGTTTGATGAAGCACAATTCCGGCAAATCCTCATTAATCTGATTCGTAATGCCATTCGTCACAATTCAGCAGATGCAGCCTATATTCAGCTGAATGTGCATCCCTATGAACATCGGGTCTGGATTGATGTACGGGATTTTGGCTCTGGCGTAGCCGTACATGATCAAGCTCTATTGTTCAAACCCTTTTTTAGCACATCGATTAGTGGTACCGGATTAGGATTGTATTTATCACATAGTTTTTGCGAAGCAAATCAGGCACAATTAAACTATATACAACAAGAACAGGGCGCATGCTTTCGCATCAGCTGTCAACGTATTACGCTTTAAAGGGGTCAAGGAAGATGAATGGGGAACAACAACCACTGGTGCTTTTGGTGGATGATGAGGAAGATTTGTGTACCCTCATGCAAATGTCATTGCTGCGCATGGGAATTCGTACGCACATTGCCCACCGTTTGGAAGATGCTAAAAAATGCCTTGCCAATCATCAATATGATGCCTGTCTGACTGACCTAAACCTGCCCGATGGCAATGGTTTGGAGTTACTGGACTGGATTGGCAGCCTCTATCCGGCACTTCCGGTCGCAGTTCTGACCGCCTATGGCAACATGGAAATCGCTATTGCTGCGCTCAAAGCCGGGGCCTTTGATTTTGTCAGCAAACCGATCAATCAGAAACATCTGGAACAACTCTTACAAAAAGCCCTGAATAAACCGGTGGATTATTCGCATAATAATCCAAATGAAGCGCTTGAACATAAAATGCTGATTGGACAATCCCTGCCGATCCAGCAACTACGTATTACCTTACAAAAAATTGCCCGATCCCAAGCACCGGTTTTTATCACTGGTGAATCGGGAACAGGTAAAGAAGTCGTGGCCAATCTGGTCCATCGCCTGAGTAACCGCAATGAAGGTCCTTTTATTGCGATTAACTGTGGCGCCATTCCGACTGAGTTGATGGAAAGCGAACTGTTTGGGCATAAAAAAGGCAGCTTTACCGGCGCTGCTCAGGACAAACAGGGCCTGATTCAATCTGCCCATGGTGGCAGTCTGTTTCTGGATGAAATTGCAGAATTACCGCTTTCTATGCAGGTCAAATTGTTACGTGCCGTACAGGAAAAACGTATTCGTCCACTCGGTTCGGATACCGAAATTGATGTGGATTTCCGTGTGATCAGTGCCACGCATCAGGATCTGGAAGCCTTGGTGCAACAAGGCAAATTCCGTCAGGATTTATATTTCCGTATTCATGTAATGGATCTGACTTTACCGCCGCTGCGTGAACGCGGCCAGGATATTCTGTTATTGGCCGAACACTTTATTCAGAAGATTTGCCAGGAATGGGGCATTTCCAATAAAAAATTGACCGAACGCAGCAAAGAGTTCTTATTGGGACAATATTATCCAGGTAATGTACGTGAATTACGTAACATTATGGAACGCGCGATTACTTTAAGTGATGAAGAGCGGATTGATCTTCAGCATTTGCAGAGTGCACCGCTGCGTCAGGCGCTAAACAGCCCTCAGGAGATGAATACGCTCACGAGCGAGATTATTGCGACCGAAACCCTGATTGCACCTAAAAAGCTGCCTGAAGAGGGTCTAGAGCTGTATTTGGAAAAGGTCGAAAAAGAAATTTTACTCAATGCGCTGAATCTGACCCACTGGAACCGGACACTGGCCGCCAAAAAACTCGGCATGTCGTTCCGTTCCCTGCGCTATCGCTTGAAAAAGTTCGGACTGGATACCGAAGAAGATGAATAATTATTTTTGCAGGAGCAGTAAATCTGTAACATGTTCCAGATAGCTCTCCTCACGCATTTCCTGCTTAAACGGATAGTTGAAATGCGGCTGTATGCCCCGCCCTTCAATCATCTGGCCACTTGGGCTAAAGTATTGCGATACTGTCATCTGTAAAGCCGAACCATTGCTTAAAGGAAAAAGTTTCTGTACTACGCCTTTGCCATAGCTCTTTTCTCCGACCACCCAGGCACGGTTATGTTCTTTCAGGGCTGCAGTAAACACTTCTGCTGCAGAAGCAGAGCGGTTGTTAATCAGCACCCCAACTTTCAGATTCTGGAACTCAAAACTCGGCAAGGCCTGAAATTGCTGGTTGCCTTCAGCACGACTTTTGGTCGATACAATCACGCCCTGATTCAAAAATAAATCGGCAGATTCAACTGCGGCCGAGAGTAAGCCACCGGGATTATTGCGTAAATCAAATAGCACGGCTTTTAGGCGCTTGTCGGCATAACTTTCAATCAGGCGCTTGATTTCATTGGCAGTATCTTGCTGAAAAACCTTGACCTGCAATACCAGTACCTGATTATTGTGCAAGCTCGATTTAATTTCAGTATCTAGTTTGGTATTGCGGACCAGACGAACGGCCGGACTTTGCGGGGAAAGCTGGATCGTGAGCGTAGAGCCAACTGCTCCGCTCAATAACTGCCGGACTTGTTCCTGATTCAGGCTACTTAATACCTGATCGTCAATTTTATAAACAGTGACGCCATTACGCAGTCCCTGCTTGGCTGAATCTGCATCGGCATTCAAGCCCTGAACCACCCATTGCTTCATCCGCGGGTCAAATTGCAGATCAAAATCAATGCTGGCCAGATCACCTTCGGTATATTCACGCAGCTGCTTATAATCTTCAGGCGACAAATAGCGGGAATAGCGGTCTAAGCCACTGACCAGACCCTGAATGGCCTGTTGGAATAAGGCATCGTCATTTTTATCTTGAATATAATTATCTTTGACAATGCCATAAATTTGCACAAATTCCTGAATGGATGCTACGGGAATTTCAGAATAGACCTGCCCATCCATTTCCATATCATCGAATGCCGGCTCATTTGAACCCGCACCCCAGGCTGAATGACTCAAACACATCAGTAAGCATGGTATTACAACAGACTTCCAGCGTGTTCTTGCCATTCTTTGACCTTTTTAGAATTTTATCGAAAATTATGCATCAAGCTGAATCAGGTTACGACCTTGCATTTCAGCAGGTACCGGAACTTGCATCAGGCTTAGTAAAGTCGGTGCGACATCTGCCAGTACACCGCCTTCTGCGATCGTGGCCTGAGTTGGACCAACATAAATAAAGGGAACCAATTCAGTGGTATGCTGAGTATGTACCTGACCACTGTGATAGTCCTGCATCTGCTCTACGTTACCATGATCGGCAGTCACAATCATATGACCTTTTTGCGCCATCACGGCTTCGTAAACCCGGCCCAAACAGGTATCGACCGCTTCAACAGCTTTCACCGCAGCATCGAATACGCCTGTATGACCGACCATATCACCATTGGCAAAGTTCACCACCAGCAGGTCAAATTCACCTGAATTGATCGCAGCCACCAGCTCATCAGTCACTTCATAAGCACTCATTTCCGGTTTAAGGTCATAAGTGGCTACGTTTGGCGATGGAATCAGGATACGTTTTTCACCCGGGTATTCATCTTCACGGCCACCGCTGAAGAAGAAGGTCACATGCGCATACTTTTCTGTTTCCGCGATACGCAGCTGAGTTTTACCCAAATCAGATAAGTATTCACCAATCGAGTTTTTCAACGCTTCTGGCATGTAGGCCACAGGCGCATCAATCGTGGCTTGATAACGCGTCAGCATGACAAACTTCGCCAAATTCGGCACGACTTTACGTTCAAAACCTGCAAAGTCTTTTTCTACAAATGCACGGGTCAATTCACGGGCACGGTCAGCGCGGAAGTTCATGAATACGACACTGTCGCCATCCTGAATTTTTGCCAGCTCGCCAATACGGGTCGATTTGACAAACTCATCCGACTCATCAGCCGCATAAGCCTGTTCCAGACCTTCAACTGCGCTGGTAGCCGTACGAACTGCTTCACCTTCAGTGAGCAAGCGATAGGCCTGTTCAACACGATCCCAACGATTATCACGGTCCATGGCAAAATAACGGCCAATCATAGTCGCAATACGACCTTGACCTGGATATTGTGCGAATAAGGCATCAAGCTTTTCTAAAGAAGGTTGTGCGCTTTTAGGCGGCGTATCACGACCATCTAAGAATGCATGTAAATAGACTTGCGCACCGCGTTTTAGCGCTAGCTCTGCCATCGCCACGATATGATCTTCATGTGAGTGCACACCGCCTTCAGACAAAAGGCCAAGCAAATGTACTGCCCCACCTGCAGCTTTGGCTTTCTCCACCGCATCGACCAGAACTTCATGTTCAAAGAAGTCGCCCGTACGAATGTCTTTGGTAATCCGGGTAAAGTCCTGATACAGCACACGACCTGCGCCGAGGTTCATATGTCCGACTTCCGAGTTACCCATCTGGCCATCTGGCAGGCCGACATCTTCACCTGAACCCGAGATCAAACCATGCGGATGCTTGTCCTGTATCGCAGTTAAATTTGGTCGTTTAGCTGCTAAAAACGCATTGTCTTCGACCGCTTCGCGATGACCCACACCATCCATAATCACCAAAATGTGAGGGATTTTGCCAGCAGTTGCATCCGTCATAATGAAATACTCTGTTCGTCTACGAATTAATCGCTCTATTTTAGCGAAGTTTATAAAAAGAGGCCATGACCCGTATATGGTTTAAGCCTCTCATGATGATTGATTTGTTCTATTTTCCTGTACCTTAGCGTGCCCGATGCAGCAAGTATCCGCCGATGCCGAACATGATCAGAATCGGAATAAACACGAACCAGGCCGGAGACGGTGCATAGATCAAGCTGGCATAGCCGAGGAAATCCTGCAGATAGAAGAAACCCAGTCCGGCAAATAAAGCTATCACCAGACGAAAACCCATGGATTGCTGACGTAATGGCCCGAAGATAAATGAACAGGCGATCACTACTAGTGCAATCAGGGCAAAAGGCGAGCCGAGTTTTTGCCAGAAGGCCAGCTGATAGGTTTTAGGCACCTGGCTGTATTCATGCATATAGCTCATGAAACTGACCAGTTGACTCGGCGATAAATCTTCAGGATCAATCGTCACCATATGCACATATTTAGGCTGTAATGCTAGCGCTAAAGGTTGCTGTTGCTGCTTAACCAGTGTGGCATTACCATTTTGGAGAATATCGAACTGCTCTGTGTTGTCCAGCGTCCAGGAACCATCTTTAACAAATTGGCCCTGATCTGCCTGCAAGGTACCGCGCAAACGATAGTTCTGGTCAAAGTCCAGCATCTGCACATTTTTCAACTGACCTTGCGAGTTAGCATAATCGATATAAATAAAGCGCTGCCCTTCCCGAGTCCAGTAACCACGAACTTCACCGAGCTGAGCGGCTTTACTGGCACTTTTTACGCTTTTGGCCTGTTCATTGGTATAAGGAATGACCCACTCGCTCAGGGCAAATGACAACACCACCAACAACAGTGCTGAACGGATCACCCACCCGACAATACGCCATAAGCTCACGCCGACCGAACGCATCACAATCAGCTCACTATTCGAGGCTAATGTACCAAGACCTAAAACTGCACCAATCAGTGCAGAAATCGGCAGGATTTCATATAAATAATTTGGTGCGCCCCAAAGCACATATTTCAAGGCATCCCAGGCACCATAACCATCTTTGAGCGAACCAAGCTCACCCAGATAAGTAAATAATACCTGTAAACCCGCCAATACCGCGGTTGCACCCAGCATCGCCAGCGCAGTGGTTTGGGTCACATGTTTTGCAACTATACGACGTGCCAACATTGTTAAGACCTCACTCGCTGAATCTGTTTCTTGATTTTCGGGCCTAATTTCTGTTTACGCGAGAACAAGGCACCCGCAATTGCATAGGCAATCAGAATCAATGGATAGGCCCAAATGCCCATTTCTTCTTTACTGATCCGCGTCTTCACTGCCATCAGGGCCACAATCAGACTGGCAAAAATCATGAGGGCAGGAAATAACTTGAGATATCGACCCTGTCGTGGACTCACTTCAGACAAGGCCACAGCCAGAATCAGGGCAATCAGAATCGCAAAAGGAACAAACACCCGCCAGCCCAACTCACTGGCCACCACAGGATCCTGACGGTTCTGCCACAATTGCGAGGTCGGTAAGGCCTCAACTTCAGTACTGGCAAATTGCGCTTCTTCATCGCTTTCTAAGCGCAGACGATAGCTTTCAAATTCAGCTTGAGTATATTGCGGTGTACCCGGATAGATCTCATAACGGCGTCCATTAACCAGATCGACCACATTGGCAGCATCATTCGGCACCTCGATACGGGTGGCTTCCTGCGCCAGAATCATCACATCCGGTTTGCCTTCTTTTTCCGCACGCTGATAAAAGAAAATATCTTTTAAATTTTTACGGTCTTCTGACAGGTCACCGGCATAAATGGTATAGGGCCCAGAGGAGATAAATTCTTTCGGTCGCACCAGGTCAAAGCCGGTACGTACCGCCTGACTGGTGGTCAGGGCTTCAAACTGGCGAATGCCCCACGGCGCAGCCCACAGCATCAATCCGGCCTGAGCAATCAAAAACACCAGGGTCATCGGCACCAGTAGACGCGCCAATTGATGCCGACTGACGCCACTGCCATTCATCACGGCCATTTCATGGTCGACATATAAACGGCCAAACACCAGCATCAGTCCAATAAAGAAACCGAGCGGAAGAATCAGGGTCAAGAATTCAGGCAAACGGTAGCCAATAATGCTAAATAAAATGCCTGCATCCAGACGGCCTTGCGCCGCGACACCAAAATACTTGATCAGTCGACCGCCCATCATGATCAAGGTCAATAAGGCAATCACCACCAAGGATGTCGAGACAACTTGCTTGACCAGATAACGCCGAATAATCAAATTAATTCTTCCAAAATAAGGTCCATAAAACGAGTGCTAGTTTACCCGAATAGCAAAAATATAAAACCTAGGCCGCCCTGCCCATTGAAAATCTATTCGGATAAATGTTTCAATGACTGAATGATTTACCCATCTAGACAGGCGTGAAAACAGAATATGAAACTTACAATTAATACGTCATTCCCAGAGAATGGATCAAGTCAATCTTTGTTGATTTTAGTTGACTCGGAACAACTTCAGAATACAACCGCAACCTATCAAATCAATAATTTAGACACATTAATTGAAGCCTCTCAATTCAAGGCAGCATTGGCAGAAAGCCTGAGCCTGATTGGTCAGGTGAACCAGTCCAGCCATGCAGCGCTGATTGGTTTAGGCAAGGTCGCTGAACTGCAACCGGCCAAACTTGCAAAAATCGCGCAAACTATTATTCAAGTCACTCAAAAAAAATTCAAACAGATTTCTGTAGATCTGACACAACTTCCACAAGAATTCCACTATCTGTTTGCGCTCTTCCTGACTCAAGCCAGCTATGGTTATGATGAATATAAATCCAAGAAGAATGAATTTGTGCTCGAGCAGATCGACCTGATTGCCACTCATAGCGTCTTAACTACCGAACAGTTGCAACTGGTACAAGCAGTGCAAAGCGGACAAAATCTGGCACGTGACCTAGGCAACCGTCCGGGCAATATCTGTTTCCCTGAATATCTTGCAGAACAGGCGGTGGCTTTGGCGGCTGAATATCCAGACCTACTTAAAGTCACAGTGCTGGATGAACAGCAAATGGCAGATTTAGGCATGGGCGCCTTCCTTGCGGTAAGTAAAGGTTCAGAGCGTCCTGGTCGGATTATCAGCATGGAATATCAGTCAGAGCGTAGCGAAGCACCGGTAGTCTTGGTGGGTAAAGGCATTACGTTTGATACCGGCGGTATTTCCCTTAAACCAGGCGCAGGCATGGACGAGATGAAATACGACATGTGCGGTGCAGCTTCTGTACTCGGTACAATGCGTGCATTGTGCGAAGCCCGCTTACCTCTACATGTGGTGGGAACCATCGCTGCAGCAGAAAACATGCCTTCAGGCAAAGCCACCCGTCCTGGTGATATCGTAACGACCATGAGCGGTCAGACGGTTGAAATCCTGAATACCGATGCCGAAGGTCGTTTGGTCCTATGTGATACCTTGACCTATGTAAAACGTTTTAATCCTGCTTTGGTGATTGATATTGCGACCTTAACCGGTGCCTGTGTGGTCGCTTTGGGTTCAGTACTAACGGGTCTGTTCACGCCAGATGATAAACTGGCAGCAGAACTAGAAGCTGCCGGCCAGCATTCCTTTGACCGGGTATGGCGTATGCCGGTACTGGAAGACTATCAGGAACAACTGGATTCACCATTTGCCGACATTGGCAATATCGGTGGTCCAAAAGCTGGTTCTGTGACTGCAGCCTGCTTCCTGCAACGTTTTACCCGTGAATATCGCTGGGCACATCTCGATGTTGCAGGTACGGCGTGGAATTCAGGCACAAATAAAGGGGCGACCGGCCGTCCAGTTCCATTATTGATGCAATTCCTGACGAGTCGCGTTCAAAGCAATGGCTAAAGTCAGCTTTTATTTATTTGAAAAAAGCCCTGAACGACAAGTGGACAGCACTTGTCGTTTATGCCGTAAGATTCTGCGCCAGCCGGCGCGAATCTGGTTATTGTGTGCCGATACAGATTTGCAACAGCAGCTGGATGAACGCCTATGGAGTTTTGATCCCGCGAGTTTTATTCCGCATGGTATTGACCAGCCTCAGGCGACGGTCTGTATTTCGGCAACACTGCCGGAACAGTCCGACTGGATTATTTTCAATTTTAATCCGGAAGCACTTGAACCTTACACAAAATTTAGTCACATTATTGAGATCATTGAAAACCATGAAACGGCTAAACAGCTGGGTCGTGAAAAATTCAAGCAATATCGTCGTTTAGGTATTGAACCGGACACCCATAAGCTTTAACCGATATCATCCACAAGGAGAGGCACGTGGCATTAAATGTAGGTCCCGATTTTAAACAGCGCTGGTTAAATGTGCCGGAAGCTGTACGTCAGACCTTTATCGATGACCTCTCTCGGATCTGCGATATTTTAAAGCCAGAAACGTCTTTGGAAGAATGGCAGAGTCGCGACCAGCGCTTGCAGCAGGAATCTGAACGCAAGATCGAAGCCGCCTATGCGCAGCGCAAAGCCGAATTGATTGAAGAAGCCCGTATTCGTAAACAGCTCGCGCTTGAAAAAGCCTTGGCCGAGAAACGTGCCGAAGAACAGGCCTATCAGGAACAGCTACATCTTGAAGAACAGCGCAAATTTAGCGAACAAAGTCAGGCGCTTGCTGAAATAAATACGCATCTAGAGACTGAAGTTCAGCACTATGTCGCACGTTATGCAAAAAATCCTGAGACGACTTTTGATTTTGCCAGAGGTCGCATCCAGATTGAGGACCAGAGCATTTTATCCGAATTAGAAAGTGTGCGTTTACGTCTGGAACTTGAGGCAGAAACCGTGATTGAACAGACCGTCAATGCACTGCGTGAAAAAATGCGTGCGGCGGCCAAAGAAGAAATTGAGTATATGCTGAAAAATTCTGAATTTTCTGACCAGCCACGCAATATTTAAATGATCCTTTCACATTAAAAAAGCCCGAAAATTCGGGCTTTTTTATCTTCTATGTCGCATCTTACAAAAAATCTGCCAGCATAAAGGCAGCATTTCCGAGCAGATAGCCAATGCTTAATAAAGTGCCAATCCAGAGGATGCCACCCGCAATATTATAAAAGCTGAATGTGGCAAAGCTCATATGCGCTGAACCGGCAGCAAAAGGGCCAAATGAGCGGACAAAGGGAATAAAACGTGCGATTAAAATAGTTTTACCACCATGTTTCATAAAATAGTGGTTGGTTTTCACCATATATTCCGGCTTAAAATAGCGTGAATGTTGATTGAAATATTTTAAGCCAAGAACTTTTCCGGTGTAATAATTCACGCTATAGCCCAGCACCGAAGCAGTGAATAACAACAGCCCCATCGAATGCAGGGTCACCAGATCGCTGCTGGCACATAAAGCTCCCACAGCCAGCAATAGACTGTCGCCGGGCAGGAAAAAGAAAAACACTGAACCGGTTTCTGCAAAAATCACCAGAAACAGGATTGCATAAATCCATACCCCATATTGATCGAGCAATAGCGGCAATGACTGTTCCAAGTTAAGTAAAAAATCGAGCATTCGACCCGTCCACCAAGGCAATATTTGCAAGTTGAACTGCTGATTATCCCGAAAAATAAAAAAACAGTCTAATTTTTCAATCAGACTGTTCAGTAAATCAACATTTCTCTTATTTTAAGAAACCATTTTCAGCCAGGAAATCCATACTGATTTTTGATTGTTCAGTGGTTTGGGCGGCTTTATCACCGAGCAATAAACGCTCGATATAACGTGCCAATACATCCACTTCCAGATTGACCTTGCTACCGACTTTCCAGGTACCGATATTGGTACGTTCAGCAGTATGTGGAATCAGGTTCAGACTAATCACGCTACCACGCAAATGATTAATCGTTAGACTGATGCCGTCGACTGTGACCGAGCCTTTTTCTGCGAGATATTTGGCAATTTCAGCAGGTGCAGTCACTTCATAATAAATTGAACGTGCATCTTCACGTACCAGGGTGATCTCGCCGACTGCATCGACATGACCTGACACAATATGACCGCCAAAACGCGTAGTCGGCAACATGGCTTTTTCGACATTGACAGGTTGACCCGCTTTCCAGGTGCCGAGCGTGGTCCGGTTCAGACTTTCACGGGAAACATCAGCCGCATACCAGTTCTCGCCCCAGTCGATCACGGTCAGGCAGATACCATTGGTCGCGATAGAATCACCCAGATGTACATCAGACATGTCCAGATCGGTCTGGATGCGTAAACGTACATCACCACCAACGCTTTGCAGACTTTCGACTTTGCCGAGGCTTTCGATAATACCTGTAAACATTTTTATTTCCTTTTCAATTCTTTTACCAGAGGGCCAACTGGGTACTAACGCCGGTCGTATCCACACCACCCAATTCTGCATAATGATGCAGCTGGCTGAGTAATTGACGGATCGGTGGACCTGACTTGGCGTGGGTATCGGTAATCACAATAAATTCCAGCACGCGTGCACGTTCAGACTGACGCTGTTTGCTGACCCGATACCGTGGCACGTCCTGGGTCAGCAAGGTCACCCGACCACGTTTCAAGTTGGCCTGCAATAAATCAGTAGCGCTGATATTGCCGTCGGTTGAATAACTGGTCAGGATGAAACGCGCATTAATGGTCGCCAACAGGTTTTCATAGGCTTCTTGTGCATATTTGGAAGAGTTGTACTGACTCGGACGTTCTTTACGCCATGCCCGGTCAATCCCGCTCTTAAAGCCTTTGGTATCCGGAGTCGGTAAATCGGCCTGATCCCATAAGGTCAGCGCATTCAGCACATGATAATTACTGCTATAAGCATGCTGATTATACGGTGGATCCAGATAAGCTACATCTACTTCAAAGCCGCTCATCTGGTTAGCCAGATGCTGGGCATCGACACACCACATTTCTGCGGCCATTCCCTTTTTCTGATCCGACTCACAAAAACGGCTTGGAGTCAACCACAGTAAAGATTCAATCCGTTCCAGCGCAGTTTGGGTTTTTCCGCCCCAACCATGATGGAAGCTTTTGAAAACACCAGAAGTATTGCTGACAAAACTGGCGGAATAAAGCAAAGGGGCCAACAATGCAGACATCTCTACATCATCAATTGCACCTTGGGCCTGCCAGGCGGCAATCTGCTGACGGATAGCATCAATACGCATGCCGTTACGACGTTTAAAGAACAACCGGTCACGGGCTGGATCATAAATTTCATCATTACGCGGACAGAGGTTATGCGTCACCCAGCCTTTGACTTCCGGCAAACGGTTCAGATAATCAATCGCTTTCTGATAGCCACCGAGTTCTTTAAATGCCGGTGCTTCAGTACAGGCCAGTACCGCATGATTCAACGCATGGCTATACGGTTCCCAGTCATTGGCAATGACGCGATAACCATTCTGACGGGCCAAACGTGAAACCACACCTGAACCGGCAAAAAAATCAGCAAAGATTGGAGCACGGCCATCGCTACGTTTCAGGGTTCCTGTACTCTCCAGAGCTTCCAGAATTAAATGCAGTAAACGGCGCTTATTGCCCAGATAGGGAACCAGTTGATGGAAAAGATATTCATCGGTGGTACGTGCCGCATGGCGACGTTTATGATAAACAGTAGACTCTGAACTCATAATGTCTCTTGAAAAGGAATTAGCCTAAAGCGCACGTCATCACCCAAGCGAGTTACATCGCGCAGCTTAAATCGGAGTTGTTCGGCCATATGGCTAAATTCTGCATTAAACATGGTACGCGCAGACTGACCCAATAGGGTCGGTGCAACGTAACTGATCAGTTCATCAACCAATTTTTGTTGTAAAAATGCCGTAGATAAGGTCGCCCCTGCTTCCACCAAGACATCATAAATCTGATGCTGTTGAACCAGTTGCTTTAATAATTCTGCTAAAGGCTGTACCGGCAAGTGTAGCACACCCAGATCTGCAAGCTCCTGACGAAATGGCCCCATCACCATTACGGTATCGGCTTGCGCTAAAATTTTTGCGTTTAGTGGTAAACGCCCCTGACGGTCTAGAATAATTCGTTTCGGTTGCACCACGGTCTTGATATCTTCAATCCCATCCAGTTGCCGCACATTCAGCTGACAGTCATCCGCAAGAACCGTATCAATTCCGGTGATCACCGCGGCTGAAATCGCACGCCAATGCTGTACATCCTGACGCGCTTCCACACCGGTAATCCATTTCGATTCACCCGATGCCATTGCGGTACGGCCATCCAGGCTTGAGGCAATTTTTAAACGCACATAAGGCATGCCAGTCGCCATGGCTTTCAGGAAACCTTGATTCAGCTCATGCGCTTCATCTTCACAGATGCCAACGTCTACCTCAATGCCCGCATCTTTCAGGATCTGTACGCCCTTTCCGGCCACTAGCGGATTGGGATCAGGACAGGCCACGACAACTTTAGCCACACCTGCTTCCACCAGACCTTTGGCACAAGGCGGTGTCCGGCCATAATGCGCACAAGGTTCTAGAGTCACATAAGCGGTTGCACCACGTGCCTGTTCACCGGCCTGACGCAGCGCAAAGACTTCAGCATGTGGCTGGCCGGCTTGGGGATGAAAGCCTTCACCAATCACGATGCCATCTTTAACAATGACACAGCCGACATTCGGATTCGGTTTGGTGGAATATTGCCCCTGACGTGCCAACTCAATGGCCCGGCGCATCCAGACTTGATCTTGATTCAGTTCAACCATGCTTATTCTTGTAATTCTCGTTGTTGCATCTGTTCAATCTGATGACGAAAAGCTTCAACATCCTGAAAATCCTGATAGACCGAAGCGAAACGCACATAAGCAACATGATCCAGAGCAAATAAAGACTGCATCACGATTTCACCAATAGTACGAGATTTCACGTCACGCTCACCTAAACGACGAATCTGTAGCTGAATATCGCTCAGCACCGTTTCAATCTGCTCCTGGGTCACCGGGCGTTTTTGCAAGGCATGCATCAGGGAACGACGTAATTTGGCTTCATCGAAAGGTTCATTCTTGCCATCCGACTTGATGACGCGCGGCATCACCACTTCATAGCTTTCAAAGGTAGTGAAGCGTTCATTACAACTGACACATTCACGGCGACGACGAATCTGACAGCCTTCAGCTGCCAGGCGTGAATCAATCACTTTACTGTCTGCAGTATTGCAAAATGGGCAATGCATAGCGGTTTAATTGAACAAATCCAGATGGATTCCGAGTGTAGCAAAAATTACAAACTTTGTAGAGTTTTACGCAACATATAGAAAAAAAACAGCCCATTCGGGCTGTTTTACACTATATATTGATTATGGTGTATTTATTATTATTCGACACGTTCGCCATGTTGGCTTAAATCCAGACCCATACGCTCATCATCAGATGCCACACGGATTCCAATGATCAAGTCGATGACTTTCAGGATAATGAAGGTCATGATCGCAGAGTAAGCAATTGTCGCCAGTACACCTTCCACTTGCACCCAAAGCTGATGCATGACATTGGCAGGGGCATTGTCACCCATGATGAATTCGCTAGCAAAGAACGCGGTTAAAATCGCACCGACAATACCACCTACACCATGCAAGCCAAAAGCATCTAAAGAATCATCGGCTTTCAATACGCGTTTCAGTGCTGTAATCCCCCAGAAACACACCACACCACCGATCAGACCCATCGCCAATGCACCGCCTACAGTCACAAAACCTGCAGCTGGAGTAATGACCACCAGACCAGCAACTGCACCCGATACGCCGCCCAGTACAGAAGCTTTACCACGTGCCAGTTTTTCAGTGATTAACCAGGAGATAGCTGCTGCCGCTGCTGCGACTTGAGTCACGACCAAAGCATAGCCTGCAGAACCGTTGGCACCTAATGCAGAACCACCGTTGAAACCGAACCAGCCTACCCAGAGTAAAGATGCACCGACCACAGTAAGCGTCAGGTTATGCGGTGCCATAGATTCACGGCCCAAGCCCATACGTTTGCCTAACATATACGCTGCGACCAGACCGGCAACACCCGAGTTGATATGTACAACCGTACCACCGGCAAAATCAAGCGCGCCGTCATTACCTAACCAGCCACCACCCCATACCCAGTGGGTAATTGGTGCATAGACAATCACCACCCAAAGTGCGATGAAAGCAACGAAAGCACCAAATTTCATACGCTCTGCAATCGAACCGCTGATGATGGCAACCGTAATGATGGCAAAAGTCATTTGGAAAATCACAAACAGGATTTCAGGAATCGTGCCTGAAAGCGCCTCTGTGGTGATACCAGCCAGCATGAACTTATCCAGGCCACCTACAAAGGCATTGCCTTCACCGAAAGCTAGGGTATAACCAATAATCACCCAAGCAATACTGACCACCGCCGCAGCAATAAAGCTATGTGCCATCGTCGCCAGAACGTTTTTCTTACGGACCATACCGCCATAAAATAGCGCCAAGCCAGGAATGGTCATGAGTAAAACTAGAGCGGTAGAGGTTAAAACCCAAGCGGTATCGCCGGTATCTAGAGTTGGTTCTTCTTCTGCAGGTGCTGCAGCTTCAACTGGCGCTGCTTCAGCAATTGCTGCTGTAGTGTCTGTTGTTGTATTTGTTGTATCGCCTGCTTCTTCAACAAGCACAATTTCTTCTGTCGGTGTTGTTGCTGTTGCAGCTTCTTCAGCCCATGCAACAGAACCACCAAAAAGAGCGCCGGCCATGCCGAACGCGAGTAGCATTTTTTTCATTCGTATCCCCCAACCAAGTTTTTGTGAGTTATTAGGTACTCAGCAAACTTCGTGCCAAGTTAGACAGCGTCTGCACCTGTTTCACCTGTACGAATACGGATGACTTGTTCTAAGTTAGTCACGAAAATTTTTCCGTCACCGATTTTTCCAGTGCTCGCCACACGAGTAATAGATTCAATCACCGCGTCTACCATTTCATCGCTAATCGCGATTTCAATTTTGACTTTCGGCAAGAAATCTACAACGTATTCAGCACCACGATAGAGTTCAGTATGGCCTTTTTGACGACCAAAGCCTTTCACTTCAGTTACAGTGATGCCTTGAACACCAATTTCAGACAATGCTTCGCGAACATCATCTAATTTAAAAGGTTTTACAATTGCAGTTACGAGCTTCATGTTTGTTTTCCTTCGGCTTATTTCACCAGTAAGGTTTTACGTTCAAATTTCATGCCAAGATTCCTAAGGTCGGGGGAAGTTAGAAAGCCCGGCATGTGGTTTATTTATACCTTATTTTATACGGATAAAGGCTTTGAATCTTCAAAAAATAGACATTTTTTATGTGGATTTTTACAATATCTTTAATTGAATAAGTCTATATTTTGTCTGAAATACTATAGTCTGCATTTTAGCAATGCTAAACTGTGCGCTCCTTTCTACGGCGATGGATCAGACGATGATTGAAACTTTATTACAAGCAATTTTGCAGCAAGTCGAACAACCTAAGAAAGATTTGGAACATAATATCCGTGCCCTGTTAAATGAAGCTGTGGCAAAAATGGATTTGGTGTCTAAAGAGGAAATAGAACGTCAGCGTACTGCCCTAAATAATGCCAATCATCGCTTGAATGATTTGCTGAAACAGGTAGAAGCATTAGAAGAGAAAATTTCGAATAAAAAATAAGCACAACTACAGTGCACAAAAGACACCAGAACTATAAAAATAACGCACCAAATTGGAACAATAATAATGTCTTTTGCCAAAATTTATACGCGAGGCTTGCTGGGCCTGCATGCGCCTTTAATTGAAGTCGAAGTTCATGTCAGTTCGGGTATGCCTTCGCTCACTATAGTGGGGCTTCCCGAAGCGGCGGTACGTGAAAGTAAAGACCGGGTCCGTTCTGCCATTTTGAATAGCGGCTTTCAATTTCCGACCAAACGTCTGACCATTAATCTGGCCCCTGCAGATTTACCGAAAGATGGGTCACGTCTGGACTTACCGATTGCTTTAGGTATTTTAGTGGCCTCTGGGCAGCTGCCTGAAAATTGCACCGAGCATCTTGAATTTATTGGAGAATTGGCCCTCGATGGTCAATTACGTCCTGTCAGCGGCACCTTAAGTATTGCCATTGCCTGTCAAAGTGACCAGCATCAACTGATTTTGCCTGGCCCCAATGCACAGGAAGCCTGTCAGCTCCCAGACTTTAAAGTCTTTGCAGCCAATCATTTAAAAGAAGTGTGTGAACATCTTTCCCAAGCGCAGCGCTTACCGCAAATAGAAGCCAGTCCACTCAATACAGACCATTTTTATAAGTTTGATCTGGCGGATGTAAAAGGACAATTACGACCACGGCGTGGCTTGGAAATTGCTGCGGCAGGTGGTCATTCCCTGCTGTTTCGAGGCCCACCCGGAACAGGCAAGACCTTGCTGGCTTCTCGATTGGCCAGCATTTTGCCGCCCTTAAAGACGCAGGAAAATCTGGAAGTGGCCAGTATTTATTCGGTGGCGAATGCCAATCACCCTTTTGGACAACGGCCGTTTCGAGCACCACACCATACTGCTTCTGCGGTGGCATTGGTCGGTGGCGGCTCACACCCCAAGCCAGGAGAAATTACCCTGGCACATTTAGGGGTTTTATTTCTGGACGAACTGCCTGAATTCGACCGCAAAGTGCTGGAGGTTCTACGTCAGCCTTTGGAAGCGAAAGAAATCGTCATTTCCCGGGCATCACGCCAAATTACCTTTCCGGCTAATTTCCAGTTGGTGGCTGCCATGAATCCATGTCCATGTGGGTATGCATTCAATCAAGATATCCGCTGCCAATGTTCACCCGAAAGTATTAAACGCTATCAGAACCGGATTTCAGGCCCGTTGCTGGATCGGATTGATTTGCATATTGATGTACCGCCATTACAAGCGCATGAATTACAGGACAATCGACCTACAGAAAACTCAGAAACGGTTAGACAACGCGTCATTGCAGCCTATGAAATTCAGATGCAACGGCAAAATACCTTGAATATGAGTTTGAGTCCAAAGCAGTTAGAGCAATATGCCGCATTAGATCAGTCTGCTCAGAATATGCTTGAAATGGCTCAGCAAAAACTGAATTTATCAGCGCGCGGCTATCATCGGGTCTTGCGTGTTGCACGCACCATTGCCGATTTAAATCAAAGTCCAGATATTCAAAGTCAGCATCTTTCGGAGGCCCTGTCTTATCGCGGGCAGCAGCAGATTTAGATCATTAAAAAAAGGCAACCTAAGGTCTAATGCCAGTCAGTTAAGCAAAAAAAGTTAAAATGCTGTAAAAAGAGCGTATGTAAATACGCTCTTTTTTTATGAATTTATCTCAGAATCT
>NZ_JAMXXK010000005.1 GCF_024129735.1 Acinetobacter lwoffii | reverse complement strand
GCGCTCGGGCAAAGCAGTGCTTTGCTTATCCTCTTACTTCAGGCACAGCCTTCGTCTTGCGCTCGGGCAAAGCAGTGCTTTGCTTATCCTCTTACTTCAGGCACAGCCTTCGTCTTGCGCTCGGGCAAAGCAGTGCTTTGCTTATCCTCGCTCATGCCATTGCAATTGTTCACGTAAGCGTACAACTTCACCAATAATGGTCAAAGTCGGGGCTTGAATCTGATGTTCGGACACTTTGGATGCAATATCAGCAAGCGTTCCTACTACAACTTTCTGTTCAGGCGTCGTACCTTTAGAAACCAAGGCCACTGGCATGTCGGCTCGTTGACCATGAGCGATTAATTCTGCACAGATTTTCTCCAGTCCCACCAACCCCATATAAAGCACTAAGGTCTGGTTTTCATAGACCAACTCACTCCAAGGCAATTCTGGCGAACCTTCTTTTAAGTGACCGGTCAGGAAACGCACACTTTGCGCATAATCACGATGGGTTAATGGAATACCGGCATAGGCTGAACATCCTGAAGCTGCGGTAATCCCTGGAACCACCTGGAAAGTAATCCCAGCAGCAAATAGCTCTTCAATCTCTTCACCGCCACGCCCGAAGATAAATGGATCTCCGCCTTTCAGACGACAAACCCGCTTTCCTTCACTGGCATATTTGACCAATAGAGCATTAATCCCATCTTGCGGAACCGCATGATTGGAACGTGCCTTACCCACATAGATCTTTTCCGCATCACGGCGGCATAGCTCCATAATTGGTGCAGATACCAGTCGGTCGTAAATCACCACATCGGCTTGCTGCATCAAACGTAAGGCTTTTAAGGTCAACAATTCTGGATCACCCGGACCCGCACCGACCAAGTAGACTTCACCTTTTGGCTTTTGCCACTCTTGTAATGCTTGCTCGATCAGGCGATCTGCTTCCGCGATATTGTCATTGAACACCTGTTCTTTTAGCGGACTGGCATATAAATCTTCCCAGAAAATACGGCGTTCATCCGGATTGACTATTTTAGCCTTAACCGCACTGCGCCATTTTCCTGAAAACTCAGCCAGCTTGCCCATTCCATGCGGAATAGTGGTTTCTAGCTGGGTACGAATCTGGCGGGATAGCACCGGTGAAGTACCGTTACTGGCTACAGAAATAACTAACGGTGAACGGTCGATAATCGCAGGAACCATAAAGCGGCAATGCGGTGGATCATCGACGCTATTGACCAGGACATTTTCCGCTTCACACAGTTCAAAGACCTGACGATTGGTCTCTGCATCGTCAGTTGCCGCAATTACCAGTCGATATGGACGTAATGCAACTTCAGGATGAAAAGCTGCCTGCACATAGTGTCCTTGGCTATTTTGCACAATTCGCAGCAGACTCTCTTCAATTTCAGGCGCAATGACATGAATAATCGCACCTGCTTTTTGAAGTAAAAGTGCTTTACGGTATGCAATATGTCCACCACCGACAATCAGACAAGGTTGCTGTTGCAACTTTAACGAGATTGGAAAAATATCCACGAACTACCTCAAAATTTTAAATCTGACTGTCTATGCAATTTTCATGCACATTTAGGGATGCTGAGATCGACAATTAGTCGATATAAGTCGCACCACCCATATATGGACGTAATACTTCAGGAATCTCAATCGAGCCATCGGCGCGCTGATAGTTTTCCATCACTGCAAGTAAAGTACGACCCACTGCCAGACCTGAACCATTCAAGGTATGTACAAATTCAGTTTTCTTCTGATCAGCACGGTAACGCGCTTTCATACGACGCGCCTGGAAATCACCCATGTTTGAACAAGATGAAATTTCACGGTAAGTATTTTGGCTTGGTACCCAAACTTCCAAGTCATAAGTCTTGGTCGCACCAAAGCCCATGTCACCACCACAAAGTAAAATTTTACGATATGGAAGTCCAAGTGCCTGCAAGATGCCTTCAGCATGGCCAGTCAATTCTTCAAGCACTTGCATCGAAGTTTCAGGCTTCACAATTTGAACCATTTCGACTTTGTCGAATTGGTGCTGACGGATCAAACCGCGGGTATCACGACCATAAGAACCTGCTTCGCTACGGAAACATGGCGTGTGCGCTGCATATTTCAGTGGCAGACGGTCTGCATCAATAATTTCATCACGTACGAAATTCGTCACTGGCACTTCAGCAGTTGGAATCAGATAAAACTCTTTTTCGCCCTGCAGCTTAAACAGATCTTCTTCAAATTTAGGCAGCTGACCTGTACCGCGCAATGAGTCTGCATTGACCAGATAAGGCACATAGGCTTCAGTATAACCATTTTGGTCTGTGTGCGTATTCAGCATGAACTGGGTAATGGCACGTTGTAAACGTGCTAATGGACCTTTTAGTACACTAAAACGTGAACCGGTTAATTTGGTCGCAGTTTCAAATTCCAGACCGCCCATCATTTCGCCCAGATCCGTATGGTCTTTGATTTCGAAATCAAATTCACGTGGTGTACCCCATTTCAGGATTTCCACGTTATCGCTTTCGTCTTTACCTTCAGGCACAGCTTCATCTGGCAAGTTTGGAATAGACAGTAATTTTTCTTCAAGCTCAGCTTGCAGTTCAGCCAGTGCTGCTTCAGCCGCTTTGATTTCATCACCAATCGCAGACATGCGCGTCATGATTTCAGATGCGTCGCCACCTGCTTTTTTAATTTGACCGACTTGTTTGGCACCGGCATTACGTTCAGCTTGCAAGGTTTCTGTCTTGGACTGAATCTCTTTACGGCGTACTTCTAGGGATGCCCACTCCTCAACATTGAGTTGAACACCACGTTTTGCCAAGGCTACATTTACAGCCTCAATATTATTTCTGAGTAATTTCGGGTCGATCATAATCAATCTTTGCAGAAGAAAAAAACTGGCTATAGTGTAAGCTCTTAACGTCAAAAAATACAGTGACCAAGACCACGGCTGCGTCCTATTAGCACAATATTTAGGAAGCTGTCTGCTGCAAAATGGCTAAATATTCAGGGCGAATCACTTCATTTAAATCCGCATAGGACACTTTTAATTCAGGCATTCCTGTTGCTGCGGGAGCTAGTTCGCCTGCCGGATACACCATCACCAGACCTGTTGTATCAAAATAATAGTTATCACTCAGTTTTAACTGCTGTTGTTGAATCCCTTGCGTATTCAGCCATTGAGTATTGGCCTGATACATTGCATTCAGCAGTTTCTGCTCACCGCCATTTAATAATAGTTGAGAGAGGGCCAAACGTTTTTTCTGTTTTAGATCAAAATTGATATATTCCACATGTTTCAGAGAAGCATTTTTATTCCTTGCCAGATTGGAACTTTTTAAGGCAAAAGTCGCCAGATAAGCACGCTGATCAACAAATTCCACCTTGATAAAGCGCTGATCCAGATAATGCGGCTCATCGGCTTTTTTAGGATTTTTCTGGGTGACTTTGGTGAATGCAACAGGTTCAGTATGCTTAATACGCTCAATAAAATATTGATTAATCCAGTCAATATTGCTGTCCACCGTCTGTAGATCAAAGCGCACACAACCCTCTATTTCACACACCACTTTGGCTGCCCCTTTAATTGGAACGGTTTTGGCTTCAATTTGCACAACCCGATCTGTTTGCGCAAGCTTTGCCACTGAGCTGGATTGAGGCTGACAACCCAACATACTTACAGTGAGTAATAAAACAGCGTAAATTTCAGTAGTTTTAAATAGATTAATCTTCATCCTGAGCTCCAAAATTTTTGCAATTTCATTGACTCGACTTTTATTTATTCTAAGATGCTCTCGTGTTTAGATATAGCTGAACCTTGTAGTCTGTCCAAAACAATCCTGATGATCGGCAATAAAAAAGCAACCTCGAAAGGTTGCTTTTTTTATCTGGTTCATATTGATGCTTATTGATCAATGATGTCCGTACCTTTTGGTGGGGTAAAGTTAAAGGTAGAGGCTGGAATACTGCTATTTACTTTTACATTGCTAAATTTGATATTGGTGGTTTGTCCCAATGAATCCTGCAAGATCATCAAGCTTGGTGCTTTGTTTGCGCCAAAGCTAATGGTTAGGCTTTCAAACACACCATCGGTATTTTTAGGATACAGCGTGTAATAGGTTTTGCCTTTATTTGGCTGAGTCACCCGGTAAGACTGCATAATCTGACTGGTGTTTCCTGACAGCAATAACGCCGGCGTATTGGCAACTTGCTCATCTAAGCTTTGACGAACGGCTTGCTGCAAGTCCGGATCATAAATCCATACGGTTTTACCCGTTGTTGCAATGACTTGCTTCGACGGTGCGGTCGTTTCCCAATAGAATTTACCCGGACGCGCGACTTTCATCACCCCTTTAAAGGTTTGGTTCATATGTTGTGCAGTCAAACCTTTTTTCTGGGTTGCTCTCGGATTGGTTACCTTGGTGCTTTGCTCGAAATTTGCAGTCATGCTACGCACATGATTGAGCTGTTTGACCAGACTGGCTGTTGCCTGTTGCTCCGAAGCTGCCACAGGTGCAGCAAACACGGTTGTACTCATCACCGGTGCTAAAGTCACTGCACCCAGAGCCATAGCACAGACGGTTTTACGAAGCATATTCATAATTTCACCTTTATATTTAGCGTGATCGCAATTTATTTGATAGCTCATCTTAAACGAAAATTAAAAGCTAAAATGATAGAAAATAAGAACTTTTGTATTGTTATTAATTCGAAATCGGTTTTTTTGTTCATCATCATGAAGATTTCAGGACAATTTTTACATGATTGAATGTCGATTAATCTAAACATTAATTTTCAGGCATAAAAAAACCCACAGTAACCGTGGGCTTTTTTCTATCTTAGCGGATTACGCGTCAACAGATACGTAGCGACGGCCAAATTGACCTTTCACTTCGAATTTTACTACGCCATCAGCAGTAGCAAATAATGTATGGTCACGACCCATACCAACGTTTTGACCAGCGTGGAATTCAGTACCACGTTGACGAACGATGATGTTACCTGCAGTTACAGTTTGACCACCGTAAACTTTAACACCTAACATCTTAGGATTCGAATCACGACCGTTCTTAGTCGAACCACCGGCTTTTTTAGTTGCCATGTCTATTTACTCCTCGTAATTAGCCTGAAATAGCTGTAATTTTCAACTCAGTGAACCATTGACGGTGACCTTGTTGTTTACGGTAGTGTTTACGACGACGCATTTTGATGATGCGGATTTTGTCGTGACGACCATGGCTAACTACTTCAGCAGTTACAGTAGCACCAGCAACAACTGGAGCACCGATTTGAATGCTTTCACCGTTAACAAGCATCAATACGTCATCAAACGTAATAGTCGCGCCAGTTTCAGCTTTCAATAATTCTACTTTAAGGGTTTCACCCTCAACTACACGGTGCTGTTTACCACCGCTTTGGATTACTGCGTACATAATGTACTCCAAACAAGCCCGTGTCGTCGTGCCGATAAAGGAATATATCGAACTTAAGACGTACGCCACTGGGGGGATATCTAAGGGCGAGGATTTTAAGGGATATTCAAAAAAACAACAAGCCATTTTACTGAAATAATAATGAGCAGGATGCGCTAATTATTTAACTATTAAATAATTTCTATCAAATCAAATACTCAAGATATATTCAGCAACAAAATAATACAGCAGAAATCCGGCCAGTTTGATTAATATACTCAGCCTGACGAATAGGGCGACGCCCCTGACCTTTCCTGATTTTTATGGCTCGAAATATGGATCGAATCTACATAAGATCTATAAAAAGCTGATTTTTAGTGGAGTTTATGCATTTCTTAGGTTTCACTCATGTTATAAATTGTTAAACTACGCCCAGCGATTTACCAGACTAGAGGTTTTCTTTCACATGACCATCGACTTTAAGCAAGATATTCTCGCTCCTGTTGCTAACGACTTTGCTGCGATGGACACATTCATTAATGAAGGAATTACCTCAAAAGTTGCATTAGTGATGGCCGTCAGCAAACATGTGGTAGAAGCGGGTGGCAAACGTATGCGCCCGATTATGTGCCTTTTGGCCGCCAAGGCGTGTGGTGCTGAAAATTTAGAACCGCACCGCAAACTGGCTGCAATCATTGAGATGCTGCATACCGCAACACTGGTGCATGATGATGTAGTAGATGAATCCGGTCTGCGTCGCGGCCGCCCGACGGCCAATGCGACCTGGAATAACCAGACTGCGGTTTTGGTGGGTGACTTTCTGATTTCACGTGCTTTTGATTTGCTGGTCGATCTGAACAACATGGTGTTGCTCAAAGATTTTTCGACCGGTACCTGTGAAATTGCTGAAGGTGAAGTGCTGCAACTGCAATCCCAGCATCAGCCGGAAACCACTGAAGCGACTTATTTGAATATTATTCATGGCAAAACCTCGCGCCTGTTTGAACTGGCCACCGAAGGTGCTGCTATTTTGTCGGATAAAGATGAATTCCGTCAGCCTTTAAAAACCTTTGCCGGACATTTCGGCAATGCTTTCCAGATTATTGATGACATTTTAGATTACACCTCCGATGCGGACACGCTCGGCAAAAATATTGGTGATGATCTCATGGAAGGTAAACCGACCCTGCCATTGATTGCGGCACTGAAAAACACCACCGGTGAGCAACATGAAATCATCCGTCGCAGTATTGCGACTGGCGGTACGGAACATCTGGAACAGGTCATTCAAATTGTCAATGAATCTGGTGCGCTGGATTATTGCCGTCAACGTGCTACAGAAGAAACTGAAATTGCAATTGATGCCTTACAGGCATTACCTGACTCCGAATATCGTCAGGCCCTGATTAATCTGGCCAAACTGGCCCTACACCGAATTCAGTAACTTTTAAACTCGCCTATGCATATTAATTTTCTAGATCTTTTTCAAAACATGCAACACCAGCTTGAACAACCTCGGGCGGTGCTGGATGAAAATCTTCTGATTGAACTGGTTGAAAGAATCAGACCTGAAGACAGCAGAAATACCGAAGAGATCAAAGCGAAATTCAATGCATTTATCCGGGCTTTATTACTCACCCCGAATGCGGTTGCCACGCTTCAAACCTTTACCCTGCGGATCATTAACCGCTATAAACAGACCGGTCTGTTTTCCGATACCGGCATTTTGTCTCTAGATGGATTCTGGAACCAGCTAAACCAGCGCCTTGGTGCACATGTCTTGCCGCTGATTCCCGACCATCAGCAACTCCAGGAATTATTCCGCAAGGTTTTTTATCAGCGTACCGATAAATACTGGCTGGATTATTTTGATGAAGATGACTGGCAACGTTTATTTTCAGTCCTGAATCAGGGACATTCCAATCAGCCTGAAAAAACCCGAATTAAAGACCAACTGATCAAGGCATTGACCATTTTGTCTTACCGGATCAGTGGTATTGGTCTGCACCCTGAATTTATTAATGCCCAGCCTGAACTGATGGAATATGAATCTCCTTTTCTGGTACAGAATCGTGAGATTAACGAGTTTATTCAGGAATATAAAAAACGTTACAACACAGTCACCCTAGTCGATTCGATTACCCCACCGGATGCCTCACAAGCACTGGTGATGCTGGAACAATGTCATGATGTCGTGGCCAAGATTCGCCGTTCTACCAAGCGGACTGGCGTCAGTGTCAGCCTGACCTATATGCTGGCACTGCTAGAACAGTGTCTGGAACGCGTTGAAATCCTGCTCAATATGGTCATGGATGACGATGATCTGCGTTATCAATCCATTGGCCTGTTTATGGCGGACATTACTGAAGCAATTTATAGCGAACGCAGTGTGCGGGCCCTGTTGGCCACCAATAGTGAACTTTTGGCTTTACAGGTAACTGAAAATGCCAGCAAGACCGGTGAGCATTATGTGAGTACCGACAAGCAAGGCTTTCTGGCCATGTATAAATCAGCTGCAGGTGCTGGTGCCATCATCGCAACGATGGCCACCTTAAAAGTTCTGATGACACGCCTCACCATGGCCCCTTTGATGCAGGCCTTTAGCTATAGCATGAACTATTCGCTAGGCTTTATGCTAATTCATGTGCTGCATTTTACCGTGGCAACCAAACAGCCGGCGATGACTGCTGCCGCACTGGCTGCTACCGTACAGCAGCGTAAAGGCTCGAAAATGGCTCAGATTGCCGAGCTGGCTGCGCTGATTGTAAATATCATCCGCACCCAGTTTGTCGCCATTCTGGGCAATATTTCGATTGCGATTCCAGTAGCAGCATTGATTACCCTGCTGTGGGATTTTGCGCTGCATGAACCTTTAATGAATCATGCCAAGGCTGCCAAAACCCTGCATGACCTGAATCCGTTTACTTCGTTGGCAATTCCGCATGCAGCGATTGCCGGGGTATGTCTGTTCCTGTCCGGATTATTGGCCGGTTATTTTGACAATATGGCCGTTTACCGCAAAGTTGGTCCGCGCCTGAAAGCCCATGTGCGGTTATCTCAGCTGATGGGGCAAGAACGTCTTTACCGTTTTGCTGATTATATCGAACGCAATCTGGGTGCACTGGCGGGTAATTTTATTTTCGGGATCATGCTCGGCAGTATGGGTACCCTTGGTTTTATTCTCGGTCTGCCACTGGATATTCGCCATATCGCCTTTGCCTCTGCCAACTTTATTCAGGGTCTAATTACGATCAATGGTCCCGATATCGGCTTGATCGTAGTGTCTTTTCTGGGTGTGTTACTCATTGGCCTGACCAACTTGTTTGTCAGTTTCACTCTGACGATTATTGTAGCCTTACGCGCACGCCGGGTGCGTTTTGAACAGTGGAAACCTTTGGCAAAACTGGTCATGACGCACTTCCTGACCCGACCTAGTGATTTCTTCTGGCCACCCAAGCAAAGCATTGAAATTGACGAAAATCATACATCGACAAAAACTCAAAACTGAGATAATTACACTATATTTAGCAACAAATTCCTTACGAAAAAAATGGAATTCGCATAAAATACGCACACTTGAAAAAAAGTGTACTGACAAGTACACTTTGGTCAGACAATTGACCGATCTGCGAACGGTTAAAAGGACAAGGATTTTTGGCATGCATTACTTGTTACTTTTTGTCGGTATTTTATTTTTAATTTTCAGTGTGTTCATCCTGAATATTCCCGCTTTAAACGAGCTCGACTTGCAAGCTGTGGAATGGATGAGTCTGTATCGCACCGAGTTTTGGAATCAAATTACTCAGTCCTTATCCTTAATAGGTGGCATGCCATTTGTATTATTTTTATCCACGCTATGGTGTATTGCATTGCTGTGGTATAAAAAGTATACAAACGCAATTTTTATATGTATCGGAATTATCGGAGGAATTCTCCTAGCTTGGCTGTTGAAATTTGCAATTGCCCGACCCCGACCACCAGAATCCTTGCATCTGGTTGAAAGCTTTGGAAGTTCCTTTCCAAGTGCCCATAGTCTATATGCGGCCTGTCTGGCTTGTCTGGCAATTTACATCCATCGGCAACATTCCCGTTATACCCTCATCGTGATCGGTGCAGTGGTATGGATGCTGATGATGGGGATCTCAAGAGTTTATCTGGGCGTACATTTTCCTTCAGATGTCATATCCGGCTGGAGTATCAGTTTTATTTGGATTTCGTTGTGGTATATGGTCTGGATCAGATATTGCGCGGCTCACAAATAAGAAAATTTAGATATAAATCTAATTAGAGGTGGAATAATGATGTCTGCAAAGCTTTGGGCACCTGCCCTGACTGCTTGCGCATTGGCAACAAGTCTTGCACTTGTTGGTTGTAGCAAAGATCCTAAAGAGGGCCAGCAAGCTGGTGCTCAACAACAAATGCCACCGACTGAAGTCGGTGTTCTTGTTGCACAACCGCAAAGTGTAGAGCAGTCTGTAGAGCTCTCAGGTCGTACAACAGCATTTGAAATTTCAGACGTACGTCCACAAGCCAGTGGCGTGGTGCTTAAACGCTTGTTCACGGAAGGCAGCTATGTGCGTGAAGGTCAGGCCTTGTATGAAATCGATTCAAGTACCAACCGCACTACAGTAGACAATGCCCGTGCAGCGATTGCCCGTGCTGAAGCCAATCTGGGCGTATTGCGTGTGAAGGAAGGCCGTTACCGTCAACTGGTCGGTACCAATGCCATTTCCAAACAGGAATATGATGACATCGCGGCACAGGTCAAACTGGCTGAAGCTGATTTGAATGCCAATCGCGCAACTTTGCGTAATGCAGAAATCAACCTAGGCTATTCGACTGTACGTGCTCCGATTTCGGGCCAGACCAACCGTTCGTCTGTGACGGCGGGTGCTTTGGTGACAGCAAATCAGCCAGAGCCATTGGTGACGATTCAACGTCTAGATCCAATCTATGTAGATATTAACCAGTCAAGTGCCGAGCTTTTACGTTTACGTCAACAGCTTAACCAAGGCAGCTTGAACAGCTCGAACAACACCAAAGTCAAGTTGAAGCTTGAAGATGGCAGTATCTACCCGGTTGAAGGCCGTCTTGCATTCTCTGATGTCAGCGTGAATCCTGAAACAGGTACTGTGACTTTACGTGCGGTATTCCCGAACAAAAATCACCTGCTTCTGCCAGGTATGTTTGCCACTGCGCAAATCGTACAGGGTGAAGTACCGAATGCTTTCCTGATTCCGCAAGCAGCTTTGACCCGTACCCCAACAGGTCAGGCAATGGCGATGCTGGTCGGTGCTGACAATAAAGTGACGCCACGTCCAGTGACCACCGTTGGTTCTCAAGGCAGCAACTGGATTGTGACTGAAGGTCTGAATCCAGGCGATAAAGTGATTGTAGACGGTATTGCGAAAGTAAAACCTGAACAGCAAGTTGTACCAAAACCTTATCAACCTCAAGGTGCTGCACCGCAACAGCCTGCAGCGAGCGAGAAAAAGGCAGATGATGCTAAAGAGAAACCTGAACAAAAACCTGCTGCAAATGCATAAGGAGTAATGGTTCATGGCTCAATTCTTTATTCATCGCCCGATTTTCGCTTGGGTGATTGCATTGGTGATTATGCTGGCGGGTATTTTAACCATCAGCAAAATGCCGATTGCACAATATCCGACCATCGCGCCACCAACTGTAACCATTTCTGCGACTTATCCTGGTGCATCTGCTGAAACTGTTGAAAATACAGTGACCCAGATCATCGAGCAGCAGATGAACGGTATGGATGGCTTACGCTATATCTCGTCTAACAGTGCGGGTAATGGTTCTTCGTCTATTTCCTTGAACTTTGACCAGGGTGTCGATCCTGATATCGCACAGGTTCAGGTTCAAAACAAATTACAGTCTGCGACTGCCCTGCTGCCTGAAGATGTACAGCGTCAGGGTGTGCGGGTGACTAAATCGGGTGCAAGCTTCTTGCAAGTTTTGGCATTCTATTCACCTGATAGCAGCCTGACCGCAGATGACATCAAAGACTATGTTAACTCGAATATTGCTGAACCTTTAAGCCGTGTGGCCGGGGTCGGTGAAGTTCAGGTCTTTGGTGGTTCTTATGCGATGCGTATCTGGCTGGATCCAGCCAAGATGGCCAGCCTGCAAGTAACGCCAAGTGATATTGCTACTGCAATCCGTACCCAGAATGCACAGGTTGCCGTAGGTCAGTTGGGTGGTGCGCCTGCAGTTCAAGGACAAGTGTTAAATGCGACGGTAACGGCTCAAAGTCTGTTACAAACGCCGGAGCAGTTCAGCAATATCTTCCTGAAAAATGCCACTTCTGGTGCGCAGGTTCGCTTAGGTGATGTTGCACGAGTTGAACTCGGTGCAGATAACTATCAGTTCGATTCTAAATTTAATGGCAAACCGGCTGGTGGTGTAGCAATTAAACTTGCGACTGGCGCCAATGCCCTAGATACCGCACAAGCAGTTGAAGAGCGTTTAAAACAGTTACGTCCGAACTATCCACAAGGCATGGTCGACCAACTGGCGTTTGACACCACACCATTTATTGAACTGTCGATTAAGAGTGTAGTTAAAACCCTGATCGAAGCGATTATTCTGGTGTTCCTGGTGATGTTCCTGTTCCTGCAGAACTGGCGTGCCACCATCATTCCAACCATGGCGGTTCCAGTCGTCGTATTGGGTACTTTTGCCGTCATTAACATCTTTGGCTTCTCGATTAATACCCTGACCATGTTTGCCATGGTGTTGGCGATTGGTCTTCTGGTCGATGACGCGATTGTTGTAGTCGAGAACGTCGAACGGGTCATGGTGGAAGAACATCTTGATCCGGTTGCTGCAACTGAAAAATCGATGAAACAGATTTCTGGCGCATTGATTGGTATTACCTCGGTGCTGTCGGCAGTATTCGTTCCAATGGCTTTCTTCGGTGGAACCACCGGGGTCATTTATCGCCAGTTCTCGATTACGCTGGTCACAGCGATGGTCTTGTCACTGGTGGTTGCCTTAACCTTTACCCCTGCCCTGTGTGCGACTCTGCTGAAACAGCATGATCCGAACAAGCCGGAAAGTAATGGTATTTTTGCACGTTTCTTCCGCTGGTTTAATAGCAGTTTTGACAAGGTTTCTGTGAAATATCAGGGCGGCGTCAACCGCATGACTCACAGCAAGATTTTCTCAGGCGTGGTGTATGCCGTGGTACTGGGTATTATTGTGCTGTTGTTCCAGAAACTGCCTTCTTCGTTCCTACCGGATGAAGACCAGGGCGTGGTCATGACGCTGGTTCAGTTACCGCCAAATGCAACCTTGGAACGTACCGACAAAGTGGTCAGCACCATGACCAACTATTTCCTGGAAAACGAGAAAGAGCATGTCGAATCCGTCTTTAGTGTGGCAGGTTTCTCCTTCACGGGTGTGGGACAAAATGCAGGTCTGGCTTTCATTAAGTTGAAAGACTGGTCAGAGCGTCACAGTCCGGAATCTCAAATCGGTGCCATTATTCAACGTGGTATGGCGCTGAACATGATTGTCAAAGATGCGTCTTACATCATGCCACTGCAATTACCTGCAATGCCTGAACTGGGTGTGTCGGCTGGCTTTAACTTACAGCTCAAAGCTGCAAGTGGTCAAAGTCATGATCAGCTCCTGGCAGCACGTAATACGATTCTCGGTCTAGCAGCACAAGACTCGCGTCTGGCTGGTGTACGTCCGAATGGTCAGGAAGATACTCCACAGTACCGTGTCATTGTCGATCATGCACAAGCCGGTGCATTGGGCGTGAGTGTTGCTGAAATTAACAGCACCATGGGTATTGCTTGGGGCGGTTCGTATATCAATGACTTCATTGATCGTGGTCGTGTCAAGAAAGTCTATGTTCAGGGTGAAGCTGGCTCGCGGATGATGCCGGAAGATCTGGACCAATGGTATGTGCGTAATAACCGCGGTGAAATGGTGCCATTCTCGGCATTTGCCACAGGCGAATGGACCTACGGTTCACCACGTCTTGAGCGTTATAACGGCGTATCGTCCATGAACATTCAGGGTACACCTGCTCCGGGTATCAGCTCGGGTGATGCAATGGTGGCCATGGAAGAAATTGTAGCGAAGCTACCAGAAATGGGCTTGCAAGGTTTCGACTTCGAATGGACAGGTCTGTCTTTAGAAGAGCGTGAATCTGGTGCACAGGCTCCGTTCCTGTATGCCTTGTCATTACTGATCGTCTTCCTGTGTCTGGCAGCCCTGTATGAAAGCTGGTCGATTCCGTTCTCGGTTCTACTGGTGGTGCCATTGGGTATTGTGGGTGCATTATTACTCACCTTTGGTGGAATGGTGCTGCTGCAAAACCCGAACCTGTCGAATAACATTTACTTCCAGGTGGCGATTATTGCCGTAATTGGTCTTTCTGCAAAAAACGCGATCTTGATTGTCGAGTTTGCGAAAGAATTGCAGGAACAAGGTGAAGAGTTATTTGAAGCGACCTTGCATGCGGCAAAAATGCGTTTACGTCCAATTATCATGACCACATTGGCCTTTGGTTTTGGTGTATTACCTCTTGCTCTGGCTTCAGGTGCGGGTGCAGGTAGCCAGCACTCAGTCGGTTATGGTGTACTCGGCGGCGTGATCAGCTCGACCTTGTTAGGTATCTTCTTTATCCCGGTATTCTACGTGTGGATTCGAAGTGTCTTTAAATACAAACCAAAACAACAAAATCAGGAGTATAAGTCGTAATGCAAAATGTATGGTCTATTACAGGTCGTAGCATTGCGGTATCTGCCCTTGCGCTTGCTTTGACAGCCTGTCAAAGTATGCGCAGTCCAGAGCCGGTTGCGCAGGCAGATATCCCGAGCAGCTATACCAATGCGTCTGGTACTTCTGTAGCAGAACAGGGTTATAAAAACTTTTTTGCCGATCAGCGCCTGTTACAGGTGCTGGATCTGGCATTAAACAATAACCGTGATTTGCGTATTGCTGCCCTCAATATTCAACGAGCTCAGCAACAGTATCAGATTACTGAAAACAACCAGTTACCGACGATTGGTGCCAGTGGTAGCGTATTGCGCCAGGACACCATGAATTCCCAGAATCGTGGTGCAGTGACGACTTATAATGTCGGACTGGGTGTAACTGCGTATGAACTGGATTTCTGGGGGCGTGTCCGCAGCTTGCGTGACAATGCGCTGGATAGTTTCCTGGCGACCCAAAGTGCGCGAGATGCGACGCAAATTGCCTTGATTGGTCAGGTGTCTCAGGCTTGGCTCAGCTACTCGTTTGCCAATGCCAATCTGGCTTTGGCTGAACAAACGCTGAAAGCCCAGCTTGAATCTTTCAATCTGAACAAAAAACGTTTTGATGTCGGGATTGATAGCGAGCTTCCAGTACGTCAGGCACAGATCTCGGTTGAAACCGCACGTAATGATGTTGCGAATTACCGCACTCAGGTAGCACAGGCACAAAACCTGTTAAACCTGCTGGTCGGTCAGCAAGTGCCTGCGAATTTATTACCAGCACAACGCGTGACCCGCATCACCTCAAATACTGCATTGGGTTCAGGCTTGCCAAGTGATCTGCTGATTAACCGTCCAGATGTTCGTGCAGCAGAATACCGCCTGTCTGCGGCAGGTGCCAATATTGCAGCAGCACGTGCACGTCTGTTCCCGACGATTAGTCTGACTGGTTCAGCAGGTTATGCCTCTACTGATTTAGGCGACCTGTTTAAATCAGGTAGTTTTGCCTGGTCATTTGGTCCAAGTCTGGATATTCCAATTTTTGATTGGGGTACCCGTCAGGCCAATATCCGTATTTCTGAAACCGATCAGCAAATTGCCTTGTCAGATTACGAAAAGTCGATTCAGACTGCTTTCCGTGAAGTGAATGATGCCTTGGCGGTACGTCAGAATATTGGTGATCGTCTTGCAGCTCAGCGCCGCCTGGTCGAAGCAACCAACACCACCTATCGCTTGTCGCAAGCACGTTTCCGTGCCGGGATTGATAGCTATCTGACGGTACTGGATGCACAGCGTGCGTCTTATGCAGCAGAACAAGGTTTGTTATTGCTTGAACAGGCCAATCTGAACAATCAGGTTGAAGTCTACAAAACCCTGGGGGGCGGCTTGAAAGTCAATACGACGGATACCTTGCCGAATACACCGCCTGTAACTGAACAGCGCCGTGCAGCAGAACAACCAGCGCAATAAATTCCAGACAGATCAGGAAAAGCTCACTTCGGTGGGCTTTTTTTTATTGCATTTTCGAGGCAGTTTTCCTATTGTCATAGACCAGCGATTTATTTAGAAAACATGCACATGTTACTTAGCAATCTGGAATCTGTACCGGGACATACCATTCGCCAGCAAATTGATGTGGTGTATGGCAGTACCGTACGCAGCAAACATGTCGGACGTGACTTATTGGCCGGCCTGAAAAATATTGTCGGTGGTGAGCTTACCGCCTATACCGAACTGCTGGAAGAATCCCGTCAGGAAGCCATGAACCGCATGATTGAAAAAGCCCGTAGTATGGGTGCCAATGCGATTGTCGGCATTCGTTTCTCGACCTCTAATATTGCCCAAGGTGCTTCTGAACTCTTTGTTTATGGGACAGCCGTAGTCGTTGATCCGATCATGCCAAAATTGCCCGATCCTTTTCCGCAGGCAGATTAAAGCATGGATGGTTTAATTCTCCAGATCATCATTTTTGCCATTCTGTTTAGTGTCGGTTTCGGCTTTGGTCGTTATAACGAACGTAAACATTTTCGTTATCTGGATGAACAGGAACAACGCCTGGCATATATCCGGATGAGCAATAGCCGCTTCGCTGTGTCTGAATATTCTGGACAGATGATCAGCAGCAATGTGGTCATTTCTCATGATTATTTTAAATATGCGATTGCCAATGTACAGAATATGCTGGGTGGCCGTCTGACCAGCTATGAAAGTGTAGTAGAACGCGCACGACGTGAAGCGATTGTACGTTTAAAACTGGAAGCCGAAAAAATCGGGGCGACTCAGATTATGGGCATTCGGCTCAGCACGACTGAACTCGGTATGCAAGGTGGCATGGTGGAAGTCTTTGCTTATGGCACTGCAATCCAACAACCGGCTCAATCCATCTAAACATCGGTTCAGAAAAAATTTATTAAGATGATAACGCCTGCTGCGCGATCCGCGCAGTCAAATTAGTTCGACACCTTTAGGAAGAAATGTCGTAGAGGAAATAACTGAGGCTGATACTCAGGCCGGTGCAATCTTCTTTATTGCAAACGGTTCTGTGCTAGGATCTTGAGAAGTCAGCAAAACAAATATAAATGGCATGATGCAGCTTCTTCAATCTATAAAAACGGCACTTCAATCCCGTCTGTATTTCTTTATTATTTTCCCAGCCATCATTGGATTTTATCTGGTTTTACAGACAGTCACCCCTTTGAGCTGGTCAAGCTGCCTCTTGATCAGCTGGAATATCGCGATTTACGCTTATTTATTATTGACCATAAAAAAACTCTGGCGTATTGATCATGCTCATATTCTGCAACGCGCCATGCAACAGGATGCCAGCAAATGGATCATTCTGTTTCTGGTGATCATCACCCTGATCATGTGTTTTATAGCGATTATTATTGAAATTAATCACTTACCCAAAGATACCACCATCCGAACCGGTCATTTAATCTTGTCAGTTCTGACCATTATTTCAGCCTGGTTCTTGATGCATACGATTTTTGCAATTCATTATGCACATGACTTTTATTTGGCGCTCGACAAACAGCAACAAGGTGGACTGGATTTCCCCAATACCACCAGACCGACTTATCCGGACTTTCTATATTTTAGTTATATTATCGGGACTTCTGCGCAAACTGCAGATGTATCCATTACTTGCCAATCCATGCGGGTTCTCAATACCCTACATTTGCTTTTGGCCTACGGATTCAATACCACCATTCTGGCCATCAGCATTAATGTGACGGCAAACTTTATCAGCACTTAAAAAAGTTTTTTGGATAGTGGTAGTGCCCTGAAAATGGTGATCTACCGCCCAATTAGCTACCACTACCCAGCGTCTACCTAATCAGTTTTTAAATTAGGTCGATCACACTATTTGATTGCTTCAAGCGGTGAGACCTTTACGCAATTCATCTTCGACGATGCTGAGTTCAATTTCACTAAATTTACGAATCTCACCTTCCGCATGCTTTTCTAGCATGCCACCGAGCAAAGGCACTTTGACTTTGACTGTCCAGTTTAATTGAAACTGGATCTGGTCTTCATCTCCGGTAACTGCACGCTGACAGATGGCTTCGATCGGCAAGTTCGCACCGAGTTGTACCGTTGACGTCATTTCATTCAGATCGCTGACATCGGTACGCTGCAAACGGAAGGCATCTTTGAGTAATTTTTTTGCGATATCCGGAATATTAACATCTAGATTATAAGCGCGTTTCAGGGTATACATATGCCCCTGCTTTTCCGAAACCAGGATTTCCAAGTTTTGCGCAGGAATTCGATGGCAAACTGCCTCATGCAAACGAATATCATTGGCCAAACGCTTAAATTCATCAATAGACACGCCATTGATAATTGCTTTCACGGTGAACTGATGTGCCATGCTATTTTTTCCTTATTTTTATTACGATATTCGCCTATGCCACTCTCGGCTGATGCGAATAAAAATCAGATACAGAGATGACTCTGCAATTTATATCAACTTTATAGCGGATGTCATTATTCTTTTATCGGGAAATTCCGGCAGCCCGGTCAATGTTTGCAACATAGTTTTACTGAAAGCTGTGCCTGTCCACAGCTGATCTGTAGCTGCGCTTCGCCATAATAAATCACGGCATGAAACTCATCGGCACCATCATCTAGACCGGAAACATAGTATTCAGTTCCAGCTGGGAAAGCCTGCAGCCAGTCAGCCTTATAAAAATCAGACACAGAATCAAACTGCAAATACAGTTCAGGCTCAGCTTCGATCTTCATCGCCAGTGCAATAAACTTCTGTAATTGTGCTTGATGAAAATCAATGATCATAGTATTTCTGCCTTTTTAGTCCGGATCATTGCTCGCCAGACTTCGTACATTTTAAATGACTATTTCAAGGATACGACTCTCGAGTTTTGAGGTTTTTCTAGCACAAGATTATGGCTTAAAGGAGATAAATTATATGGGCTATTTCCGCCAAGTGGCAGAAAAAATCTGAGCTAAGGCATGAGATACCTTTTCTGAATTGCAATGGCTTAAGTACGTAGTCTGAGATCTTCAATCGTACAGAATGACTGAAAGTGGTGTTCTAAGCACAGTCAGAATGCAAAAGCTCCCTACGAATTTCATGCCGGTGCTCTTCTCCAAAACGGTCGACATGTGCATAGAATACGCCATAGCGACCGACATAATATTCCAGTGACTGATCATAAAAATTCCAGAAAATAGACCATTCGCCTAAATCCATCTGACGAATCTGGGTACCACTGTGCATCGGCATTTTTTGTAATAGTTCTTGCTGTAACTGTTCGGCCTGTGCCCGACTCTCAATATGCACCTGCCGTTGAAAGAATAGCTGTGCCACATCGTCAAACAATTCCAGTTCATAAGCATCCACCAGATGTACTTGCTGCTCTTGCTCGATGACCTCTTGCTCTGTCATGCTAGAAATCTGTGCCGGTTTTTCTGGACGCTGACACACCAGATGGCGCTGAGCTTTATAGATCTTTCTGCCGACGATCCAGGCAGCATTCAACATGAATAAAACACATAACAACAGCAGTAATTTCAGCATGGTTGATGATCTCATGTGACTAATTTTATTTTTATGGTTATAGGATCAAGATTCATTTGAATAGTCCCTTTTGACTCAGCATACGTCTATTTTTTATACAGTGCAAACTTGAGGCTTATTTTTACTATTTATCTTCTCTGCTTGCTCATTTGTGCCCAGATTCGAACTTCGATTTATTTAAAAATTGATTTACTTTGATTTTTTATTTTTAACTCCCTAATGAGATTCAAGAACTTGAGATAAACAAACAGGACAAATCAGCAACAGAACAGATCTTCACATGGATAAATCACGGAAAATATTCTCAAAAAACTACAATATTGTTCTGTTTTTTACCCTCTTCTTTTTTATCAAATAAACCTTCCCTATAAATGTTCGAGAAAATGAATAATATTATGATTCGTGAAGGGAGGGTCGAAGATATACCTCAAATTATTCAGGTCATTCATGACAGCATTCAGTCCTGTGTACTGGATCATCAGCGTGAAGAAAGCAAAATTCAAACCTGGCTAGAAAAGTTTGATCATGCCAGCCTGATTGTCGATATGCTGTATAACGATTGCTGGGTTTATCTCATATATGACAAGGTCGTCGGATTCTTATTGGTCAGTGATGCTGGAGAAATCCGGATGCATTATGTGGCCCAACACTGCCAAAGACTGGGGTTCGGCACCGAGTTATTTCAACAAATGCATCGCACTTTATTAAAGAAAAAAATTCATCAGATTGAAATACAATCTACCCAAACTGCCTTAAGTTATTATCAGCACTGCGGCTTTCATCCACATTCTGCCGAGTCAGAAGATGAATCGCGCTATCTGTATAAATATGTTTTTTAATCGACCTCTTTTTCAATTTTTAACTGATCACGTCCTGCCTGTTTAGCGGCGTAGAGCTGCACATCTGCCGCTTTCATCAATTCATGAATATCTGCATAGCCATGGTTTTGTTCAACCCAGGCCGCGCCCATACTGACCGTAACATAATCTTTTGCATCTGGCCGATTCAGATGTTCCATACGCTGTTCCCGAATCTGGTTTAATACATTTTCCAGATTTTTTAGGGCAGTTTGAACTGGCATTCCAGTGAGCAGAATCGCAAACTCTTCACCACCATAACGTGCCAGATAGCCAGACGGTGGTAAAGCAGCTTGAATAATCCTAACCAGATTTTTCAGGATTTCATCCCCTTTTAAGTGGCCATAATAGTCATTATAGTTTTTAAAAAAATCGACATCGAGCATGGCAAAAATCAAGGTATGTTGCGGCTGCTGTTGGGTCTGCAAAAACTGCTGCTGGATTTCATGATTTAAGGCACGCCGGTTAAAAGCTCCAGTCAGCGCATCAATATTCATTTGCTGTTCCAGTTTGGCATTCACTTCACGCAGTTGCTGGGTCCGTTCTTTAACTTTTTGATCGAGCGAATTATTGAGGGCGATCAGGTTCAGGTTTAGCTGTTCAGTCTCATAAGTTTGATGTGCATAATGTCTGGACTGCTGAAACATAATTAATAAGGCATAAACACTGGTAGAGATAAAAAACAGATACGTGGTTTTAATTGCATTGATCAGCAACAGATAATCATTCAAAAAGGTGACACAAAGAAAAATAATCGCAATCAGATTTAAACGCGAATAATGCTCTTTATAACGTAAGGTCTGATAAAAGCCGTAAATAAAATTAACGATGATGACCAAGGCAAAAATCGCACTAAATAGGGCCAGACGTTCAAATATCTCAGGAGGTGAAAATAGGGTGAAAGTAATGTTAAAGACCAGTAAGGCCACTGCGATATAATAAATCACCGGATTTAGATAGCGCCGGTTAAACAGATGCATATAGCTGAGAAAAAAGAAGGCAGCAATAAAAGTAAACAGATACTCTAAGCGGGTTCCCCACAGCCAGTTGATATTGCTAAATAACGTATAGGCATAAGGTGCAGAAAACAGGTTATGCAGGGCTAAAAAGACAATAAACCAGCCAAAAACAAAGATACTTTTACTGTTACGTTCTCGTGATCCCCTGAATACCGAAAATAGAATGGTAAACACCCCCACCCCAAGTACCGCGCCGCACACCATGGCAATACTCATCATGAGCTGCTGGAATTGGCGATTGATGGTACCTGCAACGCCAATCTGCATCGGTCGCTCGAGACCGCCATGCAAGTGGGTATAATTTGAGGCCTGAATGCTTAAGGTAATATATTCAGTATCTGGAACAAAATAGCCAATACGCGGTGCTTTTTCAGTCACCTGTTTTTCAGGTGTAGTACTGATTTCCCCGAGCCGGACAATAAACTGTCCGTTGACATATACCCGATAGGCGCCGTATTGGGTCGGAATCCGAATTGCGATGCGTCGCCCGAGAAATTCTTTCGGAATTTTAAAATAGCCAATAAAGGTACCATAGCCAGAATTTGAACCCGCCAGAGTTTTAAAAGAGGCTGGCAATTCAACTGTTTTTGACTGCAGTACAGGACTGGGCTGAATAATAAACTGGCTCGGATAAAACAGCCATTTTCCCTGCAAAGGACTCGTACTATGTTCGGTAAAATGGACTTCAGTAATATGGTCGTGAGATTGCTGCTGAAATGACGGCGAAGGGAGTTCATCCTGAGCGATTGCTGAACTTACGATGCAAGTCATCCAGCTCAAGACACAGACAAATACGAAAAAACAGACATTCCTTATCAAGTTATGCAAATACGTTATATCTCAAAATAATTCTTTATTATTCTTATAATCTACAAGGAATATTTTTGATTTCAAATCTTTTTAGATGTTTTTTGTAGCGTCTCCGGCACAGTCTATTTTGAAGCGACTGTACCAGAACCATCATACATTTTTGAATAAAAAGTATATTTTATATTCAGCCAGTTAAATCATTTTAATCACGTGTTTTTACGTCAAACAATTCAATTTCAAAAATCAGGTTGGAATTGGCCGGAATGACTTTACCCATTTTGCGTTCGCCATAGGCCAAATGTGCAGGCACCATCAGTTTACGCTTACCGCCAATTTTCATTCCTAGAATACCCTGATCCCAACCTTTGATCACACGACCGGTACCAATGACAGTTTCAAAATAATTACCACGGTCAATAGAAGAATCAAACTTGGTTCCATCTTCCAGCCAGCCGGTATAGTGCGTGGTAATTAAGGCACCTTTTACCGCTTCTTTACCTTCGCCTACTTTTAAATCAATAATTTCAAGTTCGTTGATCATGGTTATTTACCTGAGAGGAGCATAAAATTCAAAGCTCAGTATAAACTGGAATGCTCTATATTTTTAAGTCTGGGCCATTGATGGGTTAAAAGCTGAGTTCCTGAATATTCTTATCATTGAGTAAATACTGGGTTAATTCTTGATGATTCTTGGCCGATCCCATCAGAATCCAGCGTCCGACAATCTGTTGATCAATTTTTTTTTGTGAGGAATGCACCACTTTTAACTGATAACGTTTAAATAACATTTCGTAGTGATCAGAATCATTCTGATCGAATGGGCAGACGATTTCATAGCTGCGTTCCTGATTCAGAGATTCAATGCCGCGCTGGACATACATCAATAGAACCAGCACCGCCATGACAATAAAAGTAGCCCAAATACTTAAGAGTTCATAGCCTGCACCGACCGCCATGCCGAGTGCTGCCGTCATCCAGATCGTGGTTGCGGTGGTAATTCCAGAAATACGGTTATCATCTTTCAGGATAACACCGGCACCCAGAAAACCCAGTCCAGTCAAGACATTGGCGGCCAGCCGGTCAGGATTGGCCACGCCTATTTTCAGGGAGATAATGGTAAATAAACAGGAACTCAGACTGACCATAATCATGGTACGCAATCCAGCAGATTTACTATGATACTCACGCTCTGCACCAATAATTGCGCCAATCGCGACAGCCAGCAGTAAATCATAAAGTTCATGGTACATGGTGCAACCCTGCGTATTCTTATTCCTCAGATATACGCAATTTGAGCTACAGGATACAAGTCCAGACTTGCATCCTTATTTGGCCTTATTGTAACTGTTCCCACTCCACCAGCACCTGGCCCTGATCGCCAATCAAGGTCCATTCACCATCCATCACATTGAGCTGTAACTGCATGGTGCGTTCGCATAACTGTGGCAATGCGTCGGTGGTTGCGGTAGATAACTTCCACACTTCCACATTTTTTAAGATTTTTAATTTGCTGCTGCGCTTATACCATTCATCCACCGCAGAACCATAGGTGACGACTGCGACCTGCTTGCAACGCGCACTCGCCTTTTTGACTTTATCTTCGTCCGGGCTACCGACTTCAATCCATTTGACCAGTTGCCCGGTCAGATCCTTTTCCCAGAGTGCCGGTTCATCGGTTTCAAACAGATCCTTGGTAAATTCCAGTGCTTCATCGGCATAGCGTGCATAGGCCAGAATACGCACCATCAAGCGTTCAATGGTTTCTGAAGGATGCAGCGCCATCGTCAGCTGATAATCCTCATAACGATGCGTATCCATGTCCGCAATATTCAAATCAACCTTATAAATCGTCGCTTTTAACGCCATCACATAATCCTCAAATTTGGCGCCTAGCATATAAGATTTAGCGCTATTTTGCTGAACAGATTTAGGCCAATAATTCATTCAGCGCACTAGAAACAGTACCATTATTTCTCTGGATCCATACGACATTGCATCAGGGCAGTTTCAAAGGCCAGCCAATCCCGTGACTGTTGATAAATCACTTCTACCCGGTTATCAATGCCTTCATCTGCCGACTGATAATTAAACTGCTCAGGATTAAAATTAAAGCTTTTCCAGCCTTGATCCGTATTAAAAATTCCCTTGATTCTGAGCCAGTCTTTTTGTTCACAGAGCAGATCCAGCAGATCATAAAAATTGAATTGCCAGCGTTTTGGCAATTTCCAGCCCGCAACCTGATAACCCTGCGCGCTTTCTACATAATGATAAGGCATTTGCTGAATCACTAAGGGCGTATCTGCTGAACGGGTGATCTGTTGCTGTTTTAACAAAGGCTGAATCTGACGGGCGGAACCCCGATAGCCCTGCTTGATCAGTTCGATATCGAGTTGTCCATGCTCGGTGAACAACCACTGTTGGGCATAAGGTTGATATTCTGTCTGAAGTTGCGTGAGTGCTGCGTGGTCTGCGGTTGTCATCAAGTCAGTATGTGAAATCACCACAATATGCGCTGCCTTGAGTTGGTCTGCGTACAGGTTTTGCTGAGTCCAGTCTCGATCATGCAAACGTGAACCATCTACCACTGTGACCAATGCCTGCATGTTTAAATGACTCTGCCAGTGCGGTTCGGTCAGCTGTTCCAGTAATTGGCCAGGATGCCCCAGTCCGGTAGGTTCGATAAACAGACGATCCGGTTTCACTTCTGACAGCAGGCGTGACAAGGCAATCTGCATCGGCAATTGGCTACTGCAACATAGACAACCACCCAACAGCTCTTTGACCGCATAACCCTGATCTTGCGGCAATAACTGCTGGTCTACCCCAATCTGGCCGAATTCATTCATTAGCACAGCCCAGATTTCCTGTTCCGGTTTTTGCTGTAGTAAATGTTTGAGTAGTGTGGTTTTACCTGCCCCCAAAAATCCGGAAATGATATGGACAGGAATAGCCTGCGACGCTGACAGAATTTTCAAAATCGACTCTCAAGAGATTGAATAGAAATAGCAATGCCCTGCATTATAAAGCACAGTGTGACTTTAAAATGCGTGTTCTTCGCAAACACAGCGTGAAAATCACAGAGATAAAAATTAATAGAATGATCCAAAATTATCAGTTTTCTATGTTAACTTTTATTTCGAATTTGATTTTTGAAATATTCATACACACTTTCATTAAATAAAACTCTGCATAATTAACAGAAATAAAACAACTTTCTCAGTTTTGTATCTACAAGGTTATTCCCTGCGTGTCGCTTTTGTTAATTGATTTGCTCAGTAAATTTTCAGTGCTTAGGATGGGCATCTGTCGAATTGATGTGATGGTCAGTTCGGCAGATTACATTACATGACATGAATAAAAGGATGCCAAAAATGAAATATGCACAAATCTTACTTGCCACTACGCTTACTGCTGCTGCAGCCACCAGTTTTGCTGACAGCAAAACCACAGATGCGAAAACCACCACTGCAGAAGAAAAAGTGATTGTGACTACACAAGAATTACCTGAATCGAATGCTCCTGTTGCAGGTGCATCTGCAGAGCAGCCTGCTGCCTCTGAAGCTGCTATAGAAAGCACGCCCCCTGCAAAACCTGCTGCACGTTAATTAATTGAACGACTCGTTTAATCCTTCAATGAAAATATCAGGGACAGTAATTCTCCAGTAGGCTTTGTCCTATACTGCCCCCGATATTATTCGATGCTGAATCATGCTTGATGCTGGTTCAGCATTTTTATTGCACAAAATCTATTTATCACCATAGTCAAAACTGATCATAGAATTAATACGGGCTATCAAATTTTTATTATTTTTATAATTAAAATCAATTGTTTATTTAAAAACCACCTATTTCATTCCAATATTATCCATATACTTAAGCTACTATCGCCTAACTTGTTTCTAGCTTCTAACTGTCCCTTAATAGCATCAAATGCAAGTCGATTGAATGGACATTCGCTATGAGCAATACTAATTACACTACTGAAGTGGCAATCCTTGGCGCCGGCCCTGTCGGCTTAACCATTGCCAACTATCTGAGCAAGCAAGGCATAGCTGTCACGATTGTCGAGCAACTGGATAGTTTGATTGATTATCCACGTGCGATTGGAATCGATGATGAATCCTTGCGTACCATTCAATCTTTGGGTTTAGTCGATCAAGTCTTACCGCATACCACTCCGAATCATGCGATGCGCTTCTTGACGCCTAAAGGTCGCTGTTTTGCTGATATTCAACCTTTAACACGTGAGTTCGGTTTCTCGCGCCGTAATGCCTTTATTCAGCCACAAGTTGATAACGTCCTACTGCAAGGCTTAAAGCAATATAAAAACACCCAAGTGCTGTTTTCTCGTCAATTGACTCAGTTTAGTCAAGATGCTGACGGCGTAATACTCAATCTGCAAAATAAAGAGGGCGATGCAGAAACCATCCGCGCTCAATATCTGATTGCCTGTGATGGCGGTAATTCTTATGTGCGCCGCAACCTGGGCATTGCCTTTGAAGGTGAAACCGCACCGAATCAATGGATCGTGATCGATCTTGAGAATGACCCGCTTGCTACACCGCATATTTACTTATGTTGTGATCCGGTTCGTCCTTATGTATCAGCTGCTTTGCCACATGGTATTCGACGCTTTGAATTTATGGTCATGCCGGGTGAAACGCAGGAAGAACTGAGCAAACCGGAAAATATTGCCAAACTTCTGTCCAAGGTCTTACCAAGCACGGATGGTATCGAAGTGATCCGTCAGCGTGTTTATACCCATAATGCCCGTATTGCCGACAAGTTCCGTGTCGACCGTATTTTGCTGGCCGGTGATGCTGCGCACATCATGCCGGTATGGCAAGGTCAGGGTTATAACAGCGGTATGCGTGATGCCTTTAACCTGGCCTGGAAAATGGCACTGGTTGTTCAAGGTAAAGCTGGCCCAGCACTTTTAGATTCGTATCAGATCGAACGTAAAGACCATGCCAAGGCGATGATTGACCTGTCGGTGATGGCAGGTCACGTACTGGCACCACCGAAAAAATGGCAAGGATTTGTTCGTGACAGCATTGCCTATGCCCTGAACTATATCAAGCCGATCAAACAATATCTGCTGGAAATGCGCTTTAAACCGATGCCGAAATATCATGACGGCGCACTTTTGAGTAACGGAGCCAAGAACTCTCCGGTCGGTAAGATGTTTATCCAGCCTCAGGTTCAGCTGGCTTCGGGTGAAACCGTATTACTGGATGAAGTGATCGGCAATGATTTTGCGATTATTGCTTGGGGTGTCGATCCGAAATGGGGTCTGAGCCCAGATACGTTGCAACAGTGGAAAACGCTCCGCGTGAAATTCATTCAGGTAATTCCTGCGGTGCAATTGCAAAATAGCCAGCGTAAACAGTATGAAGATGTCATCACCATTGGTGATATCGGCACAGATATCCGCTCGTGGTTTGGCAACACGTCTGATTCAGTTGTGATCTTGCGTCCTGACCGTTTCGTAGCTGCCCTGGCCATTCCTCAATCGATGGAAAGCACCAGCCAGCAACTGTTTAAAAAGCTTTACCTGAAATAATATTAGGGTCACTTTTCACCACGCTTCGGCGTGGTTTTTTTTATTGTTTTAGATCTCCCGGACAATATATAGACAGAGGAATTAGACTCGGTACTCTTGAAACCACGGGATATCTTTCAGGGAATCACGGCGAGCCATCTGCTGCAGGAAGAGCCTAAACTCGTCAAATGGCGGTAAAATTTTCGCAGATATGGCGAAGATCAAACAGTAAGCCACATAGAGATCCGCCGCCGAGACTTTTTCACCCAACAGATAAGGACTAGCCTGCCCGATGCCCTGTTGCAGAAAATCAAATACGGCTGCTTCATTCCCAAAACTTAAACTTCTCCGGTTCTTTTCAATATTTTCTGGCGACACCTGCAAATTTTTTATATCGATATATTCGGTGAAGGGTCCATGACAGAAAAACATCCATTTTAAATACGCCCCACGCTTCGGATCATCCAAAGCAGGTGCCAATCCTTTGTCACGATATTTATCTGCCAGATAGATAAAAATAGCGGCCATTTCTGAAATAATGACACCTTGATCCACCAGACAGGGAACTTTTCCCATCGGATTGATCTGTGTATACGCCTGCTGATGCATATGCTCATAGGCGACTTCCACCTGTTCAATCTGGTCTTCAATCTGCAATTCTTTCAGTAAAGGCAACAAGGTCAGGCCACGTGATTGCGGGTTGTTATAGAGCTTCATCATCCTGCTTCAACCGGTTTTTATTGTTAGAGGTTCAGTATAAAGTGATTTGCAGTCCCGATTTAAAAGGATGTGCTACAGATCATTTCTGTCGCACGGCTTTTTAGATGGGCAGATTGAAGGTTTAAATATTAAAAAAGATCCACACAAAACTTTTCTTTTAATACTTTCAAAATCAGATCAATCACCACATGTTTTTGATCCTTGCGATAATTGGCATACAGTCCAATCATCGGTAACGGTTCTAGGGTCTTTTTCACCACAATATTATCGCCGAGCAATGGAATCACATAGGCTGGCACCAGACTCCAGCCCACGCCCATTCCCACCAGATTGACATTGAGCAGAATATTGGTGGAATACTGCACCACATTCACTTTTAATTTGGACTGTTTAAAAAAATCCTGAATCAGCTTATGCAGTTGCGGTGAGGACTGCTCATCACTAATTACAAAGTCCTGATTTTCAAAACTCTTGATACTGACATAGGGCAAGGCCGCAGCCGGGGAATCTTTCGGCACAATCAAGGTTAAAGGCTCATCAAAAATGCGGATCGAATCAAATTCACTCAACTGCCCCGGATAACGGGTAAAGGCAATATCGATCTGTCCATTTCTTAAGGCACTAAACTGCTCTGCATCGGTCAGACTGTGAAACTGTGCTTTCAGTTCAGGAAAATGCGCGCGGATATTCGGCATGATATAAGGAAAGACTTTCATTTCCGCGACCGGGACAAAACCGATATTCAGCTGGTCCTGCTGTGCATTGGCGATCTGTCTGGCAGTCTGAATGGCGCGCTCTGCATGCTCAAGACTCAATAAAGCTTCTTTTAAAAATGCCTGACCGGCTTCAGTGAGCCCGACCTTACGGTTATTCCGCTCCAGCAACTGTACGCCAACCTCACGTTCCAGATCCTTGATTTGCTGGCTCAGTGATGGCTGTACCGTATTTAATTTTTCCGCGGCACGGGTAAAGTTCAGTTCCTGCGCCACTGTAACGAAATAACGTAAATGTCTTAATTCCATTTTATAACTCCAAACTTGCCGGGCGCTTATTTTTGCTTTTTGGCAACATACTGACGATAAACCAGTATCGTCACAATGACGAGTACAGCACTCAAAACATAGGTGGTTTCAAAGCCCCAATAGGCAATCAATATTCCCATGGCTACGGAACCGATCGCTAAACCCAGATCAAACAGGGTAAAGAAGGTTGAAATCGCATGTCCCATACGCTGTTTGTCGACCGACTGAATGGCCAAGGTCTGCAAACATGGGAATAGTGAACCATAACCGATCCCAATAAACACCGCCGACAACCATAATATCCATTGATTGGAAATCAGGCTGACAATCACCAGACCAATGGCAAAGAAAATAAATGAAGGATAAATAACTGCACTGGGTCCCTTACGGTCATAAATCTTTCCAACCCAAGGTCTGACCAGCAACATGGACGCTGCAAAGACAATAAAGAATACGCTGGTATAGGCTAAAAGCTGCTTGGTTTCACTAAATGCAGTAATAAAGCTCATGATGCCCGAGTAGGCAAAAGCGGTTAATAAAGCCACGAAACTTACCGCCAGAACTTTGACTTCCAGAATATCCTGCAAGCTCAAGCTGGTTTTCTCTTTGCTTATGGCTTCAGGTTTTGGTAACTCTGTGATTTTGAGCATCCAGCAAAAGATTAATCCCAAAGAAATAATAACGGCAAGAATGCCAAATAAGACCTTGAAGCTGGTGAACTGAATCACGGTCAATGCCAGCAAGGGCCCAAATACCACACCCAGATTGGTTGACATGACAAAATAACCCATGCCCTCACCTTTGCGCTGTTCAGGAATAAATTCATTGGCGACGGGTACTGCCACCGTGGTCAAAATACTGAACCAGATGCCATGTAAAAAACGCACCAGCAACAGCGACCACATGCTATCTACCAGCAAATAACTAAAGGCAAATAAGGCAAAAATCACACCTGCGCCGCGCATCGAGATTTTCTTGCCGAGCTTTTCGATGATCATGCCGGAAAATGGCCGAATCGCAATCGAAGAGGCCAAAAATAGCGTCAGCGCCAACCCAGCTTCTTTTACCGAACCGCCCAGATCTTTCATGATGTAAATCGGCAAGATGGTCAGTAAGGCAAAGTAATAAACGAACAGGAAAAAATTATTGAATAAGCACAAGATAAATGAGCGATTCCATAACCGCTCAGCGCTAACTGACATAATCACCAACTTTTAAAATTTGTAGGGAAATAGCACAAACTCAGGCTTGAATAGCGACAGGATACAAGGCCAACTCGACCAGATTCTGGATATAGTGTTCATCTGGAATCCGGTTGAAAAAAATGATCTGGTAATGAATCGGGCCGTATAAGGTATCCAGCATCAAATCAAAAGGATAATCCGCGCGGATTTCTCCCCGTTCAATCGCTTGCTGAATCAGTTGATGAGTCTGTTGCCGACGTGGCAAGAGATATTGCTGAAAGAACTCACCTGCCAGTTCACGGTGATTGGCAATCACCACCAGCAAAGCCCGCCCCACCGGATGATTCAGTGCCTGAGATAAAGAACCAAGTTGTTGAATAAGATTACTTTTCAGGCTTTTAGAGGCATCCAGCTCAAATACCGAAGCTGTATGCTGTTTGAAAGTGTCCAGCACCAGTTCCGATTTATGTTTCCACCATCGATAAATCGTGGACTTGCCTACGCCGGCACGTGCCGCCACATCTTCAATCGTCAGCTGATGATATTCACATTCTGCCAGCGCATCTGCGACTGCCTGTAAAATGCACTGCTGTCGCCGGGAACTTTTTTCGTCACTGCTCATATTTTTCTACTTAACTTTTAATATTTAAAAATCGAAACGATACGTATCGTTTTATATTAGAGTAAAAAATGGCAAAGCTCCAGCAAAAAACTGAAATTGAATCAAAAAAAAGACCTTCTAAGGAAGGTCTTTTCTCAATCACGATCTAACTTAACTTTGTGCAGTCTTTTTATAAATGCTGCAAGAAGGATGATGATTTTCTTGCAAACGCGCGACTTTACGCTGTTCTGCTGCTTCAAAACGGCAACGTTTCCAGTCATTGTCCAGGTTCAAAGCTGGAATCTGTTTTGGTTTACCATTTTCATCCACCGCAACCATGGTGAAATAGCAGCTATTGGTATGACGTACCGTTCTCTTTTGAATATTCTGGGCTTCTACACGAATCCCGATTTCCATCGAGGTACGGCCAACATGATTCACACTGGCCAGGAATGTAACCAGCTCACCGACGTGAATCGGCTCTTTAAAATTCACCTTGTCTACAGATAAGGTCACGACATAACTACCCGAATAGCGACTTGCACACGCATACGCCACCTGATCCAATAATTTCAGAATGGTTCCACCATGAACATTTCCTGAAAAATTTGCCATATCTGGCGTCATGAGAACTGACATCGTTAACTCTGACTGGTCATCCGACACTGCTGCAATTTGATCTAAAGGGGCCATCGTTTTCTTTGAACTCTTTGAATGACAAGGTTATCGTTTATTATTATAGCGTTTTTAACATGAATAAAATGTTCAATTCGGCAAATGAAGCATCACAATTATTGATATAGAAAATGTATTCATACAGAAAAAAATATATTTAATTGCTTAAAATCTCAGTTAGAAAGTTAAGTGCCAATAAATCAACACTTATTTATCTGGGGTTGATCACACAGCAACTGAGAATTTTTCACTGTTTTAAGCGCTGAACAAAAATAATTCAGGAAAATAAAAAGGCTCTGCGTGATTTAAAGCATCACTGGCCTGAGCATTTCCTGCGCCAGGTTCTGATAACTTAAAATTTGTTGACCATCCAAGGTCGTTTCAACGGTAAAAGAACCATCCTGATGGGTCGCGGTCACTGTAAAAATATAGTGTTCGAATTGTGCCAGTTTGACCTGCTGTCCAATTTTAATATGCATCATGATGTCTACATCTGTGTAGTGATCTTTTCAAACTGCATTCTGGCATGAACATCGATGCTTTTGAATATTTGATCAACTTAAGTATACGAATAATAATATTAAAATTTTAATTTAAGACGAATAAGGCTTATTATTTAAAACAATATACTTATAATTCAATTTGTTATATTTAAAATTAATTTTATCTTTTGCGATAATTCCGACTGACTGATACACATAGGCAATCATCTTATCTTTTATAACAATCAGTTAAGCGTTACAGCCGATGATCCGTTATCCTTTTGAGTGAATATCCCTATACTTCGATATAGGGATAAACAGAAATTTCAAAAAAAAGATTTATTGAGCTTGATGTTCATGTACCACAAACTGTGGAATGCGATGTCCTTGAGCATAATCATGTTTTTGGTAGGCTTGTGAAATTTCCATCAACTTTAACTGGGTCGCCTCGGCACCAGCCTGCATGGTGAGTTCCCTGCCACGGACATCAAAGATATGGCCTTTTTCGCGTAAATCCGGCTGAATCACCACATCTGCATGCTTTAATTCTTCATGCGCCAGATGTTGCTGCATAATATTGATGTTCTGGTTAAACAGTCCCCAGACATTGCTGGTTTCCGTGTGAATGGGTTGTGCCAGAATATCCACCGCAATTACAATGTCGGCCCCTAGCTCACGTGCCACATCAACCGGCACCGGACTGACCAGACCACCATCTACATATTCTTTACCTTGAATGATGGTCGGAATGAACATACTCGGAATCGAGACTGAAGCACGTACCGCCTGTCCGGTATTGCCATGGTTAAAGACGACTTTCTTGCCTTCTTTCAGCGCGGTTGCTACCACAAACATCGGGATTTTCATGGCTTCAAGCGGGGTTTGATCGACTTGCAAGTTGACATAGTCCTCAACTTTCTTGCCATCAAAAAAACCTTTTCTGGCCAGCTTGATATCACGGACATCATTCGGTCGCATGTTGAGAGCAATATTGCGCAGTTCAATCGCCGGTTTGCCACTTGCATAAATGGATCCCACAATACTGCCCGCACTGGTTCCGACAATAAAATCTGGTTGAATACCCGCCTGTTCCAGTACTTCCAACGCACCAATATGCGCATAGCCACGCGCACCGCCACTGCCCAGAACTAAAGCAACTACCGGACGTTGCTGGGTTTGCTTGATCTTTTGAAAATCAATTTGATTCGGACGTGCCTGAGCTTCTCCGCGTTGTGCAGCAGGTTGTAGATGACTAGTCGCCGCTTGGGCTGTCATTGGGGTCGTTTGGCAAGCACTTAGGCCAAATGTACCCAGTATCACCATACTCAACACATATTTCTGCATGCAGAGAATGTCCTCATTAATCTAAAGCAGCATAGTGTATAAACACATGCATAAATAGTCTGTAGAATTTCGTAAAACTGTCATACAGTTCAGCTACTTTATCTTCATTTTTCCCCATAACTGTATGTCTTCAATCTCACTGTATCGGATTTTCCTGATTTTCCTGCAACTGGGCTGCATTTCATTTGGTGGTCCAGCGGCGCATCTGGTGTTTTTTCACCGAAAATTTGTGACCCAACTGCAATGGTTGAATGACACCCAGTACAGTCAACTGGTCGCTTTGGCGCAACTTTTACCCGGGCCGAGCAGCAGTCAGGTGGGGCTGTCGATCGGTTATCTGCAACGGGGCTATACTGGTGCCGTGATCGCATGGTTGGGTTTTACCCTGCCCTCAATGATTCTGATGACCTTGGTGGCGCTCTTGGGTCAAAGCTATTTCCATATTTTAAACTCAAACAGCTTTCATACCATCCAGTTAATTGTATTTTCTGTCATCGCCTGGGCATTCTGGCAAATGCTGAGAAGCTTCTGTAAATCAGCTTGGCAATATGCTGTCTTAATCCTCTCTGTCGCATTACTGATAGTCGTTTCAGTGAGTTTTAATCAGATTCTTGTGATTATGCTGGGCGCAATCTGTGGACTCTTGGCTGGATATTTTTCCCCATCAGATTCAAAACCTAAAGAAATTAACAAAACGGCAATCAGCTCGCCGTATATTCGATCTGCCGCTGCACCCTATTGGTTACTGGCATTTATCTTGCCGTTTGTTCTGCTCCCCTTAGCTGGAAAATTATGGGGTGAATCGGAGCTGCAATTTTTTTCCAATTTTTATCAGACTGGCTCGCTGGTGTTTGGTGGCGGTCATGTGATTCTGCCTTTGTTACATCAGGACTTTGTCACGACTGGTTTAGTGAGTGCACAATCTTTTGATCTTGGCTATGCATTTTCCCAGCTTATGCCGGGGCCTTTATTCAGTTTTGCCAGTTATATTGGTGCTTTGCTGCCTTGGACGCCCTATGTCTGGCTGAATGCAGTACTAGCGACCTGCGCAATCTTTTTACCTTCATTTTTCCTGATTTTTGCCACCTTGCCCTACTGGTCATGGTTGATGCAGCAGCGCCATATTCATCAGGCGGTGATGGGCATCAATGCTGCGGTGGTGGGGCTATTGCTGTATTTATTGCTGGATCTTTCACAACGTTATTTTAGTTATGGCTCCGACCTGGTCTTTGTCGCGGTGATGATTGCCCTGCTACGCTCAAAACTACCAGTCTGGTTCAGCCTGATTTTGGGCTTCGTGCTTTATCAAAGTTATTTAAATTTCTTCTAAAGAAAACTTTGGCACAAAAAAAGCCCCGAATGATCGGGGCTTTTTGCTTCAAGTCTTACCAGATATCTGATTTAACCTTATCTTTAAATTTAGGATGGTTATCCAGTTTAAATTCAGGTTCTTTCACACCACGCTTCAGCTGACCGGTATAGTCTTTGAGTAGCATCAGCAGGAATGGCATCAGCAACAGGATCGCAATCAAGTTGATACTTGCCATGACACCCATGAACAGATCTGCCATATTCCAGATCAACGGCACACTGGCGATAGAACCGAAATACACCATGACCAATACAAATAAGCGGAAAATCAACATCACCCGGCTATTGTTATTGATGAACTGGACGTTTCCTTCGGCATAGGCATAGTTACCAATAATCGAAGAATAGGCAAACAGGAACAGAATCAAAGCCAGGAAGTCATCGCCCCAAGCACCAATCTGGCTTTCAAGCGCCATCTGGGTCAAGGTCACGCCTTCAAAGCCTGCATTTTCATACAGTCCTGAGACCAGAATAATAATCGCGGTACATGAACACACCACAAAGGTATCTACAAATACCCCGAGCATCTGTACCAGACCCTGGTTGACTGGATGTTTGACATCCGAGGCTGCAGCGGCGTTCGGTGCCGACCCCATCCCTGCCTCGTTAGAGAACAGACCACGCTTGATGCCCATCATCATGGCCATAGATACCATGGCACCAAAGAAACCACCAGCAGCAGCTTCAAATTCAAAGGCTTTACTGAAAATGAGCTGGAAGATGGATGGGAGCAGATCGTAATTGATGACCGCAATATACAAAGCCACAGCCAGATAAAGCACAGCCATAAACGGCACAAAGCTTTCCGCAACTTTCGCAATCCGTTTAATCCCGCCAAAAATGATCACCGCAGTCATCAAGACCAGAAACAATCCGACCCAGGAAATTTCCAGATTCAGGCCGCCTAATGGCAGAATCAGGTTCGCCTGATCCCAGCCCCAGGCATGAGAGGTTGCTCCGGTAATGGCATTGGCCTGAACTGCATTGAAGACAAAACCATAAGTCGTGATCAATGCAATCGCAAAGACAATCCCGAGCCATTTCTGTTTCAGGCCTTGAGTAATGTAATAAGCTGGACCACCACGGAATTGCTGGTTTTTGTTATCTCGCACCTTAAACAACTGTGCCAAAGAGGATTCAACAAAAGCAGAACTCATGCCCAAAAAGGCAGTAAACCACATCCAGAACACGGCACCGGGGCCACCAATCGCAATCGCAATGGCGACACCCGCGACATTGCCCACACCGACCCGGCTTGCCAGTCCAGTGACAAAGGCCTGAAACGGGGTAATGCCGTGCGTATCCTGAACCTTGCCACGGCTATTTTTCATGACTTTCATGCTGTGCCAGAACAAACGAATTTGTACTGCACCCGTCATGATCGTGTAGAAAATACCGACTGCGACCAGAAACACCACCAGAAAATCCCATAAAGGGCCATTCAGGGCATTAATCCAGCCGAGTAAGGTTTCATTTAACTGATCATTCATGTCACATCCTTATGAGCCTATGACTCATCGTATCAGGCATAAAAATTATGCAAAAAACTTCAAAATCATCTGAATAACAGTAGCATTGATTAAGTCAACGAAGAACGCACCACATAATGGAACAATCAGGAAGGCCTTATGCGACGCACCATACATATTGGTAATCGCCTGCATATTGGCAACCGCTGTTGGCGTTGCACCCATACCAAAACCACAATGACCTGCTGCAAGTACCGCAGCATCATAGTTCTTGCCCATCAGGCGGAAAGTTACAAAACCGGCATACAAAGCCATGGTGATAGTTTGCGCACCCAGAATCACCATCAGTGGTCCTGCAAGGTCAGCCAATTGCCATAATTTCAATGACAACAATGCCATCGCCAAGTACAGCGACAATGAAGCATTACCGAACACATCAATCGCACGATCGAAAATCTGAACTTTGAAAATACCTTCCAGTACATTACGCAGGATGACACCACCCGCCAATGCCCACACGAATGTTGGCAGTTCAAATGCAGTACCTTTACTGAAACCCGTCATAAACTCTGCAAAAGCCAAACAGCCTGCAAACAGGCCCAAGGTCGTGATTGCATTATCAGCGGTAATTAAACGCACCTGATGCGGATATTCAAACGGTACATATTCGCTGGTGGTACTGTCCATTGGCGTATTGTCACGCGTTTCGATCTGCTGATCGGTACGTGCAGTAGCCAGGTTATAACGGTTGATCAGCAACTTGGCCAAAGGTCCGCCAATAATACCGCCGATAATCAATCCAAAAGTCGCACTGGCCATACCTAGTGCCAGCGCACCTTGAATACCATGTTCAACTTCAAAAATTTCCCCCCATGCCCCCGCAGTACCATGACCACCGGTTAAGGTAACTGAGCCTGCAATCAAGCCAATCAACGGGTCAATACCCAATAATGTTGCCAGACTCATGCCGACCGCATTTTGCAAAATAATGAAAGCCGAAACAGCAAACAGGAAAATAACCAGACCGATCCCGCCTTCACGCAACTTGGAAAAGTTGGCACTCAGACCAATCGAAGCAAAGAAAATCAGCATAAAGCTGGTTTGTAATTCTGCACTGGTGGTGATGCTATATCCCCACAATGAATGCACCAGCAATGAGATGATCGCCGCAACCAAACCGCCCGCAACCGGCTCAGGAATATTGTAACGTCTTAAAAAATCGATTTTATTAACCAGGAATCGGCCGAGTAACAGAACAATGACTGCGGCAATCAAGGTATAAAATGCGTTAAAAGTAAAATCCATAATTTTTTGCCCAAGATGATTTTGAATTTTTTATTGTTCTAAAAGTGATGAAGTGCGCTAGATCTCTAGCTCGCTCATTAGATCTTCATCTGGAAATATCCTGATTTGATCTATCACCATTAGAAAAACAAACCGATTTATCATCTCTTTTAAACTTATGAATATCATCATCACGATCATATTCAACAAATGAGAGATTTATAAAAGCAACACCTTTTCTATTCAGATACTCAGTCTGTTGGAAAATTGCAGACAATTTTCCAACAGACGCGCATGCTGGTAAAAAAACTGTGTTTTAAGCTCAAAAAAACATTCAGTGCTTGATGAGTGCTTTCAACCTAAAGACTTCATTCAAGCCATCTGGAATCGCGTTATTTAAAACAGATCTTAATCACAAAATGCATGAATTAAGATGAAAAGTCGTACATTATGCTGTTTCTTTGTATCAAGTTTTATTTCTTTTTATTAGCAATAGTTAATTTACCTATAAAAAATAATTATAAATTCTTATTTTTATATGAAGATTAATCTATATTTTAATTCAAAAAAAATATTAATCTTTTACTCAACACGTAATAAAACAGGCATCTTGAAATTAAATTATCTTGATTTTCAGTCAAAATAAACCAGTTCTCTGTGTGAAATTGTTATTGTTGAATGGTTCAAGCACTTGGGATTTAAGCTATTTTTTTCACTTAAAGACAATTTTCATAACAATATTTATTCTGATCATTTAGAGGACTAAACTCGTATTTTAGAAGGCCAAATAAGTACTCTTTGGCCATTTTTTGGATAAATCATTTTTATCATCCGGTAAACAATGAAATTTTCCTATCCTCCCTTCTGTTTGTTTAGTTTATAGTCATTGCAAACTCAATAAGGATATTCGACTGGACCCCATAATGGATCAAAATCTTGTTCATGCTATAGATCACACCATCACCTCTCGCCATTCAGTGCGTGCTTTTTTAAATACCCCCGTTAGTACAGATATCTTAAAAGAGATTTTGACGGTGGCCAGCCGCGCACCCTCAGGAACCAATACCCAACCCTGGAGGATATATGTGGTAACAGGCAAAAAGCGCGATGAACTCGTGCAACGTGTCTGTCAGGCACAAATGCAAATCTATGCAAATCCAGAATTGTCACAGCAGTATCAGGAAACTTTTGCCTATTATCCTGAACAATGGATCTCGCCATTTATTGAACGTCGTCGTGAAAATGGCTGGGGTTTATATGGCTTGCTGAATATTCAAAAAGGTGAAAAGGAAAAAATGGCGCGTCAGCAACTGCGTAATTTTGAATTATTTGATGCACCTGTCGGCCTGTTCTTTACCGTACATCGTTCTTTGGCGATCGGTTCCAAAATGGATGTTTCTATGATGATCCAGAATGTCATGCTGGCCGCAAAAGCCCGTGGTCTGGATACCTGCCCGCAGGCAGCCTGGAATCACTTTCACCCGATCGTGCTTGATCTGGTCGGCGCACCCGATGATGAAGAGCTGGTCTGCGGTATAGCACTGGGTTATGCCGACCCAGAGCAAATTATTAACAGCTTTATTACCCCGCGCGTTCCCGTAGAAGAATTTGCCGTGTTTATCGATGAGTGATGCAAGCAGGGCTAAGCCAACTTGCTTAGCCCTCTGTCCAGACCAGTATTTTTATTATCTGAGAGGCAGCCAGCATCTATGCATTTTTTAGGCTGGGCATGTTGATTTTAAAAATCGCCCAAGCAGAAATACCGACAAAAACCAGCATGATCAATGCCATATTCAGTAAAGCATGCCAGATCAGAAAATTCAGTAATACACCGCCCAATAAACCACAGACAAATTGCATACTGCCCATAATGGCACTTGCAGTTCCTGCCCGCTCGCCCTGTTTAGCCATTGCTAAAGCCATGGCATTCGGACCAGTAAACCCAAGGGCTGCCACCACAATAAACATGCCTAACAACACCCAGAGCACAGAATCGACATCCAGACAGCCGAGCAAGATTAACCCTAATACACCGGCAAACTGCAGACAGGTGCCAATTTTCAGACGCTGCAATATCGAGAAACGCCCAGCCAGACGTTTATTCAAGGTCGAAAACAGCATGATCCCGAAGGCATTCGCACCAAAGGCATACGCAAACTGCTGCTCGGTCAGTTGATAACGATCCATCAGAATGGCCGAAGAAGCGCTGATATAACAGAACATCACCGCACCGGAAAAACAGCCGGCATAGAGCGGACGTCGAAAGCTTGGATCCTGAAAAATGCACCGGTACAAACTTATAACCTGTTGAAAGTTCAGCTTGAGACGGCGTTCTGGCTCCAGGGTTTCTTTAAAAAGAAAGTGTACACAGGCCAGACTCAACAGACCGCAGCCCATCAACACCAAGAAGATCACGTTCCATTCATAAAACATCAATACCCAAGCCCCCAAGCTTGGAGCAATGATTGGCGCAATTGCGGTCACAATCATCATGCTGGCAAAGGCCTGAGCTGCTGAATGCATATCCAGACGATCACGAATTGCAGCGCGTGCCATGACCACCCCGACACAGCCACCGAGAGCTTGCAGAATCCGTGCAGCGATCAGGCTCCATTCATCCTGCGCAAAGACACACAGCAAACTTGCCACAATGTATAAGCATAGCCCAAAATATAGTGGTGGTTTACGCCCAATCCGGTCACTGATCGGACCATAAATCAGTTGTCCGATCGCCAGACCGAAGAAATAAGCTGGCAGGCTATTGGAAACCATTTGAGTACTGACACCAAAATCTGCTGCCATGGCCGGTAAGGCCGAAAGATACATATCAATGGACAAAGGCCCGAGTGCACTTAAGGTCGCCAGCAACACAATCCAGGACATGGCATAAGGTTGTTGTACTATTTTATTTGATGTCATAAGCATGAAGATTTAAAGCGCTAATATGCAGACAAATTAACACACTGCATAGTATGATTTAGCCTGAAATGAAGATTTATAAATATACTATTTTCATTAGCCTATTCAGATTCAGCTCTAAGACTGCAGTATAAAGGACGACCTTTGAAATCTTGGCTCACTCGTCTCAAGCAAACCACCTATAATACGACCTTGATGTATAACCTGCGCATGATGACGGCATTTGCAGGTACCGCCTTTGTTCCCTATTTTATGGGACAACAATTGATGACAATTCCACTGACTTTAGGCGTGGTCGCAGCCGGTTTAAGTGATATTGATGACCGCTTTTCGGTGCGGATTTTAAATCTGCTGTATACCTACATTGGCTTCTTTATTACCGCAGTGGGCGTATATCTGCTCTTTCCTTATCCCCTGCTATTTGCCTTGGCCTTAATTGTGTCCTGTATTGCCCTGATTTTGCTGGGTTCACTAGGGCGACGCTATGCCACGATTTCTTACGGCTGTCTGGTGATTTCCGTTTATTCCATGCTCGGGGTAGAGCTGTTTGATGAATGGTATAAACAGGCTGGTTTATTGGTCATCGGCGCGATGTGGTACGGTCTGCTGTCGACCCTCAGTTTCCTGATCTTCCCTGCCCGGTTGGCGCAAGACAAGCTTGCCATTTCCTATTCTGCGCTCGGTGACTTTTTATATGCCAAGTCCAATCTGTTTGATGTGGACATGACCCCGAAAAGCTATCAACAAAGCATGATTGAACTCTCGCTGGAAAATGGCAAACTGATTGCGATTTTTAATGAAATGAAAACTGCCCTTTTGACTCGCCTGAAAGGCGACCGTGGGCAAAAAGATACCCGTCGCAGCCTGCAATATTATTTTGTCGCGCAGGATATTCATGAACGTGCCGATTCAGCGCATATTGATTATCAGAAACTGGCCAAGATTTTCCAGCATAGCGATATCCTGTTCCGCTTCCAGCGCATCATGTCAATTCAGGGCAAAGCCTGTAAGGACCTGAGTGAAAGTTTACTGATGCGCAAACCCTATGTGCATAACCAGCGCTTCAAGCATGCGTTTGACAACCTGAGACAGTCTCTGGATAAGTTACGTCAGGAGCAGCATTATGATCAGGTCTGGATCAGTGCCCTGTTTGCGCTGTTTCAAAACCTGAAATCGATTGATGCCCAGTTACGCAATCTGGAAACCGAGCAAAGTATCAAGTCCGAGCGTTTCAAACATATCGAAAACCAGCTCAGAGATGATGACCTGAAAGGCTGGGATGACATCAAGATTCGGATTAAACAGCATTTGACACCCGAGTCGGTGCTGTTCCGGCATGCCATTCGCCTGTCGATTGTGCTGCTGATCAGCTATATCTTCGTACAGGTCAGCAATATTGAATATGGTTACTGGATTTTATTGACCGCACTCTTTGTCAGCCAGCCCAACTTTAACGCCACCAAACGCCGTTTACGTCTGCGTATTGTCGGTACGTTGGTCGGTATTATTCTAGGTTATGCCATTTTGTATTTTGTGCCTTCCATCGAAGGACAATTATTGCTTCTGGTATTCAGCGGAATTCTGTTCTTTGAATTGCGCAGTAAACAGTATGCACAGGCCACCGCCTTTATCACGATTTTAGCCTTGATCAACTTCAATCTGGACGGTATGGGCTATGCTGCGGCCATCCCGCGTATGATTGACACCTTGATTGGCTGTGCCATTGCCTGGTTCGGTGTCAGCTTTATTTTTCCAGATTGGAAATTCCGACGTTTGCCGCGCAGTATCAAACGCAGCTTGCAGGCAGAAGCGGATTATTTGAGTGAAGTGATCGAGCAGTATAAATCGGGACGTAATAATGGCTTGAAATATCGGATTGTGCGCCGTACGGCCCACAATACCGATGCAGAGGTGGCTTCACTGATTTCAACACTGGCCACTGAACCGGATATTGATCCGGTACAAAAATCGCTGGCCTTTGAGTTCCTGTGTCTGAATCATACTTTTATCAGTTATATTGCCGCACTGGGCGCACACCGGGAAAAAATTGAAGATCAGGACATTCTGAATTTACTAGACAAAGCACTTGAGAACATTCGTGGTGCATTGCTAAGAGATGAAATGCCCGATTTAAGTGCGCAAAATATGATTGCTCATATTCGACAGCGCCTGGCTCAAGATCAGGAGCAAGATCAGAAATCCCTGATCATTTTGCAGCAGCTGTCTTTAATGTTCAGCATTTTAAAGCAGTTGAGTCAACTGAAACAAAGTTTGAGTCATGAGCGTGATGAACAGGCAACTGAATTAGGTTCATTATAATTTGGCTGATTTTGGAACAATATACTCACTGAATTGGTACAATTAGTGCTAAACTTTTTACAGTTTAAAATCTGCTAATTTCACTATGACCGCGAAAAATTTATACGCTTATACCCTCCAGCCTGTGAACTATGAAATTTCAGAAGCCGAGCAGCGTCATGCTCAGCTGGTGATCTGGCGTAGTACCAATAAAATTGGTATGAAAGCATGGCTGATCATGGGTGCTGTTGTTGCACTTTCTATTCTGGGCATTCTGCTCCTGAAGAACTATTCTACCGTGTTCTGCTGGGTGGCCATTGTCTGTGTGGTGTTGTATTACCTGATCCGTACCTTTGGTCTGGAATGGTATGTTAAACGCAAGATGAATGAATTTCCGGTACAGGAAATCAAAGGTGTTCGCCTGGGCGTACAACCACATGGCATCGTGATGCGTCAGAAAATGGGCATGCAAGAAGGTGTTGGCGCGATTAGCTGGAAAGACATCTATGAATGGTACAACACACCAGAATTTATGTTGGTCAATTTCAAGGTAAAAGGCCAGCAAGGTGCGTATATCCTGCCGAAACGTCTGGACAGCAAAAACTTCTCTTTCGCCACGATTCGCAAGCATCTGGAAGCAGAAGTCGGCGCAGCAAAACAAATCTAAACTGTTCTTTCTTCAGTGAAAAACCTCCTGCCCCGGCATGGAGGTTTTTTTTAATCTCAAAACAATAAATGATAATGAGAATAAATATTATCCTCAACACCTATAATTCAGGCTCAAACTTCAGTTATAATTTTGCCACTTCTATAGATCTCACCCTTAATCTGACGACCATGTTTAAAAAGACATTTTTCCAAATCCACTGGTTTCTGGGGATTACAGCAGGTTTAATCCTCTCGATAATGGGGGTCACTGGCGCAATCTATTCCTATGAACAACAAATATTAAAATGGATGAATAGCGACAGTTATACGGTTCAGGTCCAGCAACGTGACAAACTCACGCCTGCCGAGCTGTATCAGCACTTTAACCGTACTGCGCCTGACATGAAGATCAACAGTATTACCGTGGCACAAGATCCGAGTGCTTCGAGTACTGTGAATGTTGCCAAAGAAGGCGCACGGCGTGGTCAGAACATCATGATCAACCCCTATACTGCGGAAGTCTTGCCAGAGATTAAGGGTCGGGAATTTTTCCAGTTTGTTCAGCAACTGCATCGTAATTTGACGGTGGGTCCGGTGGGTAAGCAGATTACCGGTGCCTGTACCCTGATGCTGATCTTTTTTGTCTTGTCAGGTCTGTACCTGCGCTGGCCGAAACGTCATTCGATCAAGCAATGGTTTTTTGTAAAACCTCAACTGAAAGGCCGTAATTTTATCTGGGATCTGCATGCTGTTGTGGGAACCTGGGTGGTAATTTTCTACTTGATTCTGGCCTGTACCGGTCTGTACTGGTCTTATGACTGGTGGCGCAATGGCATGTTTAAAGTGCTGGGTGTGGAACGCCCGCAACCGGAAATGCAGGCCAATGCCGGCAATAACCGTGGTGAAGGACGTCCAGGCGGCGAACGTGGCCCACGTGCTGAAGGTGAAGCACGAGGTGAAGGCCGTCAGGGTGGCGAACTCGGTGCTGGTCGTGAAGGCCGCGAAGGTCTCAGCCCTGAAGCTACTGTCCGTGCATTGGACCAGAGCTGGATTGGCTTTAACACTGAATTTTCAGATAAGTATTCTACTGTAACGTTTAACCTTCCGAAAAAACCGGATGGTGAAATGCAACTGAGCTTTGTCGATCCAATCGTTCAGCATGAACGTGCACGAAACAGTGCCACTTATAATTACCAGACAGCTGAATTTACCAAAGTTGAGCTGTATGAAGATAAAAAGCTCAATGAAAAGATCATGAGCAGCATGTTACCGGTGCATCGTGGCAGCTTCTTCGGCCCGATCTACCAGTTCTTTGCCATGGTCGCAGCCTTGTTGATGCCGTTGTTCTTCGTGACCGGCTGGATGCTTTATCTGAAACGTCGCAAACAGAAACGCTTAACACTGGCAGCACGTCAGGGTGCGACTGCAGTAAACCTGGATGAAAATGCAAAACCGTGGCTCATCGCCTATGCCTCACAAACAGGGGTTTCTGAGCAACTGGCTTGGCGTACAGCAACTGCCCTGCAGGAAGCACGTCAACCGGTAACAGTGAAGCCGGTACAACAACTGACGCTTGCCGATTTACTGCAAACCGAACAGGTATTATTTGTTGCCAGTACCTATGGCACGGGCGAAGCACCAGATCTGGCTTCTTCTTTTGAGAAAAAAATCCTGTCTGCTCAAGCTGATCTCAGCCATTTAAGTTATGCGGTATTGGCTTTAGGTTCTCAGGAATATCCAGACAGTTATTGCAGTTTTGGCCACCGTATCGATCAGTGGTTAAAACAGAATGGTGCCCAGCAGCTATTCAATACGATTGAAGTCGACAATGCCAATAACAAGCATATCCAGCAATGGAATAATGCACTCGCACAAGTCACTCGACTTGAGTTACAAGCGATGAGTATCGATAAGACCTTTGATCACTGGAGTTTGAGTAAACGTGAAGTCCTCAATCCGGGTAGTCTGGGTGCGCCTGCCTTCAATATCGAACTGACCCCTGAGCATGAAGCCGTCTGGCAAGCAGGTGATATTGCCGAGGTTCAACCAGGGAATAGCCCAGAACGTATTCATGCATTTATGCAAAAGCACCAGATTACAGCGGGTACACAAGTACCTTCTATGCAACAGAATATTGAACAGGCACTCTGGGATCGTGATCTGACTCAGGCTGAACCTTTTGATTCTCTGGATCAGCTCCTCACGCAATTACCGGCTTTGGCAACACGTGAATACTCGATTGCCAGTATTCCAAGCCAGCAAGTTTTACGCTTGGTGGTACGTCAGCAAACCGATGCTAGTGGTAATCTCGGTCTGGGTTCAGGCTGGCTGACCCAGCATGCGGCGCTGAATGCGCCAATTGCCCTACGTATTCGCAGCAATGACTCTTTCCACCTGATTGATGACAACCGCCCGATTATCTGTATTGGTAATGGTACCGGTATTGCGGGACTATTAAGTCTGCTCAGTGCGCGTAACCGTCAGGACTATAGCCAGAACTGGCTGATTTTCGGTGAACGTCAGCGTGAACACGACTTCTTCTTTGAAGAAACCATTCAGGCCTGGCTGCAAATGGGAACCCTGAAACGTCTCGATCTTGCATTCTCGCGCGACCAGCAGGAAAAAGTCTATGTACACCATAAACTGCGCAAACAGGCTGAAGAGCTAAAAGCCTGGATTGCTCAAGGTGCAGTGATTTATGTCTGCGGTAGCATTAATGGTATGGCCAGCGATGTGGATCAGGCCTTGACTGATATACTCGGTGAAACAATGCTAGATCAATTACGTCTGGATGGCCGTTATCGTCGTGATGTATATTAAGATAACCTGATATGCTAAAAACCGGGCTCAATGGCCCGGTTTTTATTGAAGATACAAAAGCAATAATAAGAATATGAATATGAATAAGAAAAAAGGAACCCTGGATGCTCAATCAACTTAAACGAAGTCTCAGCCTGATCTTTGGCTTGATCCTATGTATCAATAGCATCTGGTTACTGAGCCAAGGTCAGAGGCATTTTGCTATTGCTCTGTCGATCTTCATTGGGGTGGCACTCATCCTGTATACCTTGTTTTTTTCATCTATTCAGCGCTGGAAACAGAATTCCCGATTCAGAACCTTGTTCTGGAACAGTCTCTGGGGCGGATTTTTATTCTGGATCATCAGTGTCGCGGCTTTCTTCGCTTATATCCAGATATCAATCAACCCAAATATTCCGGCACGACCTGCTGCAGCGATTTTAGTATTAGGTAGTGGTATTAATCAGGGCCAGCCCTCACCCATCTTAAAAAATCGTCTGGATACCGCAGCAAAATATGCAGAACGATATCCGAATACTTTAATCATTATGACCGGTGGACGAAATTTCTGGGAAAGACAGAGCGAAGCTGAAGTCATGCAAAGTTATATCCACACGAACTATCCGCAGCTCAATAACCCCATTAGCTTAGAAGATCAAAGCAGAAGTACTCAACAGAACCTGCAATATTCTCAGGCAATCTTAAAACAGCAGCATATTGATCGAAATAAGCCCATCGCGATTGTCACCAGCGATTTTCATAGCCCTCGTGCCCGTGCCATTGCCAGACATCAGGGCTATCAGCAAGTGATCAGCCTGAGTGCCAGCACACCTCAGAATGTTCGCTATAATTCGTGGTTACGCGAATACTTTGCTTTGATTAGTGGCTGGCTACTGAATGAATATTCGTTGTTCCAATAAACACACTGTTTAAAACAAGATAATTAATTTAACCGGATCTGCCTAGGCAAAGGCATATCCGGATTTTTAAACAGTTCCGGCTTTTGCACATAAATCTGATACAGATAATTTTTGATATCGAGTAATAATTTTTCGGGTGCTACCAGAATATTCTGCCCTTCTGGGGTCAGATCAAGCGAAACAATGGTACTTTCCTGACGTAAAAAGGGAATGACTTTCTCTACAAAATCCTTGAGGCTAATTTCCTGAATCTCGTAATTTGCCCAATTGTCTTTAATCAGCAGTCGAGCCAGACCTTTACTTTGCCAGCAGGCAAATGCGCGCTGTCCAGTCGGTGTGGCACATAAGGCCCAGCCATCTTGGTAGAGTGCAAAAATGCCAGCATTGGAAACAATGGCTTCAATATATTGCTTATAAAGCTGTTGAGGATCGAAAGCAGTTTTTTGGGATTTGGTCGCGGCTTTGCGCTTATAGGGATTTCTCATGGTCGTGAAATCTTAATATTATTATAATAAAATTAGATTCTAAGGAATAAATAGAGTTGAAGCAAGAAGATATGGTGGGCGCTGACGGGATCGAACCGCCGACATTCTGCTTGTAAGGCAGACGCTCTACCAACTGAGCTAAGCGCCCTGAGAAAACAACAGTGTTGTTTTAAATGACGCAAGACCAACAAGGAATGTAGTCTTGGTATCTTGAAAACTCAGATCTCAGAAATCCAAGCTTCTCATCTTAGGATGGCGCAGCGGACGGGGCTCGAACCCGCGACCCCCGGCGTGACAGGCCGGTATTCTAACCAACTGAACTACCGCTGCATCGTAAGAATCTGGTGGGCGCTGACGGGATCGAACCGCCGACATTCTGCTTGTAAGGCAGACGCTCTACCAACTGAGCTAAGCGCCCTGATAAAGAGTGTCAATCTTTAGTTTATTAAATTCAGGCTCAGGGACCTCAATTTAATTTCTTTTGAAATGGCGCAGCGGACGGGGCTCGAACCCGCGACCCCCGGCGTGACAGGCCGGTATTCTAACCAACTGAACTACCGCTGCATCGCAAAAGAATCTGGTGGGCGCTGACGGGATCGAACCGCCGACATTCTGCTTGTAAGGCAGACGCTCTACCAACTGAGCTAAGCGCCCTCAAAAGGTCTATCGTATAAATGGCGCAGCGGACGGGACTCGAACCCGCGACCCTCGGCGTGACAGGCCGATATTCTAACCAACTGAACTACCGCTGCATTTATACAATGTCGCTATTGTGGCAAACGAAAATCAAGATCTTAAAGTGGCGCAGCGGACGGGGCTCGAACCCGCGACCCCCGGCGTGACAGGCCGGTATTCTAACCAACTGAACTACCGCTGCAACTATAAGGTCTCAACATGAAAGAGCTTGGTGGGCGCTGACGGGATCGAACCGCCGACATTCTGCTTGTAAGGCAGACGCTCTACCAACTGAGCTAAGCGCCCTTTCTAAACGTCTATCATCGTTTGATGGGTGCATTATAGAGAATCTGCACAGCCTGTCAAACGCTTTTCGGAATGTTTTCCACTTTTTAGGTGTGAGTGATTAAAAAATAGGTTGTTTGTTAAAAAAAACAACACTTTTTGTTTATTTTTTAAGTCTCTACCGAAATTTTTTAATTTTCAAAATGAAAATTGAAGCGAAATTTTGTGTTTTACCCTGCGAAGTTTCAGTCTAACCACACGACATATTGCAATTCTGATTAAGGATTATACAAAGCTTTAAAATACTCGACGTTGTGTTCATGTAATCTTTCAACTGTCATTTATTTTTATTCAGAAAATGCCAGTAAATCTAAGCTTCAAATAATCATTTAACCCATTCCATGCGATAAAAATACCATCTGGATCAGATTAATCAATCTTTTATGCTGTCTCCACCAAGCAGATTCAGTCCATAAAAACAAAACCATTTTCACATAATCTTAAAATCTAACTTTTATTCGCTTTTCGAAACATTCAGCCTGCCCAGATCTAATGCCTGTTCTGAAATATAGACCAGTGCATCTTCACTGATCAGGTCAAATAATTCAGCGACCTCCGGATTACGCATACGGATACAGCCGTGCGACAGCGGCTCTCCCATCTTTTCGGTTTCTGGGGTGCCATGAATATAGATATAACGCTGATAGGTATCGCAGCCCTCGCCTTGATTAAAACCCGCTTCAAGGCCACTCAGCCATAAAATGCGCGTCAGGATCCAGTCCCGCTGCGGGAATTCTGCCGCCAATTGAGGATTATAAATTTCACCCGTCGCCTGACGTGCGACAAATACACTATTTAAGGGAGCATTCTGACCAAACTTTTCAGCAATCTTGTGCCAGCCACGAGGAGTCTTGCCACTATTTTCAGTTTCACCAATGCCATTTTTGCCACTGGAAATCAGATATTGCTTGTTTAGACGGGGCAGATACAGTTTTTGTTGGGCAAGATCAATCAGGATATCGGCTTGATCCAGATGCAAGGTATTCATGACTTGTTATTCTCAGACTTTATTTTATTTGGCTTTATAGGGTTTAACTGATTATCTTCAGATGGCGCTGTTGGTAGATCTGTCTTTTCTGGGTCAACTGTATTTTGCTGAATAATGATCTGATTCGGTTCAGGGCGTCGCCATAACCAGATCGCGACGATCAGCATCGTAATATTGGTAAAGGCTTTTACGGCCAAGGGTGCAGTAGTAAACAGCATGATGATCCCGCTGATCAGCATCATGATACTGGCCAGCCATTTGGCCTTACGCGGTACAGTACCGTGGGCACGCCAATCTCTTAAGGTCGGACCATATTTGGGATGATTCAATAACCACTCATCCATTTGTGGCCAGCCTTTGGATGAGGCCCAGGCGGCCAGAATCAAAAAGACCGTTGTTGGCATACCCGGCAGGATTGCACCGATAAAGCCCAGGATCACAAACAGCACCACCAGACTTCGCCAAAACAACACTTTCATACATCAACCCTAACCGCAGAATTCAGGTAGTATAAAGCGTTTTCCGATACTGTCCGTTGTATTTCTGCACTTTTCACAGGTTGTACTATGCCCTTTTCCAGTTTAAACCAAAATCTTGTAGAGGCATGGCAACGTTATCAACATCCTCTGGTGCGTCAACTGGCATTCGCTGTCGGCAGTCCGAATATCCTGTCCGGCATTCCGGATGAACTTGAGCTTATACATCACTTTGAACTGCATGAAAGCCAGGCCTGGCAGCACTATCTGAGCCGTTACCATCCACGTTTAGAGTTTCTTGATCAGCATCCAGAAGAATTAATCGAATTTGTGCAGCAACTGAAAAGTACGCGTTTAGGGCTGCGCTTTGAAATGCTGATCTGGTTCTGGTTACTCGATGATGCCTATCATCCGTATCAGCTGCTTGCTCATAGTCTGCAAAAGATTGAAGGCGCCAAAACCCTGGGGGAGCTAGATTTTCTGTTATTAAATACTGATACAGGACAGATTGAACATTGGGAAGTGGCATTGAAATATTATCTGGCCGAAGCAGATTTTAGCCTGCCGCATTGGTATGGCCTAAACCGCACCGATACTTTAATCAGAAAAATGAAACATTTCACACAAAAACAATTCCAGTTTGATGAGGCTTTGCAGCATCCCATTCAAAGACGGTTTTGCGTCCTCAAGGGACAGCTGTATTTGCCTACACATCATGCCGATCAGCCAATTCCCTCATGGATCAATACCGAGCGTCGTCTGGGCTTATGGGGACAGCATATTCCTGCTGCACAGCACGGTTTCTATCGTCTGCAACGACATGAATGGATTTATCCGCAAGCCCGGCCGAGCAGTTCAGCTGCGATCTGGTGGACGGATGGACTTTATAAAAAACTCGATAGTGATGACTTTTATATGTATCGCAATCCGGTGCTGATCCAGCATCCATCGCATAAGCCCCTATAAAGCATTACATTTATTAACCGAAGCACTATGAAAACCACATATTTTTTAGAGCGTATATTTTCTACTCTAAGTCCCACATCATAATAATTTTATTATTGATTATACGGAGATGATGATGAAAAAAATTCTTGCTGCTTCATTAATGATGGCTTTTGTATTGACTGGCTGTAACACCGTAAAAGGCATGGGCAAAGATGTGTCTAAGGCTGGCGATGCGGTAACCAATACTGCTGAAAAAACCTCTGACGAAATCCGTCAAAACTAGTTTTTTCCTAAACGCTCACAGAACCCTATCTCAGATAGGGTTTTTTTATATCAGTCGTTCACATTCACGTCTATATTCGCCTATTATAGAACCGAAAAAATTATCGACTGTTGAATACCGTATGAGCTCTTCCGCTACCCTCGATTTAAGCCTGCAACTATTACGTCAGCCTTCTGTCACACCGATTGATCATGACTGCCAGAACATCATGGCTGAACGTTTAAAGAAGATTGGTTTCAACATTGAATCCATGCGCTTTGAAGATGTAGATAATATCTGGGCACGCAAAGGCACAGAAGGTCCGGTCTTCTGTTTTGCTGGCCATACCGATGTCGTGCCAACCGGTAATCTGGATGCCTGGAACTCAGATCCTTTTTTACCTGAAATCCGTGAAGGCAAACTTTATGGTCGTGGCAGTGCCGACATGAAGACCGCTTTAGCAGCTATGGTAGTTGCCACAGAACGTTTTGTAGAAAAATATCCAGACCATAAAGGCTCGATTGCCTACCTGATCACTTCAGATGAAGAAGGCCCGTCGATTAATGGCACGGTGAAAGTGATTGAAACACTGGAAGCGCGTAATGAGAAAATCACCTGGTGTCTGGTCGGTGAACCGTCTAGTACCAATACATTGGGTGATATTGTCAAAAATGGCCGTCGTGGTTCAATAAATGCCAACCTGACTGTAAAAGGCAAACAGGGTCATGTGGCTTATCCGCATCTGGCCGTCAATCCGATTCATACCGCTTCCAAAGCCATTGCTGAACTGTGCGACACAGTCTGGGATCATGGCAACGAATATTTCCCGGCGACGACCTTCCAGATTTCCAATATCAATTCGGGTACAGGCGCAACTAACGTAGTTCCCGGCACCATGAACCTATTGTGCAACTGGCGTTATTCAACTGAAGTGACCGCTGAAGAACTTAAAGCACGTACTTTAGAAATTCTGGATCGTCATGGTGTGGATTATGACATTTCTTGGACTTTATCTGGCCTGCCTTTCCTGACGCCAGTTGGTGAACTAGTAAATGCAGCTAAAACCGCCATTCTGAATGTGACGGGGACTGAAACTGAACTATCGACTTCGGGCGGTACCTCAGATGGCCGCTTTATTGCCCCTACCGGCGCACAGGTACTGGAACTTGGCGTATTGAATGCCACGATTCATCAGATCAATGAACATGTCGATATTGCAGACTTAGAGCCATTGGCTGAAATCTATGAGCAGATTCTCGTGAATTTACTTGCCAATTAAGTAAATTCATAACGCAATAAAAAAGGAACTCCATGGAGTTCCTTTTTTATATTTTATAGCCTGGATTACAGCCCGATTGTAGCCTGAATATTGGTCATATTCGGAATATGGAACAGCTGTTCGTTCATGCGCACATATTGAAAGATGGCAGGATCATTCACCGGCTGATCGACATCGACCACTTCGGAAATACGAATCCGGATGGTTTTCGGCATTTCATTACACATCAGGGCAAAGCGCTGAGTAATTTCATCCCCCTCAATCACCAGTGCCACCCCATTTTGACGTGACGGATCATTCACTGCATAGACCGGTAACTGTGCCTCATGCCATTCTACAGTTTTGACCTGAGTATTGCTATCCAGTGCTGACAGGACAATGTTTTGTGGCAATAACATCGGATCTTTGCCATGACAGTCAATAATATAGGCATCAATAAATCCGGTCGATACCGTAATCAGATGCTGAAGTTCCTGCTGGCTAATCTGATCAGCCATTTTATTGCTTGAATTGGTCTGACTCATATATTACCTCTGTTTTTCAGCAATCAGTTGCTGGATATTGGCCAACAGTTCCGCTTCCTGGAACGGTTTACCCATATAGTGCGTTACGCCCAAGCTGAATGCACGTTCACGATGCTTCTCACCGGTACGTGAGGTAATCATAATAATCGGCAAGTCACGGTGAATATCATGGTGACGAACCAGATTGGTCACTTCGAAACCGTCCATGCGCGGCATTTCGATATCCAGCAACATCAGATCCGGTCTGACGTTTTCAAGCTGCTCGATCGCATCTACGCCATCTTTGGCAGTGACAATATCATAGCCTTGACGTTCAAGCAGACGCGACGTCACTTTACGTACAGTCACCGAGTCATCGACAATCATCACCAGACGACGTGCATTTGAATTACGCGAACCATCACGCTGATCATTCAGCTGTTTGACACGCTGTGTCGCCTGAATCTGGCGGGCAACATTCTGTCCATCGAGAATCAGACAGACCTGACCATCACCCAGAATCGTGGCACCGGCCACTACCCCGACGTTGGCAAACTGCTGTCCAATCGGTTTTACTACAATCTGCGCTCGTGAACCGACCAACTGATCGACCAGCAAGGCAATGGTTTGACCACTATTACCTTTAATCAACAGCACCGGCAATGAATGACCAACATTATTCAGACGTGGAATCGGCTGGTTGCCAACAAACTCAGACAGATAACGCAGCTTATAGTTTGCGCCATCGATCTTGAAATAGTCATCTTTACTGTTGAAATAGCTTTCCAATGTGGTCGGTGCAATACGCACAATTCGGTCAATCTGCGCCAGAGAAATCGCATATTGCTGATCGCCCACTTTCACCATCAAGGCATCGCTGACCGCTACGGTCGTCGGTACGCGAATCGTAAAGACCGTACCCTTGCCCAGTTCCGAGCTCACTGACACATGGCCGCCCAGTGATTTGATCTCGCTTTGTACCACATCCAGACCGACACCACGACCAGAAATCTGGGTCACTGCTTTCGCGGTACTGAAACCAGGATGGAAGATAAATTGCAGGATTTCTTCCTGATCAATGACTTGATCCGCTTTGATTAGATCCAGACTCAGCGCTTTTTCACGAATCTTCTCCGCATCGATCCCCTTACCATCATCACTAAAGGACACGATTACATCGGTTCCCTGACGGCTGATGTTCAAGACAATAGAACCGACTTCCGGCTTGTTCAGTGCGATACGATCTGCAGTATCTTCCAGACCATGGTCAATCGCGTTACGCAGCATATGCTCAAATGGGGTGACCAGTCGCTCGAGAATGTTACGATCCAGTTCACCTTCGGTATTCTGTACGATCAGTTCTGCAGGACGGTTCAAGGTGGTCGAGGTTTGACGCACGATACGCTGTAAACGCGGCAACATCCGATCAAATGGAACCAGACGGGTACGCATCAGGCTTTCCTGAATCTCGGCCTGAATACGGGATTGTTGCAATAACAGACCTTCAGTTTCGCGAATCTTGTCGGCCAGTGTACTCTTGAAGTCGACCAAATCCGATGCAGATTCTGCCAGTGATTTGGACAGCTGGTTTAGAGAGGAATATTGGTCCATTTCTAGCGGGTCAAAGTCGGCATAACGCGAATTCTCTGAACCATGTTTGGCAATAATCTGTGATTCCAGCTCGCCTTCCATTCGACGTAACTGATCGGCAAGACGCTTGATCGCCAGTTCCATCTCGTTCAAGGTATTGCCCAACTGACCCAGGTCCATCTCGATACGCGAACGGTTAATCGAGTTCTCACCGGACAGGTCAATCATCTTCTCGACCAGATCAGCAGAGATACGGATCATCTCGTTATTACTATCGCTGGTACCGCTATTCGCCCATTCACCCATCATCCGTGGCGGTTCAGTACCATCACCTTCAACAAAGCCGAAGTCGGTGCTGACTACAAGATTATCTGTTTTCGCCAGACGCTCAGGCAACTGTGCAGTAACGTCCACATAAGCAATCTTTTTCAGACTACTGTGCAGCGGCTCAAAACCGCTATAGTCGCGTTGGAAAATCGCCTGTCTTAACCAGACCAGCGTTTTCTGCAGTAAGCCATCATAGGCATTTGAGTTAAATTGATAGACCGCAAACTGTTCGAAAGTCGTTTCCAGCTCATAGGCAATACTGGCCACTTCTTCAACATCTACCATACGTGCGCCACCCTTGATACTGTGGGCAGCACGCTGTAATTGCAGCAATAAACTACGGTCACTACGCTGGTCAAACCATTGACTGAGGAGCTTCTCGGCATTCGCCAGAATCTCTTCGGATTCTTCGAGGAAAGATTCTTCAACAATCGATTTCAGCTCGTCTTCTTCAGAACGTTCTACTGGTGTGTCTTCAATAGGCTTAGGAGATTCCAAGATTTCCAGTAATTCTTCAGCTTCAGCCAGATCAGTCGCAGGCTGTTGAGTCGCTGTGGATTCTTCAAGTTGCGGCTCAGAAATTGATGTCGCTTCGACCTCTGCAACTTCAACTACAGCGCCCATGCTTTGAACAGCAGCAACAGCTTGTCCAAACACCAGCGCCTGAATATTTTGCAAAATCGCAATCGCTTCTGGTGCAGGATAATCAATACCGTCTTCCCGAATCGATTGAATACGATCGGAAATGTTGTCCTGTACTAGGCGAATAATTTGGATTAAAGCAGGTGTCACGGCAATTTGCTGACGGATCACACGCTCATAAATACTTTCCAGTTCATGCGCAATCAAACCGATATGCGAAGCTGCAATCATGTTTGCACCACCTTTTAAGGTATGCAAATGACGCATCAGATTGTTCAGTGAAGTCGTATCATCCTGTTTTTTGCTCCAGGTATTCAGATCTTCATCAATGCCTGCGAGCAATTCATCCGCTTCTTCCAGGAAGATACTTAATAATTCTTCATCAAAATCACGGTTGGTTTCAGTACTTTGCTGCTGCTGACGATCCGCAGCGATGCGTTGGCTCAAGCCAGCAAAATCGACACTGCCAGTCGCAACAGTTTCAGCCACCTGTGTGGCCTCTGAGCTTAGCTCAACATTCTGATTGGTATTATCTTCAGCAAATATTTCCAGATCCTGCTGCACAAATGCAGACAGTTCACTGAGTATTTTTTGAATTTCATCATTCAGAATGACGCGCTGTCCTGCGGCCAAGGTATCAAATAAATGAATAAATTCCTGGTGCGCCTGTGCGAACAATTCATAGGCATAATCGCTATTTAGCAGTACTGGCTTTTCAAGCAGCGCATCATAAGCCGATTTCAGATCGGCAGTGAATTCATGAATTCCCTGCGCTGCCCGGCTTTCTGTATGTGCTAGCAATTCTGCAGCCTGCTGGCTAAGTGCCTGAATATATTCCGGATAATCGACTTGGGCGCGTTTATCAAATTCAAACTCGGCATCCAATAACAGATCAATATCCAGCTCAACCAGTTTGGACACCAAGCCTTGCGTCTGAATGCTATTGGTTTCAGTAACTGCAAAGCCATAATCATGCCAGACACGCTCAAAGGTGGCGTATACCGCATCCAGTTTTGCAGTATTGCCCTGACGTAGCAGGTGCAGATAGTCACTCACGAACTCCGCATACTGAATCAGCAAAGCAGTTTCTTTTGAAGTAGAAGCAATTTCATCCTGTAGCAAAGTTTTGAACAGATGTTCCACCTTGGAACTGGCTTCAAAAATCTGGTCAATCTGCGCCATGGATGAACTGCCGCGCAAAGTATGAATCGCACGAATCAGCGCATTATAATCTTGTGATTTTTCATCTTCAGTGCGAAGGAAGGTAGCAATCGTATCCAGATGCTCTTCTGCTTCTTCAATAAAGATCGCCACAGTTTCTTCGATATCACTGCGAACCGGTACTTCTACTGGCGCTATTGTTAGCTCAACTTCACTTGGCTCATTGTCTGCAAGCTCAAGACCTGTCATCTGACCTTCAGCGGTCAAATGATCTGCCAATGCCAGTAATTCTTCCAATGCAGGTTCAGGCGAAATTTGTTGTTGTAATTGTTGTCCCAACAGCACCATTGGACGCAGATCGAGATCCAATTGCTGTACATGTTTGAATTTTGGATATAAAGCATATTGATAGACATTCAGTACCGCTTGGGCAAATTTCTGTACCGTCGGTGTTAGCTGAATCGAACCGGACAAAACCCGGTTTAAGGTATCTTCAACCGCCCAGGCCATTTCCCCTGCCGATTTTGCCCCGACCATGCGGCCTGAACCTTTCAGGGTGTGAAAATGGCGGCGAATGGTCTTCAGATTTTCTTGATGATCTGGATTGCTCAACCATTCTGGAAATAAAGCATTTAACTCAACGAAGATCTCTTCGATTTCCTCAACAAAAATTTCAAGAATTTCTGCATCTTGGTCAAGATAACTATCTTCAGGAAGCGTTGTCGTTTCAACTAAATTTTTTAATATTTCTTTCATAGCTCATGCTTCTTACGTTATGCCGCCAAGAAGGGCGCTCAAACTTAATTGTGACCGTCACGCGATACCTAACGTATGAAGTTAAGTACATCTTGTCGAGGCTTTATCTGTATTTTCTGAATGTGTCTCAACCGCGGTCAAGACACATTTCCCCATCATGTCTGACTTTATTCTGGTAGTTTAAAGTCAGATACAGATTCACGTAATGCATCGGCCATGTTTGCCAGTTCAGATACTGAACGTGCTGTATCGAAGGTTGCACTGGTGGTTTGCGAGGTAATTTCCTGTACGACATTCATCGTGGTCGCAATATGACCTGCAGATGCTGACTGCAGTTTCGCAGCATCAGAAATGTTCGCAATCAGTTTCGCAAGGTTGTTCGATACTGTTTGAATCTCATCTAGTGCTACACCGGCATCTTTAGACAAGTTCGCACCACGTACAACTTCCGATGTAGTTTGTTCCATCGAAATAACGGCTTCGTTCGTATCCGTTTGAATGGTTTTTACCAGGCCTTCAATCTGCTTGGTTGCAGAAGCTGAACGTTCCGCAAGACGCTGTACTTCATCGGCTACGACCGCGAAACCACGACCTGCTTCACCGGCCATCGATGCCTGAATTGCTGCGTTTAATGCCAGGATGTTCGTCTGGTCAGCAATATCGTTAATCAAGGCTACGATGTTACCAATTTCCTGAGAAGATTCACCCAAACGTTTAATACGTTTTGAAGTTTCCTGAATCTGTTCACGAATCGTGTCCATACCCTCAATCGAGCGATGTACGACATCCGCACCGTTTGCAGCAATTTGTACTGAACGCTCTGCTACCACCGCTGATTCATCGGCGTTGGCAGATACCTGGTCAATCGACAGTGCCATTTCGTTAATCGCTGCAGAAGCACCAGCAATTTCTTGTGCCTGATGCTCAGATGCTTCAGCTAACTGGTTGGTAATGCTTTGTGTAGTTGCAGTATATTGCGCAACTTCTTGTGAAGTTTCAGTAATACGCGATACCAGGTCACGTAACTGGTCAATCGCAAAGTTAATCGAGTCGGCAATTGCACCAGTAAAGTCTTCAGATACTGTTGCATATGAACGCAAGTCACCGTCTGCAAGATCGGCGATCTCATCCAGTAAACGTAAAATCGCATTCTGGTTACGGTCATATTCTTCTTGTAAACGGCCTACACGCTGCTTATCCGACAAGCCACGCAGAGAAAGTAACTTGAATACACACAGCAAGAAACCGACTAATAATGCGATCAGAAGGACTGCCGGAACAACCGTTTTAAGACCTGAGTTACCCGATAATTTATTCAGGTTGTCCAAAAGCACATCAGATTGAGAAAAAATAGATGCGGCTGCCTGACGAACTTTTACGATCTGTGTAGAGTTTTTCAGAATAATCGCTGATGCAGATTCCAGTACGTCATCATATTCAGCCTTGATGCCTTCCAGAGATTCACGCAGGGTTGGATCAGCAATACGCTGTACACCCAGTTCAGCAGAACCATTTAACTGTGCATTCAGATAAGAACCAAAAGTTTCGGTATCGGCACTGAAGTCATCCGCAGATTCACGTGAACCATCATTACCTGTCAGTACCAAACTGATTGAACGTAAGATACGTTCTGCAATGAATACCTGGTTTTTGGCAATAACCACCTGGTTCGATGGCATATCTTGACGTGCCATCTGGTCGACCATCAAGTTATATTCCGCCTGAATCCCCGGAATCGCTTCACCAATCGCGATGTTGGTGTCGTATAACTGGTTAATAATCTTTTGTTGCGAGGTAATCAGATCAATACTGCTGGATACTTCTGTCCACTGTTTATCAACAGCTTGCAAAGCATCATTGTTAGAGTGAATACTTTTAACTGTCTCAAGATTTTCAGCAAAAGCTTTTTGCGAGTCAGTGAGGTTCTTCATGGCCTCAGGCGTACCCGAAGCTGTCGCTTCAGTCGCTTGGCGCGAAATCGTTTGCGAGAGGAGACGCAAATCACCCAGACTTTGAGTGAGTTCGTTGGTGCGTGGAACACTATAAAAAAGATACAATAAAGTGATCAGTGCGGCTAAAAGACAGCCTGCTGCTCCATAGATCAGCGGTTTTGATTTTTCACTATCACCAAATACACGTGATAACTGATCTACTTGCGTTTGAATCTTAGCTAAAAAAGCATTACCGCCTTTGCGGCCAGTGCTCTCACCTGTATTTTTCTTTTTAAGTTTAAAGCCCATGCAGCCTCTCCCCGGTTGACGCCTTGCTTACTTTCGAGCGCGACATTTAATTTATAAATTTTATAGATGCGTTCATAAATTTTGGATTTTGCAACAGACGACTGAATAAAAACACATGCCACTGCTGGTTGTGCTGATGGAAAAACCCCTGACAATATTCTTGTAAGTTTTTATCCAATTCAGATTTCTTCGAAAAGAAACTTTTCTTATTGAAATGTTGTATACCCAAAACTTGATCTACGACCAAACCCACATACTGGTCATTATGGTTGATGCATAATACTTTTTGAGTCGGTGAAAATTGACTGCTCTGCCCTGATACGTACTGCGTCAGATCAGAAACCGATAACAGTCTTCCCCGGATATTCGCCAGACCCAACACCCATGCTTGCGTCTTGGGTACCGGCGTATATTCTGGGGGATAAATCACTTCTGATACTTCCCCCAGCGGGGCAACAAAATATTGCCCCATCATCTCAAAAGCAATGCCCGACCATCGGTTAACTTCATTGCCATTGGAAACGTAGTTTTTATTTCCACGTTTCGCAATGCGAAGCAATTCGATAAATCCATTTGCTGCCATAGAGCTTATCCTGCATTGAGGTGCTGCTTAATTACATCTATTAATTGTTTTTCATCGACTGGTTTTGTTAGATAATCCGCTGCGCCTTGACGCTTGCCCCATACACGGTCAGTGGCCTGATCCTTAGTACTGACAATCACGATTGGAATATGTTTGGTCGTTGCACCACGTGCAATCTGGCGGGTCGCCTGAAAACCATTCACGCCCGGCATAACCACATCCATCAGGACTAGGTCCGGCAATTCTGCCTGTGCCATGGTGACGCCATCTGCGCCATTGGCTGCTTCAATCACCTCAAAGCCGTGTTTAGAAAGAATCTCTCTAAAGCGAAAAGTTTCTGTCGGTGAGTCATCCACAATTAGGATACGTGCCATGCCAATTCCCCAAAAAAATCAAATATTAAGCACTAATATGGTTACGGATTGCATTGAGCAATTCATCTTTACTAAAAGGTTTAGTCAGGTATTCATCTGAACCCACGACACGACCTTTGGCCTGATCAAATAAGCCATCTTTACTCGATAGCATAATCACAGGAATATTCTGGTAATTCTGAGAGTTTTTGATTAAGGCGCAGGTTTGATAACCATCCAGGCGCGGCATCATAATATCTACAAAAACGATATCTGGATTTGCTTCGGCAATTTTTGACAAAGCCTCAAAACCGTCTACTGCAGTAATGACCTCATAACCTTCGCGTTGAAGAAGAGTTTCCGCAGTACGACGAATGGTCTTTGAGTCATCAATAACCATAATTTTTAGATTTTGGAATTTATCGTCCATTTGTTTAACCCTTCCCATTTTAGAAACTATATGCCATAAGGCTCATAGGATTATTTTATTACGATCGATAAACATTTTTAACATAAAGTCACTTGTATTATCAATGAACATTTTCTACACAAGTAGACAAAATCATTTATTTTTAATAACAGCTTCACATTTTCTTATCGTTATTGGTTTTTTTTTGACTAACGGTAGTTTTTTATTGATAAATTTAAGTCTAATATAACAAGATTATTACTTTAAAATAAGTAATTTAGTCAACTTTAAATTCGGGGAGCCAATGATGAGTCAGTTTTTAAGAAAACTTGCTGTCATTGATAAAAATAAAATGACTGGTCAATTCATTGTTGTTGTGCTGCTACTGTTACAGGTGAGCTTAACGTGTGCGAGTAGTAACCAACTCCCGCAAAAAGCCACTTGGTATCGTTATTATGACAGCAAGGGTGTGGCCAATATCAGTACTAATGTCACGCCAAATCATATCCGTTATGGCTATGAAGCACTTGACCAGAATATGCAGGTGATTAAGCGTGCCCGTCCTTATAATGCCGAAGCGGATATCAGGCAAGCGCCACAACGTGCCCAACAGGCGCAGCGAATTGCCGAAGATCATAAACTCAAGCGTGCTTATAACAATAGCCAGACCGCTTTACAGAAAAAGAATGACAGCCTGGTCCAGTTAAAAAAACAGATTGATTTTCAGCAAGAACAAATGAAGCAACTGCAAAAAGATCGGGTCATGTTTGTGCGTCAGGAACGTGAATATTTACGTAAAGGTAAAACCCCACCGGCACAGCTGAAAACAACATTAGACAATAACCAGAAAAATCTCGCTTCCCAGAAAGAAAATATTCAATCTTTACAAAGTCGCTATCGAAATCTGGAAGCAGAATACGACAAAATTATCGCCCGTTTAAAAGCACTTGAATAAATACAAATAGCTAGCCGTGGTTTTGATCCATAGCCAGCTAAAAGGACTCATATGCAAACTGCACCGCATTCTCATGATTTAAATATGCCTTCCCCGCGCTCTATCCTGATCATGAGTGCACTTTGCTTAAATATGTTTTTAGTGGCTTGTGATAAAAATGAACCCGTACAGCAAACCGAAACAGCCAAATCCATTGAAGTCATTCCTCAAGATCTAGTTGCAGTTCAATCTGGCAATTCAGTTCAAAAAACCGCATTCACCGGCACCATTCGTGCAGTCAATCAAAGCAGCATACAGTCACAGGTCTCTGCTACTGCCACCAGCGTAAACGCACAGGTAGGTCAAACAGTTGCCAAGGGACAAGTGCTGGTACGCCTGAATAATCAGGACAATGCAGCTCGTCTGGCACAGGCGCGTGCGAATCTGGCCTCAACTCAAGCGCAAGCCAATCAGGCGCACAACATGATGCAGCGTAAAAAGCGTCTGCTCGATCAGGGGTTTATTTCAAAAGTAGAATATGAACAAAGTCAGGTCGATTATCAGGCCCAGCTTGAAAATGTCCGCGCCCAGCAAGCCAATGTCGATATTGCCCAGAAAGCAGATCGCGATGGCACCATGACCAGCCCGATCAGTGGCGTGATTACCCAGCGTCAGGTTGAACCCGGCCAAACCGTGGCGATTGGACAAACCCTGTTTGAAATCGTTGATCCAAAACGACTGGAAATTCAGGCACGCGTACCCAGTGATCTGCAATCAGGTTTAAAACTGGGCAGTCAGGTCGAATACACTATTCAAGGGAACCCAAATCGGCTCACTGCCGTAATTAGCCGGATTTCCCCGATCGCAGATCAGGCCAGTCGCCAGATCGAATTCTTTGCCACGCCAAATGAAACAATTCCCTCACTTAGCATTGGCTCCTTTGTCGAAGGCAACATTCTGAGTTCACAACAGATCTCTGGCCAGCTGATTCCATTAGATACTGTCCAGGATATCCAGAGCAAACCCTATGTCTGGGTGATTCGCCAGAATAAAATTATCAAGGTCAATGTTCAGGTTCTAGAACAGCGTTATAGCGACAACATTGCCGTGGTTCAAGGACTGGAAAATGGCGATCAGGTCAGCCGGGTTAAGTTTAGCGAAGCCGATCTGCAAAAAACTGTCACCCTTCGCGCCAACTAAAACCATTCATACAGGATCATTGACATGTGGTTTACCCGAATTAGTGTGAAGTATCCGGTTTTCACCATCATGATGATGTTCTGTTTGATGGTACTGGGACTGGCTTCCTGGCAGCGGATGGGCGTTGAAGAATTTCCTGATGTCGATTTCCCTTTTGTGGTGATCTATACCAACTATCCGGGCGCTTCTCCGGAAACGGTTGAATCGGAAATTACCAAAAAACTTGAAGATCAGATCAATACCATTTCCGGTTTAAAACAGGTGATTTCCCAATCCAGTGAAGGCCTGTCCATCATCACCACCGAATTTAATCTGGATGTCACGTCGACCACTGCAGCTCAAGATGTGCGGGATAAAATCGCCTCTGTGACTGCTGAATTCCGTGATGAAATTCAGGAGCCGATTGTCGAACGTTATGACCCGACGGCGAATGCGGTAATGTCGATCGTATTTGAATCCGACAATATGGATGTGAAAGCGCTCAGTTCCTATCTGGACCAGCGGATTGTGCCACAATTGCGCACAGTCCCGGGAGTCGGAACGGTCAACCTGCTTGGTGATGCGCAGCGCCAGATCCGGATTCAGGTGGAACCGCAAAAACTACAAGCTTTTGGCATCGGTGTGGACAGTGTGATTAACACCTTAAAGGCCGAGAATATTGAAGTCCCGGGGGGGACGCTTAAATCGGGTAATTCGGAACTGGTCATTGAAATCAATTCCAAAGTGCTGCATCCCCTTGCCTTCGGCGATCTGGTCATTGCCAATAAAAATGGCATACCGATTTTTCTCAGACAAGTGGCTAATATTCAAGACAGTCAGGCTGAGCTGGAATCCGCAGCTTTTCTGAATGGTAAAACCGCAGTGGCGATTGACATTTTGCGTAGTTCAGATGCAAACGTCATTGAAGTAGTAGACAAGAGCTACGCAGCTTTAGAAAGTATTGAGGCGCAGCTTCCTCAAGGCACTACTTTACAAGTAGTGGTAGATTCCTCTAAAAGTATCCGCGGCACCATTGGCGATGTAGCCCGAACCATTATTGAAGGTGCGGTACTGGCTGTGCTGATTGTCCTACTTTTTCTGGGTTCTTTCCGTTCAACCGTGATTACCGGCTTAACCCTGCCCATTGCACTTTTGGGTACGCTGACCTTTATCTGGGCCTTTGGTTTTAGCATCAATATGATGACTTTGTTGGCGCTGTCCCTAAGTATTGGTCTGCTGATCGATGATGCGATTGTGGTGCGTGAAAATATTGTCCGGCATACCGACATGGGCAAAGATCACGTGACTGCTGCACTCGATGGCACCAAAGAAATTGGCTTAGCCGTGCTGGCCACGACACTGACCATTGTCGCCGTATTTCTGCCTGTGGCCTTTATGGGCGGAATTATTGGTCGTTTCTTCTACCAGTTCGGGGTCACGGTGAGTATGGCCGTTCTGATCTCGATGTTTGTCAGCTTTACCCTGGACCCGATGCTTTCTGCGCACTGGGCAGAAAAGAAAAAAGATCCAAACAAAAAACCAGGTCGGGTGAAACGTTTCTTTAGCTGGATCTCTGGCAAGCTAGATAACTTAAGCCATGTCTATGAAAAATTATTAAAACTGGCATTGCGCTTCAGATTAATTACCTTAATGATTGCTGTGGCTTCATTATTTGGTGCTCTGGGTTTATCCAAACTGATCGGCACCGAATTTGTACCGGTTCCCGATAAAGGCGAAATCCGGATCAAGTTTGAAACACCGGTCGATTCATCGCTTGAATATTCTCAGGCCAAACTGCAACAGGTGGATCAGATTATTCGTCAACATCCGGAGGTCAAAGCCACCTATGGAGTGATTAATGGCGCAACTGACCGCGGTAAAAACCATGTCAGTTTACGGGTGACTGTAACGCCGCGTACCGAACGCGAAAAGACCCTGAATGACCTGAATAATGAATTCCGTCAGCGTCTACAATCGGTTGCAGGAATCAGCATTACCTCGGTGGCATCCGCCGATGAAACCGTTTCAGGTGGCCAGAAGCCGATCATGATCTCGATCAAAGGCCCAGATCTGGATCAACTACAAAAAATTTCTGATCGCTTTATGACGGAAATGGCGAAGATTAATGGCATTGTCGATCTGGAAACTTCATTAAAAGAACCCAAGCCGACCCTCGATGTACAGATCAATCGTGTCTTGGCCAGTGATTTAGGTTTATCGGTCAATCAGATTGCCAATGTGGTGCGTCCGCTGATTGCCGGTGATGATGTTACCACCTGGCAGGATGAAAAAGGTGAAACCTATGATGTGAATCTGCGCCTGACCGAAGACCAGCGCAGCTTGCCTAGCGATTTACAGAATATGTTTATCACCTCGAATAAAACGGATACCAATAATCAACCTATTTTGATTCCGCTTTCGAGCGTGGCCAAATTTGAAGAAAAGCTCGGCGCTTCACAAATTAACCGACGTGATCTGGCTCGTGAAGTTCTGGTCGAGGCCAATACTTCAGGACGTCCTGCAGGCGACATCGGGACGGATATCAGCCGCTTGCAAGAAAATTTCGATATGCCACCGGGTTATAGTTTCGACACTCAAGGCTCCAATGCCGACATGGCAGAATCCGCAGGTTATGCACTGACTGCGATTACCCTGTCGATTGTCTTTATCTATATTGTGCTCGGTTCACAGTTCAATAGCTTTATCCATCCTGCAGCAATTATGGCCTCACTGCCATTGTCACTGATTGGCGTGTTTCTGGCCTTGTTCCTGTTTAACTCAACCATGAACCTGTTCTCGATTATCGGCATTATTATGCTGATGGGATTGGTAACCAAGAATGCGATTCTGCTGATCGACTTTATCAAGAAAGCCATGGATCGCGGTGAAAACCGCTATGATGCGATTATTGCCGCTGGTAAAACCCGTTTGCGTCCTATTCTGATGACTACCAGCGCGATGGTCATGGGCATGGTGCCACTTTCCCTAGGGCTAGGTGAAGGTGGCGAACAAAGTGCACCGATGGCGCATGCGGTGATTGGTGGCGTGATTACCTCTACCCTGCTGACCTTGGTGGTGGTGCCGGTGATCTTTACCTACCTGGATGACTTTAAGAATTTTATGCTGCGTCAGGCACGTAAAATCATGGCATAATTTAATGCAACACAATGAGGTGACATTCCCAAATGCTCACCTCATTTTTTATTGTATAATCCCTGCTTTAACGCTTAATTTTTTAGGACAGTTTCCATGCGCGCGAGTCGCTTTTTATTTGCAACGTTAAGAGAAACCCCGAACGATGCTGAGGTTATTTCCCATCAGCTGATGCTTCGTGCCGGTATGATTCGTAAGTTGGCTTCAGGTCTATACACCTGGTTGCCGATGGGCGTTCGCGTATTAAATAAAGTTGAAGCGATCGTTCGCGAAGAAATGGACAAAGTCGGTTCACTTCAAGTCTATATGCCGGTGACTCAACCTGCATCTTTGTGGGAAGAATCAGGTCGTTATGTACAATACGGCCCTGAACTTTTACGCTTCAACGACCGCCATGGCAACCCATTTGTTCTGGGTCCGACGCATGAAGAAGTGATCACTGACCTTGCACGTAACGAATTAAAAAGCTACAAGCAATTGCCTGCAAACTTCTACCAGGTACAAACCAAATTCCGTGACGAAATTCGTCCCCGTTTTGGCGTAATGCGTTCACGTGAATTCATCATGAAAGATGCCTACTCTTTCCATGCCAACCAGGAATCACTGCAACAAACCTACGACGACATGTATGCAGCCTATTGCAAAATCTTCAACCGTCTTGGTTTAGATTTCCGTCCGGTTCAAGCAGATACCGGTTCAATCGGTGGTTCAGGTTCTCACGAATTCCACGTGCTGGCTTCAAGCGGTGAAGATGATATCGCCTTCTCGACTGAATCTGACTATGCAGCCAATATTGAAATGGCAGAAGCAGTACTTGTCGGTGAACGTGCGGCACCTACACAAGAACTCAAACTGGTAGATACACCAAATCAAAAAACCATTGCAGATGTATCAGCATTCTTGGGTACGAACCCTGCTCATTCAGTAAAAGCCTTATTGGTTCAAGGTGTTGCGACTGAAGAAGGTCAAGATGCACCTGTGGTTGCTTTATTCCTTCGTGGCGATCACGAACTGAATGAAATTAAAGCTGAAAAACATCCTTTAATTGCTGCACCTTTAACATTTGCTACTGAAGAACAACTGCAAGCCCTTGGCTTAAATGCTGGCTTTGTCGGTCCTCAAGGTCTGGTCGAAAAAGGTGTAAGCGTTATTGTTGATCTTGCAGCATCTGTATTGTCTGACTTTGTTGCAGGTGCAAATGCAGCAGATCAACACGCAACAGGTGTAAACTGGGAACGTGATGCGCAGTTCACTGAAGTTTATGACCTACGTAACGTGGTTGAAGGCGATCCATCTCCAGATGGTAAAGGTACGCTTCAAATCAAACGTGGTATCGAAGTCGGTCATATCTTCCAGTTAGGTCAAAAATACTCTGAAGCGTTGGGTTGTAAAGTTTTGGGGGAAGATGGCAAACCATTCACTGTAACCATGGGTTGTTATGGTATTGGCGTGACGCGTGTGGTGGCTTCTGCAATCGAGCAGAACTTTGATGAGAAGGGCATTATCTGGCCAACTGCCATTGCACCGTTTGAAGTTGCTATTGTGCCGATGAATGCACACAAATCTCCACGAACTATGGAAGCTGCGGAAGCACTCTATGCTGAATTACAAGCTGCAGGTTTTGACGTGTTACTCGATGACCGTAATGAACGTCCGGGCGTGAAATTTTCTGATCTTGAGCTTACAGGCATTCCACATCGTATTGTAATTGGCGAAAAAGGCTTGGATGCAGGTACGTTTGAATATAAAGGCCGCCGTGATGCTGAATCAGTAAATATCTCGAAAGAAGAATTATTGGCGAAGATTGCTAAATAATTTCGCTCTCTTATAAAAAATCCCGCGTAATGCGGGATTTTTTATGGCTATAAACTAGCAGAACTTATGCCCACCAAAGCAGTTTGAAGTCACATTCTGGTTTTGTAGCAACTTATCCATTAAGGTTAAGGTTGCGGGAGTTCCACCATTGTAGTTAGTAAATTGACCGACATCAATATTTAATTTACGTACGACTGGCACATTTGCAAGCGAACCTACAGCTTCACCTACATTTACATTAATCAAATTTTCAGGACGTAACAGGAATTCTGAAATAGCTGTGGCAACTTGAGGTAATACAAATGAAATATCCACTTCATCTGTGGTTTTTAATACCCCTAGTTGGATCGGATCTTTAAAAGACATCCACCAACCTGGTTTGGCAATATCAGCTGCATCTGCTCCTTGCCAATGTACATTTTGACTTTGTAAAGATAAATAGCCGCCTGTACCATTTAAAGGAATATTATGAATCATGTTCAAAGCCTGGACAAAGGTAATGTCCATATTCAGATTATCCAGACTTGAACCGGCCCCCATTTGAAAGAAAGAATGAGTTCCCAAATTAAGAAAGTCAATTAATGGGTCAAACTCCACGTATAGTTTATCATTTGAGAAATTTGGTGTACCAATTACATCGTTTGGCAAAGTTGCGCCAGATATAGGCGCTGCCAAAGGAATCGAGGTAATACTGGAACGAATATTCGTCACAGTTGCCGACTTTAGTCGTTGTCCGGTTACAATAGTCTCAGGCATGGTAAAGTCCACCCGCATGGAAGGCACAGTAATTCCAGTATGGCCCTCAGCACCAGGCTTACTAATAAATTCACGTGTTTGCCCCAAGGCCTTTAAATTCCCTTGAATTTTTTGATCACTTGCATTACCGAAAGTTCCGGCCTTTGTTACAGACTCGCCCGTAGTCTGCGCCATTTTCATATAGCCACTAAAACTTTTGAGACCATCATTCGGATTCTCAACGTTATCAGTTCCCATGGTCAAAAGCCCGACAATTTTATCTGCACCTAAGCGAAAACCCACTACTTCTCGGGTAGAGGCACTTCCGCCATTTTTAATCGCAAATTCAATAAAAGGATTATTTATACTGGCACTAGTATTAGCCCGATCACCGGAAAAGACAGGATTCCCTTCAGCATCAAAGCTGGGATTCAATCCACTTAATGCTAAGTTGGAAATATCAATATCACAGCCTGTTCCACCGTTACTTCCACCACAACCGAGCTGTAAAGTTTTAATATTAACGTTCAACTCCATCAAAGCCTCAACGCTCAGCTTATGAAAGTTAATCCCTTGAGATGAATCATAAGCATTTTCTAGATTTAATAATGCTTGCGCATCAACTGCAGATAAAGCGTCATCATCTAAAGCTGTCATTGCAAAACTTTGCTGTGTAATCACACACATTGCCAAAGCCAGACTATTCAAAAATATTTTTTTCATTTTAACGTCCTTATATTCTTATTAACGTGGTGTGATTCCCATCGTGCTACGTATGGTTCCACCCGTCAGTGCAATACTTGCCATGTTTTGCATATTGCCATTGGTCGCCATGGCAAAATTGGTCTTAAATGGTGTTGCAATATTATTTTCATAATTGAGTTTGACCTGATTATCCAAAGTCACTGTATCTGCACTGAAACGAACTTTTGCTTTGACACCTAAATGACCTTCCATCCGGTTAAAATTAATCGAAGAAGTTTTTAATACCCCGGTTGAATCAATATCTTCATTGGCAATACTGAAATAGCTACCTAAATTATCTTTATCTGTATTTTCTTCTGATGTGAGTGGCCTAAATTTAAAGTTTGCCTCAAGTGACAAGAAGTTGGTATCTGGAGAACTGGCGGTTGGATCTACCCCAGGAATAATCAGCAGTTCACCATTTCCATCAAGTTTAAAAGCGATATTAGTCAGAACATCGTCACGTTTGGAAAAATTATCGTGAGGCACATAGGCCCCGCATTTAGTGACCGATGCACTGGTACAGTTATATTTAGACCCTGGTAACTGACCAATCGCAAGCTCAGCTTTGGCTCCAATCAGTAGTTTATCAGCACGAATATAAATACCTTCATCTTCATAGCCAATAATACCTTCCGACTTGATCAGAGCATCGATATTCCTAAAGCCGGCATAATAATTAACTGCCTCACCATGATCGCCATTCTTGCCATCAATCAATATTATTGAGGTAGTGCTTGGCAAACCGGTTTTTTTGTCAATTCCGTAACCTTCAGTCGATGCCATGATGTTATAGGCAATGGCCTGTTTATTGTCTAGCCCATAGGTCGTCCCAGATAATGCAACATTGGCATTTAAATTATAGATAGGAATACCAATCCCCCATGAGCCCCCATCCCCACCCAGCTCGTTGAGCGAATTATCTGAAATAAACCGTGCCTTCGCAGCAATGGCCTGAAAGTCCATGCCTCGTATAGCAATAAGTGCAAAGTCATCCCCAGCCGCTGAAGTGCTGAGCGTCTGTTTAAGCACCTCACTCCCACCTAAAGTCTTTCGCATATTTTCATTAATGATAAAATCAAGACTTTTAGCAGTAATGGTATTGATATAAATATCACCGAAGTCAATATAGGCATTTTTACCATGCAAGATGTCATCGACATTACGTGTAGTCAATGGTCTAATATTGGAAAATTGGACGGCATGACTCCCTTTCCCAGTATGACCAATTTCAAGCGTAGTAGGTGCCATATTTGCTGGAAGCCCAGTACTATTAGCACCTGTGAAATCTGCAGACAAGCCCAGATTCAACCCGCCTTCTCCGGCCAGGCCACTGTAACCTGTTGCAGTTTTGTCCTGACGTTCTAGTACACCATTCACCTTCTTACTAACATCAAAAGTACCGATCTGAGTTTGATCTGCACTCATGGATAATCTTGCGTTAGTGACTGCACCCGAAGCTCCTAAACGCATAATATTTTTGCGTTCGTTATTTGGCGTGTTATAACGCAAGTCAATATTAACCCCAGGATTCGTCGGATTAACCCGGTCAGCCGCGATATCGGTAATATCTTCAGCACGCTTTAGATCCACATAATGATCTTGGTTGCCATTTCGTGTGGTCAGTACCACGCCTTCATCCGGGTCAATGTACATATACCCTTGACCCGCGAAGTTAAAGTTAAAGTCATTCAAAATCAGACTATTTTCGCCTAATTTATGACTAATCGTGGCATTTTTAAGCTGAAAATCGATACTGGCAATTGAATCTTTATTAAATAGACCTGCACTGGTTTGTAATAGCACACTAAGCGGTGTAGAGGTACTAATCCCTAATGCCCCCAAACTTTGATTAGATTGAGTACCCGCAGTCCGAATACTATTCGCAGATTGACTACATGGATTAGTCGTACAGGCGATCTTTACCAACTTTAAATCTGCAGTGGCTTGAAATGGTGAAACACTTGCAGCAAGCCGAAGTCCTGCCCCTTGTGAAGTCGCTCCTACATCTATTTCAAGTTGACTAATGATTGGTTTATTATCTTTGCCAATAATCTCAACATTATGTAGACCTAAACCCATTTTAGTATTGGTAGTTGGATTTGGATCATACCAATTGGCTTGAGCAATACTGGCTTTAGAAATTTCATGAGTAATCACCATACCATCTTGTCCAGTAACTTCACTCAATTCTTGCTCTTCAATAGTTTCAAGTGCATAACCTTGTTGTATAAGACACATGCATACTGTTAGCAATTTCAACTTTATTGTTGTTTTTTTCATTTTTATATCCTTATGCTGTACTTGACGTTGTTACTAACAACGACTTTGTGCTCCACCTGTACAGTTATAACCAAATATTTTCAAATTGCCTGACATATGCAGATTTCCATGAACGTTCAACCCCATAAATCCTTTTTCAGCACCTTGATCAAACGAAGGAACATCTTGGGGCGCGGTTGTATAAGTTCCATCGGCATTATAGGTACGCCCTGTATACGTACTATAAACGCCTGTATTGGCATAACCTTCTAAGGCGCCAGCACCTGTGCCCGTTTCAATCGAAACCGTATTAAAACCTAAGTTACGGATTTTCAAAGGTTGATCATCATAAAATCTAATGTTCATTGCCGTTTGTGGTTCATTACGGTGATTAATGATGGTTGTTCCATCAATTGAAAACTTATCAATCTGAATTGTGCCCTGAATGCCTTTAAACACTAACCACTTTTTATTTCCATTAGCATCAATATGATTATTCGGTGCAATTGCTAAACGGCAAAACTGTTTACTTGCCCCACAAGTGGTCGGATCGAGCACATAAAATACTTCTAAAGGATTGCCATCGCTTCCCAGTTTGGAAATGGTATCTTTCGTCAGATCGGTAGCATAAATATGGTTTAAGGATAAAGTCCAGTTCAGGTCCGCTCCACCCTGCCCCACTGTATCGGTTAATTCTTGCTGATTAAGGGTTTCCAAGCCGGCAAAACTGGTCATAGAAGTGCATAATAATGCACAGAGAGTGACTAATTTGGACATTTTAATACTTCCTTATAGACCAGTTGTTTTAATTTTCAGATGCTGAATCAGGACACCATCGATGACAGCAGATCCAAAATTCTTACTTGAGCCATCAACACTTTTAAATACAACTCCGGTTGAATTGACACCATCCTTGGCGCGCAGCAAATTTGTTCCTGAGATACGCTCTGTAGTCCCTATTGAGATGCTGCTGTGAGTCGCATTACGCCCTTGATAAAGTGCGGTAGTATCTGACGAATTATTTTTAATCGGTGTGCCACAACTATAGACATTACAGGTAGAACCCTTTAAATCGGTTGTTCCGAGTCCACCACCGTAATTTTGATAGATTTGATTATAAATAGAAGCAATATTGGGAATACGTGTCACTTCTAAAATAATGTTATTGCCTTCCGAACCCACCACGAAAGGCTGGTACATATTTCCGAGCACCAAGTTAATATTTGGACTATATAAATATAGACCCTCAAAATCATGAAAGACTGGAGCAATACTTCCATTCAAGGCTGGGGTTGGGCCATCACCATCAAGCCCCTCTGTTTTTGCTGCAGTACTTAAACGAATACCTTTCCTGTTTAGAGCATTATTACGAGTATTGATTGAATCTGTATTTCCAGCATATGTTCTGGCTAAAGTTACACTTTCAGCCGAGATCATCTCCCGATCAAAACCTTCTGCTTCTAATTGCTTATCTGTAAGGGTTCGTAATACCGCAATTTCTGCATCAGTTTTATTTTTTACTTTATCAAGCCTTGATAACAATCGAGTATCAAGATAACCAGTTGCCGAAGGATTATCATCAGTATTTAAGCGAATAATACTTGCCAAACCTAATGTTTGATTATAATCCTTATTGTCAGATTCTAAAGTTTGAAACAGCCGAATTTGTGAGCCATTAAGGCTAAGACCATTGGCAACAAATTGGGTTCTCAAACGGTGTTCTTTATCAAGCCCCGAAGTCGGCCCACCTGTTATAGGATCTACCACATTAGAAGAATTAAGCTCACGCGCAAAAATATCACTCCAGAAACCCAACTTGATATTATTATCACTTTCCACACCTGCAATCGGGCTTAATGGAGCCTCCAAAGCAATATAGCCTACATCTTTCGCAGCATCCTTGAACTGTTTAACATTTTCAGTTCCCGCACGAAACAACCAGGGATTCTCGGCTGATCCCCAGCTAAAACCCTGATTACTGTATCGCGTGCTTAGAGAGCCATCGCTTTTTGACAATGCCAGACCATAAATAAATACATCGGCTTTGGTTCTTAAAGAACCGACTGTGGTATTTTTTGCTTCTAACAAAGCGTCAGTTTTCGCATCACTAAGAATGCCTGCATACAGTTCTTCTGTCTGTTTTTTCGCTTCTGCTTCTGCAATTTGCCCTGCTTGAAATTTAGCTCGAATATCTGCTGCCGCATATGAGGCATCACTTAGTCGCTGCACTAAGCTATTAATTTCTGATCCAATAACATTGTTACGCGTGAAACCAGTCAAACTTTTGTAAAAAGTAGAATTGGCTAAATTCGCATTCGCTTCACTCGCACGACCACCATATAACAGCTGAATCATTTCATAGGTATTTGTAGTGGCATGTTCCAATGCTTTTTCAGCATAATTCAAAAGCCCTGTGGGATCTTCACTGACTGGTCTCGTCGTATAAACAGTCGTACCATCATTGACAGCCCTACCATCCGGGTCAAACAATCCTCTATTTGTTCCATTTCGATAGTAATTATGCCGTTCATTAAAATAGCGTTGAATAATTGCATCTGAATTAAAATAACGATCAGGAATTTCAGACTCTAATTTGGTCCTTTCAGCAGTCAGTTTATCCGGAATAGGCTGGGTATAGGTGCTGTATAAACTCGTATAACTCGTGTCATAAGTGGAATTGTAGGTAGAGGTATATAAAATGTTATAGCCGCTATCGATTTTTCCTTGAAGAACATTATTATCATAAGATGTTTTATAAATTTTATCATATACATTCTCCCCTAACTTCTCATAGTTTTCACCAGTCGGGATAATCCGAATAAAGCCTGTATCTGCCTGTCCCGGATTTTCAATTCCTCTCGCGTAACTGGAACCAGAAGAAAGATCTTTGGGTCCCTGAAACACCATTTTAAAATCATCAAGTACCAGTGCAACACCCTCACCTGTGGTGTCAGAAAGAGAAGAGTCTGATAATTCCTGCATCGCATGTGCAGAAGGCAACAGGCTGAAACCGATTGTCATCGCCAAATAACTTTTGCGAAATTTAAATATATCTTTTATCTGAGCCATCTCACTCTTTCCTTTTTATTCGATGCTCCGCACCTTTATGCTTCAGCTTCCCAGCCGCCAATCTTTGATTTTTTATGATGTATTGCATCTTTTTTATGGTTATGCGAAATCTATTATGCTGATTTTTAATACAGATGCCAAAGCCAATTAGGCGAAAAATAGTAGTTTCCGATGAATGAAAATCTCAAAAAAATAAACGGGACATAAAGTCCCGTCATTCAATATCTTAAAACAATTAGGTCTTCGGCAAAGTAACGCCTGTCTGACCTTGATATTTACCGCCACGATCTTTATATGAGGTTTCACAGACTTCATCAGATTCAAAAAATAGCATTTGCGCTACACCTTCACCTGCATAAATACGCGCAGGAAGATTGGTAGTATTTGAAAACTCTAAAGTGACATGTCCTTCCCACTCTGGCTCAAGCGGCGTCACGTTGACAATGATTCCACAACGCGCATAAGTCGACTTACCCAAGCACACGGTCAAGACATTACGTGGAATGCGGAAATATTCGATGGTACGCGCCAAAGCAAACGAGTTCGGCGGAATGATACAAACATCCGACTCGATATCAATAAAGCTGCGTTCATCAAAGTTCTTTGGATCAACAATTGCAGAATGCACATTGGTGAATACTTTAAATTCACGTGCACAACGCACGTCATAACCATAGCTGGATACGCCATACGAAATCAGCTTTTGACCATTTTCATCCAAACGTACCTGGTTTTCTGCATACGGTTCAATCATGCCGTGTTTTTCGCTCATTTCGCGAATCCAACGATCAGACTTAATTGCCATTGATATAATCCAAAAATCTTAAAAACAAGTTATTGCGACGTACTTTAACTGAAATTGACACTAATGAAAATAAGTGAAAGGCTTAGAGCTCAAGTTACCAAAAAACTGCTGATCGAGATCAGCTTATAAACTTAAAAGTGCAGAATAGCTTAAAGGAATGGAAAAGCTCATTAATACCAGCGAAGCCGTTTTCTGCAGGTTTTTCTGATTGAGCCAGCGACTGTTTTTTCTGGCCAGGATTGAACCCAGAAAAGTCCAGAAGAATGCAATCGGGATCAACAGCAGCAAGAAAACCAGCATATGAGTCACATAATGTTGGCCGCTTTTCCAGACAATGACAGGAAAGATCGCTGAGGCAAATAAAAGTGCTTTAGGATTAAGCAAGGTTGCCAAAAATAATTCTCGTGCGCGAATCGAGACATTTTCAAGATTTTCGCTTATTTCTGCAGTCCGCCATAATTTCACAGCGAGAAATAGAATATAGCCAGCACTAAAAAGTTTGAGAATGGTCGGTAAAAGCGGAAGATGAACGGAAATTTTTCCGATCAGAATGCCCCATAAGCTAATGGCAATCAGATAACCAAAGGCTTCCGCAGGAATTAAACGAAATGTTTTTTTAAATCCGACCTGAATGCCTGAAGATGCCAATAAGGTATTGGTTGGGCCTGGTGTTAAAAGAATGGTTGCCACTAAACCAATAAAAAACCATGAAATCATAGTTTGACCTCGCTCTAATCCGAGTAGCATAGAAGAATTCGGTCAGTGCTGCAAAAAAATAATTGTAAGAGAACATATGATCTAAAATTTAAATTTATTTATTTTAATTAATTCAAATGTTTATATAAGCTTTCAGGATAAACACCCGATAGTCATTTCAGTCAATTTCGATCATTTAAATCGAGCTAATTTTAAAAATAAGAAATAAAAAGCCCTAGCGTTTGGCTAAGGCTTAAATACCTGAATTTTCTATAGAATTAGAAAATTCGGCTATGGTCTTTTTCTGCTTTGGGTAGCTGTGCGGCAATTTTCTCTGCAATCAGCATATAGCTTTCTGCAGCAGCATCTTCGGCAATTACAGAAGGTGTACCGGCATCCGCATTTTCACGAATTTTAGCATCCAAAGGTAAACGGCCCAATAATGGGATTTGATATTGCTCAGACAGTTTATCGCCACCACCTGTACCAAAAATCTGTTCCTCAAAACCACAATTTGAGCAGATATGGGTCGACATGTTTTCAATCACGCCCATGATCGGAATCTGCACCCGATTAAACAATTCAATGCCTTTGGTCGCATCCAGCAATGCCACGTTTTGTGGTGTCGTCACAATCACTGCACCCGTCACCGGAATACGCTGCGCAAGAGTTAACTGGATATCGCCTGTGCCAGGTGGCATATCAATCATCAGCACATCGAGGTCTGGCCATAGGGTCTGATTGAATAACTGCATTAATGCACCCGTGGCTTTTGGACCACGCCAGGCGACTGGAGTATTGTGGTCTCCAGTTAAATGGCCAATTGATAATACTGCCATTCCATAGGCTTCGATAGGGACAAACTGCTCTGCTTCGATCATTGGCGTTTTGCCGGCATTGCCGAGCATAGTCGGGATACTCGGACCGTAAATATCGGCATCCAGTACGCCTACGCGCAGGCCTAATTTCTGTAGAGCCAAAGCCAGATTTACAGTCGTGGTCGATTTACCTACGCCACCTTTTCCAGATGACACCAGAATCACATTTTGAATGCGTGGGTGTTTTGGAACATCACGCTGTTGCGGCGCAGCTTTTTGAATCGGTGGATTATTTGGATCAGCTTCTTCTGTTTTTGCAGGCTGTGACGCATCAACCACAGACGGAAGATTAGGTTTTGCTTCCGCTTTAGGCTCGCTTGAACAGTTTTCACCTTCAGCATGGTTATGCCCACAACCACCTTCTTTCTTATGTCCAGTTTTCTGCTGAATCACATGCATATTCAGCTCTTGAATACCACATTTTTGCAAAGCTTCCGCCAGTTCATCATGAATCTGTTGCAGCTGCACTTTTTCTTCGGGATAGGTATTCAAAGTAATTTGCAGAATTTCACCCTGTACATTGACCTGCGTAATACGATCTTTCAAGGCATTGCTGGAATTTGGCAAGATATAGTTTTGCAGTACGTTCTGCACAGCTTCTTCGTTCACCTCCTTGGAAGGCGAAAAAACCGATTTAAGCGAAGAAAGCCAGGACATAGGTTACTCCAAAAATGTAGATCGACATCTGAATCGCTTAGTTTAACGGTGTTTTAGGCGAAGGTTAAGCACTGTATTGGAGAAGATGAAACAGATATCTTCAATTTCCAACTATTTTACTTGGTTTTGTGAAATATTTTATGAAATCTTGGTGAATAGAAATAATGAAAAATGAATGATTGAGAGTAAAGAAAGGCAGATTATTTTGATGTAATAAATTTTTTTTATTGATCTTATGTGATCAAGCCACTTTAACCCTCTGTAATTAAAGTGGCTCTATGATCACAGACTATTTATGATTTTTATTGTTTTCAGATTTGTCTTGTTGATCCTTGGTGTTTTTATCCTGATCTTGTTTCGATTCATCCTTTTTGGACTGAGATTTGCTTTCTGAATCTGTATCTTTGGCATCTTGCTGCTGATCCGAATCACTTTCCTTCGATTGATTATCTTTCATTTTATTCATCGTATCAGTCGCCATCTGTTTCAGATCAGCGAACTTAACCGAGGCTTCGCTGAATAAGTCTGTGATTTTCTGTCTAGTATCTTCAAACTTATGCATGGCTTCATCTTTTAAATTTGCCATACTTGCCTGCTGATCGGTCTGACCATCTTTAGCATTTTGTTTATCTGACTTGTTAGATGATTTATCTTGAGATGTATGATCTGCTTTGGCCTTTTTCACATCATCCGAACCTTGCTCAGCATGTTGCTGGCCGTCAGATTTACCATGTTTCAGCTCATTCAGAAGCTTTTCACCTTTTTGCAATAGCTCCTCACCGATCGCAATCGCCTTGGCTTTTAGATCATCCATCTTAAAGCTTTCAGTTTTTTTATCGGACTGATTCTCTTGAGAACTGTCTTTTTGCGCTGATTGCTCAGCATTTGCATCTTTGCCGTTGTGCTGGGTATCAGACTTCTGATTAGCATGGGTCTGGGCACTTTGCCCGTTCTTATGTTCCTGATTATGCTGTTTATCTATCTCGTTTTGCTTTTGCTCTTTAGCAAGCTGATCATTCAATTCGCGTGCATGTTGTTCTTTATCTTGATTTTGCTTCGACATATTGTTTTGGTTCTGCTGAGTCATGAGGTACCCTCCTTAGGCATATCATATAAACAATCAGCCATTTTTTAGCACAAAGCATCACGCGAATCGGGCGAAGTAAGCAAACTGCAACAAAGCCTGTACATGTTGTTGCTATTGTTTGCAGGATGTAGCATGAGATGAGTCAAATCCGTATTGAAAAGCTCTATGCTAAAGATAATGCGGGCTTTTGTATTCGGGCTGTCCAAGTCCATCTATTCGCAGGGTTTCAGCAAAGTATTTCTTTGCAATTCTGTCAGCACACTTCTACCCTGCTAATTCAAATTCCGTCATGGCGTAATTTTCAAAGCTAAAGGGCGCATGTTGCCAATCCACATCAGCTGTTTATAGAATGCAAATTTATCATGAGACATTGCTTCACGTTAGGCACGCAAAGTACTCATAAAGCTGACCGCAGAGAACAACCATATAAACAGAATGAAGCTGCGTGCTTGATTGAAATTGTCTACATCTGTGCCATGTAGCATGTTGTGACGGGTCATGGTCACATTCGAGCTTGAATCCATTTTATAGGCAGCAAGTTCAGCAAAATACGGATTCAGTTCAATCGCGATTTTGGACTTATGCCACAGGCTTTTAATTTCATTGCCTTTTAAACCCGGTACGATTTTATAAACATCGACAAACTTGGTGCTATTTTGCTTTAAAAAACCTGTTTTGATCAGAATATCCGTCAAAATGCCTTCAAGCTGTGCATAGACATTGGGAATACAACCGCTGTAAAAACCAAGCTTGTACATTTTCAAGCTTTCAAGCAGCACCAAACGGCGCTTGGCTTTAATATTTTCTTCAATCTCTAGCGCATCAAAGGCTTTGAGCATTTCAGTTTGGAAATATTCGCTATTGATCATATCGAGTAAATTAAATTGCTCAACATCTTCAAACTGGTGAATGGTTGGCCAAAAATGCATGAGGTTTAAAGCATCATTGGCAAACTTTGCCCCAATCGGTTGATCCAGCTGATCTACAAGCACTTGGAAGTAAGCATCTTGCTCTGCCAAGCCCGATAAGGTTTTAATTAAAAGTGTATGTTCATCTGCCGAGATGCCTTCAAGATAAGCTTTTGCATCTTTTAAAATCTGACTGCCCAATTGTTTTTGACTCGCAGCATTTTGCTTAATGCGTGTCACTGGTTGGTCATCTTCATAGTCGTCGTATTCGATCATGGACGGCTTACTCTTTTAATAAATGCAATAGCGCACTATTATCCACGATTCTTGCTTGGCTCGTAGTGCTAAGTCGGATGTTTTAACGATTTAACTAAACTCAATCATTCCTGATTTTAATAAAAACCATTTACGCTCAACAATAACTTTTGTTTTTCAGCGATTGCCCAATAATTATTATAGTAAGGTTTGGCTTTCTCAATCTTTTTAAACATGGGTTCCTGACATGCCTGTTCAACGGTTTTAATCTGTTTTTCTAAACCAAAAACAATGAATGAATCTCGAACTCTTTCTTGTCTAGGCAACTTAAACCACGGATCCGAAACAACATAATGAATATTAGAATGCCATGTTTTCCAACGTTTCTTTACCGTCGATTGAATACATTCAATATGCTCAACGGTCTTGGCTTCACCATACTTCCATTGCTTTAGAAATGCTTGTTTGGTTTTATCATTGAGTAGATAAACCCTTACCCACACACCCCAATCACCACCATGATGGCGACTAAAATAAAAAATGGGATCAGGTAAATTCGGAAATTGTTCACGATCCGCTAAAACAGAATCATCTAACCTTTTTTGATGTTGCTGATCATCTACGATTTTTAAATTGATAATGAAACAAATCGCAAATAAAGTGCATGGCAAAAGTACAAGATACAGAAAAATTTTTAACGCATTTTTAAAAAAATTAATCATTCTTTAATCTGTTATTATTTTTCATTGAAATATAAAAAGATTATCTGATTAAACCGAGTTAATGACAACGCTATCAGCAATTTTGAATAATTCACTAAAAGCCTTATGCAACTTTTGCTTATCTCAGGTAAAATCATCCACCTTGCATAATATACGAATGAGAGAGTCATATCCGTGCGTAATATCTTAGTCACTAACGCCCTTCCATACGCCAACGGCCCGATTCATATGGGTCACCTACTCGGTTATATCCAAGCTGATATTTGGGTACGTGCGATGCGTGCGATGGGTCATGATGTGACTTATGTCTGTGCGGATGATGCTCACGGAACTGCGATCATGCTGCGTGCCGAAGCGAATGGCATTTCACCTGAAGCGCAAATTGCCAATGTGCAAAAAGAACACATTCGTGACTTTGACGGTTTCGGTGTGCATTTCGATCATTATGATTCTACGCATAGCGATACCAACCGTGCCCGTGCGTCTGAAATCTATGTGAAAAACCGCGATGCTGGCAATATTGCTGTTCGCCCGGTGACCCAGCTTTTTGATCCTGAAAAAGGCATGTTCCTGTCAGACCGTTTCATTAAAGGCACCTGCCCGAAATGTAAGGCGGAAGATCAGTACGGCGACTCATGTGAAGTCTGCGGTGCAACTTATAATGCGACAGAATTGTTGAATCCGCATTCAACTCTAAGTGGTGCAACTCCAGTCGAAAAATCATCTGATCATTATTTCTTTAAATTACCAAATTTTGGTGAATACCTGCAAAAATGGACCCGTGATGAAGGTCGCCTGCCGGTATCCATTGCCAACAAACTGGACGAATGGTTTGAAAATGGCTTGAACGATTGGGACATCTCACGTGATGCGCCATACTTCGGTTTTGAAATTCCGGATGCCCCAAACAAATATTTCTATGTTTGGGTTGATGCACCGATTGGTTATATGTCGAGTTTTGAAAACTACATCAAAACCAAACGTCCTGAATTGAATTTTGACGATTTCTGGAAAAAAGACTCTGAAAATGAGGTCTATCACTTCATTGGTAAAGACATTGTCTATTTCCATGCCTTGTTCTGGCCGGCAATGCTTGAAGGTGCAAATTACCGTACGCCATCAGGTTTATTCGTAAATGGGTTCTTGACTGTAAATGGTCAGAAAATGTCGAAATCTCGTGGTACCTTCATTAAAGCTGAAACCTATTTAGAGCATTTAAACCCAGAATATTTACGTTATTACTTTGCTTCTAAACTTTCTGACAAAGTTGAAGATTCTGACTTGAACCTGGATGACTTTGTACAAAAAGTGAATTCAGACCTAGTCGGTAAAGTCGTGAATATTGCCAGCCGTTGTGCAAAATTCATCAACACCAAATTTGATAACAAGTTAAGCACTACATGTGCTGAACCTGAATTGGTACAAAGCTTTATTGATGCCGGGAGCTCAATTGCTCAGGCTTATGAAGCACGTGAATTCTCTGCGGCAATTCGTGAAATCATGGCGCTGGCAGACAAAGCCAACCAGTACATCGATGAGAAAAAGCCTTGGGCACTTGCGAAACAGGAAGGTCAGGAACAACAGGTTCATGATGTATGTTCTGTGGGAATCAACCTGTTCCGTCAATTGGCAGTGTATTTAGCGCCTGTATTGCCAACTTTGGCTCAACAGGTTCAAGATTTCTTGCAACTTGAAAGCTTCGATTTTGCTTCTCGCGAAACCATTCTAGTGGGTCATGAAATTGCATTGTTCCAACCATTGATGCAACGTGTAGATCCAAAAGCGGTTGCTGCCATGGTCGATGCATCTAAAGATTCTTTAGCTGCCTCTGCTGCTGAACCTGCTAAAGCTGAAAAGAAAAAAGAGAAGAAGGTAGAAAAGAAAGCTGAACCTAAAGTCGGCGAAGCCGAAATCATTAATATTGATGATTTTATGAAAGTTGACCTGCGTGTCGCTGAAGTTTTGGAAGCAGCTACAGTTGAAGGTTCTGACAAACTGCTTCAACTCACTTTAAACGTTGGTGAGGCTGAGCCACGTAATGTGTTCAGCGGTATTCGTGAGTTCTACCAACCTGAAGACTTAAAAGGCAAATTGGTAGTGATGGTGGCGAACCTCGCACCACGTAAGATGCGTTTTGGTATTTCAAACGGTATGGTGCTAGCTGCGGGTAATGGCGACGGTGTTTGGGTGATTTCACCTGAATCTGGTGCTAAACCGGGTGATAAAGTGTCTTAAGTTTAGGTTTTGAGAAAAGAAAAGCCTCTACGTATGTAGGGGCTTTTTTATATCATCAGTTAAATTTACTTTCTTGATTTTTAATATTTTCAATATAAAATCAATGCGCTTTTTTATTCTTTTATAATTATTCGGGGTAAGCATGAAAAAATTATTAGTTTCAGTTCTAGCGATGTCTACAATTGCATTTACAGGTTGTTCGGTACGTATGGCTGACATGACAGTTGCATCTACTAAAAACTACAACCTAAACTCAAACCAGTTTGTGAAAGGTGAACGTGTTAAAGGTGAAGATAAAGTTCCTGTGATTTTATTCCCACTTGGTATTCCTAACTTCAAAACAGCAGTAGATCGCGCAATTGAAAAAGACCGTTGTGCTGTTGCACTTTCTGATGTGGTAATTACTCAACTTAATCAAGCATTTATTATTGGTCAGATTGGCTATCGTGTAGAAGGCACTCAAGTGATTGACCGTTCTCAGCCTGAATGTGCTAAATAAGTTATAAATATAAAAAAACCTCTATCTCTAGAGGCTTTTTTATTGCTGGGTCACTTAGCCTTGCAACACAAATTCCCAAATCACATAGCCCAGTCCAAAACCAAGTAGTGAATATAAGGTAATAATGAAAAATACAAAGCTGGCATTGTTTTTTCTTTTCCAAAAACTCATCGCGACACCCAAAGCTTGTTCGTAATACCCCATGTTAACGAGCTTTTCATAAAAAGTGAAATATATCTAAGCATTTTATTTATAATAATATTTTAATGAAAAACAGGTTCTTAACTTTCAAAAAATCAATATACAGATTCAGACTGAATTTTTAGTACAGATGCCAAATCAGCACTTCTATTTTTAAAAATGGTAAATATATTCATATTCTTTTTTTGCTAACATCCGTGCTAATACATGGAATTGACTTTAATTACATAAGAATAGCCATGAAATACTTCACCTCTTCTCTCATCATTTCACTGCTTGCTATAGGTTCAATGGCGGGTATCTTTCAAACACATGCACAAACCGTTTCTAGCACCCAACAACAAAAACAGGTTCCCGGTTATTATCAACATAACTTCGGGGATTACCAGATTACTGCCCTACTGGATGGTAGCAATTATCTGTCCAAAGCCTTATTTAAAGATATTCCAGCAGCCCAAGCCGATCAGATCTTGAAAAAATACTACGTTGATCAGGCCAAAGGCATCCAGACATCTGTGAATGCCTTTCTGGTCAATACAGCCAAAGAACTGGTTCTGGTCGATAGCGGAACTTCAAGCTGTAATGGTCCACACCTAGGTTCAGTGTATTCCAATTTACAGGCTTCAGGGCATAAACCTGAACAGGTGAATGCCATCCTGCTCACGCATTTACATCCTGACCATGTATGCGGTATCAGTAATAACGGTATTGCCAATTTCCCTAATGCCAACATTTATGTATCTCAAGCTGAACTGGATTTCTGGATGAATCCCAAAACGGTAGAAAAATTATCAAAAGCCAAGCAGGCAGGTTTTTTGGGCACAGTCGATAAAATCAAGAAAGCCATTGCACCCTATCAGGCCAAGAATCAGCTCAAAACCTTTAAAACTGGCAATAAAATCCATGCTTTCGATGTCATCAGTTCGGCTGGACATACACCGGGGCATTTTGGTTTTAGCTTAAAATCACAAGGTCAGCAGATGGTATTTATTGGGGATATTGTGCATTCACATACGCTTCAGTTTGATCGCTAACAGACCGGCGTTGACTTCGATGTCGATCCACAAAAGGCGATCGAAACCCGCTTAAAATATTTTGCTGAATATGCGAAAAACGGTCAGACGATAGCGGCACCACATTTGCCATTTCCGGGAATTGGACATATTTATTCTAAAGACAATAAAAGCTATCAATGGATTCCGGTACATTTTAAAGATTAATTGAATACTTCAATAATTTTATCTAAGCATGAAACCCTAATTTTTTAGGGTTTTATTTATTTTAAATATCCTTCAGCCAGATTCCCTATGACTTGGTAAATTTAAAACTTGAATGACGCGTTGAGATTTAAAAGCTATGATTTCGTTTATCTTTAAATTTTTTCTTAAAAATCTTTCATTTTTCACGTGCACCTTTAGCATGCTTTTTTAGCACCGTTTTTCTTACGATAAATATAAACGCCTAAAAATATAATATAAATTTGAATTTTATGAACTCTTGCTATGTCTTAGTTTGGTGCAAAAAAATAGCAACGTGCTTTATATCGAGTCTTATCAATTTCAAGAAATTCTTCATCAAAATTTCCCTTGCTTAGCCCTCTTCTACAATCAATTTGCCTCTATATACTGATTTTCTTTTGTGATCCCGCGCACTAAATTGGAACGCACCATGCAAAATATAGACTTATTATTTCTTCTTCTCGGTGCAGTTCTAGTGCTTGCCATGCATGCTGGATTTGCTTTTTTAGAGCTTGGAACAGTTCGACATAAAAACCAGGTCAATGCCCTAAGTAAAATTCTAACCGACTTTGCCATCTCCGCCATCGCCTATTTTTTAGTGGGCTACTATATTGCCTACGGTCAGCACTTTTTCCATGATGCTGCAACCTTGTCTGCCGATCATGGCTACAATCTGATGCGCTGTTTTTTCCTGTTGACTTTTGCTGCAGCAATTCCAGCGATTATCTCTGGAGGGATTGCAGAGCGTGCCAAAATGCGTTCACAGGCTTTAGCGACATTATTTCTGGTTGCGCTGATCTATCCGTTTTTTGAGGGTATGATCTGGAATGGCAACCTTGGTTTTCAGGATTGGCTGACCCATGCATTTGGTGCAAGTTTTCATGATTTTGCCGGCTCAGTTGTCGTTCATGCAATGGGCGGCTGGATCGCACTGGCCGCAATAATCCTACTTGGTGCGCGTCATGGCCGTTACAAAAAAGATGGCCGGATCACCGCGCATCCTCCTTCATCAATTCCTTTTTTGGCTTTAGGCTCCTGGATTCTGATTGTTGGATGGTTCGGTTTCAATGTCATGAGCGCGCAGCGGCTGGATGCCATTTCTGGGCTGATCGCTATTAACTCTTTGATGGCCATGGTCGGTGGAACAATAGCAGCCAAAGTTGCGGGGAAAGATGACCCGGGCTTCCTGCATAATGGTCCTTTAGCAGGTCTGGTGGCGATTTGTGCCGGATCAGATGTCGTTCATCCCTTGGGTGCTTTTTTTATCGGGATCAGCGCCGGTATTATTTTTGTGAAATTCTTTACCTATACCCAAAATAAACTCAAAGTGGATGACGTATTGGGAGTCTGGCCTTTACATGGCGTTTGTGGTGCTTTTGGTGGATTAGCTGTGGGTATTTTCGGTCAGCAATGGCTCGGAGGAATGGGAGGAGTGTCTTTAATTTCACAACTCACAGGTACGGTGCTGGCGATTGTCATTGCTTTGGCGGGTGGTTTTTTGGTGTATGGCCTGCTTAAGGTTTTGATGGGTATTCGCCTGACTGAGGAAGAAGAGTTCAACGGTGCAGACCTGTCGATTCATCGTATTTCTGCTAATTCGGAAGAAAATACTTTTTAATGGATATAAAAAAAGCCTCTAGGGCTAGCGGCTTTTTTTATTTATAAGCAGCACGTCTATACGAGATAATTACTTCATACCAAAGATCAGTTTTAAACCAAGTACCGTCATAACTGCGCCTGCGGCGCGGTCAAACAAAGCTTTAAACTTCAAATAAACACGACGTGGCTTTTCCGCAGATAATGCAACTGCGACCAGTGAACACCAGCCCGCATCAATAAAGAAACATAAGACAGGTAAAACAAAATAAAAATACGTTGGAATTTCTTTGGGCAATAACGCGGTAAAAATACTGGCAAGCACAATCGCAATTTTAGGATTGGACAACTGTGTAATTAAACCTGTGGTAAAGGCACGGCGTAAAGACATCTGTTTGGCAATGGCGACATCCGCTTCGATCGGATCTTTGGCATGTTTAATAATTTTAAACGCCAGCCAAAGCAAATATAAACCACCACAAATTTTTAAGGCCAGATAAGCCGAAGGTACAGCCAGCAAAAATGCCTGCAAACCCAGTACTGCCAGCAGACCAAAAATCGCTGCACCGAGACCAGTACCCAATGCAGTAAATAAACCATGTTTACGTGAAATGGCAATTGAATTTTTTGCCACATAAATAGAAGTCGGCCCGGGACTCATTGCACCTAACATCAGGGCAAAAGCAATCGAACCTAAAATCCAGAATGATTCCACGAGATAACCTGACTTAAAAATTGAAGGGCTATTTTAAGCACAAACCTGACAATTTGCTGTAAAAATTTCTGGATTTGTCATGAATTTTAACTATTGCAATTACTTAAGGTTTCAACTGATCCTGAGCACTCAAATGCTTGTCTAGCAGTTGATAATCCTGCTCATGTACAGGTACACCGCCAATAATCATGGTGCGGGTTTCTGTTTTAGGTTTGTTCATCGCATCATCACAGCCCGACACACTGATTAGCATGCCGACCAACACAGCATAGGATAATATTTTCATTATTCTACCCTCCTCAGGGTTTCCTCTGTTTAGATTAGCATTATTGTTTAAATAATCAGCGGAATATTTGTGACAATCTACAACCAACTCCATAGCTCTCAGCGAATAATGGCTTATTGAAAAGCTCTGATTTTTAGCACTTCCGCTATAATGTTTTAATAACCTACTATCTTAATATCTATGTTTGAAACCATTGCTCAAAATATTCCAGATCAACAAATTAATTTTCACGATATTACTTTAACAATACGTCGTCTGGATCTGGTGCATCCGCAAATTTCGGGCAACAAGTTTTTTAAACTGAAATACAATTTTCTTGAGGCCAAAAGACAAGGTTATCAGCATATTCTGAGTTTTGGAGGCGCTTACTCCAATCATATTGCCGCCACTGCATTTGCCGCACAACAGTTTGGTTTTCAGAGTGTTGGAGTGATTCGGGGTGAGGAGCTGGCTGATCGACCATTGAATCTAACATTAGCCACCGCCCAGCAATTCGGGATGCAGTTGCATTTCGTCAGTCGTGATGAATATCGGCGCAAGCAACAGCCTGAGTATTTGGCCGAACTCGCTCGACAATTTCCTGAACATTATGTGATTCCTGAAGGTGGAACCAATGCTTTAGCGATTCGAGGTTGTCAGGAAATATTAAAAGATAGCGATGCGCAATTTGATGTCATTTGTTGTGCAGTAGGCACTGGCGGCACCATCAGCGGATTGATCGAAGCTAGTCACACGCATCAACAGCTTTTGGGATTTTCTGCGCTGAAAGGTTCATTTTTAAAAGATGAAGTCGCCCAACTCACCAGCAAAACCAACTGGAACATTCTCGATGATTACTGCTGTGGTGGCTATGCCAAAACCAGTGCAGCCCTGATGCAGTTTATCCGGGATTTTGAAGCCGAATTTGCAATTCCACTGGAGCAGATCTACACGGCTAAAATGCTGATGGGGATTTTTGATCTGATCGAGAAAAATTATTTTCCGGTTGGATCAAAACTGTTGGTGATTCATAGTGGTGGTCTGCAAGGCCGTAATATTCCCTTTGGTTTTACAGCAACCTAAGCTTGAATTGGTTGATTGTTATTTAAGGCAATTAACCCTTTAACCAAGCGGTAGATATGCCAGATAAAGACCAGAAACACGATCAGGAAGCCAATCAAGATCACGGTCAATAAGCCACCGACGATATAGCCCAGCAAACTGATCCAGAAGGTTTTAATTTGCCAGTCGACATGACTTTCCAGCCAGGTACCGCGCATTTCATCACGCTTGATATAATTCATCACAATCGCAATAAATGGGGTAAGACCAAGAAAAAATCCTAAAATATAAAGAATAGACTTCCGTCATAAATCAAAAAACGTACAATTTATTTGATCTTAAATTAATCAGCAAAATTATTTAATTCAAGAGATAATCCTTGGATG
>NZ_JAMXXK010000004.1 GCF_024129735.1 Acinetobacter lwoffii | reverse complement strand
ACCAAGCAATGCCGTCAGGTCATTGCAGATCGGCAAGCGCATGCGGTGATTCCACCTAGAAAAAATGCGAAACCATGGAAAGATACAAAGATTAGCTCGCTAGAGCGAAATGAATTACTTCGAACAGTTAAGCGTTTAGGCAGGACACTATGGAAAAAATGGTCAGGCTATCATCGGCGAAGTTTGGTTGAAACTAAGATGCATTGCATCAAATTATTAGGAGATAAACTCAGTGCAAGGAGTTTTGATAGCCAAGTGAATGAGATCCATGCACGTGTAGCAGTCCTTAACAGATTTACGGAATTAGGTCGACCACTTACCCAAGTTACGCCTTAAATTTGGCTCAATTAGGGGCGCTTTGCATTTCAAATCTTTGTGCAACAAAGCCGACTGAGATTATGATTCACGCACCGCATCGACACGTTCTGAAATTCATTTAACATGAAATCTCTTATGCGAAACTGAGCATTATTTATAGTTATTTGAAACTTTCACATAATTTTGTGCAGAATATGGCAAGAATGCCATTTCTTTTTCAGTGAGCGGACGCGCTTTTTTGGCAGGGCTGCCCACATAGAGCCAACCACTTTCCAAAACTTTGCCCGGTGGAACTAGTGTACCTGCACCAATCATCACATCATCCGGAATGATGACATCATCCAGAATAATGCTGTTAATCCCGATTAATACGCGATTACCAATCGTACAACCATGCAATGTCACATGATGGCCAATCGTGACATCTTCACCAATGATCAAAGGCGAACCATTCGGTTTATCGGCTTTTTTATGACTGACATGCAACATGGCATGATCCTGAACATTCGAGTTTTTACCAATCCGGATCGAATTAACATCACCACGAATCACGGCAAAAGGCCAGACAGAGACATTTTCAGCCAAGACCACATCGCCGACCACGATTCCCATCGGATCGATATAACACGATTCATCAATTTGTGGAGTTGTGTCTAAATAAGAACGAATGTTTTGGCTCATGGTGATCTGCTCATTAAAAGTTTAAGGATCATGTGCATAGTATAAAATAAAAAGCACCCATCTGAATGAGTGCTTTGGTCTTAGTGCTAGACTAAAACAGTCTATTTAAACTTAGAACAAGTTTGAGAAGAATTGTTTAATGTGGTCGAGCATACGTGCGAAGAAACCAGCTTCTTCAACCGCGTTTAAAGCCACCAACGGTTTTTCTGAAATTACTTTACCATCCAGAGTCGCTACGTATTTACCTACGACCTGACCAGGCTGTAAAGGTGCAGTCAGTTTAGGCTGAACCACCAGCTGGGTTTTAATCGCGTTGGCCTGACCTTTCGGCATAGTCACATTAAAGTTTTCAGCAAGACCGATCTGAACTTCATCTTCCTTACCAAACCAGACTTTGGCTTTAGCAAGTACCTGTTTAGCCGGTTGAACATTTTTGGTTTCGAAGTTTGCATAACCCCAAGCCAACAATTCACGTGTTTGTGTCGCACGTTCCTGCATGGTTGGTGCACCAAAAATCACTGAAATCAAACGCGTAGGACCGCGTTTTGATGAGGTAGTCAAACAATAACCAGCTTCATCAGTGTGGCCAGTTTTTAAACCATCTACACTCGGATCAGTATATAGCAGGGCATTACGGTTACCTTGCTTGATGCCATTAAAGGTAAATTCTTTTTCCGCATAAATCGGATAATACTTAGAACTGTCTTTAATGATGTGTTGTGCCAGCGTTGCCATATCTTTGGCAGTTGAATAATGACCTTCAGCCGGCATACCGGTTGAATTGATAAAACTGGTATTGGTCATGCCAATACGTTTAGCTTCCTGGTTCATCATATGTGCAAAGGTACCCTCGTTCCCTGCAATATGTTCAGCCATGGCTTTCGATGCATCATTCCCTGATTGAATAATAATCCCGCGAAGCATTTCAAGTGCAGTTGCCGTACCATTTAAAGGTACATACATACATGATTCCGCGCTACTGCCGCGACACCATGCTGACTCGTTCATGCGCACTTGTTCATCTTCAGTGAGTTCACCGCTCAATAGTTTTTGTTCGATGATGTAACTGGTCATCATCTTGGTCATTGAAGCAGGGGCTAATTTTTCATTTTCATTTTTTGAAGCGAGAAGTTGCCCTGTCTCGTAGTCCATTAGCACGTAGGATTTATTATTCAATTCTGGTGGTGCAGATAGGACAGTTGCTGCAAAGCTAAAACTAGGAACTAATAATAATGCAGCAAGGGCAGTTTTTTGGGTCATTTCTAGTGGGTTCCTATATCTTGATGTAAGCACGAAGAGCCTAGCATTTTAGGACAAAGCTAGGCTGACTTCTATGGGAAACCCGGTCTTATTTCAAAAGTATTGTAAGTTATCGGCAGAAAAGCAGCTTAATTGTTATAGGTGGTTAATTCATTACAAATCACCTGATTTTTTTTCTTGCCGGCTTTCTTGGCATCCGATTGTGCTTCGGCCAGAATATTGCGGAAATCGTTCTGTTTAGCCATCTGGTTTAAGCTTTCAACCGGATTACGCTGGCCCGGCATATACTCAGTCACCAGCTTGGTATAACCCTGATTAAACTGTGACTTGTCTTTGACCATGCTTGGACAGATTTCTGAAAGAACATAAATGGCTGCCAGTTCCTGTTTGGTCACTTGCTGAGTTGGGGTAACATTAATGTTTTCATCGGCTGCAAATGCAGAAGTTCCCAAAAGAGTGGCGGCAGAAATTGCGCAGAATGTTAAAGCTTGGAATATTGGATTTTTCATTGAAAACTCAAAAAATGGATTTAGAACAATAATTTGCCTAGCTTAAACTTATTTTTGAAATTGAAAAGTGGGAAAATGTAGCGAAGCTGTAGAATTATGAATAAATCTGTAAGAGAAAATAAGACGATGTTTACACCGTCTTATTTGAAAATTTAGCTGGCTTAGCCTTGGTAGTTCAGCATTTCTTCACAGACAGTTTTCTGCTCGTCTGAGCTGGTTTGCTTTGCACCCTGACGTGCTTCTTCAAGTAAAGATTTATATTCACTGTCTGCCTGTAGCTTTTGATAGCTCATGCCTTTATCTGAGTAGTCTGCAAGATAAGACTGGATCAATTGTTCAACGGTGCTGTTAAATTTTGGATTTTGACCAATGATTGCCGGGCAAACTTCAGCCATAACCTGTGCTGATGCAATATCTTCTTTTACAATGGTATTGTTTTCTTCAACAGTCAGATCGTTTGCCATGACTGAAGGGGAAATAAATGCTGCCAAGCTTAAAGTGAGAGCGCTAAGTAAAGAGAATTTTTTAATCATCTTGAGCCACATATTATAAAGATGGATGTCGAGCAATAAATATATATAATTCCTGCACTAATACAATGAAATGTCCTAGTCAGTCATTTTTTAGCGTAACGAGATTTTTTAGTGAATATTTTAGTTTCAAATGATGATGGGGTGTTTGCACCCGGTATTCAGGCTTTGGCGCAAGCGCTAAAGCCTTTGGGGCGAGTGGTGATTGTGGCACCGGAAAGTGAACGCAGTGGCTTTTCTAGTGCCTTAACTTTGGACCGCCCTTTACGCCCAATCCAGATTTCTCCTGATGTCTGGGCGGTTAATGGGACGCCGGCAGATTGCGTTTACTTGGCTATGAACGGGCTATTTGATTTTGAATTTGACCTAGTGGTTAGCGGGATAAATAGCGGCGCAAATCTGGGAGATGATATCTTGTATTCCGGTACAGTCGGGGCGGCCTTTGAAGGTCGTTTAACTAAACATCCTGCGATTGCCGTATCACTGAGTGGGCCGAATGTACGTGGCTATCAGCAGCCTCAGGATTATCAGTTGGCCGCCGAATGGGTGCATGATTTTATTGCTCGTGGTTTGCCTATTCTGCCTGAGCGACATATTTTTAATATCAATATTCCAGATGTAACTGAATTGCAGGGTGAAAAAGTGACATATCAAAGTCGCCGCCGTCAGTCTAAACCGGTGACGAGTCATGTAGATCCGCGTGGTCGTCAGGTATTTTGGATTGGACTCTCGGGAGAAGCAGTCGCAGACCCTAAGCCGGGATTTAGCGAGATTGATTCAGACTTCTCTGCGGTCGCCAATGGCTATGTCAGTATTACCCCGATTCAGATGGATGCCACCAATTATGAGAGTTTGCGGAATTTGCAAACACAATTGGAAGAAAATGCGTCCTTAGTGTTATAACTTTGTGAAAAACTCGCGATTGCAAGTATATTGCCGTAAAACTTTGCTAATCTTAACGAAATTTTGCAACCGTATAGCATTAGAGAGGAAGATAATGTTCTTGGTGTTACCGAAATGTGTCGTAGCTTCGCCTGCAACCCTGATTAAAACCCTTGTTTTATCGACCGTTGTTATTTCTACAGGAGTAATTACCGGTTGTGCCACCAAACCCCAGGTGAATAATGCAACGCGTTATGCAACAGCTCCTGATTTCTATACGGTGCGTTCAGGAGATACATTGAGTGGGATTGCAGCACGTTATGGGCTGAACTATATCAGTGTCGCGGAGATGAATGATATCAGTGCGCCTTATCGGATTTATGTCGGACAATCGATCCGCCTGAAAACCCATACTACGCGCCGTAGCACCAGCACCCAGGCAGTGACTCAGGCAGCACCAATTCAACGTCAAACGATTGCAGTGCCTACACCGGCACCGGTTACGCCAGCAACTACAGTACAAACCACACCACGCGTCAGTACATCTGCACCTGTAACGCCAGTATCTACTGCAGCAGGTCTACGTTGGGTAAAACCATCGAATGGCGCGATTCTCCAGCAATACAATTTAGCTTCTAATATTAAGGGCACCCGCTATAGTGGCAATGTCGGTGATCCGGTATTTGCAGCAGCAGACGGGCAGGTGGTGTATTCCGCTGATGGTTTGAAAGAATATGGCAATCTGGTGTTGGTGAAGCATATCAATGGCTATATCACGGCTTATGCACATAACAGTAAATTGAATGTGAAAAGTGGCCAAAATGTAACGGCTGGTCAAAAAATTGCAGAAATGGGATCGACTGGTACAAACCGTACCATGCTTGAGTTTCAGGTGCGCTTAGACGGCAAACCTATTAATCCTACTGCAGTTTTACCAAACAATTAAATAAATAATGCAAAGTGTAAATTTCGCCGTATAATACAATAAGTTGCTTTTATCAAATGATGAAGCACCTCATAAGTTTAGAGGGAAATTTATGTTAGATCAACTTCGAGCAATGGGTGTCTTTGCTTGCGTTGTGGAGAAGAACTCGTTTAGCGGTGCTGCCCGTGAATTAGGGATTACGACCAGCGCCGTCAGTCAACAAATTCGCTCGTTAGAACACGATATGGAAGTCGTACTTCTAAATCGTTCGACGAGAAAATTAAGTCTGACCGAAGCGGGACAAGCTTTTTTCCATAGCTGTCAAGAAATGTTATCTGCTGCTGAGCGCGGTAAAGTCCGGATCAATGAGTTACGTGATGATCTCGTGGGTGAGCTGCGTATCGTTTCTTTGCCAGAATTATGCGCGAATCATGTGATTCCTGCACTTTCTCATTGGATAGCTGCACATCGCGGCTTGGCAGTACATTTAGAAACAAACAATCATGAGGTTGATTTGTTGGATGGGCGGGTTGATATCGCCCTAAGATTTGAACAGAAAAATGATGAGCATAATCTTCAGGTTGTGCCATTGATGCAGATTGAGCAAATTCTGGTGGCGACACCGAGTTATATTAATCAAAGCACCATTATTTCGAAACCTGATGATCTTAAAAATCATGAGGTCTTGCCTTTAACGCATCTTAAAAACCATCAGTATTATCATTTCCAACATGTGAATACTGCAGAAAAAGCCGAGTTTGAACTGAAATCCCGTTTCAGTACCAATAACGGTTTGGTTGCAAAATCGATGTGCTTGCAGGGTAATGGGATTGCCAAGGTTTTATATCTTGATGCTAAAAAGGATTTGCTTAACGGTACTTTAGTTGAAGTTCTGCCTGAATGGAGACTGCCATCGATTACACTGTATGCGGTTATTCCGAAACGTGAACAACAACCGACAAAAATTCTTCGTTGTCTTGATACCCTGAAACAATATTTTAGCCAGATCTCTGGCGGACGTATGTTACAAAACGCATCATAGAGTGCAGAATAATAAAAAAGCCGCTTTAGAGCGGCTTTTTTAATTTTTAGGCTAGGGCTTTATGCCAAATAAGCTTTGATCATTTTTACCAGACGTTCGATCAACTGGTCTGCCTGCTCCTGGGTAATATTCAGGGTAGGCAACAGACGAACGACATTGCCTGCAGTGACATTGATAATCATCTTGTATTCATTGCGTGCAATCGCAACCAGATCACCACATTCTTTTGGTAATTCAATCCCGATCATCAGACCGAAACCACGTACGATGACATTTTGATCTGCCAGTTTGTTGCGTAGCTGGTCAACGATATAAGCACCTTTTTCAGCCGCATTCGCGACGATATTTTCTTTTCGCATAATATCGAGAATGGTATAGACCACACGCGAACCCAGTGCTGTACCGCTATAGGTAGAACCGTGATTTCCAGCAGTTAATACACCGACGCCACGACCTTGGGTCATGACTGCACCAATCGGGAAGCCATTTCCTAAGCCTTTGGCTGTGGTCAGTACATCCGGAATAATATTGGTGTGCTGATAAGCAAAGTATTTACCGGTACGGCCATTACCAGTTTGCACTTCGTCCAGCATCATCAGCCAGTTATGCTGGTTGCAGATTTGGCGAATTTCTTCTAAATAGCTGAAACCTTGAGGTGCGGTATTGACACCGCCTTCACCCTGAATAGGCTCAACCAAAATCGCTACGATATCCGGGTGATTGATTGCCGCTTCTTCAATCGCTTCGATATCACCAAAAGGTACACGGACAAAACCTTCAACCAGTGGGCCAAAGCCTTCCTGCACTTTTTTATTGCCTGTAGCAGATAAGGTGGCCATGGTACGACCATGGAAAGACTGGTCGGCAACAATGATTTTAGGCGATGCAATGCCTTGCATATGACCAAATTTACGTGCAATTTTGATTGCACCTTCATTTGATTCTGCGCCACTGTTGGAGAAAAATACTTCTTCCATACCTGCAACTTCAGCCAGTTTCTGTGCGGCAGCGGTTTGCCAAGGCACTTCAAACAGGTTGCTGGTATGAATCAGGGTCGCTGCCTGTTCAGCAATCGCTTCGGCAATGACTGGATGCGCATGGCCCAAACCGCATACCGCAATTCCGGTTAATGCATCTAAATACTCTGTACCATCTTCGGTATAAAGATATGCACCTCGTCCTCGGACAAAGCTGATCGGTTGACGGCCAAAAACAGGCATCAAATGAGACGGTTGATCAGTTTGTACCGGTGCGAGGGTAATATTATTCATGACTAACTCTTAACTGTTAGGTGGAAAGAAAAACTTATATAAGCAAAAACCCACTCAGATTTAAAGGGTAATTGTAAATAAAATTGGAATTATTGCTTTAGACATACTGTTTTGCCTGGATTTGGGTATAATGCGAGACAGATGAGTTGAGGATTTATCAATGACTGAACAAGCACGCGATACCGAAGCGTTAATTCGTGACCAAATTGCAAAACACGCAGTACTTCTTTACATGAAAGGCACACCGCAATTTCCACAATGTGGTTTTTCTGCACGTGCAGTAGAAGCACTCAGTCAAATTGGTCGTCCGTTTGCTTATGTAAACATTCTGGAAAACCAGGACATTCGCGCGATGTTACCACAAATCGCCAACTGGCCGACATTTCCACAGCTTTGGATCAATGGTGAGTTGATCGGTGGTAGTGATATCATGCTCGACATGTTCCAAAAAGGTGAATTAAAGCCTTTAGTTGAACAGTATAGCCCGGCAGCTGATGCTTAATTTTGTATTAAATTAAGTTCAGATGTGAAAAAGCGCTTCATTGAGAAGCGCTTTTTTTTATCTCTACTTTTGCTTAGGTCAAGGTTAGAGTTAATCCTCTGTCGCTGCATCCGGCTTTTCAACTGTCGAAGCATCAGCATCAACTTCAGTTTGTGGCTCGACGATTTGCTTCTTGTCTTTTTTCTTCTTCTTTTTTTTCTTTTTCTTCGGCACTTCGACCAGTTCGGCACCATCTTCAATCGCTTGCCAATAATCCAGCTGTGCCATCACTGCGGCATAGATTGAATTTTTGCTATAGCGACCTTTTTTATCCAAGGTACCGACAGGACGCGCCATCAGGATTTCCAGCGCCTGATCAATGGTATCAATCGCGTGAATATGGAACTGACCTTCTTCCACAGCAATGGTGACATCTTTACGCAGCATCAGATGTTGCATATTTTGACGCGGGATAATCACACCTTGTTTTCCGGTCAGACCTTGTAACTTGCAAGCATCAAAGAAACCTTCAATTTTGGCATTCACACCACCTACAGGCTGTACTTGTCCCAGCTGGTTCATGGAACCGGTAATGGCCCAGGACTGATCAATCGGTAACTGGCTTATGGCAGACAGTAAGGCAGACAGTTCCGCGACTGTGGCGCTGTCACCATCGACCTGACCATAACTTTGTTCAAAGGCCAGTGCAGCAGAGAAGTGCAAGGTCTGTTCACGGCCGAAATGTGCTTTCAGGAAAGATGACATCAGTAACACGCCCTTGGCATGCAAAGACCCACCAAGCTCTACACTGCGCTCAATATCCAAAATATCACCGCCACCCTGATAAACCGAAGCCGTCAGACGTGAAGGCAGACCAAATTCGACATCAGCATAATGAATGACAGACAGAGCATTGATTTGGCCCAGACGATGGCCGCGGGTTTCGATCAATTGGGTACCACGAGTCAGATCTTGCCAATACAGTTCACGTAAATAGCCGAGACGATATTTACGGTGATCCAGTGCGGTGTTGATATGTTTTTCTGAAACCATCTTATCACCGGCCTGGAAGGCATGATGATGTGCTTCACGGATCAGATCGCCTAACGTTAGGGCATGTAATGACAATGAACTTTGATCCTCGGCCTGACGGCTGGAATCTGTGAGCAATGCAGCCAAAGCAGAACGGTCAAAAGGTAATAATTTATCCGATTGCACATAGTCGGCAATCAGCTGCATATAGGCCTGCTCGTTATCGTCATTACGTTGTAATGTATCGGTAAAATCGGCACGGATTTTAAAGATGCTGCCCAGTTCAGGTTCAAGCTCTAAAATTTCATAATAAATTTCAGGCTCAGCCAGCAAGATAACCTTGATATTCAATGGAATCGAAGCAGGTTCGATTGAAATGCTACCGGTTAGCGTGATCATATGCTCAAGCGAGGACAGTTTTAAATGTCCCGATTTAAGCGCGCGCTTCAAGCCTTGCCATGCATACGGCTGTTCCAGCAATTGTTCCGCTTCCAGCATCAGGAAGCCGCCATTAGCTTTATGCAAGGTACCTGGACGAATCAAAGTAAAGTCCGTGGTAATCGTACCATTTTGAGTCAGTTGTTCCACATGACCCAAAAGGTTGTAATGCGTTGGAAAATCTTCAAAGATCACTGGTGCACCACTGTTCGGCTTGTGTGTGATAATCACATTGGCCTGATAACGTGCAGGAACGCGACTGAACAGTGCCGGAGTGAAATCATCTTCTTCCTGTTCCAGCACAATTTCGACATTATTGATAATGTCTTCGGCATAATATTTCAGATAATGTTCCAAGCCTTGCACATGTTTGAACTTGGATAGAATCTGTTCCACACGTGGGAGAACCACCTGTTTGGCGATATCACGGTTCAGGATCTGTACGCGATCACGTGCATCATCTTCCAGATCACCCAGGTGCAAACCCAGACGTTCTAGTTTCTTGTCCATATAGCGCATATTAGTCGCCAATTCGGCCCGATCCTGATTGCTCAGTGCATTCAGATCTTCCTGAGTCATTTCCTGTAATTTGTCATCGATCAAATGCACAGGCACAAAACAGTGTTCATCATGTCGCGAGATCAGCTTCAGATCCAGTTCTGCGCCTTCTTTGGTCAGTTCGATCAGTGCCTGTTGCTGTTCATCACCCGTTTCCTGACGAATCATTTCAATGCGGTTGTGATAGGTTTCTGCAGTAAAACGGCGCTCAAGCTGCTTGAGGATCGTTTGCCAGCTCTGATTCAACATGGCTTGGAATTTTGGGCCTTGACCCGAGGGCAGTTCCAGTGCAATCGGCTGACGCTGGTTCTGAAAGTTATTGACGTACACCCAGTCATTCGGGGTTTCCATAGTTTTAGCATGTTGCTGTAGTAAACGCTTCACCATGGTGCGTTTTCCGAGTCCTGCGGTACCGACAGCAAAAATGTTATAGCCGGAATAAGGCAGGGCAATCCCGGCCTCAACTGAGGCGCGTGCACGATCTTGGCCCAAAAAGTTATTCAGGGGCTTGATCCGTTTGGTTGACGCAGGAATTTTTTCTAGGTTTGGAATGTGCGTCAGCTGGGTGGATGTTAACCGGGTATGGTCCAGAGTATTTTTAATTTCGCTTTGTTCAAATGCAGAGATAAGTAAATCTGAGCGGATTTTTTGTGGAGTTGTGCTGGTATTGCTTGCAATAGAAGAATTAATTTGATCGAGTCTCTGGGTCACTGTTGAAAATCCAAAACGAAATATTACGTTGATAAGAGTTAAGGTATACAGATTTACTTGAAAAATTCAAGCCAACATGTCGCTTTTGCCCGAAAATAAAAAAACCGGAAATGTGATAAATATATAAATCTTGTTGAAAGATACGCTATTACAGGATTGAATAGCAGCAATTGGTTTTTCTGCGGAAAATAATAAAGCAATGACAACACAAACGACGGGTTGGAAATCCGCATTTACAGCATTTTTAGATCGACGTGCATTGATCATGCTGTTCTTGGGATTTTCGGCTGGTGTGCCGATTCTTCTGATTTTTTCCAGTCTGTCTTTATGGTTAGGTGAGGCCGGAATCAGCAAAAGTGCAGTCACTTTTTTTAGCTGGGCCGCATTGGGCTATTCGTTTAAATTCGTCTGGGCACCGCTCATTGATGAACTGCCAGTCCCATTTTTGACCAAGGCTCTGGGACGTCGTCGTGCATGGTTGCTGATTGCGCAGATTCTGATTGTCTGTGCCATTTCCATTATGGCCTTTTCTGATCCGGCGTTGGGTGCAACACATTTACAGCAAATGGCGCTCGGTGCAGTCCTGCTTGGTTTCTCCGCAGCAACGCAGGATATTGTGATTGATGCCTACCGGATTGAGCTGGCGGAAACCCAGATGCAGACTGTATTGGCCTCCACCTATAATGCCGGTTACCGGATCGGGATGATTGTGGCCGGTGCTGGTGCCTTGTTTCTGGCGGCCTATTTAGGAACAGCCAAAGGCAACTATATCTACGATGCCTGGAAATGGACTTATCTGGCCATGGCTGCCGTCATGCTGGTCGGTATTATCACCACACTGTCCATTCGGGAGCCGCAGGTTGACCGTGTACGCAAACACTATGTGCGCAGTGATTATTTCCGTTTAGTTGCGGTGTTTTTTGTGGCGGTGATCAGTTTTGTCTTGAGCTATATCTATTCGGGCAATCTGGTGGCCAGCATCACTGAACAATTCGCTATTCAAGATACCTTTGCCTTGTTTTGTTTTGAAGCTTTGCGCTTTATTGGCTCAGGTGCTGTCGCATTTGCGATTGGTGCAAGCTTGGTAAAAATGGGTGCGGTTAACAAGCAGATGGCCTATGAAACCTGGGTCAATCCCGTTGCAGATTTCTTTAAGCGTTATGGCTTGAAACTGGCATTGGTGCTGTTATTACTGATCGGTTTTTATCGGGTCTCCGATATTATTGCCGGCGTCATTTCCAATGTGTTCTATCAGGACCTGAATTTCAGTAAAGAACAGATTGCCGAGGCGGTTAAAGTCTATGGGGTGATTTTCTCTTTAGTCGGTGGATTCCTTGGTGGGCTCTTGGCCCAGAAGATGAACATCATGAAACTGATGTTTGTCGGTGCTGTGCTGGCCTGTTCGACCAACCTGATTTTTATCGGACTGGTCAAGTCTGGTGAAAAACTGGCAGCTGTCGAAGTTAAAGCCGGTAATCAGGTTTATCAGGCAGAGACCGATGAAGTTGGTTACTGGAAGCTGGATATACCAAGCGCTGTGCTGGCACAGAGCAAACAGCTGCAAGTTTCAGCCGCTTATCTTAATACAGATAATACCAATCAAGCGCCTGTGCAGGTGAATATGCCATATTTGACCGCAGAACAGGGCAGCACCCAGTTACAGATCCTGCCGATCACCAGTGACAATACTCTCACCGCAGCTGATCAGGACAAGACCATTGTGGTGCGCGGCCAGTATGTCGGTGAAGCACTGCAAGAGAATCAAAAAATTGTTTTGCAAATCAATGATCAGAATATTGAGGCAAAACTCGAAAGTGAAGGCGTATTTACTGCCGCGATTCCTGCACAACAACTGATTCAGTCACCTGCACATATTATCAGTGCCGTCTTGATGCAAGATGGTCAGGCACTTCAGCAAACAACCCATGTTTATCAGATCAATGATCAGCTGAGCAATACCCAGAATCTGGATGTCGATATTCAGCCCTTGATAGTGGTGGATAGCAGCAGTTCAGATACGGTCGAAGTCAGTGGTAAAGTGATTAAACCTTATAGCGATAAGTGGCTTTATTTTGCCATTATTGTCGATAATCTGGCTGCTGGGCTGGCTGGTGCTGCGTTTATTGCATTCTTGTCGAGTTTGACCAGTGTGTCATTTACCGCTGTTCAATATGCGATTTTTAGCTCACTCATGACCCTGACGCCTAAGATTTTAGGTGGATATTCGGGTACTATAGTGACCAATATCGGTTATCCGAATTTCTTCCTGATGACCACTTTAATTGGGATTCCGATCCTGATTCTGGTGGTTTGGGTCGCAAAACTGCTCGGTGAACACCAACAACAATCTGTACAGAAGGATGATTAATATGCGCATGCTGCATACCATGTTACGTGTAGGCAATTTAGAACAATCTCTTAAGTTCTATACTGAAGTACTTGGCATGACTTTGCTTCGTAAGCGTGATTACGAAGAAGGCCGTTTTACTTTGGCTTTTGTCGGTTATGGCGATGAAGAGAATCACACCGTACTGGAACTGACGCATAACTGGGATACAGACAGCTATGAACTGGGCAATGCTTATGGTCATATCGCGATTGCAGTTGATGATGCTTACAAGGCGTGTGAAGAGATTAAAGCGCGTGGCGGTAATGTGGTGCGTGAAGCCGGTCCGATGAAAGGTGGCGTGACTGTAATTGCATTTGTAGAAGATCCAGATGGCTACAAGATCGAGCTGATCCAGCAAGACAACAATGCACGTAATAACTAAGTGTGATGTAGCGAGATATATGAAATGCATTCATGTATAGATGAAAATATTACATCAATCTGAGTGCATAGCATGGGCCCGGCATCTGTTAAGATAGTCGGGCATTTTTATATCAAACAATAAAATCTGAGGGATTATAGGGATATGCTTAAGTTCTTGGCATTGGATCGGTTTACGATACTGTTGTTTGTGATGGTTTTGCTGGCCAGTGTGTTGCCAGTTTCGGGGAAGGCGGCTGAAGTCTTTGGCTGGGTGACGACAGGAGCGATCGCCATCCTGTTTTTCCTGCACGGCGCCAAACTGTCTCGTGAAGCTGTGCTGCAAGGCATTATGCACTGGAAATTGCATACTTTGGTTTTTGCGCTCACTTTTGCTTTGTTTCCAATTCTCGGACTTTTGGCCAAGCCGATTTTATTACCGATGCTCGGACAGGAACTATATTGGGGTTTCCTGTTTATGTGTTTCCTGCCATCCACTGTGCAGTCCTCGATCGCATTTACTTCGGTGGCTCATGGCAATGTCGCCGGGGCGGTATGTAGCGCCTCTTTTTCCAATTTGATCGGTATGTTTATTACCCCATTATTGGTGGCATTTTTTATTCTCGGTCAATCTGATCATGGTTTTGATCCGACTTCATCGATTATCCAGATTACACTGCTGCTCTTGGTGCCGTTTATTTTAGGACAGATTCTGCGTCCATGGATCTATCCGCAAATGATGAAAATGCCAAAAATCGTCAAGGTTTTCGATCAAGGTTCGATTTTACTGGTGGTGTATGGCGCTTTTAGTAGCGCCGTAGTGGCTGGTCTGTGGAATGAAGTAAGCCTGAGTACCTTGTTGTTGCTATTGCTGGCTTGCTCGGTGTTACTCACCATTGTGATGTTATTATCACTTTATATTCCACGCTGGCTGGGCTTTAGCCGCGCTGACCAAAAAACGGCATTCTTTTGTGGTTCCAAGAAAACCTTGGCCAGTGGAGTGCCGATGGCGCAAATTTTATTTATTGGCCAGCCGCTGGGCATGATTGTCCTGCCGATCATGATTTTTCATCAGATTCAGTTAATGGTCTGCGGGATTATTGCCAATCTGTGGGCCAAAGAGAGTGAATCAGAAGCTGAAGAATAATTCGCATATTGAATTCGTTTCACGTATAATAATGCCCACTTGTTGTGCTTAGCTCTGACGGTATCCGTCTCGGTGGGCCAAAAGAATGGTCTGTTGTGGTGTTGATCTGCATGAACGATGTTCCTGCTTCCTCATTTGAGAGTGATCAATAGCGATGACAGCTAAACCTTCTTGAATCTAATGGAGTAATCGACGATGCGCGCCGATATTCACCCAAAATATGAAACTTTAGTTGCTACTTGTTCATGTGGTAACGTAATCGAAACTCGTTCAGCTCTTGGTAAAGAAACTCTTTATCTAGACGTATGTTCAGCTTGCCACCCATTCTACACTGGTAAGCAAAAGAACGTTGACACTGGCGGTCGTATCGACAAGTTCAAACAACGTTTTGCTGGTATGTCACGTTCTGTTAAACGTTAATACCCAAAATGAAAAAACGGGCTTTAAGCCCGTTTTTTTTGTGCCTGCAATTCAGAAGATGATCATGCCACTTTCTAAGTTGCAGGTTTGTAGCAGCACTTAATGCTCTTGCACATCAATCAAATGATCAAGTTTTTTCTGGAAATAATTTCCCTGAATAAAGCGAGCATCCACGTTCCAGGCATTCGCGAACAGTGTCATATCATTTAATTCACGGATCAGGATATTGAGTGGCTTGATTTCATTATAGCTGGTGATTTTTTCCTGTAACTGCTCAATCTCGGTATCTTTATTGAGCATATTGGTTAAGCTCGAATGTAAGCTGACACCATCCAGTTCCAGTTCGCGCAGTAAATTTTGACTGTACATGGATTGACCAAAATCACGAAGTGCAATCAGCGCGCCATGTTCATGCAATACGCGTAGATATTTTTGTGCATCTTGCTGATTCAGTAAAATATCTTCTTCTGAGAATTGCAAGATTAGCGGATGCTTCACTTTACTGCGAATAATCGTAATCAGCTTGGAAATAAATTCCGGGAAGGTGCGGTCTTTAAATAGCACGGCACGGTTCAAATTAACAATTAAGCTTGCATCAGGATACTGGGTAATAAAGTTGTGTAGCTGTTTACTGGCTTCAACCAGAATCCAGCGATCCAGTTTAATGGACAGTTCATCATCTTCATGAAGTTCTAAAAGGCTAGAAATATCCTGCCATTTATTCTCAAAAATAAAGCCACTGGTCACTTCATAGGTATATAAACGCGTATCTTCTTTATCATAGAGTTGCTGATACTTTAAATGGATCTCGCCACGTTCCAGACATTCACTTAAGGCTTTCAAAATAGAAGGTGTAGCGCTAGGAATAGACGTGACTGCTGGACTGATCGTTGCCACTGTTGAGCTGGCAACTGGTGTTTCAGCAACACTGAAATCTATACTTGGCATTTCTACCATGGCCTGACTGCTCAGTGATGCAGGAATATCGAGTTTAAATTCAGGTACAGCTTCTGCTTGAGGTAAAGATGTCGAGAATGCTTGTCCAATCAGCGTATTGCAGTGCATTTCATCCTGCAAACCCTGTTCAAGCATGACATAGCCCAAGCGCAAATTTAGAGGGAATGACTTTTGTCCCACTGTAATGAGTTGCGGTTTGCTTAAGGCATTTAAACTGATCAGTTTGGATTCAAGAATTGCTTTAGAGTCTGCCTGAAACAGACCGACAACGACATCATATTCCAGTTTAAACAGGGGAATATGGGTCTGTTCCTTGAGGAATTCTTTGACTGCATCAAAGTACCCATTAAAAGTGGCCCAGTCAGATTGTAGAACTTCCGGGTCATATGCACTTAAAGAGAAAGTGACTAAGGCATTCACCGGTGCAGACTGCTTGTTCAGTTCACGTTTAAGTGACTGAAAAACACTTGGTTTTCCAGGAGTTTTCTCGGAAAAAACTGTTTGAGATTGAGTATCAATGCTAATTTGTACTGCATCTTCTTCAGCAGTTGAAGGCAAGAATTCCAGTTTTAATGGGTTAGATGCGGACACATGCGGATTCAGAGACTGAATCTCGACTCGACCTAAATCAAATTGACCCTGAGAGATCTTTTTGAAACGGGTTTTAAAATCATTCAAATCTGAAGGCTGGAGCAGATCTAGTAAAGGTAGACCAATGATCTCATCTTCATTTTGCAAGCCAAACAGTTTCAGGTAGTCCGCATTGACCTGAATGTGAATCCCTTCCTGAATGGTGGCAACAGCACGGTTGCTGTCGTCTACCAAAGATTGTGCCTGAATTTGTGCTGTTTCCAGCTCAGTCATTAAATGTTGCTGAGACTGTGACAAACGGCTAAATGACAATGCTCGAACCAGTCCCACATAAAAGCGTTCCAGGTAGTCAAAATTGAGAATGTCATAGATCCCTTTACGGATATATTGCGCATATTGTTCAGCCTGGTAATCATCCGGTTTAAGCAAAATCATCGGCAGATTAGGCTGCTGCGAAAGGCGTACCAGACTTAAGGCCTGTTCATATTTCAGGTCGTAGGCACGCCCAAAAATAATCAGATCCCAGTTGAAATTTAATTGTTTTTCAAAAGATTTCAGATCATCTAGCAGAACAGCATCCACCTGATAATCGTGATTAGTCAGAAGCTCACAGATTTGATTATATCTAATTTGATTATCATCAATAATCAGTAAACGTGTTTCAGTACGTTTTAACTTTTTAGACAATAATGGATTTCTCACTTCAATGCTTCCCATAAATCATGATTTCTGCTTTCATTCATGTGCTGATCGATAAAGTTTTCGATCATCTCTTCTTCCTGATCATTGAGTAATTCATAATCAAAACGGATGAAACTCTGCGTAATCAGTTGTGCTTTGGTCAGATAGATTTTGATTTCTTCCTGACCAAGACGTAAATGAATGGTTTGTTTTTCCCTAAACATCTGTGAACCAGAGACAATCAGGCTGGTCGAGACCTGATCCAGTTGCGTCATTTTCACCAACAGGGCAGGCTGATAGTTGACATGATGACGTTCGGTACGGGTATAAGCTGCACAAGGAAAGAGCTCTTGTGCCAAAATTTCCAGCCCGATTTCTAGGCTCTTATCCGTTGACTGCTTGATCCAGCGAATCACACCGCCACGCCACTGGCTTTGGGTTTTTTCCTGAACCAGAATAAATTCACCAGTTTTTAAATTGGCAGGCGTAACACCAGTCCATTTAATCCGGTAACCATTGACACTGATATCCAGAACTTCAGCGCTATGAATCTGTTTTGTTTCACGATCAAGCGCCTTGATGCTGCTAAAGGCACTTGGAATTGTATTTTCCATCGAGCTGACAAAACTGCTTTCGCTCTGGAAATTATAATTGGCATCGAGTTCCAGGGTTTCGTTGAAGTTTTTACCTTTAGACAGGTAAAAATGCGCCACGCTTAAGCCAAAGCAGATATTGATCTGTGCTGAATATTCATAACGTTCATGACGACGCTCGACATTGTTCGAGAGCAGATTGTAGATATGAAAATGCAGTGCAGGGGTCAGGAACAGTTTTTCATTCCGCGACAGATACTGGGCATTTTTACTTTGAGTGCCCGTTAAATGATCCATCAGATTCTGGGTAGAAATATAGAAGCTCGGCTGAAACTGTGGCTCTTGATGGGTATTAAAGATCGGTGGATGATCTTTACTGGCATCGACGACATAACGGGACAGCGTAGTTTCCTTCGGCAGGATCTTTACCAGTTTGGCCCAGTCAAAACTGCATAGATACAGCCCCTGAATTTCTGCAGGTCGGATCTGATGAGTATTGAAGATATCCAGTAAAATCAGCTGTGCATAGGCCTGTGCAATATTCTGGATTTCATGCTGGGTACCTAATACCTGATTGATATTAGTTTGATAGAAATTGTTGTCTATTGCACATTCCAGCAGTTGATGGGCAGCTAGCCATTGCCCCAGACCTGGTGTGCTATACAGCATATGCTGTTGATATAACAGAAGTGTGAGTTGTTGCAGGGCATAATAAATCGACACCATCCGGGCAGTTTGAATACTCTTCTTTTTGCCTAGAGAAAATAGCGAAAACTTCTGATGGGTCAGCTGATGATTGCAGCGTTTGATGATATCGATATAAATTTTGGCAAAATGACTGCGCAACAGCATGGCCAGTTCAATAATCTGGTCATTGCGGTCGGAAGTGATCAGTCCCTGATTGACGAAATGTTTTTCCAGACTGGTCAGAACATTTTCAAGGGTGGGATGTAAGACCTGAATCAGGTCAAAGCGCAGGGTTTCTGTACATTTCAGCTCGGAAACTTCCAATAGGGCATTAAACAGGGATTTGGATGAATTCCCCAGCTGTAGAATCGAAATGCCCGCAACCCATTCCTGCAAAGCCTTGGCAGTGGTTGGGCAAAAGCTCAACTGCTCTCGTTTAAGTTCCGTCGGTGTCTGAAAAATGTCTGAAGTATGCGTGCTCATCTTTATTATTTAACTCAAAAATGTTGAAACCCCAAAAAGCGGTGTCTTATTCTTCTCGCCCGCTATTTCTCGAACCAGTTTAGGAACCAAATACCCCGGCAGGTTCGCTAAAACTTCTGTATAAATCTCATTAATATGGTCAGGCGCCAAATCAAAATGATGCGCACCTTTTACTTTATCAAGTACATGTAAATAATAAGGCATGACCCCGGCATCAAACAAGCGATAGCTTAAATCTACTAAAACCTGAGCAGAATCATTCACCCCGTTTAATAAAACTGCCTGATTCAGAACGGTGATCTGCTGTTGAACCAGTTGGTTTAAACGCTTGCAAGTGAAGTCATCCAGCTCCGATGCATGGTTTGAGTGTACCACCAGAATAATACGTAGCCTACTGTTTTTTAACATGCTAAGTAGCTCTTCGTCGACTCGGTTGGGGATCACAATAGGAACTCGTGAATGTATTCTTAAGAATTTGAGATGTGGTACTGATTCTAGTCGTTCAATCCAGGTTTTTAATTTCCGGTTCGATAAGGTTAGTGGATCACCGCCACTCAGAATCACTTCATTAATATCAGGCTGGCTTTCCAGATATTGCTTGATATTTATCCAGTCTTCATTTTTAGGCAGATTTTCCTGATAGGGGAAATGCCGGCGGAAACAATAACGGCAATGTACAGCACAGGCACCAGTCAGTGTCAGCAAGAAACGGGATTTATATTTGTGCAGTACGCCGGGTTGCTGATTGGCCTGTTCTTCGCCCAAGGGGTCGGTAACAAATCCTGGATGTTCTTCCAGTTCCAGATGATGGGGTAGCACTTGTAAAAGCAATGGGTCTAAAGGGTTTCCGGTCTGCATTTTGCCCACAAAAGCACGTGGTACGCGCAGTTTAAACTGTTCAGAAGCTAAAATGGCGCCTGAGAGAAGCTGTTCAGGTGCGAGTTGCAGCACTTCAAGCAGTTCGCGTGGATCAGTGATCAGGTCGCTGAGCTGTGATTGCCAGTTTTGTTCTTGATATAAATAGTTCGTCATGCCGGAAGATTAACAATAATAAGTGAGAGGACAAAGCCTGATGGGCACAGTTTAACAGTTTGTGCGGAAGCGCAATAATCCACTGCGCTATAAAATAAAGAGTGATTAAGCTATGCTGATCTTCGTGCTCGCCTGATGGTATTTTAACGTTGAGCAAGACATGAATAAACAAAGGATTTTCATGTCTGATTGTAACTTAAACAGCCTGAGTGGGTGAAAGCGGATTTTTTCATTGCGGCAAAGTGTATTGCTCATTTAGAATACGCAACATCAAATGAATGTGCATGTGGCAACTCAATGTTCGTGTCAGACTTGCTAAATGACATCGCAACAGCCCATAGCATCAATAGATTAAAGTTAGTAAGTTTGGAGTGCGCCAGTCATGGCCTATTATTCTACGAATGATTTCAAGTCAGGCCTTAAGGTTATGCTTGATGGCAACCCATGTTCAATCATGGAAAACGAATACGTAAAACCAGGTAAAGGCCAAGCTTTTAACCGCGTAAAATTACGTAACCTTAAATCAGGTAAAGTTCTGGAAAAAACTTTCAAATCAGGCGAGAACCTAGAAGCGGCTGATATCGTTGAAGTAGAAATGGAATACTTGTACAACGATGGCGAAATGTGGAACTTCATGGATCCTGTTACCTTTGAACAGATCGCAGCTGATAAAACAGCAATGAGCGATGCTGCAAAATGGTTAAAAGACGATTCAAATGAAAAATGTACCATCATGTTGTTCAATGGCGTGCCTTTAAACGTGACTCCACCGAACTTCGTCGTACTTAAAATCGTTGAAACTGATCCAGGTGTTCGTGGTGATACTTCTGGCGGTGGCGGTAAGCCAGCGAAACTTGAAACAGGTGCTGTAGTACGTGTTCCATTATTCGTACAGCAAGAAGAAAGCGTTCGTGTAGATACCCGTACTGGTGACTATTTAGAACGTGCATAATGGTTTGAAAATAGACTATTATCGAGAGGGATGATTTAAATCATCCCTTTTTTTATGCCAAAGTCTTAGAGGAAAAGCAAAAGAACAGGCGTAAAGTCGCAAGGGAAAACAGCAGTACCTCGAACAACAACAATCACGCTGATTTGTATGCATCACAATATGAGGGATTGAATGGAAACTTTACAAAAGAAGTCGACGCTGACTTCGAAAATGATTTGGCTTTTGGTAGCCATTGTGGGTGCAGTCTCTTTTGGAGTTCTAGCACTGAGTCGGGGTGAGCATGTCAATGCAGTCTGGCTGGTACTTGCCGCCGCCTGTGTCTATAGCATTGCTTACCGTTTCTACAGTTTGTTTATCGCCACCAAAGTATTTGAGCTGAATGAACGCCGTTTAACGCCTGCGCATCGTCTGGCCGATGGTCTGGACTATGTGCCGACCAACAAAAGCGTTCTGTTTGGCCATCACTTTGCAGCGATTGCCGGTGCAGGTCCTTTAGTCGGTCCGATCTTGGCAGCACAAATGGGCTATTTACCCGGTACGATCTGGCTGTTAGTCGGTGTGGTGCTTGCCGGTGCAGTCCAGGATTTTCTGGTACTGTTTATTTCCACCCGTCGTGACGGTCGATCACTCGGTGAGATGGCCAAGCAGGAACTCGGAACCTTTGCCGGTATTATCGTGATGCTCGGTGCCTTGGGCGTGATGATCATCATTCTGGCAGTATTGGCGCTAGTCGTTGTTAAAGCACTGACTAACAGTCCATGGGGTGTATTCAGTATTGCAGCCACCATTCCGATTGCGATCTTTATGGGCATCTACATGCGTTTTATCCGCCCGGGTAAAATTGCTGAAGTCTCGATTATTGGTTTTGTATTGATGATGCTGGGCATTATCTACGGTGAAAACATCGCACAACATCCATATTGGGGGCCATTCTTTACACTTTCTGGCACTGAACTGACTTGGGCGCTGATCATTTATGGCTTCATTGCGTCGGTATTGCCAGTCTGGCTATTGCTTGCCCCACGTGATTACCTGTCAACCTTCCTGAAAATTGGCGTGATTGCAGGTCTGGCCGTGGGTATCCTGTTTGCCATGCCTGAAATGAAACTGCCAGCAATTACCAAATTCGTTGATGGTACTGGTCCTGTATTCGCAGGTTCTATGTTCCCATTCCTGTTTATTACCATTGCCTGTGGTGCGATTTCCGGTTTCCATGCTTTGGTGTCTTCAGGAACGACACCGAAACTGGTCAACAATGAACGCGATATCCGCATGATCGGTTACGGCGGTATGTTGATGGAATCTTTTGTGGCGATCATGGCCTTGATCTGTGCTGCAATTCTGGATCCAGGAATTTACTTTGCCATTAACTCACCAGCCGCATTACTCGGTACTACAGCCGAAAGTGCAGCAGAAGCAGTACGAACCCTTGGTTTTGTGGTAACCCCTGAAGCCTTGACCTTACTGGCACAAGAAGTCGGTGAAAACTCGATTTTGTCACGTACTGGTGGTGCGCCTACCTTTGCAATTGGTATGGCACATATCATCACTGAAATTTTCAACAGTCGTGAAATGATGGCATTCTGGTATCACTTTGCGATTCTGTTTGAAGCGTTGTTTATCCTGACTGCTGTAGATGCTGGTACCCGTGCCTGTCGCTTTATGGTTCAGGATACCGTGGGTATCGTGATTCCTGCGGTGAAACAGTCGCATAACTTCTTCGGAAACTTGTTGGGCACTGCGGTTGCAGTTGCAGGCTGGGGATTCTTCGTCTATCAGGGCGTAGTCGATCCACTTGGTGGGATTAACAGTTTATGGCCACTCTTCGGTATTGGTAACCAGATTCTGGCTGCGATGGCGCTCATTCTCGGTACCGTCATTCTATTCAAGATGAAAAAACAGAAATATGTCTGGGTGACAATTATCCCGACAGTGTTCCTGTTCATCACTTCCATGACTGCGGGCTGGCAGAAGATTTTCCACGAAAATCCGAAGATTGGTTTCCTTGCACAAGCTGACCGTTTCAACACTGCAATTGCCAATAATGAAATCCTGGCACCAGCGAAAACTGTGGCAGAAATGCAGACGGTAGCGATGTCAAACCAGATTAATGCTGCGCTCTGTGCCTTCTTTATGATTGTAGCCTTTGTCATGTTGTTTGCTGCAATTCGCGTGATTCGCCGTGCATTGGCAAATCCTGAGCCATCGGTGCATGAAGCAGAAGCGATTTATCGCGATCCTGAAGAGATTCAGCCAGCGAAAGGTCATTAAGGGGAATATTATGAATCTGAAGTTTGCCAAAAGCGGGAAAACGATGATTTATAAAATCATCAAAATGACCGTGATGTCACAAAAGGATTTAATCCTGAATCCGAAAAACTGGTCGCGGATTGCGACCTTGTGGCAACGTTTGCAGCAAAGTTTCCGTTTGATGGTCGGTGTGCCTGATTATCAAACCTATGTGGAGCATATGCGCAAGCATCATCCGGATCTGGAAGCGATGGACCCGAAAACATTTTATCGTCACTGTGTGGATTCCCGTTATCCATCTGCGGGCGGTGATATGAAGAAGTGTCCGTGTTAATCGTTAAGTAACAGCAAGCGCCTTTCTGGGCGCTTTTTTCTTGTTTAAAACTGCTAGGGAAATAGACGATCCGGTTAAATCTGATGTCATTGATTGAGCTAGCTGAGAAAAATTTTATAAAAATCCAGGAAATCACTTAAGTCTGTATACCTTTTAAGTATGATTTTTTTCAAATAGATAAATGAGTATATGTCGTCTATTTGTTTATTTTTCTATATTCCCTATGTTTTCACCTGATCATTTTGACTCGTCTTTTCTTTAAATCCTCGTCATTTTCTAGCGAATATTTTTATCCTGTTACACAGACAGATGATTGATCTTTTGGGAAAATTTAAATTTCAGTGTATGTTAATCTTAGGCCATGTTTTATTAAGGAATTTATTGTGATCTGGGGCATGAAACAAAAGGAAAATAACGACATTGCACACATCAATACAGGGCTTGAACAAAAGATTGCAAGTTGTGCACCCAAGATCCAGCGTTTTTTTGAAGAAGTTAATGCCATTGTGTTGGACAAACAGGCCCAGACCAAACTGGCACTTTGTTGTCTGATTGCAGGCGGACATGTCTTATTTGAGGATTTACCCGGGTTGGGTAAAACCACATTAGCCAGCAGTCTGGCACATCTAGCAGGATTGAAGTTCCAGCGCATCCAATTTACCAATGACATGCTGGCCAGTGATGTCATCGGCATTAATATGTTTAACCAGAAAGAACATCAGTTCGAGTTTAAACAAGGCCCAATTTTTACCCAGATTTTACTGGCAGATGAAATCAACCGTTGTAGTCCCAAAACCCAGAGCGCCTTACTTGAAGCCATGGAAGAGGGCTATGCCACCATTGATGGGGTGCGTTATGCCTTACCCAAACCTTTTTGGGTGATTGCCACACAAAACCCGCTGTTTCAAAGTGGTACTTATGCTTTGCCGGAATCCCAACTGGATCGTTTCCTGATGCGTTTGTCTTTGGGTTATCCATCGCGCCATGCAGAAAAACTGTTATTACAACAGGAATCCCGTTTTGCCCTGATTGCGAGTCTGGCGCATATTTTTACTGAAGATGAAATTCTGGATCTACAAAGTCTGGCGCATCAGGTGTTTATTAGTGAAGCGATTCAGGAATATCTGCTCGATCTGGCAGAAGAAACTCGTAAAAGCCGTCATGGACTTTCTACTCGTGGTTTACTGGCCTTGAAGCGTGCCGCACAGGCGCATGCCCTGATTCAGCAACGCGCTTTTGTCACGCCGGATGATGTGCAGGCTGTATTTGTCGCGGTGACCTCCCATCGTCTGGGTTTGAGTGAAGCTGAAACCTCTAATGTCATGCAACAGGTTGCGGTCAGCTAAAGGAGTCCTCTCTTGGATAAAACCTGGCAAAAATGGCTGGCCAAGCGCTTTCAATTCTCACAGCAGAAACAGCTCTCGCAGAAAGATGTCTTGGTATTTATTTATCAGCAGGGCTATCTGTATCTGGTGTTGATCTTCATCACCTTTGTGGCCGGGGTGAACTATGCCAATAACCTGATTTTAGGTTTCTGCTTTTTAATCAGTGCGGTGCTGTGTATCAGTTTTTATCTGACTTTTAAGCAATTGCATGACCTGAAAATTGAATTGATCGCAGATGATGTGGGGCAGGTCGGTCATAGCGTGAATCTGCATCTTTATTTTCAACAGCAGCAGCTTCGCCCCCGCTATTTGTATATCAAAGCAGGGAATCAGCTAGCGAAAGTTTATCTGAATGCACAAAAACAGCAATTTATTCTGCCATTTTATGCAGAGCAACGTGGCAAGTTTGATTATCCGGTGATTCAGATTTATTCGGTTTATCCCTTTGGGTTAGTTCGAGCCTGGACCTATCTTTATCATCAGCATTCGGCCTGGGTCGCGCCTAAAGCTGAAGTTTTTAGCACAGAAAATAAATATCACTTTAACCGTTTTGAACCGGATATGGATGAGTTCCGTGAATTACGCAATTACCAGTCAGGTGATTCCTTGCAGGCGGTGTCCTGGAAGCAGTTTGCGCGTGGGCAAGGCTTGTATGTCAAAGTCTTTGAGCAATATCAGGATGAGCACAGTATCGAGATTCATTATGCACATATGCCGAGCCAGTCACATGAAGAAAAACTTGAATTTGTGATGGGTCTGGTCGAGCAGTGCGAGCAGCAGCAATGTGCGTATAGTCTGTATTTGCCACAGGCCGAATTGCCTCAGGGCGCAGGTGAAGAACAACTGCGGAAAGCCAAACAATTGTTGGCGCAGGCCTAAGGCGGGTAAATTCATGATCAATGCAAAAATCCGTACCTCGATTGTGCTGACTTTGGGCCTGATTCTCATCGCCCAGATGGCATTTATTCCGGTTCTACTCAGTATTATTTTTGCGATTAGTATTGTATGTATCTGGATTTTCCTGAAACGTCAGCAGCCATTTCCCAAAACGGGCACTTTTCTACTGACGGCTTTGGCACTCGGCAGTATTTATTTGAGCCATCATAGTTTTATTGGTGTTGAGGCTGGGGTAGCAGTTTTATCTACTTTTTTATTTGCTAAATCACTGGAAAGTAAAAATAAACGTGACCTGATTATTCTGTTTAATTTTGCCCTGTTTGTTGCTGCCAGCTCATTCCTATATAGCCAATCTTTTGGGATGGCGATTGTGATCGTGCTGTGTTTAATCAGCTGTCTGATTGGTTTGTACCGGATTCAGACTAGCGATTTTGAGCAGGAGCAGATCACTCAGCGCGCAGCATTGCAACAGGATGCCAAACATGTGGGCAAGTTTATCTTGTACGCTGTTCCATTTTTTATCTTGCTGTTTATTTTCTTTCCGCGCTTGCCACCACTTTGGCATATTCCCATTCCTGAAAATAAGGGTGTGACCGGCATTGGCGATAGTATGTCACCTGGGGATATTGCTGAATTATCCCAATCCAGTGCCCTTGCTTTCCGGATTATTGGTGATATCAGCAAGCTTCCGCCACGCTCAGAACTCTATTGGCGAGCCTTGGTGCTAGATGAATATGATGGGCAACGCTGGACCAGCAGTTTCGTCAATCAGCAGCCTTTAATGCGACAACCGATGGATACTTCACCCGTACCTACAGGCTGGAACTACCAATATCTGGCTGCGGATCCTTCGGTGTTCTGGATCATGGGGTTGGAAAAATCGATACCTGTGGAACGCCGTTATTATAACCGTCAGGATTGGAGCATTGTGCCGAGACGGCTCACGCAACGTGTTGCACCGATTTCGTTACAATGGATCGGAACGGGATATGACCCTCAGGCTTTGCCAACGCAATATATCGAGCGAACGAATACTCAGGTGCAGCGCCGACTTGACCCGCGAGCGCAACAATTAGCACAACGTCTCTATACGCAAAGTGCGGAAGATCCTCGGCGTTATGTACAGAAAGTCTTGAACTGGTATCAGCAGAATAATTTTGTTTATACCTTAAAGCCGGGCCAATTAGGACAAAACCGGATTGATGAGTTCCTGTTTAATTCCCGGCAAGGCTTTTGTGAACACTATGCCTCGAGTTTCGTGATGTTGATGCGTTATGTCGGGATTCCTGCACGGGTGGTCACCGGCTATCAGGGGGGGGAGTTGGCACCAGATCGCATGAGCTGGGAAGTCCGGCAGCTCGATGCGCACGCCTGGACAGAAGTCTGGATTGACCAGAAATGGCAACGCTTTGATCCAACCGCAATGATCACTCCACAGCGTATAGATGATGGCATGCAAAATCTGCTTTCTCAGGATGCATGGGTATCGGCAAATCAGTCGACCTGGAACTCGCAGCATAATCTATGGGTCACCAAACTACGCGTTTGGAGCGATTATGCCAGCTACCAATGGCAAAGTAAGGTGGTGGGTTATAATGCAGAATCACAACAGAGCTGGTTATCAAAATTAGGACTCGGTTCAGTTTATTCGAGTGTCATAATTTTGCTGGGCAATATTGTGCTACTGATTTTGGCCTATGTCTTCAGAATTTATCTGAAAGCCCGACAGGCTCAATCTCCATTAGATCGCGCTATTCAGCAGCTGAATCAATCTTTAGCTGACGATCTCAAAAAACAGTCTGCTGAAACTTTTCATCACTGGATGCAGCGTTTATCTCAACAGGTTCAGATTGAAAACCAGACTGCCTTTATTCAAGCTATACAGGTTTTTGAAAAAAATCTTTATTCGGGAACCCCAATAACTGAACAAGAATTGAAAAAATTCAAGGATTTGCTTAAAACTTGCTCGGATGTTCTAAAAACTAAATGAAAAGGCTTGTCTTAATGAGAAAAAATTTATAATATGCCAAGCATTCTAGGTGTATAGCTCAGTTGGTTAGAGCGCTACGTTGACATCGTAGAGGTCAGCAGTTCGAGTCTGCTTATACCTACCAAGATTAGCTTCTATACAGATTTCTATAGGGTTGTATAAAGCAGAAAACCTCCTAAATTCAAATATTTAGGAGGTTTTTTTATTTTTGGCAGTCTAGTATGTATCTCTATAACTGCCCCATGTTTGTATCACAGCATGTATCACGGTTTAATAATCTAACTCGTGATATAAGGTGATGCGCATGTTTCGGACCGTATTGTTTGATTAAACAGCTGCTTTTTTCGCGGCGGTAAAAATCCTTAAGGGACCGGACAGCAGTGGTGGATTCAGATAGTTTTTAAAGGATGCCAGGCTTAAACCGCAGGTCTGATTTTTATCTTCTAGACAGCGGCTCAAGGCGGAATCCAGTGTCACGTCAGGGAGCTGCACCCAATGACAGCTTGCCGAATCCAACAGTCTGGAGATCTCGGAATATTGCCCTGTAAAACCCATTTTCTTGAAGATCACCCTGAGTTAGTCGAAAGCGTTCATGCGCACCGGTGGGGACTGTGCCAGAAAACGTGCCAGCCAGAGTTGGGTAATGCGGTCTAGAACCAGTGTGCGTGATTTTCTCAGCGGAGCATTGTGGTCATACAGATCGCCATAGCTTGGAGACAAAGGTGTCAGGAATAGCAGCTGCAGATCCAAAGTACTGTGCCGTATTTCAGTAGCGCCAGATCTTCTGATGAATCAGGCTCGTATAGCTGGATCGTTGCAGCCATTCCCGGTCAAACTCCATGGCTTCCCACTCAATGCTGAGCAACTGTTTACAGGGTAGATCTAGTTCCAGGTCATATCGTTGGTTGAACAGCATGATTTGCTTGCGGTAGCAATGATACAGCATTTTTTATTACGTACAGAGCTGGCTTTATGCTCGATAACATCTTCCAGGGTGTGCAGTATCGAAAGATATTGCTGATGCTGATACGCCTTCAAGAGAGAAGGTAAGGGCAGATGCATTTTGAATAAATGTTTGGGGCTGCAGCATTTCGGCCTGTATGACTTTTTTACGTTGGTCACTATGACGCTCGCTTGCGAATCTAGATATTTTCAGCATGAGACTTTAATTATTTTTATAACCAGTCTTCATGATAAAAGTAAATTGTGGGTCATAACCATTTGATCAAAAACCTGAGAATAAACTGCAGGATTTGTATTGGAAAAGTCGCAGTTTTGATAGGGCTATGTACAGAATTAAAACACATTAAAATCTTTAATAATATGAAAAATAATGGTTTTTAATCTACGAAATCTCTTTGGTTTTTGTTCATATTGTATTTTTTTTATTTTAAAAAATCTCTAGGGTTTCAGTTGTATTGTATTTTCTTCTTAAGTTAACTGATGATTACGTCCTACTTTTTCAGCACACATCAGACCTTTTAAAAGCTTCCTTAGAGAATCTTATATTTAATATTGCGGATATGCGTATATTCATATATAAAGGCATGATTCATTGATAAGGCTAAAGCTCATGGATCAAATGCCAAAAGTGCAAATTTATCATAACCCGGTCTGTGGCACCTCACGCAATACGCTGGCCTTAATTCGCAATGCGGGAATTGAGCCGGAAGTGATCGAATATCTGCTTACGCCACCCTCGAAAGATCAGCTGGTCAACATGATTCGGGATGCCGGTTTGACGGTTCGTGAAGTGCTCCGTAAAAATGTCGATCCCTACACCGAGCTGAATCTGGATGATGCCGGCTGGAGCGATGAGAAACTGCTGGATGCCATGCTGCAACATCCGATCCTGATCAATCGCCCGTTGGTGGTTACCGAGTTTGGAACCCGATTATGCCGTCCATCGGAAGTGGTACTGGATATTCTGCCTTTGCCACAATTAAAAGCCTTTGCCAAAGAAGACGGTGAAATCATCGTGGATGAACAGGGCAATCGGGTAAAATAAAGTGTCCCCCCATGCGAAAAAGCTTCAACTTGATTGGAGCTTTTTTATCTGAAAAACACATTGACGATGATCTATATCGGAAAAAGCGGGAAATTGTTCAAGCGAGCGCTTTCTGGTAGGCATATTCTGATCTGGATATCATTTTTGACAGGTCATCTTTACCATATATATGGATATGTGTATATTTGCATAAAAAATGGGAGCAATTATGGACCACGTTCAGTTTTTTAAATGTTTATCTGATGAAACACGTCTCAGTATTGTCCTGCTAATTGCACAAAACAAAGAGCAATGCGTCTGTGATCTGACCGATAAACTGCAGTTAAGCCAACCAAAAATTTCACGGCATTTGGCCTTGTTGCGGTCTTGCGGTCTGCTCAACGATCGTCGGCAAAGCCAGTGGGTGTACTACAGCCTCAATCCGCAATTACCGGCCTGGTGCTTTGAAATTCTGGACGTACTGAAACGTAGTGACGTTCCGGTTTTATTTGATTCTTCCGCTCTATCGATTCAGAGCCATTGCGAGTAAGTTTTCATGAAATTTTTGTTTTTATGCACGGGGAACAGTTGCCGCAGCATTCTATCTGAAGTGTTGTTCAATAGCCGTGCGCCAGAAGGCTGGGTCGCTTACAGTGCTGGCAGCAAACCTTCCGGTCAGGTGCATCCCTTGACGCTTGAAACCCTGCACAATCTGGGCTTGTCGACTAAAGGCTTATCCAGCAAGACGATTGATGCCTGTGAACAGTATCAGCCAGACGTGGTGATTACCGTCTGTGATGCGGCTGCACAGGAAGCGTGTCCTCTTTATCTTGGCGGAGCGATCAAGGCGCACTGGGGCCTGTCTGATCCGTCACATTTAGAGGTGGATAAAGAAGAAAAAATGCAAGCCTTTATGAACACTGTTGAACATATCAATCGTCGCCTGGATACTTTGTTTAAACTTAACGTAGATGAACTTTCTCGCTCACAATTGATTGCAGCGATTAATCAAATTTCGAATGTTGAGTAAGTCACATGTCTGAAAAACGCATGTCCTTTTTAGATCGCAACCTGACGCTGTGGATTTTTATTGCCATGGCGTTAGGCATCGCAATAGGAAACTTTTTTCCTCAAGCATCGGTTGCTCTGGATCAATTCAGTATTAATTCAGTCAATATTCCAATCGCGATTGGTCTGATTCTGATGATGTATCCACCCCTGGCAAAAGTGGATTATGCGACCTTGCCACAAGTGTTTAAGGATAAAAAAACCCTGACGCTATCTTTAATTCAAAACTGGTTGATTGCTCCGGTACTGATGTTTGCGTTGGCTGTAATTTTTTTGCATAGCTATCCAGAGTATATGACAGGCGTGATCCTGATTGGTTTAGCTCGATGTATCGCCATGGTACTGGTGTGGAATGGTCTGGCCTGTGGTGATAACCAATATGTTGCAGCATTGGTGGCGTTTAACAGTATTTTCCAGATTTTATTCTTCAGTACCTACGCCTGGTTATTCCTGACCTTCCTTCCGCCATATTTTGGTATTGAAGCTCAAGTGATCAATGTTAGCTTCTGGACCATTACCCATGCTGTTCTGGTTTATCTTGGTATTCCGTTCTTATTAGGTTTCTTAACGCGATGGATTTTGGTGAAACAGAAAGGCGTGGAATGGTATGAAACCAAGTTCATTCCGAAAATCAGTCCGCTGAGTTTAATGGCTTTGCTGTTCACCATTCTGGCCATGTTTAGCCTAAAAGGCGGTGATGTCGTGAGTCTTCCGCTTGAAGTTTTACGCATCGCGATTCCTTTAACCATTTACTTCGTTTTAATGTTCTTCATCAGCTTCTTTATGAGTAAATGGATGGGCAATGACTATCCTAAGACCACAGCAATTGCATTTACCGCAGCGGGGAATAATTTTGAATTATCACTTGCAGTAGCGATTGCAACTTTTGGTATCGCTTCGCCTGTTGCTTTTACCACGATTATTGGCCCACTGGTTGAAGTACCTGTGTTAATTGCTTTAGTGAGTGTTTCACTGTGGCTAAGAAAGAAATATTTTAAAGAGGCTTGATATGATGAACCTGCCTAACGTAGATCCAAATCTTATTGAACAACCCACCTTTGAAAAAGTCCAAGCCAAAGAACTAGCTCATCCTCCTCGGATTTTACTGCTCTATGGGTCTAATCGGGAACGTTCTTACAGTCGCCTTGCAGTTCTTGAAGCTGGTCGAATCCTTGAATATTTTGGGGCAGAAGTAAAAATCTTTCATCCTAAAGGGCTTCCTTTACCTGAAGATGCGGATACTGAGCATCCAAAAGTAAAAGAGTTGCATGAACTTTTAGCATGGTCAGAAGGCATGGTGTGGTGTTCACCGGAACGACATGGTTCTATGAGTTCCATCTTTAAATCCCAGATTGACTGGATTCCACTGGCAGGGGGCGCAATTCGTGCCACTCAAGGAAAAACCCTTGCCTTGATGCAAGTCAGTGGGGGATCACAGTCATTTAACAGCCTGAACCAGATGCGTATTTTGGGGCGGTGGATGCGGATGATCACCATTCCAAATCAGTCTTCAGTTCCAAAAGCTTTTTTGGAGTTTGAAGAAGATGGGCGAATGAAACCTTCGGCTTTCTATGACCGGATTGTGGATGTGATGGAAGAGTTATTTAAGTTCACCCTACTGACTCGTGGACAAAGCAAATACCTGACAGATCGTTATTCAGAACGTAAGGAATCAGCTGAAGAATTATCTAAACGTGTCAATCAGCGTAGTTTATAAATTCTAGGTGATCAGAGAGACTGAAAAGTATCTTGAGCAATGGAAGGCTAATTTAAACGCTTGAAAATTTTATGAAATACGCCCAGTCTGATAAGCAGGCTGGGTTTTTATTTGATGACAATAAAGAAGGGGGGAAATATTTTGGCTCAATTACAAGCTGAAGTTGATGTGATCATCATCGGTGGTGGACAGGCCGGTTTGTCCACGGCTTATTTCTTAAAGCGCAAGAATATTCCGTTTATCATCCTGGATGATCAGCCTCAGCCTGGAGGTGCCTGGCAGCATGCCTGGGAGTCCTTGCGTCTTTTCTCCCCGAATAGCTGGAGTTCGCTGTCGGGCTGGATGATGCCGGCGACCGAACAGACCTATCCGACCCGCAATGAGGTGATCGATTATTTGACCGCCTATGAGCAGCGCTATCACTTTCCTGTAGTTCGTCCGGTGCATGTGGATCACGTGGAAAACAAGGGGACATATTTAGAGGTTTATGCCGGGGAACAATCCTGGAAAGCCAAAGCGGTGGTAAGCGCTACAGGGACATGGAGCCAACCATTTATTCCCGAGTATGCCGGCCGTGAGCATTTTCAGGGCGTACAACTGCATTCCGCAGATTATAAAAATGCTGAGTTATTTAAAACCAAGAAAGTCATGGTGGTGGGTGGCGGTAACTCTGGTGCACAAATCTTGGCAGAAGTATCTCAGGTGGCCGAAACGCTTTGGATCACCCAGACACCGCCGCAGTTTCTGGCAGATGATGTCGATGGCCGTGTCCTGTTCTTAAGGGCGACTGAGCGCCTGAAAGCCCAGCAGGAAGGTAGAAAGATTGAGCAGCCCATTGGGGGGTTGGGTGATATTGTCATGATTGATTCAGTTAAAGATGCACGTGAGCGAGGCATTTTGCAGAGCAGGCGTCCATTTTCAGCTTTTACAGAACATGGTGTGATTTGGGAAGATGGCAGCACCGCGCAAGTGGATGCAGTGATCTGGTGTACAGGATTTAAGGCGGCGCTGAATCACCTCAGCAGCCTCGGAATTATCCAGCCGGACCAGACCATTGCGGTTCAGAATGGCCGCTCTGTTCAGGTACCAAATTTATGGCTGGTGGGCTATGGAGAATGGACCGGTGCTGCTTCGGCCACGCTGGTCGGGGTTTCCCGGACAGCTCGGGCAGTAGCGGAAGACATCGCTGCATTTTTGGCCTGAGAGGATTTGATCCTGATTCAGTCGAGTGGATTGAGTGAATAGTATCTGTCTGCAACGGGCGTCATACCCGATGGTCGCTCGTGATGATACGCTTGCATTGACGTTCGAATTTAATCAGGTAACTTATGCCCACAATGTGGACAGAAGAAATATTTGTTTTTTTCCTGCTCGAGTTGTTCTTTCTTACGCTCATGAATAAGTTCTAACAGGATATCCTGCATTTGTTCTTTGCTCAGTCCGACTTCTTTACGTAAAATTTCAATTTTTTCTTGATCTTCAATTAAGTCAATTTCTGCATCATCGAGCAGTTCACGAAATCTTAATTCCAGTTTGTGCTTGCGCTGTCTCAGCTCATTGGCCAGACCATTTGCCAGAATACCCGCAGGAAGCGCTGCCAGACCCACCCCTAAAATAGTAATTAAAGCCCCTAGAAAGCGGCCTAAGGGGGTGATTGGTGTCACATCGCCATAGCCGACCGTGGTCAGTGTCACCACTGCCCACCACATGGATGCAGGGATGGAGCTAAAGACTTCTGGTTGAGCCTTATTTTCAACCACATATACTCCAGCCGCCGCGATGATGATCATGATCAGCAGGATAAAAATAACCGCCTGAAATGAGCCCTTTTCGCGCTTGATCACCCGCAATAAAATCTGCAGGGAGACGAAATAACGGGTTAATTTGAGTAATCTGAATAATCGAAGGATTCGCAGGAAGCGTAAATCGAGATGCACAAAGAAGTTAATATAGGCCGGGAGAATCGCCAACAGGTCAATGATGGCACCGCCACTACGGATCCATAACCATCGGTTTTTCCATGCACCTTCAAAGGGGTCTTTTTCCGCAATGGCCCAAAATCTTAATAAATATTCCAGGGTAAAAATAAAGATCGAGAATAATTCAAAGGCATCAAACAGCAGCTGATAGGATTGATAGAGGTCATTGATTGATTCAAGTAAAACGGCAGCAGTATTCCCAATAATCAATATAATCAGAAATATATTGATGACGCGACTTAAGATGCTTTCGTGTTCTTCATTATGCAAATTGTCATAAATAAATCTGCGAAGCTTATACCAGGCCTTGAATTCCATAACAGTGCATTACGGTGCGATAAGATGCTTTGAGTTTAGCGCAAGCCCGGCCATCGAAAGGAAATTTTTAAAAAATTAATCAGAACTATGGGGTGGTGATTATCCTGGATTTTTAGGGCTAAAGCGAGTGTGCACGACTCTAAAATCCCCAAAGCATTCTGGTAAATCTCACTACGGAATACTTGAACGATACCGATACAATACTGCTTCAACAAATACCCTGTTGTCTTTGGCAGTTACTCAAACAGTACTTGCTCGTCCGGGCAACAGATCCTTAATCTGTTCCCACTGATCATTTCTTAATGCATAGCGTTTAGTCATGAAAAAATAATGAGGACAGATTAGATTTTTTTAAGCTAATTGGTGACAGGCCTAGTTGCATCAAGTGATCTTTTTTCTCTGGCATTTTTGTTTTCATAGAGGGGTCTTATTATTTTTATACCTGTTTCTATGCTAAAAATTAAAAGTGCGTTGTGATCGCCTGATTATAAACTTGAGAATACAGAGAAGGTTTTTGTTGAAGAAAAAGTTATTTGTATAAACAAAGGAAGTGATTTGAATTGGTGATATCTTTATTGGATGTTGAAAAGTAAGAATTTTTATTTCAAAAAATCTCTAGGGTTTTCGATTGTATTGAATTGATTTCAATGCGAAGCCCATAGGGCTGTCGGGCATTGAAAGAGAGCTGATAGCCATACTGTTTTAACAGGTTAGCGGTCAATGCCAGTCCTAAACCATGGCCGTGCTGCTGAGCAGATTTGCGCCAGAAGCGTTGTCCTAAATGTTGGATATCCTGTGCTGTCAGTTGCTGTCCATCATCTTCAATCACTAGGCAACCAGACTGCATGGAAATCCAGATATGGGCAGCCTGTGCATGCAGCAGGGCATTTTCAAGCAGATTTTTCAGTACGGTATACAGCACAAATTCAGGCAGCTGAATTTCGCCCAAGTTGTCCCAGTTTACTTGTATTTTTTTGTTCATTTCTGGATAGCGTGTACCTAAGTCTGCAAGAACTTTCTCAAGTATGGGGCGAAGCCAGATGGCCTCAGGCATTGCCTGGATACTGTTTTCTGATTGGGTCAGCAATAAAAGCTGCTCGAGTAACAGCGTATAACGCCGGATACTCTCATTGGCCTGCTGCAAATTATGCTGAATGGATTCAGGCAGGTGCTGCTGCTGACCGATCAGCTGGGCCAGTTGTACATGGGTTTTAATTGCAGTCAGGGGACTGCGTAATTCATGTGCAGCATAGGCACTAAAGGCTTTCTCCTGTTGCAGACTGTCATTGAGTTTTTGAATCAACTGCGTGGAATTGTTGACAAAAGGCTGTACTTCTTGGGGAATACTTGCAGGCTTGAGCTGCATTAAAAAATCTGCCACCTCTGAATAGCTAAGGTTTTTCTGGTTCAGGTATTGACTGAGCTGATCCAAAGACCGGAACTGTCTGCGGATAATAAAGATGATCAGGGCAATACAGATCAGCAGTGAGAAGACCAAGGGAATCAGTACGGACTGCAGAATCTGCTGTAGTAAGGTATCCCTCAAGAACATACGTTCTGCTGCCACCACCTGAATATCGCCACGACGCAGAACATAACTGCGCCATTCCGTATCACCCTGCTGCCAGGTGCTGAATCCTTCTGGTCGCTGGCTTAAATTTTGGGGGGCACCGCGTGTTTTGGCAATCACCTGATTACCTAACGAGATGTCAGAGCTAAAAAGAGAAACTTCACAGGCAATTAACTGGTTTGCATCATCATTCTTGGCTAATTTGGATAAGGTTGCATCCCCTAGACTATCCAGCGGTAACTGCTGAATCAGCCGGGCAACCATTTGTGCAGATGCCGATAAGCGTTGATCCAGTGTGTCTTGTAAACGCTGTTTCAGGTCAATATACAGCCATGAAAATACTGCACTCCACAGCACAATAAACACGGCCAAAAGACTCATGACCAAACGCCATTTCAAGCTGTGACTAAACATGACGCTGCTCAAACGGTTTGAAAATATATCCCACACCACGAATGGTCTGAATTAAATCTGGATGCAGTTTTTGTCTCAGGTGATAAATGTGTACATTCAGGGCATTGCTCTCTATAGAGTCCTGAAAACCATAGAGCTTGTCAATAAGCTGTTCATTTTTCAGGATCTGGTTGGGGTGGCTCATCAGGGTTTCCAGCAGGCTGAATTCACGGCGAGATAAATTCACGGTCTGGTCTTGATAGATCACAGTCTGGGTATCCCGGTTCAGAACCAGTTCATCAAATTGCAGGGTATTCGAGGCAAAGCCGCGGTGGCGACGGGTGAGGGCATGAATCCGGGCAATCAGCTCCTCCAGTTCAAAGGGTTTGGTCAGATAGTCATCGGCACCGGCATTCAGGGCCTGAACACACTGATCGGTCCGCAGTCGCGCCGTCAATACCAGTACCGGGAGATCAATCTGGTCGCGTCGCCAGCTGTGCAGCAAGTCCAGGCCATCCTGATCCGGCAGGCCTAAATCCAGTAAACACAAGTCGACTGCACTATGCCGGATAAAATAATCCGCAGCACGTGCGTGACTGACATGCTCCACTGAAATATTTAAATAGTTCAGAGCAGCACAAATGCTCTGTGCGATATAGGGATCATCCTCAACCAATACAATAAACATAGAACATCCTGATCAAACTGCCATTATTTTATAAATGATTTGGGCTGTTAATGTTGCCTTAATTTTAGTTTTTCAATAATGCAGTCCTAACAGGAGGAGATCGGCTGGATGTTGAAGTGGATATTGGGTGCCGTGATTGGCGGTGGAATCATGACGGGAACTGCACATGCAGACTTTTTACCACCGGATCAGGCTTTTCAGTTTCAGGTGGTTTCTACAAGTCAGGATCAGGCAGAGCTTAGCTGGAAAATCGCAGAGGGTTATTATCTGTATCATGACCAGCTTAAAGTGTCTTATCAGCAGACCCCAGTCAAGTTGGCACTGCCCAAACCCGAAGACAAAGACGACCCCAATTTCGGTTTGACCCAGGTGCATTATGGGCAAGTCAAAACCAATATGAAGGTTCAGCCCAACCAGCAGTTTGTGGTGCAGTGGCAAGGCTGTGCAGAAAGTGGTTTATGTTATCCGGTACAACGCACCACCGTAACAACTGATGCAGATGGTTTATTTCCAGCGCAAAACTTAAGCAAGCCTCAAAAGCTGCTGGTCAGCACTACACAGCCAGAAGCAAACGAAAAAATTCTGACAGCTCAGAAAGATGAGCTCCAAGCTATAGAGCAAACTCCAAGTACAGATAAAGCACTGACCGAAGAAAAGGTAGAGGAAATGCAAGTCGCTGCAGTTTCTGAACCTGTGGTGCAGCCTGAGGTGGAATTAACAGAGAAAAACGACCAGCTCATTGCAGACCCTAAAAATCAAACTTCGTCAGCAGGCATGAATAACCAGTGGAACAATGACCAGTATTTTTTAAGTTTGCTGTCGGAACAAGGTCTGTTAATTAATGCCCTGATTTTTCTCGGGCTTGGCATTCTACTGGCATTTTTACCCTGTTCTTTACCTTTAATTCCAATTTTAACAGGAATTCTGGTTCAGCAGCACCGGGGCTACCGTGCGGCACTGATTGCGCTGGTTTTCGTTTTGGGTATGGCACTGGTCTATGCGGTCATGGGACTTGCTGTGGCACAGCTCGGTTACAGTTTTCAGCGCTGGTTTCAAAGTCCGGTATTCATCAGTATTTTCAGCATTTTGTTTGTTTTGTTCGCATTTAATCTGTTTGGAGCATTTCAGCTGTCCTTACCTCAAGGCATGTTACAGCGTCTGGATCAATGGCAGCAAAAGCAGAAGGGTGGCACGCTGATTGGTGCCGGTCTTATGGGCATGATCGCTGCACTGATTGTCGGGCCATGTATGAGTGCGCCGTTGGCCGGTGCCTTAATCTATGTGTCTCAGGTCAATCAACCGATGCTGGGAGCTAGTTATCTGTTCGTCTTAGGCCTTGGGCTGGGCTTGCCGCTATTTATTGCTGCCGTATTTGGGTCTCATCTTTTACCCAAACCTGGCATCTGGATGGATCGCCTGAAGTTTAGTTTTGGCTTTGTCATGCTGGCGCTGGCCTTGTATTTCGCCCGTCCACTATTGCCCGGCATTTTATACCTGAGCCTTTTGGGTGTAGTACTGATCACCTGTTCAGGCTACTTCTTGTTCAAGATGCTGCCTCATGTGCATCGGTCTGTATCGAAAATAGTCCTGATGCTGCTCAGTGGTTTACTGGTCTATGCAGGAGGCATGCAGCTCTATCATGTTTGGAGTCAGGTACAGGTGGCCCATGTAGAATCAGGGCTTGAATGGCAGAGAATCAGTACAGCCGCACAATTGCAACAGGTTTTAGCCAAACATCCTACACAGCCGGTGGTGATTGATGTGTATGCGGACTGGTGTGTGGCCTGTCAACCGATTGAAAAGGAAGTGATTCCACGTAGTGATGTCCAGACGGCTTTACAAAATGTGGTTCGTATCAAATTAGACCTGACCCACTATCATCCAAGTCAGGATGAGCTGCTAAAAGCATGGCAAATCCTCGGTCCACCCACCTTTATATTTTTAAATGCAGCGCATCAGGAGCAGCGGGATTTGCGTTTGACCGGAAGCTTTAGTGCGGCACATTTACTAGACACATTGCAGCAACTGCAAGGGGAACAACCATGATGATTTCCAGTGATGCGCTGCATCTGGGACCTTTGATGTTGCCTTGGGCACTCATAATTATTGCCACTGGCTTGATGCTGTTATCTGCCATCCTGTTTGGATTAGCCAGAAACTATTCATGGTCTAAACAGCTGCTTGGGCAAAGTCAGGATTTGCTCTGGAGCAGTTTTTTGCTAGGGATGCTGGGTGCACGTCTTGTTTTCGTTCTACTCAATGCCGAGCTGTATTTTGCAGCACCCATCGACATACTGAAAATTCAGGACAAAGGTTTCCATTTATGGGGAGGGGTGCTGCTTGGTGCTTTGTGGTATGTCATCCGAAACAGACAGTTGCAGATCCGATTCAAAGCCATCTTATTGATCATCTTTATACTTTGGATCGGGCTTGGGCTCGCATTTAAATCCAGTCTAAAAACTGAAGCAGCGTTTCCTGATCTAGCCTTTGCTGGGCTAGAACAGGGGCATCTGGGTACAGACAAGATTCCACTCAGCCAATTCATTGGCCAGCCCTCGGTAATTAATTTGTGGGCGAGCTGGTGTCCGCCGTGTCATCGCGAAATGCCGGTGTTAGCCAAAGCAGCCGAGCAGTACCCTCAAGTGAATTTTGTCATGCTCAATCAGGGGGAGGAGGTTGAAACTGTAAATGCCTATTTAAAAAAACATCAGTTTCAATTTAAACATGTCCTGCTGGACCCATATGGTGAACTACCCCAGCAGCTGAATAGTTTTGGCCTGCCAACGACGCTGTTTTTTAATGCTCAAGGCCAGCTGGTCGAGCGGCATATGGGAGAACTCAGTCCGGCCATGTTGCAGCAATATTTAAACAGAATTTCAGATCAACCTTAAAAAACGGAAGGACTTAGTATGAACAAAATTTACCAGGTGCTTGGTGCAGGCATGTTCCTGATCATGAGCATGCACACACAGGCAAATATTAAACAGCATATTGAAAAACAGGGTTTTGTGTTTGTAAAACAGATTCCGGCACCGCAAGGAATGACCGGCTGGGTAGGGCATGAAGACCAGTATTCCAATACGGTATTTATCTCCAATGATAATAAATACTATATCAAGGGCGAACTGTTTGATGCGCAAGGGAAAAGCCTGTCCAATGAGCAGATTGAAAAACATATGAAAAAAGCGGTATTGGACGATGTCTGGAAAACCCTGGAAAAATCGACCTGGATCCAGGATGGTAAGCCGGATGCACCACGGGTGGTCTATGTCTTTTCCGATCCAAATTGCCCATATTGCTATAAATTCTGGCAGGCGGCTCGGCCTTGGGTCGAATCAGGCAAGGTACAGCTGCGTCATATTCAGGTCGGTGTGATCCGTGAAGAAAGCCGTGGCCAGGTGGCAACATTGTTGATGTCGAAAAATCCAGCGGCAGTTTTTAACGATATGAACAAGAATAAAGGCAAAAAGCAGCTCAAGAAAATGGAAAAGATTCCTGCCGAAATTGCTGCAAAGATTGATGCCAATCAGGCCTTGATGGGGAAATACGGCTTTTTCTCCACACCGTCGATGGCCTGGAAAAACAATCAGGGTGAATTTAAATCTACTCAAGGCCTGGCGATGGATGTCAAGGAAATTTTTGAACAATAATATTTTAACTGCATGATAGAAAAGTAATTTTTACTTAAAACATCTATACATGATAGGGAGACAGATTTACATTGGTGGATAGGTTAAGCATGAAGAGCAGATAAGAAATGTCAAATTTGGATGATCCACGGGTACTGCTTGCTTTGGAACGAACCGCTCTGGCGTGGAACCGGAGTGGTTTGGCATTAATTGCTTTTGGTTTTGTGATTGAAAAATCCAATCTGCTAGTGCAACTGGTGGACCCAGACACTTATGCACAGAAAATAGCTTATTCACAATGGCTGGGAATTGCGGTGATTGTATTTGGTATATTGGTGAATTTCGCCTCAATCCTGCAATATCGACGGGGTTTGACATCACTGCGACCGCCGGAATTTATTGAAGGTTATTACACCCAGTATCCCGTATGGCTAAATCTGTTTACTGCTTTTAGCGGACTGCTTCTGATCATTTCTTTTTGGCTGCACTAAGAGGAGGGCTAGGCGCAATACAGCTCGTACAGCTTTTGCATCAGGCTCAAGACCTTGGGATCACTCAGACGATAGAAAATCTGTTTGCCCTCACGTCGGGTGCCAACCATGTCGGCCTTACGCAGTACAGTCAGCTGTTGTGAAAGTGTAGGTTGATGAATATCGGTAGATTCTTCAATTTCCTGAACATTCATTTCCCCGTCGACTAAGATACATAAGATTTTCAGACGATCAGGATTGGCTAAAACTTTTAGGCATTGGCTGACGAAATCGACCTGTGAAAAATCAATTTTGGCATTTGCAGCAATCATATCCATAAATGTCCTCACAACTTTTGATGTAGCCCGTGCAGTTTACATAATTTACCATAAAACTGCTTGATTAATATTTTTTATTATATAATATAAAAAAGTATATTGTATAGGGATTAATTCATCATGCATGACTTCCTCATCGCATTTATTGGCGGCTTGATGCTCGGGCTTTCCGTGGTCGGCTATCTGTACGTCAATGGCCGTATTGCAGGAATCAGTGGTTTGATTGGGCAAGTCATAAACTCAAAAACCATGTTTAAAACACCTGCAATCTGGTTTTTATCAGGCTTGATCCTCACACCGTTTATTTATGGTCTGTTTGTACAACCTGAAATCGAATTGAATGCCAGCCCATTGATGATGATTGTGGCAGGTCTGCTGGTGGGCTTTGGGACACGTCTGGGTTCGGGCTGTACCAGTGGTCATGGAATTTGTGGCATCAGTCGCCTGTCTAAACGTTCTATCATCGCGACCATGACTTTTATGTTTGCAGGTTTTGTCGCTGTTTATATTATCCGTCATATCACAGGAGCATTCTAAAATGAAAAATGTGTTTGCCTTTTTATTTGGTGCACTGTTCTCTGTGGGTTTGATGGTATCGGGCATGTCCAATCCGGAAAAAGTACTCGATTTCCTGGATCTGTTTGGTGATTGGGATGCCAGTCTGGCCTTTGTGATGATGGGCGCGATTGCGGTGGCCTTTATTCCTTTCCAGAAAGCAGTACGTAAGGCTCAACCGAAAACAGTATTTAATGAACCTATTGATTTGCCTAAAAATAATCAGATAGATAAGAAGCTGATCACGGGTGCGGTTTTATTTGGTGCAGGTTGGGGCATTGCGGGCATCTGTCCGGCACCAAGTTTCACCTTGATCGGTTTGGGTCACTATCAAGTGCTCTATTTTGTTGTAGCAATGCTGGTGGGTGTATGGATTCACCGTAAATGGTCAGGAGCTTAACGATGTCAAACTTACCTATAGTAAAAGATTTTTTTCACGAAGATACCAATACCTTCAGTTATGTTGTACGTGATCCTGCGACCAATGCCTGCGCCATTATTGATAGCGTTCTGGATTACGATCCGGCATCGGCAAGTACCTCAACTATTCATGCCGATAAGATTATTGCGTATGTTAAAGAGCAGGATTTAACGGTCGAGTGGATTCTCGAAACCCATGTCCATGCTGATCATCTAACAGCTGCGCAATATCTCAAAGAAAAACTAGGTGGCAAAATTGCCATGAGCCAGAAGATTTCCGTGGTACAGGAAACTTTTGGCGCGATTTATCATCTGGATATTAAACAATGGAATGCTCAGCAGCTCTTTGATTATTTATTTGAAGATCATGAGTCGTTCCAAATCGGAACATTGAAGGCCTATAACATTCCTACACCGGGACATACTCCCGCTTGTCTGAGTTATGTGATTGGGGATGCGGTTTTTGTGGGTGATACCCTGTTTATGCCAGATTATGGTACAGCACGTTGTGACTTTCCGCGAGGCAGCGCAGAACAGCTTTATGATTCGGTACAAAACCTGTTTCAGTTGCCAGAAGATACCCGGGTCTTTTTATGTCATGACTATTTGCCTGAAAAACGTGAATCCTATGTGTGTGAAACTGATATCCAGACGCAGAAAAAACAGAATATCCATATTCATCAGGGAATCAGTAAAGCTGAATTTGCTCAGATGCGCAACCAGCGGGATTCAGGACTGAGTATGCCTAAACTGATTCTACCGGCGATTCAGATCAATATGAAAGCAGGGCAGTTTCCTGAGCCAGAAGCCAATGGGATGTCTTATTTGAAATTGCCATTGAATTATTTTAAGTCTTAAAACCTTCCTTATAAGCATGGGTTGTCTTTGAGAGAGCACATGCTTTTTTTGCCTGAATCAGACTGGAGTTAATTTCATTGAATAGCCACCAAAATTCTAGACACACATAACCATCTTCTGATGGGCTTTTTCATAATCTAATGGAGAACGCTGACCATTGGAACCATGTCGGCGTTTTGAATTATAAAACATCTCAATATATTCAAAGATATCTGATCTTGCTTCAGCTCTTGATGAATATATTTTCTTCTTGATCCTCTCTCGCTTTAATAACTGAAAGAAACTCTCGGCAACAGCATTGTCATGGCAGTTTCCACGCCGACTCATACTACTTTCAAGATTATGATGCTTGAGAAATGTCTGCCATTCATAACTGGTGTATTGGCTACCTTGATCAGAATGGATCAGGACCTTGCTCTTTGGATTCCTTCTCCACAAGGCCATCAATAATGCATCTAAAACCAGATCTGTAGTGATTCTCGACTTCATAGACCAACCAACCACAAGTCGTGAGAACAGGTCGATTACAACAGCAAGATACAACCATCCCTCATTGGTACGAATATAGGTAATATCAGTCACCCATAATTGGTTCGGCTGAGTTGGATTAAACTGTTGGTCTAAAGTGTTTGCGGCAATAACAGCCGGAGTACCAGCGTAAGCTCTAGGCTTACGATAACCACGCTGTGATTTAAGACCATTTGCTTTCATCAGTCGATGTACTCGATTGATCCCACAACTTTCGCCAGCATCTTTCAAATCACAGTGAATCTTGCGATAGCCGTAAACTCCACCAGATTCCAGCCAGAATTGTTTAATCAATCCTGAAAGCTGTTGCCGTTTCTTGGCAGTTTTACTGGTAGGTTACTTTAACCATGCGTAATAACCACTGTGATGAACATCCAGAGCTGAACATAAACGACGGACAGGCCATATGTTCTGATTGTCCTGAATAAAGGCGTACCTCATTTGGACTGGCTTGCGAAGTACACCGCGGCCTTTTTTAATATGTCTCTTTCTTCAGTGACCCTTTGTAGCTCTTTTTTTAACTTTGCTAATTCTGTACTTGGATCACTAGATTCTGTTGTCTTGGGTTGCTGTGGATCATAACGTTTGATCCAGGCATACAGACTATGCGTAGTGGTTCCTAAACGTGCAGCAACTTCAGCCACACTATGACCTTTCTCAGTGACTTGTTTTACTGCTTCAATTTTGAATTCTTTAGGGTATCGTTTACTGCTCATAAGCACCTCGTTAATTAGCCATTTTATCTAACTAAAAGGTGTCTACAAAATCGGTGGCTATTCAAGGGAATTGCATTACTAAATATTAAATTATTTAAATGAAGACTCGTCTTGTATTCAGATCTACATAAATTTAAAGCATACTCATAGGGATATATTCTGTTTTAGACTTAATTCAGGATGCATAAATGACGTATTCATTTATACAGCAGGCTTTCACTGGCCCTGTGGATATCGTAGGTGATATTCATGGTGAGATTACCGCGCTGGAACAACTGATCAGGGTATTAGGCTATGACCGGAATGGTTATCATCCAGAGCAGCGCAAACTAATTTTTGTCGGTGATCTCTGTGATCGGGGACAAGACAGTGTTGCGGTGATTCAACGTGTCAAACAGCTGGTAGATGAAGGCTATGCACAATGTGTGATGGGTAATCATGAATTGAACCTATTGACCGATACTTTGCGGGAAGGCAATGGCTGGTTTTTTGGTTCACCGCACCAAGATGATCTGAAACCTTTTGATTCGATCCAAGCCTCAATCAAAGATCGACAATGGATTCTGGATTTTTTAAATAGCTTACCGTTGGCCTTAGAGTCGGAGCAGCTGCGTGTTGTGCATGCCTGTTGGCATGAGGGATCAATTGATCAATTACGCAATTCTGGTTTTACTTCGCTTGGTGAAGCCTATGCTGATTTCGTTCAACATACAGCGCTGGATCTGCAAGCCTTAAGTATTAATGAATTCATCCAGATAGAGCAGCAACGCTACCAACACCAGTTCAAAGACCCGGCTGCAACTTTACCTTTATTGCAACATCTCGCAGAAAAAGAGCTGCGTGAGCAAATGCACAATCCGATTCGGGTCATTACTTCTGGTGCGGAAAAAATCGCCTTAGAACCGATTTATGCCGGTGGAAGGTGGCGGATGATCGACCGCGTGCCATGGTGGGACAGCTATACCGACCAAATTCCAGTCATTACTGGACATTATTGGCGGAACTTTAAATCTACTGAAGAAAAAACCGGTTTACTCAAATCGATCGATGCACTGCAATGGTATGGACAGCAACAAAACGTATTTTGTGTGGATTATTCAGTGGGTAAACGCTATCTCGATCGTCAACAGGGTGTCGCGTTCAGACATCGACTCGGCGCCTTAAGATTTCCAGAAAATATCTTGAGCTTTGAAGATGGCAATCAGTATTCAGTTCAGCGGTTCTGAGAAAAGGCAATTTTCTGATACAAAAAAAGCAGCTTTTCCAGCCGCTTTTTTTACAGAATCTAGATTTTATTCTGCTTCGATTATTTCATAATCATGGGTGATTTCAACACCGCCATCAGACAGCATTTTGCTGGCAGAGCAATATTTTTCAGCAGAAAGTTCTACGGCTTTTGCGACCTGTTTCTCTTTAATCGCTTTGCCGGTCACTACAAAATGCAAGTGAATTTTCGTGAATACTGCCGGAATTGTATCTGCACGTTCAGCCTTTAATTCGCAGCGTACATCGGTAATATCCTGACGAGCCTTCTTTAAAATGGTAACAATATCAAAAGACGCACAACCGCCCAGACCCGTTAAAAGCAGTTCCATAGGACGGGGACCACGGTTTTCACCACCGTATTCAGCTGAACCATCCATGATAAGGCTATGACCACTTTGAGTTTTTGCTTCAAAAGCAACATTCTCTAACCAATGAACGCTTGTTTGCATTGCAACTACCTAAAAAAAGCTATAAATTTGTCAAGTAACTGTACACTAACATAAATTGGGTTGATACGGAATTTCAATCCCACTGTGTGACAAGTTCACATTAGGTCTTGTGCGATCTATAAATTATCCATAATCGGAACTGTTAGCATGACTTCAAACTTTTCACAATTAAGCACTGATGCGCTTTCTCCGGGGCAATTACCAGAATCCGTGAAAGCACTGTTAAAACGTGCATATATTAATCGTTATCCAAAACGTACCACGATCATTGATGCAGGATCAGAATCTAAATCTTTATATTTAATTCTGAAGGGGTCTGTATCTATCATTCTTCGTGAAGATGATGATCGTGAAATTGTCGTGGCATATTTAAATGCGGGTGACTTCTTTGGGGAAATGGGTCTATTCGAGGTTAATCCGCAACGTACTGCGGAAGTTCGTACGCGTGATGTGTGTGAAATTGCCGAAATTACCTATGAAAACTTTCACGAAATCAGCAAGCAATATCCTGATCTGAGCTATGCGGTATTTGCTCAATTAGTACGTCGTTTGAAAAATACCACACGTAAAGTCACTGATCTGGCATTTATTGATGTTTCAGGCCGGATTGCACGTTGTCTGATCGACCTGTCTTCACAGCCAGAAGCGATGATTTTGCCGAATGGCCGTCAGATTCGTATTACCCGTCAGGAAATTGGTCGCATTGTTGGCTGTTCCCGCGAAATGGTCGGACGTGTACTAAAAACCCTGGAAGAGCAGGGCATGATCGAAACCGATGGTAAAGCCATCCTGATCTTTGATGCTTCATTAGAAGAAGCATCTGAAGCAGTGGCAGATGGTGCCATAGACGAATAATCCAGATATTAAAAAGCAAATCTTCGGATTTGCTTTTTTTATGCGTCATTACTCAATACATAAAAATTTAGAACAAGCTTCTCAGAAAAGATGATTTAAGTCTCCCTTAGAATTCCGATAGGCTATAGCCCACTTAATCTCAATTCACTGAATAAAATTCACAGGATGTTTTTATGCAATTCAGACCGTTGGCGGATACCGGCATTCTTTTGCCAGAAATTTGTTTGGGCACCATGACCTTTGGTGAGCAGAACACGCAAGAACAGGCTTTTCAGCAACTGGATTATGCCTTAGATCAGGGACTGTATTTCTGGGATACTGCGGAAATGTACCCGGTACCGCCAAAACCTGAAACGCAGGGCGCCACCGAGCGCATGATTGGAAACTGGATCGCTGCCCGTGGTGGCCGTGACAAACTTTTTTTAGCCTCAAAAATTGCCGGACCATCGCAAGGTGGTAGTCATATCCGGGATGGTCAAACCCGTTTTGTTGCCGATGAAATTTCAGCAGCAATAGACCAGTCATTGTCACGCCTGCAAACGGATTATATCGACCTGTATCAGTTACACTGGCCACAACGCCCCACCAATTTCTTTGGCAAGTTGGGTTATGGCAATGCTGAAGCGGCAGAAGACCGTGCCGTAACGGATCTCGAAGAAACCCTGACCGCCTTGCAGGATGAAATTAAAAAAGGCCGTATCCGTTATATTGGTCTTTCCAATGAAACCCCGTGGGGCACGATGAAATTTCTGCACCTCGCAGAGAAATTAGGTTTGTCCAAATTTGTCAGTGTACAAAACCCATATAACCTGCTGAACCGTACTTATGAAATCGGCATGTCAGAAATTGCCCATTATGAAGGTGTGGGCTTGTTGGCGTATTCACCTTTGGCATTTGGTTATCTGACCGGTAAATTCCGGCATGGTGCACGTCCTGCCAATGCGCGTGTAACACTGTTCTCCCGCTTTAGCCGTTATAGCAATCCGCAAAGTGAATGGGCAACCGAGCAATATGCCCAGCTGGCAGAACAGCATGGCTTAAGTCTTACCCAATTGGCTTTGGCCTTTATCAAGCAGCAGTTCTTTGTGACCAGTACGATTATTGGTGCCACCAATCTGGATCAGCTGAAAGAAAATATTCAGGCATTTGAAATTGATCTGTCTGAGGAAATACTGAAAGGTATTGAGGCAATTCACCGTCAGCAACCGAATCCGGCACCATAATCATGGTGTTGTTATTTTAAAGCACCCTCCAAGCGAGGGTGTTTTAATTTTATGAGAAATTAAATTTGATGATAAACAACATGGCCGGAAAACAATAAAAGCAGCATAATCGAAATAAGACGCATCAAGATGATTTGATAAAAATGAATAGTGAAACAGGTATTTCTAAATCCCAAGTATTAGCTATAGCAGTATTCAACTTAGCTGAGCAGTTGCAACTGAAAGAATTCGAACTTGCATTGATTCTGGGTTTATCTGAGGCGGAATTATCTCTGGTTATAAATGAAAAAGAATTAGAACCAGATACTACAGCAGGCGAAAAAGCTATAGCTTTAGTAAATATCTATCAAAAGTTATTTAGCTTGCATGGTGGAGACTTGAGCTGGATGCGCCATTTTATCAATTCACCTAACAAGCTTTTGAATCATCAAACGCCAAGATCCTTGATGCAAACAGAACATGGTTTGAGTGAAGTATTGCGATTACTAGGAAGGTTGCAACCGTACTAAAAATATCTCTCTATTCTCTACTAAGCTGAAAAATAGCAGAGTAAATTAAATAAAATATGAATTGTTTATCTTCACCTTAAAAATTCTTCTAACCTCACTTGAAATATGATTTGATTACACCAATATTATTATTAAAGACTGTCTAAATGTTTATATTAAGTTTTTGAAAAATATATAAAAATGATTTGAAATTTTATCAAGTGCACCCATATATCTATCAAGTAGAAAATTTGTTGTGAGGAATAACAAGAATGCGTTTTGAAAAATTTACCAATCGCCTGCAGCAAACCCTTTCCGATGCACAATCGCTGGCCATGAGTAAGGATCATACCTCCATTGATGGGATCCATATCTTGGCCACCTTGATGGATGAAGCATCCAATGTCAGCCTGCTGCAACAGGCCGGTGCTAATCTGCGTGAGCTACAAACCAAGCTGCAAACAGCATTGAGCAATGCGGCAACCCTGACCAATCCATCAGCAGATGTCAACCTTAGTCCTGAAGCGGCAAAAGTATTGCATCTGGCAGACAGCTTTGCGCAAAAAGCCGGAGATGAGTTTCTATCTACGGATTGGGTGCTGTTGGCGTTGGCTGAAACCGGAAATACCAAAACTTTATTAAATAGTGTTGGCGTAAAGGCAGAAACTTTAGGTCAAGTGATTAATCAATTTCGAGGCGATGAAAAAGTCATGAGCAATAATCATGAAGATCAGCGTGATTCACTGAATAAGTACACCATTGATTTAACTGAACGTGCGTTGGCAGGCAAGCTTGATCCTGTGATTGGCCGTGATGATGAAATCCGCCGTACTATTCAGGTTCTGTCACGTCGTACTAAAAACAACCCGGTACTCATCGGTGAGCCAGGGGTCGGTAAAACTGCAATCGTCGAAGGTCTGGCGCAGCGGATTATCAATGGTGAAGTGCCTGAAGGACTCAAAGGTAAACGTGTTTTATCACTTGATCTGGGTTCTTTGCTGGCCGGTGCCAAATACCGTGGTGAGTTTGAAGAGCGCTTAAAAGCCGTTCTGAAAGATATTGCCAAACACGAAGGCGAAATCATCCTGTTTATCGACGAGTTGCATACCCTGGTGGGTGCTGGTAAAGGTGATGGCGCGATGGATGCCGGCAATATGCTTAAACCTGCGCTGGCCCGTGGCGAACTGCGCTGTGTCGGTGCCACCACACTGGATGAATATCGTCAGTATATTGAAAAAGATGCAGCGCTGGAACGTCGTTTCCAGAAAGTGCTGGTGGATGAGCCAAGCGTGGAAGATACCATTGCGATTCTGCGTGGTCTGAAAGATCGCTATGCGACCCATCACGGGGTACAGATTCTGGATTCAGCCATTATTGCTGCTGCGAAAATGTCACACCGTTATATCACCGACCGTCAGTTGCCGGATAAAGCCATTGACCTGATTGATGAAGCAGCATCGCGCATCAAAATGGAACTCGATTCTAAGCCAGAAGCTTTAGATAAACTGGAACGCCGTCTGATTCAGTTAAAAATGCAGCTGGAAGCGGTGAAAAAAGATGAAGACTCAGGTGCCAAAGCTGAGATTCAATACTTGTCCGATCAGATCGCCACAGTTGAAAAAGAGTATCATGACCTGGAAGAAGTCTGGCGTGCAGATAAAGCGCTGGTCGAAGGCAATAAAGACGTACAGATCAAACTGGATCAGGCACGTACAGCACTTGAAAAAGCGCAACGTGAAGGTGATCTGGGCGAGGCCGCGCGTTTGCAATATGGCGTGATACCAGAGTTGCAAAAGCAGCTTGAACTGGCTGAAAAAGCCGATGAAAGCGCAACGCCAAAATTGCTGCGTAACAAAGTCACCGACAATGAAATTGCTGAAGTAGTGAGTGCTGCGACCGGTATTCCGGTTGCGAAAATGCTGCAAGGCGAGCGTGACAAATTGCTACATATGGAAGAATTCCTGCATAACCGTGTAGTAGGGCAAGATGAAGCCGTGGTGGCGGTATCCAATGCAGTACGCCGTTCACGTGCCGGTCTGTCAGATCCGAACCGTCCAAGTGGGTCATTCCTGTTCCTGGGGCCAACGGGTGTCGGTAAAACAGAATTGACCAAAGCCTTGGCGAATTTCCTGTTTGACAGCGACGATGCCATGGTGCGTATCGATATGTCAGAATTTATGGAAAAACATTCGGTCAGCCGTTTGGTTGGTGCGCCTCCGGGCTATGTCGGTTATGAAGAAGGTGGGGTGCTTACTGAAGCCGTACGTCGTAAACCGTATAGTGTGATCTTGTTTGATGAAGTCGAAAAAGCGCATCCGGACGTATTTAACATCTTGCTACAGGTACTGGATGATGGCCGTTTAACTGACTCGCAAGGCCGGGTAGTGGACTTTAAAAACTCTGTGATCGTCATGACTTCGAACCTGGGTTCGCAGGATGTACGTGAATTGGGCGGTAATGCCACTAAAGAAGAAGTCCGTACGGTGGTGATGAATGCGGTATCGGAACATTTCCGTCCGGAATTTATCAACCGTATTGATGAACTGGTAGTGTTCCATGCGCTGGAAAAAGACCAGATTCGCGGTATTGCCGATATCCAGTTGGACCGTTTACGTCAACGTCTGGCAGAACGCGATATGCGCTTGTCGGTAGATGACAGCGCTTTCGATCAGCTGATCGAGGCCGGTTTTGATCCATTGTATGGAGCACGTCCACTGAAACGTGCAATCCAGCAGCGGATTGAAAATGGTCTGGCGCAGAAAATCCTGGGCGGAGAATTCCAGCCGGGCGATACCATTCTGGTGAAAGCTGAAGCAGGTGAGTTAATCTTTGAAAAAATGAAACTTAACTAAACCGCTTCTCCTTGCAACAAAAAACCCAGCCTAGGCTGGGTTTTTTTAATCTTATTTTTAACTTCGAGCATTGCAACACTTTTGTATTCTTGTTGCGGCGAGCTTTAAAGCATGGCTTAAAACTCAGCTCAGGGAAAATAAAGAAGATATCAATCGTGATAAAGACAGTTAATTCATCATCAAATTACACTTGCGGATGACGGATTTTCCAGGCACGGTGAATCTTTTGATTCCGCTTGAAGTCAGGTCCAATGGTTTCCTGGGTAATTTCTTCAACATCAAAGAAGGCCAGAATTTCTTCATCCATCTCAAAACCACGATAGTTATTTGAGAAATACAAGGTACCATCAGTGGTTAAGCGGTTCATCGCACGTTTTAACAGGGACAAATGGTCGCGCTGTACGTCAAAGGTCCCGTAGAATTTCTTCGAGTTTGAGAAGGTTGGTGGGTCGATAAAGATCAGCTCATATTGCTCATGACCTTCTTTTAGCCATTCGAAACAGTCAGAGGCAAAGAACTGATGCTGTTCATCCGCATGATCCACGGTTAAGCCGTTCAGAACAAAATTTTCTTTAGACCAGTTCAAATAAGTATTCGACAGATCGACGCTGGTTGTACTTGCAGCACCACCCAAAGCAGCATGTAAACTTGCCGTTGAGGTATAGCTGTACAGGTTCAGGAAGTGTTTGCCTTTTGCTTCACGTGCAATGCGTAAACGCATTTGACGGTGATCCAGAAACAGACCGGTATCCAGATAATCGGTCAGGTTGACCAGAATCTTGGCTTGACCTTCCTGAACGATAAAACGCTTGGATGCTGTACTTTGTTTGGTGTACTGGTTTTTACCTTCCTGACGTGCACGGGTCTTGATAAAGATCGCATCACGGCCCAAACCGGTCACGGCACGAATGGCCTGTAAGGCCAGGTTGAAACGTTTTTTGGCTTTTTCCGGATCAATAGTTTTAGGTGGCGCATATTCTTGTACATGCAAACGCTCGCCATACAGATCTACTGCGACGTTAAAATCAGGTAAATCTGCATCATAGAGACGTAAACAATGGATCTGTTCCTTGACTGCCCATTTTTTTAGAGCTTGCATATTTTTGGTCAGACGGTTGGCAAACTCCATCGCACCTTCAATCGGTTCAAACTGCTGAGGCTGCCAGCTTTCTAGGAATGGACGTACCACTGCGGCCGGTTTAACCGTACCGAAGCGGATATAGATCGGCAATTTACCATTCATCAAACGCAGGATTTGCGGATCATTGAACGCCAGCACATCGGCCTGTTCCACTTGGGAGGCAATCACAGCTGCTTTTTGATTCGGGAAATTCTTTTGCAATAAAGCTGATAAACCCAGGTATAAAGAACGGTTCTGGGCTTTATCACCGAGACGTTCGCCATAAGGAGGGTTGGTCACGAAGAATACTTTCTTACCTTCCGCATGGAAATCAGGCCAGTCATTTAAAGTCCGTTCTTCGATCATGATATTGTCGAGAGCAGCTTCAAAACCCGCCGCGATAATATTTTGTCTGGTGGCTTTAACCGCTTCCCAGTCCGCATCGAATGCATAGAATTGTGGTAATGGATTTTCCAGCGCAGCTTTATGACGTTCAGCAGCTTCGGCTTTAATACCCATCCACAATTCATGATCATGACCATTCCAGCCGTTAAAGCCGAAACGACGGACCAGGCCTGGTGCACGATCAGTCAGAATCATTAAAGATTCAATAATAAAGGTACCTGAACCACACATAGGATCAACCACAATATCCGGGTTGATGTCTTTCAGGCCACCTTTTTGCAGGATCGCTGCTGCCAGGTTTTCCTTGATTGGTGCTTCAGTCATAAAGCGACGATAGCCACGTTTATGCAGAGAATCACCAGAAAGGTCCAGGCAGTAGGTATGAGCTTTTTTACCAGCCAGAATATACATGGTGATTTCTGGCTGTTTGGTATCAATACTTGGACGTTTACCCACGGCTTCCATGAATGAATCCACAACACCATCTTTAGCACGCAAAGTGGCAAACTGGGTATTGACCTTGATATCACGTTCGACATGCAGACGAATTGCGAAGGTACTTTGTGGTGCAAAAATCAGCGACCAGTCAAAGCTGAGAGCCCCTTCATAGAGTTCTTCTGCCACATCACGGGCATCATGAGAAAATTCAATTTCATGCGTGTGGATCGGCATCAAGACACGTGAAGCCAGACGTGACCACATGCAGATACGATAAGCATTTTCCAGTGTACCTTTAAAGGTTAAACGGCCTAGAAAACGCTCAATATTCTGAACACCTAAGCCTTGTATTTCTTCTTCTAATAAGGTTTCCAGACCATCGGCACAGGTGACCCAATAATTGCTTAAACGTGGAGAGGTATTCATATAATAGAGAGACCAAAAAAGATAAATAAAAAACTGCGCTAAGTTTACCGTATTTTTATATTGAAAGCTTTTGAAATTCTCTGAAAGGCCGTGGCATGTGATAGAGAAAAATAATATTCACACTATAAATTGAGGAACTGGTACGCATTTTGCTCTATACATGGCAAATCAGGCGGTCAGTCGATGGGGAGCGATGGCTGCCTGATTTTTCAATTTTATAATGGGGGTTAAGATGTTAGAGAATCAGTTACGCAACCATGACGCTTTTTCAGTGGCTACTTTAATTTATGCACGTTTACGACGGGTTTCCGGTCGGGTAATTGATGCAATTTATCTGGCAGAGAACCTGGATTATGCCCGGCATGTGATTCAACTGGCAGAGCAGACCCAAGACCCAGATTTGAATCATCTGATCCAGCGCCTGAAAATGGTACTGGAGATTTCGGAAACAGCACAAGATTCACCAACAGAATCTGCACACCCAAGCCAGCAGGAAGGGCTGATCTCGGTCGAACCGGATGAAGACGATATCTATCGTGCACAGGTGTCACATCGTTATATTGGTGCACTGCGTTAAACCTGAGATGGGTGTGAATGCTCCAGACTGAAGCGCCCGTTGGTTTTGTACTTAAAATCAGCAAGATGCAAATTAGGTTAAATTATCTTATTGAAAAAATACAAAGGAATCTGATTTTTTATTTTTATTGTTCAGATGCTTTTTGTACAAGTAGCAGCATGGCCAACTATAAAAATTCGCCAATCTCTGTATAATATGTTGACTTAACGCATAAGGAATCTCTCATGCACTTGGCGGCATTGCATACACCGAGCCAGATTCAACTCAATAAAGAAGGTAATCTAAAACACTTCTTGACCATCGAAGGTCTTTCTAAAGAAACCCTGACAAAAATATTGGACACTGCACAGTCCTTTTTTAATGACCAAAATCAGCTGATCACCAATAATTTGCTCGAAGGCAAAACGGTGATGAACCTGTTCTTCGAAAATTCTACTCGTACCCGCACCACCTTTGAAGCCGCTGCCAAGCGCCTTTCTGCCAATGTTCTCAATATCGATATTGCCCGTTCGAGTACTTCCAAAGGTGAAACCCTGCGTGACACGTTATGGAATCTGGAAGCCATGGCGGCCGATATTTTCGTGGTACGTCATTCATCTTCAGGGGCAGCGCATTTTATTGCCAAAGATGTCTGCCCAACCGTGGCAATTATTAATGCCGGTGATGGCCGTCATGCGCATCCGACTCAAGCGATGCTGGATATGCTGACCATTCGCCGTGAAACCAAGAAAAAATTCGAAGAAATGTCGATCGCTATTATTGGTGATATCAAGCATTCACGTGTCGCGCGTTCAGATGTAGCCGCCTTGCAGACTTTAGGCTGCCAGGATATCCGGGTGATTGCACCGAATACCTTGCTGCCATTAGGCTTTGAAGAATATGGCGATGGTGTTCGTCTATTTAACAATATGGAAGACGGCATCAAAGACTGCGACGTGATTATTACCTTACGTATTCAAAATGAGCGGATTGATTCTCCGGCACTGGCCTCGCAAGCTGAGTTCTACAAAATGTATGGCTTGAATAAAGAACGTCTGGCCATGGCCAAACCGGATTGTATCGTGATGCATCCGGGACCAATGAACCGCGGCGTTGAAATCGACTCAAGTATTGCGGATGGTCCGCAATCTGTGATTTTGAAGCAGGTGACTAATGGTATTGCAGTGCGTATGGCGGTGTTGGCTTTATCGATGCAAGGCCAGTTACAAGAACAAGGTTTGATTGAAGCGATTGCGGGTTAAGGAATAAGTCATGACTATTGTAAAAATTGAAAATGTCCGTGTTCTTGATCCCATCCAAAACACTAATTCTATCCAGACCGTGTATCTGGAAAATGGCAAATTCGTTGCAGAAATAGCAGATGTCTCTGAAACGATTGATGGTCAAGGCAAATGGTTAATGCCCACAATGGTCGATTTGTGTGCACGCTTACGTGAACCGGGTCAACAGCAACACGGTACGCTTAAGTCTGAAGGGAAAGCGGCACGTGAAAATGGCATTTTGCACGTGTTTACGCCACCCGATTCAAAGCCAATCGTGCAAGACAACGGTGCCCTGATTCATGGCCTGGTTGAAAAAGCCATGCTGGATGGTGGTATCTATCTACAGGTGATTGGTGCGCAAACCCAAGGCTTAAATGGTCAACAACCGGCAAATATGGCAGGCTTGAAAAAGGGCGGATGTACTGCGGTTTCCAATGCCAGTGCGCCGTTTGCCAATGATGATGTGGTACTGCGTACCCTTGAATATGCTGCAGGTTTAGACCTGACGGTGGTGTTCTATGCAGAAGAACCACAAATTGCCAAAGACGGCTGTGTGCATGAAGGGTTTATTGCATCACGTCAGGGCTTGCCGATGATTCCGGCACTGGCTGAAACCGTGGCGATTGCCAAATATCTGTTGATGATTGAATCAACCAAAGTACGAGCACACTTTGGTCTGTTGTCTTGTGGTGCTTCGGTGGAATTGATCCGTATTGCCAAGGAAAAAGGCTTACCAGTGACCTGTGATGTGGCCATTCATCAGTTACATCTGACCGATCATTTGATTGATGGATTTAACTCTCTTGCACATGTACGTCCGCCACTCCGTTCTGAACAGGACAAAGAATTACTGCGTCAGGGTGTAAAATCAGGTGTGATTGATGCGATTTGTACTCATCATGAACCGCTGAGCAGCTCTGCGAAAATGGCGCCGTTTGCTGAAACGCAGCCAGGATTCACTGCTTTTGATACCTATGTGCCTTTTGGTCTGCAACTGATTCGTGAGGGGTTGTTGACTCCACTGGAATGGGTGGAAAAAGTGACCCTAGCTCCGGCTCGTGTTGCACAAATGGCAGATCGATGGATAAATGAATCAGGCTGGGTGCTGCTAGATCCGGAACTGGAATGGACCCTGAATAAAGAAAGCATCGTGTCACAAGGTAAAAATACCCCGCTAATTAATCAAAAAGTGCTGGGTAAAGTGGTTCAAACTTTTGCTGCTTAAGTGATCCCAATTTTATAAAAGTCAGCTTCGGCTGGCTTTTTTTATTTTTTAAATTTTGTGTTGGTAAAATGAGTACTCAACAAAAATAGTGAAACTTTATGATATTCATACAATTATTTACATTTTCAAAAAATGGGGATCGTTACACTGATTAAATATTAAACATTAGAAAAATCAAAAGAATGGTGACGATTATGAATATAGACTTTATAGAACGCCTAAAAAGCGATGTTACGGCGATTGTGCTTCAAGGTGAAACCGAGCATTTATTTGCCAAAGATCAAGCTTTGGCTCAATTCTATCCCATATTTTTAAGTATATTGCGTTCACGTCCCGCCTGGATCGAGAATCTTGGTCAGCAACTTAATCCAAAAATTCATGAATTATTCAATGCAAACCCGGCACTCAAGCAGCAATTTCTCGATCAAGTGGATCAGAGCGCGCCGCAAGATGAAATAGAGCATACCTTGAACCGGTCAATTGTACCGACCATGAATTTTTTACAGACTGAAGCAGGTGCTTCGAGTCCGGAAGCGATTAGCCATTTGCTGGAAACCCACGCCGATTCGATTCAGCGCGCATTACCCCTTTGGGCTGGCCCTATTCTGGCAGCGCTTGGAGTTTCACCCTTGGCAGGGCAGAATTTAAATCAGGAACCTGTATTGGCGGAGCAGACCATCATTGTTCAGGAAGAAAGAAAAACCGGCTTTTTATGGCCGTTTATTATTTTTCTGATCCTGGCGGGTTTGATCCTGTTTTTGGTTCGTAGCTGCATGCAGGATGATGTTGAAGATTCAAATACCCAGGCAACGAGCGAAGTTGCTGCAGCTCAGCCTGCATCCTTGCGATTAAGTACCGGCAGTAATGGCGAAATTGTCAGTTGTCAATTACAGCTGAATAATCCGCAGTATATGGAAATTTTGCAAAACGAGATCAAACAGATCTTTAATTATAATATTGGTTGTGGGGCGCTGAGCAGTGAGGTTTATCATTCAGAATTTATTGATCAGGATACTATTCCGACTGTGTTGAGAACAATGCAGGGAATGCCAAATGTGTCACTTGACTGGATTGGCAATCAGGTTTCAGTGCGTGCAGCAACGAATGCAGAAGCCGAGCGTCTGGCAGCACAAATTCGTAGTCTGGCCAAGAATGTCACTGTGGTTACCCAACAGCCGCTCAATAGAAGTGACGTGATTAATACTGCCAATAGCGAAGCAGAACAAGCTTTGGCCAGTATCAAGACCGATAATGTTAAAGCACTGGATGTGGCGACTGCACTTAATTTACAGATCATTAATTTTGATACGGCATCGACTGAAGTTCCGGAAGTCAATAAATTGGTGCTGGATCAAGCTGCTGCATTATTACAACGTGCACCACAAGTTATCCTGAAAGTTAAAGGACATGCTGATGCTCAGGGCAGCGAAGCAGAAAATAAGGTGCTGTCCGTACAGCGCGCTCAGGCGATTACCAGTTATCTCGTGCAAAAAGGTGTCGATCCTGCACAATTACAGGCGGTTGGAATGGGAGAGGATCAGCCGGTTGAACCCAATGCGACACCTGCCGGACAGTTTCAGAACCGTCGCGTGACCTTTGAGGTCGTGAATACTGAAACGGGAATTGTGCGTGAAGTAGATGATGAAGGTGTGGTTGAGAAGACAGGAAATTAAGAGAGCAGCCTAAATAAAAAAGGACGAATCTTCGTCCTTTTTTATTATCTTAAATTAAGAAAATACCGGCGGGCTATAAGTCAATGTCCGACCAAGGAACCATAGCAGGAACAGTACCAAAGGCAGATGGAAAATCAACTGGGTCACCGTAAATCCAATCACATCTTTGGCTTTTAATTTCAGGATACCCAACATCGGAAGCATAAAGAATGGATTAATCAGATTCGGCAAGGCTTCTGCCGCATTATAAATCTGTACCGACCAGCCCAGATGCACTTTCAGGTCATGCGCAGCCTGCATCACATAGGGCGCTTCGATAATCCATTTCCGGTGGTGTTTTAAAAAGTATGCTGACATTAAATGAAGCCATTATTGATGTAAAAGAAGGTTAAGTCGAAGGCTTTAAAATGGTTTTCAAGCTTTTTGGAGAAATTACAACTTCTTCTAAAACCACGCCTTATTCGATGCCTTATTTTGCAATTATTACCTTCAATTCCTACAGTAAAAAACTTACCAATACTTTGCTTGCAGTTTTTAAAAGCAGTGATGAAACTGTCCCAATGATCACTTGCAATTCGGGTGTAGTGAATACCTAATTGTTTAAGCTTTGTCTTCAACCTTTGGACTGTAGCTAAATCTCTCTTACCCCAAACATAAGCAACAATCTCACCTGTTTCTCGATGGTAGGCGTAAATAAGCCATTGTTTATTATTTTTATTTCCAACAAAAGTCCAGAATTCATCTACTTCGAGAGATTCATAATGACTTTGTTTAGGCTGAATTTGATAGGCCGATTCAGTTAAAGTCCGTAAGACTTTACCGATACTAATGCGCTCAACTTCAGCGATATCTCGTATACCGCTGCCTCTGACCATTAACTGTAATATTTTACGAGTAATGCCAGGATTACATCCTAGATAGCTCAGAGCATGGTCACCAATAAACTGACGTTTGCAGTCTTTGCATTGGTAGTTTTGTTTCCCATCTACTTTGATGCCATTTTTCTTTATACTGTCACTGAGGCAGGTTGGACATTTGATTTCTAGAGTTATTTGCATTTCTCTATTTTATCAAAATTCAACCTGCTTTTTTTTAGCATACTTTTTGATACACCACCCCATTTCCCTCCGCCAGAAGGAATAAAGAAACCCAGAATCGCCGAGTATAAGCCCATCACGATGGCAAAGGTTTCCTGCGAGGCAATCGAAACGAAAAACTCGGCAATATAATGTGACAATGACAGATCGGCCGGGTTTAGCGCATTGGTCATCATAAAGGCAATACTGCCATACAGCGGAAACTGGATCAGTACCCCAGAAATGGCGGGTACGGCTTTGGATACCGCATTCAGGAAATTTCGCGGTGTACCGTGTAAGGCCACGCCCAAAATCAGGAAGATAAAGTTATAGGTATTTAAGCTGGAAATGGCCAGAATCGGATTGCTTTTGGAAAATTCGTTAAACATCCAGACTGCGCCCAGAATCACAATCAGAATGCTTAAAATGGGTGAATTTTCCAGCCAATCCCCCGGTCTTTTTTCGGCAGATAAGTCCGGTTTTTCTTCTTCAATCTGAATCGGAAAGTGCTCAATGGTTTTAATGTCAGACCCTTTAGGTGCTGACCAGTAAGCAATCGCAATTGAAGCTACAATCAGTACCGCCGTCATGATCATGGATTGCGGCAGGAAAATGGTTTCGGTAAATGGAATCACGCCCGTCAGATTATAAATCGGTTCAGGCAGACTGCTTTTATTGGCCTGTAACTGTGCAGCTGAAGAACTGATCCCCAGTGCCCAGGTCGCACCCATCCCGATAATCGCGGCAGCCGCAGCAGCGCGGTAATCCATGTTAAGCTCTTTACGCTGTGCCAGTGCAATCACTAGGAGTGCAGTCAGTACAGTACTCATGGCCCAATTAATCAGAGAAATTAACAGGCTGAACGTGGCGACCAGGACAATCGCACCACGACCGGAATGTGGCAGGCGCGCCATTTTCTGGATCAGAAGCTGGACAGGCTTAGATACGGAAACCACATAACCGACCACGATCAGCATGCACATCTGCAAGGTAAAGGGAATCAGGCTCCAGAAGCCGTCTCCAAAGGAAATCGCGACATCCTGTGCGGGTGCACCAATTCCGATGGCGGCAATCGCCACAATGATGACGCCAAGCAGGGCAAAAATATAAGAATCCGGAAACCATTTTTCAGACCAGTCGCTGACGCGCAAGGCGAAGCGCTGCAAAATATTTTGTTGAGTTTGCATGATTAAAATCCATTTATTCTGCGATTATTATTTTGAAATGAAACAGCTATATATAAAAAAGCCCTTAAGATGCTTCATTCTTAAGGGCTGGCTGGATCAGGCAGCGTTACGTAGTAGCGCTACCCCCGTGACTTTTTGAATCTCTTCAAAACTTACCTCTGGTGCCAGTTCAACCAGTCGAATTCCATCAGGAGTAACATCCAGTACACCGAGATCGGTAATAATCCGGTTCACCACAGCCTGGCCGGTCAGCGGCAGACTACATTCTGGAACTATCTTAGGTGTACCATCTTTGGCGCAGTGTTCCATCAAGACCACGACCTTTTGTACACCCGCGACCAGATCCATGGCACCGCCCATGCCTTTGACCTTTTTGCCTGGAATCATCCAGTTGGCCAGATCACCAGTTTCGGACACTTCCATAGCACCCAGAATGGCAATATTGACATGACCGCCACGGATCATGGCAAAGGAGTCGGCACTTGAGAAAAATGAAGCACCTTTACGCGCGGTAACCGTCTGTTTACCGGCATTGATCAGGTCGGCATCCACTGTCTCCTCGGTTGGAAATTCGCCAATCCCCAGCAGGCCATTTTCCGACTGCAGCCAGACATTGATATTTTCCGGAATATAGTTCGCGACTAGCGTCGGCAGGCCAATCCCTAGATTGACGTAGAAACCATCTTCAAGCTCTTGTGCCGCGCGCTGCGCCATTTCATTACGTGTCCAAGCCATGATCAAGCCTCCGCCTTTAAAGTCATCTGTTCAATACGTTTTTCCGGTTGAGCATTCAGGACTATCCGGTTCACATAAATTCCCGGAAGATGGATTTCGTCCGGATCCAGCACGCCAATTTCGACAATCTCTTCGACTTCAGCAATGGTAATTTTGCCGGCCATGGCACAGACCGGATTAAAGTTCTGGGCGGTTTTACGGAAAATCAGGTTGCCGGCTTTATCGGCCTTATAGGCTTTAACCAGAGCAACATCAGCTGTTAAAGATTCTTCCAGAATGTAAGACTTGCCATTAAATTCACGGACATCCTTACCTTCAGCGATCACGGTTCCGACACCCGTCGCCGTATAAAAAGCCGGAATACCGGCACCGCCAGCACGTAATTTTTCTGCCAGTGTACCCTGTGGGGTCAGCTCAACTTCCAGTTCGCCATTTAAATATTGACGTTCGAATTCCTTGTTTTCACCGACATAAGAGGAGATCATTTTTTTAATCTGTTTTGTTTCCAGTAAAAGCCCCAGACCGAAGCCGTCTACACCGGCATTATTGGAAATACAGGTCAAATTTTTGGCACCAGTTTCTTTTAGGGCCGTGATCAAAGCTTCTGGAATACCACATAGGCCGAAACCACCGACAGCCAGAGTATGACCATCTTGCACCACATCCTTTAAGGCGGATTGAGCGCTGTCATAAACCTTGTTTGACATCTTGTCACCTCTATTGTTATTACAGCAGACTTAAATCTGCTGTTTATATCCTTATGGGTTGCTTAAGTTTATTTTGCTCAAGCATGATTATTGTTAAGCACAGGCTTTTTGCCAGTAGGCATTGGCATAATTGGATGGATTATTGCGCTGCAAGACTTCACTGATATTACGACTGGCCTGCATCAGTGCATCCAGCTGAATACCGGTTTCAAAGCCCATATTCGAGAGCAGGTAATACAGGTCTTCGGTCGAGACATTGCCAGATGCACCTTGGGCATAAGGACAGCCACCCAGTCCAGCAATGGAGGAGTCAAAGACCCGAATGCCTTGCAACAGTGACTGATAAATATTGGCAATCGCCATGCCGTAGGTATTATGGAAATGACCGGCCAGCACTTTGGCATCAAGTTCAGCCAAACAAGCTTCCCAGACGTATTTAACCCGGTCTGGGGTGGCCGTGCCAATGGTTTCACCCAACGACACTTCATAGCAGCCCATCTCCAGCAAACGCTGCGTGACTTTCACCACCTGCTTGGGATCAATCGCACCTTCATAAGGACAGTCCACCATACAGGAGACATAACCGCGTACCTTGATGTCATTGGCTTTGGCGGCTGACATCACATCGGCAAACTTCTCAAAACTTTCATCAATCGAGCAGTTGATGTTTTTGCGGGTAAAGCTTTCAGAAGCAGCGGTAAATACTGCCACTTCCTTGCAACCCACAGCCAGTGCCGATTCAAAACCTTTCAGATTTGGGGTCAGCAGACTGAACTGAATATTTGGATCTTGAGGTAGGCTGGCAAAGAGCACATCACTGTCTGCCATTTGCGGTACCCATTTGGCTGAAACGCAGGAACCAACTTCGATGGACTGCAGACCGGTTTTCATCAGGTCCACAATCAGGTTTTTCCGGTCATCCAATGTCAAAGGTGTTTTTTCATTTTGCAGGCCATCGCGTGGCCCGACTTCTACGATTTTGACAAAATTCGTCATGCCACTTCCTCCGCCAGCGGCTGGAACTCGACCAGTTCATCACCGGCTTTAACCTGATCACCCTTCTGGAAATATGAGCTTGCGATGATGCCGTCATGCGGTGCGCGAATCGAGTATTCGATCTTCATGGCTTCCAGCGTCATCAGCACATCATCTTTTTTGACTTTGTCATTGGCTGCCACGAGCACCTGGGTAATGACGCCTGGCATTGGCGCGATCAGGTTATTTTCCGTGCCTTGTTCATCCTGATTATTAAAATCAGACTTCAGGTAATTGAACTTATAGCTTTGACCATTCTGGAATAGGGTAATGCCTTGCTCAGTCTGGCTAAAAGCCAGTTTTTGCTGTTTACCCGCCAGTTGTAACGCTAAAGTATGGGCATCGACGAGCTGACCCTGAATTTGAATTTGCTGACCGTTATAGCTGGCGACAAAGCCTTGATCCTGAGTGCGGAACTGAACTTTCAGGTTGATGCCATTGCGTTGTAATTGCACTGTATGGCTATTTTGCTGGTTTAGGCGCCAGAATGCTTGCTGCTGCCATACCGGATTGCTTGGAGCGGGATTCTGTGCTTGACGTGCCAGGAGCTCAATCAGTGCGGCACTAACTACCAGTTCGGCACGGATATCCGCAGAAGGTTTGAGCAGAAATTCTTCTTCACGTTGAATCAGGCCGGTATCTAAATGTGCATTTTTAAACGAGTCACACAGCACTAGGCGATCTAGAAAAGCAATATTGTTACCCAGACCATCGACATGGAACTGACCCAGTGCATGGTGCATCTGGGTTAGGGCTGCTTCACGGTTTTTGCCCCAGACAATCAGTTTGGCAATCATCGGATCATAATAAGTGCTGATCTCGTCGCCCTCGACAATACCGCTATCGACACGTACACAGTCACTTTGCTCCGGATAATGCAGGTAGCTGATCTGACCAATCGCAGGAATAAAGCCTTTTTCCGGTTCTTCGGCATAGACACGGGCTTCGAGTGCATGTCCATGAATCTGTAATTCATACTGCTGCTTTGGTAAAGGCTCACCAAAAGCCACGCGCAGTTGCCATTCCACCAGATCCTGTCCGGTAATCATTTCAGTGACCGGATGTTCAACCTGAAGACGGGTGTTCATTTCCATGAAGTAAGCTGTGCCGTCTTGCTCCACGATAAACTCGACTGTACCGGCACCGACATAATTTACTGCACGCGCAGCATCGATTGCCGCCTGACGCATCGCCTCCAGTTTGTCTTCCGGCATTTTCGGTGCAGGCGCTTCTTCCAACACTTTCTGATGGCGACGCTGTACCGAGCAATCACGTTCGAACAGATGTACATAATTGCCGTGGGTATCACCAAACACCTGCACTTCAATATGACGTGGCTGAATCACATAACGTTCAATCAGAACGTCTTCATTGCCAAAACTTGAACGTGCTTCACTCTTGCATGAAGCAAGCGAGCTAAGAAAATCTTCGCTGCGTTCCACCAGACGCATGCCTTTACCGCCACCGCCGGCACTGGCCTTGATCAGTACCGGATAGCCAATATTGTCTGCCTGCTGTTTCAGGAAGTCGGCATCCTGATTGGTCCCATGATAGCCGGGGGTTAGAGGCACACCGGCTTTTTCCATCAGCGCTTTAGAGGTGGCCTTTAGACCCATTGCCAGAATGGCATCGACTGGCGGGCCAATAAAGACAATATTGTTGTCCTGACAGGCCAAGGCAAACTGGTCATTTTCGGACAGGAAACCATAACCGGGGTGAATCGCCTGGGCACCAGTGTTTTTGGCTGCCTGAATAATGCGATCAATTTGCAAATAACTTTGTGCTGCTGGCGATTCACCAATATAGATCGCTTCATCGGCCAGTTTCACATGTTGTGCCTGCGCATCAGCATCGGAATAGACGGCAACGGTGGCAATTCCTAATTTCTTCGCTGTACGAATCACACGGCAGGCAATTTCACCACGGTTGGCAATTAAAATCTTCTCAAACATTGTAGGATCCTTCTCGTTGTTATGCCGTGGTCTTGATCCAAGCCGGGCTTTGTTTGTTCAAAAATGCATTCAGTCCATTTTTCGCCTCATCTCCCTGGCGAATATGGGCAATATGCTGTGCTGTTTTAAGCAATAAATCTTCGGTCAATACCTGTTGGTCAACCAGTTGAATCAACTGTTTCGATGCGCTCTGTGCGGCAGGACCACCAAGTAAAAGTGCTTCCACAATTTCATCAATTTTGCTGTCGAGCTGTTCTGGTGGAGTGACTTCATGCGCAAGACCAATGCTTTTGGCCTGTTCAGCAGTAATCCGCTCGGCAGTCAGGAAATAACGTGAAGCTTGACGTGTACCAATTGCACGAATTACATACGGGCTGATGGTCGAAGGTGCCAGACCTAAACGTACTTCCGACGTCGCAAACTTTGCATCGGTACTGGCCACGCAAATATCACAGGCCGAAGCCAGACCCATGCCGCCGCCAAACGCAATACCATGTACCCGGGCAATGGTCGGCTGTTTCAAGGTTGCCAGACTTTGCAGCATTTTCGCCAGTTTGAGCGCATCCGCCTCATTGTCTGCCTGTGATGCCTGACCGGCCTGTTTCATCCAGTTCAGGTCAGCACCGGCCGAGAAGCTTTTGCCACGACCCGCCAGAATCACCACGCGTACATCATCACGGTTATTTAAAGACTGGAAGCAAGCATGCAGTTCTTCAATGACTTGAGTATTAAAGGCATTGTGCAGTTCAGCACGGTTAATCCAAACCGTTGCCACCTGATTCTGCTGTTCGAGCTGTAAAAATTGATATGTCATTTTGTCACCTCTTACATGCGGAACACGCCGAATTTGGTTGGCTGGATGGGCGCATTCAGGGCTGCAGCCAGACTCAAGGCTAGTACTTCACGCGATTGCGCTGGATCAATCACACCATCATCCCATAAACGCGAAGACGCATAATAAGGATGGCCTTGGCGTTCGTACTGGTCACGAATCGGCTGTTTAAACTGGTCTTCTTCTTCAGCTGACCAAGTTCCGCCTTTTTGCTCAATCTGGTCACGTTTTAAGGTCGACAAGACGCTGGAGGCCTGTTCACCGCCCATCACTGAAATACGCGAGTTTGGCCAGGTCCACATAAAGCGTGGCGAGTAAGCGCGTCCACACATACCATAGTTGCCTGCACCAAAAGAACCGCCAATCACTAGAGTCAGTTTCGGTACATTGGCATTGGCGACGGCCATCACCAGCTTAGCACCATTTTTGGCAATGCCTTCATTTTCATACTGGCGGCCGACCATAAAGCCGGTAATATTTTGCAGGAAAATCAGCGGAATATTGCGCTGGGTACACAGTTCAATAAAATGTGCGCCTTTTTGGGCAGACTCGGAAAATAGAATGCCATTATTGGCAATAATCCCGACCGGCATGCCATAGAGCTTGGCAAAACCGGTCACCAGGGTAGTGCCGAAACGTGCCTTGAACTCGTCAAAACGTGAGCCATCGACAATACGCGCTATCACTTCACGGATATCAAAAGGCTTGCGCGCGTCACTCGGCACAATGCCGTACAGTTCCGAACTGTCAAACAGCGGCGCTTCGATTTCATCTGCGGTCTTGTTTGGCTTTTTGTTCAGGTTGGCCACGATGTTGCGGGCAATCGCAAGTGCATGTTCATCGTTTTCAGCCAGATGATCAGCCACGCCAGACAAACGGGTATGCACATCACCACCACCGAGATCCTCACTGGACACCACTTCACCAGTAGCTGCCTTAACTAGAGGAGGGCCGCCTAGGAAAATGGTGCCCTGATTGCGGACAATAATGGTTTCATCTGACATGGCAGGCACATAAGCACCGCCTGCAGTACAGCTGCCCATCACCACTGCAATTTGGGCGATACCTTGGCTCGACATACGTGCCTGATTGTAGAAAATACGGCCGAAGTGATCGCGGTCTGGAAATACTTCATCCTGTAAAGGCAAATATGCACCGCCTGAATCCACCAGATAAATACAAGTCAGATGGTTCTGTTCGGCAATTTCCTGGGCACGTAAATGCTTTTTCACTGTTAATGGATAATAAGTACCGCCTTTCACCGTAGCATCATTGGCGATGATCATGCAGGTCACACCGTTGACCTGACCAACACCAGCGACCACACCTGCGGCAGGCACATCATCCTGATACACCTGATAGGCAGCCAGCTGACCAATTTCCAGAAAAGCGGTTCCTGGATCAATCAGGTGATTAATCCGTTCTCGTGGTAACAATTTGCCGCGATCCAGATGTTTCTGGCGGACAGTTTCTCCACCACCCAAAGCAATTTTTTCAACTTTCTGTTTCAGATCATCCACCAGTTGCAGCATGGCAGTCTGGTTGGTTTTAAACTCTTCACTACGTATATTGATTTTGCTCGATAACTGATTCATGACGAACATCCTTGTTTTATTCTAAGTGTTAAGGTTTAGGCTGTTTCGTTGAAAAGTTCACGGCCAATCAGCATGCGGCGGATTTCTGAAGTACCGGCGCCAATTTCATACAGTTTGGCATCGCGCCATAAACGGCCGGCAGCAAACTCGTTGATATAACCGTTACCACCTAAAGTCTGAATGGTTTCGCCCGCCATCCAGGTCGCTTTTTCAGCAGCATATAAAATGGCACTGGCTGCATCTTTACGCAGGCTACGGCTATGTTCGGCCTTGTCACATTCAGCGCCGACCGCATAAACCAATGCCTTACATGCCAGCCAGGTCGAATACATATCGGCAATTTTGCCTTGCATTAACTGGAATTCGCCCAGTGCCTGACCAAACTGTTTACGGTCATGAATATATGGAATCACGGTATCCATACAGGCATCCATAATCCCCAGTGGGCCAGCGCTCAATACAGCACGTTCATAGTCCAAACCACTCATTAACACTTTGGTGCCATTACCGACGCCACCCATGACGTTTTCTTTCGGAACTTCCACATTGTCAAAAAACAGCGGATAAGTGTTTGAACCGCGCATACCCAGTTTGTCCAAATGCGTGCCATGGCTGAAACCTGGCATATTTTTCTCCACCAGAAATGCAGTCATGCCTTTGGCACCGGCTTGCAAATCGGTTTTTGCATAGACCACCAGGACCTCGGCATCGCCACCATTGGTAATCCACATTTTTGAACCATTCAGGAGATAATGATCGCCTTTGTCTTCTGCTTTCAATTTCATGCTGACTACATCCGAACCGGCATTCGGTTCAGACATCGCCAGAGCACCGACATATTCACCTGAAATCAGTTTAGGCAGATAGCGCTGCTTCTGTTCTTCCGTACCATTACGCTTAATTTGGTTTACACATAGGTTAGAATGTGCGCCATAAGACAAACCAATCGATGCTGAAGCGCGGGAAATTTCCTGCATGGCAATGATGTGCGCCAGATAACCGAAATTTGAACCGCCATATTCCTCACTGACCGTTAAACCGAGCAGGCCCATCTCGCCAAATTTTTTCCAAAGGTGAGCAGGGAACTCGTTGTCACGGTCAACCTGTTGAGCAATCGGGGTAATTTCTTTGGCGCAAAATGCGGCCACTGAATCACGAAGCGCTATTAGAGTTTCATCCAAACCGAAATCCAAGCTTTGTAAATTCATTCTTCATCCATCCTGAGGTTATATTTGTTGTGTCCAAAAAAGCATTGTTGTTGTGCTTGTGGTTTTAACATACAACGAAAAAATAAAAAAGTGAATCTATATTCACAAAATGATTTACAATTCATTTTATCTTGTTGAGATTAATTTTATGAGTTATAAAAGATCATCATTGATGCAGGAACGAATGGAACAAAATCGCCTGTCGATTTTGGAATCTGCTCGTGAACTGATTATTCAAGGGGGCTTGAAGGAGGCATCGATTCAGGCGATTGCAGAACGCGCAGGCGTTTCTACAGGGCTGGTCTATCGATATTTCGAAAGCAAAAGCCAGATTTTAATTGAGGTTTTGTCGGCCGCGATTCAGCATGAAGTCGGAATTCTGAACCATATTGCCGAGTCAGATTTGTCGCCAAGACTGAAATTGCAAAAATCTGTTACAACTTTTGTCAAGCGTGCCATGAATAGCCCCCAATTGGCGTATTCACTGATGTTCGAACCGGTTGATCCGGAAATGGAACATGAGCGTTTTCGCAGTAAGCAGCTGCTTAAGCAGAGCATTAAGGAAATTCTGGCCGAAGGAAAGGTCAATGGAGAATTCGAATTTGAAGATTTGAATACGGCAGCATTAGGTGTGGTTGGTGCCATGACCTTTGTCGTGATTGAACCTTTAAATCCGTCCCGAAATGTCATGTTTGATCAGAAGTATAAGGATCACTTTGTCAAACAGATTGCCGATTTTTGTGTCAACGCAGTACGTGGGCAGGAGGAAAATTTACAAGCATAAACACACAAAAAACCGGTACACAGACAAGGTCGTCGTGGTCATAAAACAATTAGTAAAGTTGAAAATCAGAATTACAAAGAATCAAGGAGATCGATTCAATGACACAAGTACGGTTAAGCTATGCCTATGGAACCAGCAGCCAGCCTTTATTGGGCATGACGATTGGTGCAAAATTTGATCAGGCTTGCGAGCACTATGCAGAACGTGATGCGGTAGTGAGTTTGCATCAGAACATACGCCTCAGTTACCGGCAGCTACAGGATCAGGTCAATGCCTTTGCCTGTCAGCTGCTGAAACTGGGTATGCAAAAAGGTGACCGTCTGGCAATCTGGTCGCCGAACTGTGTGGAATGGACCATTACCCAGTTTGCGGCCTTCAAGGCAGGCATTATTCTGGTGAACCTGAATCCGGCCTATAAAAGCAATGAGCTTGAATATGTGCTAAACAAGGTCTCCTGTAAGGGATTGGTGATTGCAGCGCAGTTTAAGACGACGGACTATCAGGAAATTCTGACTAAAATTGCACCTGAGCTGATGCAGACTGAAAGTAAATTCCTCAATGCAGAGCGCTTGCCGCATTTAAAGCATGTGATTAAAATTGATGATCAGCAGCATACCGGTATCCACCGTTTTCAGGATTTACTAAGCTCGCCAAGCGCCCAAGAGCTGGAACAACTGCAACAGATCTCCAGTGAATTGCAGTTCGATGAAACGATTAATATCCAGTTTACTTCGGGCACTACGGGCAATCCGAAAGGCACCATGCTGACCCATAATAATATTTTAAATAACGGGTACTTTGTCGGTGAAGCGATTCATTTAGGTCCAGAAGACCGCGTCTGTATTTCAGTTCCTTTATTTCACTGCTTTGGTATGGTGATGGGTAATCTGGCCTGTATTACGCATGGTTCTGCCATGATCTATCCATCAGCTGTATTTAATCCGCTGGAAACCTTGAAAGCCATTCAGCAGGAAAAATGTACTGCGGCTTATGGTGTGCCAACCATGTTTATCGCCATTCTTGAGCATGAACAGTTTGACGAATTTGACCTGTCCAGTCTGCGTACCGGGATTATGGCGGGTAGTCCATGTCCGCAGGAAATTATGCAGCGCGTGATTGAACGCATGCATATGTCTGAAATCACGATTTGTTATGGCATGACCGAAACTGCGCCAGTGAGTGCACAAAGCTCAACGGCAGACAGTGTCGAGCGACGTGTTAGTACGGTTGGCCGGGTACATCCGCATCTGGAAGTTAAAATTGTCGATGAAAATGGCAAGGTGGTGCCACGCGGTCAATTGGGCGAGCTATGTGTACGCGGTTATTCCGTCATGCTCGGTTACTGGGAAGACCAGGACAAAACTCAGGAAGTGATTGATGCTGCACGCTGGATGCATACCGGTGATATCGCTGAAATGGATGATGAAGGCTTTGTGAAAATCAAGGGTCGAATCAAGGATGTCGTCATTCGTGGCGGAGAAAACCTGTTCCCGAAAGAAATCGAAGATTTCCTTTATACCCATCCTGCCGTTTCAGATGTACAGGTGATCGGTGTGCCAGACCATAAATATGGTGAGGAACTTTGTGCTTGCATCATCCTGCATGAAAATGATCCGTGTACTGAGGAAACTATCCGTCAGTATTGTAAGGAGCATATTTCTCACAATAAAGTGCCACGTTATGTGCGTTTCTTCCAGGAATTTCCAATGACGGCTTCCGGTAAGGCGCAGAAGTTCAAATTGCGTGAATTTATGCGTGAAGAGCTGAACTTGAAAGAGATTGCTTAAATTGTATTGATGCGATTCTTAAATGGGGCAAAGCAGTATTTAATGCATGCATTGCCTCCATTTGTATAACGGTTTCGATATCAATGTTTAGGCTTTTCTTACTTTTGATGGGCCAAAAGTAAGCAAAATCCCTTTATTTTGCTGAAGGGACTTCCATGTCCCTCAGCAAAATGGCGACATCCATGTCGCCGGGTCTATGATCAAATTTCAAGAAAACAGTAAATAAGATCAAGCTACAAGATTTAAATATTCAATCTATCTAAATACCCGCCTGAGTTTTAGATTCGTGCATAGATTTAGAGTAAAAATATGGCAAAAAACTTTCACAGTGAAGTCGTGGTCGTCAGTTATGACGATCATATCCGTAAACTGATTCCCGGTTATGAACTGGTGCATCAGCAGATTGAAGCAATTCTCAGCACTGAACTCCCAGAAACCGCACATATATTAATAGTGGGTTGCGGAACAGGTTATGAATTGTCGTATTTATTAGAGCAACATCCAGACTGGACCTTTACTGCAATTGATCCATCAGCAGCCATGCTGAAACAGGCTAGTAAAAATCTGAATTCTATAGATCGACAAAGGGTGCAATTCATCCAAAGTATGATTCAAGATTTGAATCAGCCGGATACTTTCGATGCCGCATTGGCCATTCTGGTGGCTCATTTCATTCCAAATTCCGAAAAAAACGGATTTTTTCAGGCTATCTATCAGTGTCTTAAAACCAATGGTCTTGCATTGACCTATGATCTGATGCAACCTGAAGATCAGCAAGACATTAAAACTATGCAGAAGATGGCACAACAGACAGGGTTGAGTGTAACGCAAAGTACCAAGATGATTGAACGCTTGGAGCAGGATTTTTACTTGTTATCTGCGCATAATTTTAAAGCGCTTTTAACCAAAGTCGGATTTAAACAGTGCAAAATTTATTGTCAAATCATGGATTATCATGGCTTTTTGCTCAGAAAATAAAGATAAAAGCACTTTTTGTAAACTCTAAAGTTTAAGTGAATATTCAGGGAAGTATTAAAACAATGTCGGCATATTACAGTTTTATTCAGCGCGAACAGCATGCAGATGGCAGTACTACGGCTTATTACCGTTCTAATATTCATGCACAAGGTGCGTGGAATCCGCATGAGCAGCACATGGCGCCAGCCACCGGTATTCTATGCGTCGAACTGGAACAGTTTCAGCCACGTGCTGACATGCGTATTGGTCGGGTCGGGCTGGATATTTTTGGCCTGATAGCCTTTGGTGAATTTTCGATTACCACACGCATGATCCGTCCGGGTAAAACCATTGAACTGGTTGAAGCTGAAATGTGTGCCAATGGTAAAACCTGTATCGTGGCACGCGCGTGGAGAATGCTAACTTCAAATACCACGGCCATTGCTGGAGTGGAAGATTTTCCGATCGAAAGTCCAGAATATTTACCGGTTTGGGAGGGTATGCGCTGCTGGCCGGGCGGTTATATCCAGAGTATTGAAACCCGGGCACATGCTGACCATCGTGCAGGCAAGGGCATTGTCTGGCTAAGAAATTCGCTGGACATGGTAGAAGGTCAACCGACGACAGACTTTAGTCGTTTGCTCGGTATGGTCGATACGGCCAATGGCATTGTGCCACGTCAGGACCCGAATTCCGGTTGGGGATTTCCGAATCTGGACCTGCAGATTCATATGCACCGTCTGCCGCAGGGTAAATGGCTGGGACTGGAAGTGGTGCAGCAATATGGTGAAGATGGTATCGGTCTGACTAGCGGGATTCTGCATGATGTTCATGGACCTTTTGGCCGAAGTGAACAGATTCTGACCCTGCGAAAGTTCTAAAGCCTATTCAAAAACATCAAGGCCAATTGCCTCAATCTGTATTTATTGGCATGCTGTGCGCAATGAGTCAGGAACAGCACAAGATGCGGATCAGTATGATTGGGGCAGGGCGAGTGGCATATCATCTTGCCCTTGTATTGTCAGCACACCATGAGATCGTACAGATCTACAGTCGAACCCTAGAAAAAGCACAATATCTGGCTGAGCAATTCAACGCTCAGGCCATCGCTCAGCCTCAACAGCTGGATCATGAGGTGGATCTGGTCATTATCGCGGTCAGTGATCAGTCGATTGCCAACGTCATTGAACAGATTCATCCGTATCTACAGCAGAATCTGATCGTACATACCTCTGGCAGCACCCATCTCAATTTACTGAAAAATGTGCATGCGCGTGCAGGCGTATTTTATCCTTTACAGACCTTTAGTCTCGAACGCCAGATTGATTGGCAGCAGACGCCACTGTTGATTGAAGCGGTGAATGAACAGGACCAAATCCTGTTATTAGAACTGGCAAATAGCCTAAGCAATCGTGTTTGTACTTATAATTCTAGTCAACGTCTCAGTTTGCATCTTGCAGCGGTATTTGCCTGTAACTTTGCCAATTATTGTTATGACATGGGCAAGCAGGTGGTTGATGCACAACAGGTCGATTTTAGTTTGTTGTATCCCTTGATTCTGGAAACCGCCAGTAAAGCCACGCAGAATGATCCCAAACAAATGCAGACCGGCCCAGCGATGCGTGGTGATCAGAATATCTTGAATATGCATCAGCAGATGTTAGCTAATATGCAGCGGGAAGATTTGCAAAATGTCTATCAGTTGTTGAGCGAGCAAATCCTAGAACGTCATCGAAAATAAAAGAGCCGGATTTTTTAGTCTAAAATAAAATACTCAATTCTTTTTCCTCTTTAATTTTGGTGAAAAATGAAAAGAAAAAATAATAAAAAATGGAAATAGTATAAAGATGAAAATCTATTTTTCTTCTTAAGTGTTATTTCGGGTGCATTTGTCTTTATATATAAGTGGATTGCAAAATTTCTCCCATAAAAAAGCGCTGATTAATCAGCGCTTTTTTTGAATCTTGGATTAAGAAATTTTCTTGAAGATAAAATCATTAATCTTGTGACCTGCTTCAATCCCGCGACGTTCAAACTTGGTTTGTGGACGCCATTCCGGACGAGGATAGCTATTGCCTTTGCCCGCCAGATTTTCCAGACGTGGACGTTCTTCCAATACTTCTATCATCCATTCCGCATACGGTTCCCAGTCCGTTGCAGCATGGAAAGTTCCGCCAAGCTCCAGCTTTTGCTCCACCAGCGGCATACGGTCATGCGAAACAAAACGGCGTTTAAAATGACGCTTTTTCTGCCATGGATCAGGGAAGTACAATTGCACAGTATTGATACTGTTGTCTGGCATTTCACGTAATACCTGAATTGCATCTGCATCCAGTACACGTAAATTCGTTAGGCCTTCAACACCTGCTTCGTAAATGCATTGCGCAATACCCGGTACATGCACTTCAATCCCGACAAAGTTACGCTCAGGATTGGCTTTGGCCATCAATACCAGTGAACGGCCCATCCCAAAACCGATTTCTACAGTCAAAGGGCGCTCTGGATGTTCAAAGTGCTGACGCAAATCACCCACTGGATATTCCAAAATTAAGTGACCATATTGTTCAAGCGCAGTACGTTGAGAGGTGTTTAACGGCATTGAGCGGCGCATAAACGTCACGATTTCACGGTGCTCGCTTAAGTTTTCCAGCTCCACGACTTGCTGGTCTAATTGATCGTTCGACATAACTTTGGCAAATCTAAAAATTCAGAATGCGGTATTTTAAGTCCTGAGCCGAGCAAGTCAAACTTTTCTCGGTATTTCTCCATAAAAATTGGCGAGATCTTCCAGATAAAATAAAAGAGCCAATTGAGGCTCTTTTATTAATCACCGTTCATCAGCTACTAAACCGGTCAATCAGTGTACTGCTGGCTTCATTTAAACCGATCACTGTTACGTCTATATTTTGGGCTTTAAATTTCTGGATCACATTATTCAACATGTTCACTGAGGTCACATCCCAGATATGCGCGTGGGTTAAATCCAGTTCGACATGCTCAAGCTTTTCCTTAAAATCAAAGAACTGATAGAATTTTTCTGTACTGCTGAAGAATATCTGTCCGGAAATAATATAGCTACGTGAATTGACCGTATTTAAATACGTATAGACATGTATAGTTCTTTCCAGTTTATTAATAAAGAACAGGGCAGAGAGCAATACGCCGACAAATACACCAAGCGCCAGATTATGAGTGGCAAGCACGACAATAATCACGGCAATCATCACGGTATTAAATTCTAGCGGATGTTTGCTGAATTGCTTGATTGCTCCCCATTGAAAGGTAGTAAATGCCACCATAATCATGATCGCAACCAGAGCTGCCATTGGGATATAAGCCAGCCAGTCTTTCAAAAAAACCACGAGACACAGCAGAAACACGCCAGCGACCAGAGTCGATAAACGGGTACGTGCCCCTGAAGACACATTGATAATTGACTGGCCGATCATGGCACAACCGGCCATCCCGCCCATAAAGCCGCTGACAATATTGGCCATACCCTGACCACGACATTCCTGATGACGGTCACCTTCAGTTCCGGTCACTTCATCAATGACCGTAGTGGTCATCATGCTTTCCAGCAAACCGACAGTCGCCAAGGTAAAGGAATAAGGCAGGATAATTTGCAAGGTTTCCAGATTGAGTGGAATCTCGGGAAGCAGGAACACCGGCAAGGTATCTGGAAATTGCCCCAAATCACTGACGGTACGCATATCTGCACCCAAGAAGAGAGCTAAACCGCTAAGTACGATAATACAGATCAAAGGTGAGGGAATGGCTTTACCGATTTTAGGGATATAAGGAAACAGATAAATAATTGTCAGACCAATCGCAATAAACAGATAACCGGTGCTATCCATCCGGTTAATTTCCGGGATTTGTGCCACAAATATCAGGATCGCCAAGGCATTCAAAAATCCGTATACCACCGCCTGCGATACAAAACGCATTAATTTAGCGACTTTAAAATACCCCGCAATGACCTGAATGATACCGGTCAGAATTGTGGCAGCCAACAGATATTGCAGACCATGTTCTTTTACCAAGGTAATCATCAAAAGCGCCATAGCACCTGTAGCCGCAGAGATCATGGCAGGACGGCCGCCAAAAAAGGCAATGGATACTGCAATGCAGAAAGAGGCATACAAACCGACTTGCGGATCAACACCGGCAATGGCAGAGAAGGCAATTGATTCAGGAATCAGGGCAAGTCCCACCACCAGACCTGCCAGTACATCTGTGCGGATATTAGAAAACCATTCTTCTTTTTTCAGGCTAATCACGAAATATCATCTATATTTTGAAAACCTGTGTATGTTAAACAGATAGAGATAAAAATCTACACAAGATTGACTTGCAAAAGCCCGGAATATCCTGAATATTGAATGAGTAACTGCCCCAAAATGACAGTTACGCTTTTTTGCAATTTACAGGTTTGATCACTTGAAAGTTTGTCAGAAGCGATTTAAAACATTGAGAAGTGTATAACAAGGATCAGAAATGAAGCTTTACTATTCGCCAGGTGCCTGCTCACTGGCAGCACATATTATTTTAAATGAAATTAATGTCGATTTTGATTTGGAACGTGTTGATTTAAAAACACATAAAACAGAAAAAGGTACGGATTATTACGAAGTTAATCCTAAAGGCTATGTACCAGCGTTAGAAATTAACCCTGGTCTGATCCTGACAGAAAATGTTGCAATTCTACCGTTTCTTGCTCAACACGATCCAAAACAAGATTTGATTCCACCATCGGGCATGGGACGTGCCAAAGTGCTGGAATGGTTAGGTTATCTGAACTCTGAACTACATGATGCCTATGCGGTGTTCTTCGGTGGCAAGTTATCCGACGATGAAAAGAAAAAAGCCTATGCGGAGATTGATCGTCTATTGAGTTATATCGATAAAGCTATCGGTGAATCGGACAATGATTATCTGGTGGATGATAACTTTGGGCCTGCGGATGCTTATCTGTTTGTCTTGACCAACTGGTCGAACCAGATTGAGCATGATCTGAGTCCATATAAAAATATTATTCATATCCGTAATAAGGTGGCAGAACGTCAGTCTGTACAGATTGCCATGCGTGATGAAGGTCTGATTCCTTAATTACTGGAAAAAATAAAGGACTCAATTGAGTCCTTTATTTTTGTTGATGAAAATTTATTTAAAGAAATAGCCGGTTTCCGGCGAGCTGGCATTGGCCATACGCTTGCGCGGCATACGGCCTGCAAGAAAAGCTTCTCGGCCTGCTTCAACGGCTTTTTTCATCGCAGATGCCATCAAGACCGGATTTTGCGCTGCCGCAATCGCTGTATTCATGAGTACGCCGTCACAGCCCAGTTCCATCGCAATCGCAGCATCACTGGCTGTACCGACACCGGCATCGACTAGGACAGGAACTTTGGCATTTTCCTTGATGATTGACAGGGTATGTGGATTCAGAATGCCCAGACCAGAACCAATCAGGCTACCCAATGGCATAATCGCAACACAGCCCATGCTTTCCAGCTCTTGCGCCACGATCGGATCATCCGAGGTATAAACCATGATCTCAAAGCCATCGTCAATCAAGGTGCGCGCAGCTTTCAGTGTTTCGGTTACGTTTGGATAAAGTGTCTTTTCATCACCCAAAACTTCAAGTTTGACCAGATTGTGGCCATCGAGCAACTCACGCGCCAGCATACAGGTGCGGACGGCACTATTGGCATCGAAGCAACCTGCGGTATTCGGCAAAATGGTATATTTTTCCGGAGGAATGACTGACAGCAGGTTCGGCTGGTCAGGATCTTGGCCAATATTGACACGGCGAATAGCGACAGTGACAATCTCTGCACCACTGGTTTCAATGGCCTGCTGAGTTTCATTTAAATCTTTGTATTTGCCCGTGCCTACCAAAAGGCGTGACTGGAATTGGCGTGAACCAATCTGTAATAAATCTTGCATAATTGTCCCGAGTATTAGCCGCCACCGACCGCGTGAATAATTTCTATTTTGTCTGTATCGCAAATTGGCGTATCGCCCAATCTGCTTTTAGGAATAATCATTTCATTGACTTCAACTGCAAAACGCTTACCCTCAAGCGCCATACTCTGAATCAGTTCCAGCAGATTCTTGCAGTGAGTTTCCTGTTGTTCGCCATTGATGTAAATCATCATTCTAGCAACCCTCCATGATTAAGTGTTGTTCAAACTTATCTGGCGTATTTTAAAGCATTCCAGGCCAGAATTAACCATCCGGCAATCATTAAAGCCCCGCCGATGGGCGTAATAGCACCTAAACCGCGGGGTAATCCTAAGGCCATGATATACAGTGAGCCAGAAAACAGTAAAATGCCGACCTGAATCAGACCGAAGCTCCATTGAATGGGCAATGCAGGGATGACTTTCGCCATTAAAGAAAGAATCAGTAGTCCTAAGGCATGATAGAAAAAATAATCCGTTGCCGTTTGCCACCAGCCGAGCTGTGCTTCAGTCGCCCGCGCTTTTAAACCATGTGCACCAAAAGCACCGAGCATGACTGCAAGTGCCAAATTAAGTGCTGAAATCGCAATCCACATTTGAATTGATCTTCCTGATAAAGTTTGTGCTCAACCTTAGCATAAATTCAAAATGTGGACATAAAAAAGCCTTCATCAAAGAAGGCTTTTTCGAGGTAAATCAGTAACAGAATTTGGTGTTAATTGGATGACATCGCCACTTTAATTTTTTCCATGGCATTTTTTTCCAGCTGACGAATACGTTCCGCAGAAACATTATATTCGGCTGCAAGCTCATGCAGGGTCGATTTCTCATCATCTAGCCAGCGACGCTGCAAGATATTACGTGAACGATCATCTAGCTGATCCATGGCTTCATGCAGGGCAGAGGTGCTTTGCTCCTCATAGTCTTCATTTTCAATCAGACGAGCCGGGTCATAACGATTATCTTCAAGATATAACGCTGGTGCCACATGGGTGGAACCTTCATCATCGTCATCGCTTGATGCATCAAAAGCCGCATCATACGCCGTCAGACGGCCTTCCATTTCCAGTACTTGTTCTGGTGTGACATTTAAATCATTGGCAATAGACTGTGCTTCTGCGAGCGTCAACTTTTTCGATGATTTCTTCAGGCTGCGCAGATTAAAGAACAGTTTACGTTGCGCTTTAGTGGTGGCGATTTTCACGATACGCCAGTTACGGATCACGTATTCGTGAATTTCCGCCTTGATCCAGTGCACGGCAAATGACACCAAACGTACGCCCATATTCGGGTCAAAACGTTTCACAGCTTTCATCAGACCCAGGTTGCCTTCCTGAATCAGGTCACCTTGTGGCAGACCATAACCTGCATAACTACGCGCAATATGTACCACAAAACGCAAGTGCGACATGACCAGCATTTTCGCTGCATCTAAATCTTGGTCATAGTAATAGCGTTCAGCCAACTCTTTTTCTTGTTCGGCTGTTAAAATCGGAATCTGATTGACAGTGCTGATATAAGCACCGAGGTTGACACCTGGCGCCGATAATGACAGGGGCATCAACTGATTGCGGCTGTCACTCATGTGTTCTCCTTGAAGTGCGGGATAACCCTAAACTAGGTTTTATCTTAATCCAATCTCTCCACAAATAATGGATATTTGGGTAGAGAAATGTAAAAAAGTATACGAAAGTGAGGATCAACAGTTTAATTGAAATTTTTTAAGATTCAATTAAGTAGTGAAACTCTGTATCAGAAATTTTTTTAAATTCAAGCTTGAGCTGATGCAGCTGACAATAGCGGCTGACATCTGTCTGGCTATGCGGATCAGATGATTTCAGCAGGAATGTTTTCTGATTTCCGGCCTTTAGTGCGCGCTTTAACATTAATAGCGGCATCGGGCACGGTTTTCCCATAGCGTCTATAAGGCTGAATTGCGCTGGATATTCGGACATTGCGGTTTTATTTAGATAGCAGAAAAGGCTATAAATAGTAGCAAATATGATGCCAGAACCAAACTGGTTTCAGAAAAAGAAGATCTAAATGACTTTATAAAGTCTTTTGACAATTTTCATGAAAAAAATAACTAAATCAAACAGAACATGCTAAAAAAAATCTATTAATTGTGATAAACCCATGTTAAGCTCGTTGCGTATTTGGGACTTTGAATAAACAAAGTGATTGTTTTTCACCCTATTACATAAATGGATGTAACCGGGATTTTGTTGATAGTTTTACAGAATGATTACAAGCTTAAAAATAATATTTTCAAACTTGTTTGCTCTGCTGTTTGCAACACCGGGTGGTCCTTCTTTTAGTTTCAATGAGGATTAACTTATGACAGCTGCTCGCGAACAAGGCGTAGTTAAGTGGTTTAACGATACTAAAGGCTTCGGCTTTATTCAACGTAATGGCGGCGATGACGTATTCGTTCATTTCCGTGCTATCCAAGGTGACGGTCACCGTTCACTTCGTGACGGCCAACGTGTTGAATTCAGTGTTGTTAAAGGCCAAAAAGGCTTTCAAGCTGAAGAAGTTCAACCATTAGACTAATCTTCGGATTAAGCTAAAAAGAAAACGCTCCAATATAACTTGGGGCGTTTTTTGTTTATACTATCCCTATCTTAGTGATTACCCAATTAGAGCACCGCTTTATGTCATCTGGTTTTGAAACCTTAAATTTACATCCCAATCTAAAAAAAGCGATTGATGCTTTAGGCTTTACCACCATGACGCCTATCCAGCAGAAGGTTTTGAAATTCACGCTGGCAGGACATGATGCCATTGGCCGTGCACAGACAGGTACAGGCAAAACTGCTGCCTTTTTAATTAGTATCATGAATGATCTCTTAAATAATCCGATTCAGGAACAACGCTATCGTGGTGAGCCACGTGCGCTGATTTTGGCACCGACCCGTGAACTGGCGTTACAGATCGAAAGCGATGCACAGGATCTGGCGAAATATGCTGGTCTCAATGTGGTGACCTTGCTGGGTGGTGTGGATTTTGACAAGCAAAAGAACCAGCTTAATAAAGCGCCTGTCGATATTATGGTGGCTACACCGGGTCGTTTGATCGATTTTGTAGAACAAAAAGAAGTCTGGCTGGATCAGATTGAATTTTTGGTCATTGATGAAGCCGACCGCTTACTAGATATGGGCTTTATTCCTTCAGTAAAGCGCATTGTGCGTTTCTCGCCGCGTAAAGAACAACGTCAGACTTTAATGTTCTCTGCAACTTTCAGCTACGATGTGCTGAATCTTGCACAACAATGGTTATTTGAACCGGTCACAGTTGAAATTGAACCGGAAAAGAAAACCAATGCCGATGTCGAACAACGGGTTTATATGGTTGCCAAGGCGGACAAATATAAATTGTTGCAAGAAATTCTGCGTGATGAGCCGATTGAAAAAGTCATGATTTTTGCCAACCGTCGTGATCAGGTGCGCAAACTTTATGATCATTTAAAACGTGATGGTTATAAGGTGGTGATGTTGTCGGGCGAAATTGCTCAGGACAAACGCCTGAAAATGCTGGACCAGTTCAAAAATGGTAAACATAACATCATGATTGCAACAGATGTTGCAGGTCGTGGCATCCATGTTGATGGTGTATCGCATGTAGTGAACTTCACCTTGCCGGAACAGTCGGATGATTATGTGCATCGTATTGGCCGTACCGGTCGTGCGGGAACCAGTGGTGTGAGTATCAGTTTCCTTGCAGAAGATGATGCGTTCTATCTGCCAGAAATTGAAAAAGCCATTGGGCAAAAATTGCCTTTGACCCGCCTGGAAGGTTACTGCTAATCCAGACCATAGAAAAACCGCTCTTGAAGAGCGGTTTTTTATTGCGCTGTGGTTTAAGGCTTATTTGGCCTGACAGCGAAATGTAAGCACTGTCTGATAATCATCATTCTGGTTTAAACCGGTATTGGTACCTGCGATATTCCCGAGAACGGTAGCCGCTGCCTGAATCATCTGACCTGTTTGTTCATCGACCACGCCTTTTAAAGCGCCGTTATAAGCTGTCTTTTCATCCACAATAATTGGGGTTGATCGAGAGCCACAGGCTTTATTGGCCGCAGTAATCGCGTTGTTTTTCGAGGTCAGTTGATTTTTACCTAATCCGGTCACTTCGTACTGGTTATTTTCCTTTTGCACTGCCAATGCAGTCGGGTTTGAGGCACAAGCAGTAAGCAATAATGCGGAAATAGCTAATCCGCTGAAAGCGATTGTTTTTTTCATCATGAAATCTCAAGTAAATACGATGCTGAATATTTCAACACAGCAAGCAGCGCAGATTTTGTAGCTGTTGTATAGGTTTGGCAATTTTTGGTATAGCTCTATGTGAGTTAGGTGAAAAATAGAGCAGCACAGGATTGAAAAACCAAGCAACTTTATCTTCAAATTGTGATGAGCGTGCTGAATCGCTATGAAGTTTCTAGCGTATTTTTCTTTGAATATGCTAATCTTGAGTATGGTTTTTTAAGTGTAGATATACAAGGCAATGACGGAATCTGCGATTGACATCGTTCATCAAAATATTCACCAACGGCAATCGATTGGTCATCTGCTGGCACCCGCACCCAATGCAGAACAACTGGAAAGAGCCTTTCAAGCGGCATTAACTGCACCCGATCATCATCGGCTCAAGCCGACCACATTTGTGGTGGTTCCAGATAATCAGCGTGAAGCTTTTGGAGGGTTGCTGTCGCAGGCGCTCGTCGATTTGGGTGAAACTGAAACAGCGCAGATTGAGCGGGTCAAGAATCATCCATTTCGTGCGCCTTTATTGGTGCTTGCCTTAACGCGTTTGCAGGATCATCCTAAAGTTCCGCATTTTGAACAAATCCTGAGTTCAGGCGCAGCCATTCAGAATTTTCTGTTGTCACTTCAGGTTCAGGGTTTCTCGACCATGTGGCGTAGCGGTGCTGTAGTCGAGTCTGGCCTGTTTAAGCAGGCATTGGGAATTTCAAAAGATGATCTGGTCTCAGGTATTATTTATATTGGCACTGCAGCAAAAGCAATTCCAGCACGCGCAGAGATTCAAACCGGTGATTTTGTCAGTTATTGGAACCAGAACAGCTAGTTTGCAGGGTATAACAGGATATTAAAAAATAAGATGTCAGAATTAAATTTCTCAAAACTGGTAGAACCGGTTGCAGTTGATCATAAGGCAGCTTTAAGAGTCACGGTATTGGGTGGGGGCAGCTTCGGTACTGCAATGGCCAATACTGCAGTGCGTAATGGTTGCAATACCATGATCTGGATTCGTGATGAAGCAGTTGCGGCAGATATTAATGTCACGCATATCAATAAACGCTATTTGCCAGATTTTAAGTTAGAAGAAAATCTGCTGGCGGTGTCAGAACTAGAACAGGCTGTGCGTGATCGAGATATTATTTTAGTCGCTATTCCGAGCCATTCTTTCCGGGATGTCTTGCAGCAAATCAAACCTTTTATTACATCGCAAGCCGTGATCTCGCTGACCAAGGGTATTGAAGCCAAAACCTTTAGTTTCATGAGCGATATTATTCGTGAAGTGTTGCCTGAAGTGCCTTATGGTGTGTTATCAGGACCGAATCTGGCCAAGGAAATTGTGGCAGGACAGCCGGCAGGAACCGTGATTGCCAGCCAGTCCGAGCTGGTGCGTTATGCCGTACAACAAGCCCTACATAGTGCCTTGTTCCGCGTATTCGCCAGTGATGATGTGCATGGGGTAGAACTCGGGGGCGCATTAAAAAATATCTATGCTGTCGCGATGGGCATGGCTGCTGCGTATAACGTGGGTGAAAATACCAAGAGTATGATCCTGACCCGTGCTTTGGCCGAAATGAGCCGTTTTGCAGTAAAACTCGGTGCTAATCCGCTGACTTTCCTTGGGCTTTCAGGTGTGGGTGATTTGTTCGCAACCTGTAGCAGTCCGCTCAGCCGTAATTATCAGGTGGGTTATGCACTTGGCAAAGGTAAAACCTTGGAGCAGGCAACGACTGAATTGGGGCAAACGGCAGAAGGGATTAATACCATTGTGCAGGTCAAGGCACGTTCGGAAGAGCTCGATGTATATATGCCGATTACCTCGGCCTTGTATGATGTGATTTTTGAAGGTGCGCCACCACTCAATATTGCCTTGTCATTGATGAAAAACGGTCATCGCAGTGATGTTGAATTTGTCTTGCCACATCATCAAGTCTGATCTATAACACAGGGACTGTCTGCGAAATGTCATATCCGCTATATATCATGCAGGCAAAAGAATATAAGGAAATCAAATGCAACTAACTTTAGTTCGACATGGCGAGGCCGCGCCACCGATCAATGGTAATGATACCAAGCGACCTTTAACGGAGCGTGGTCATCAACAGGCTGAGCAAACTGCACAGTTTTTGAAAGAGATGATTAAGCCTGAAGTGTTTGTGGTCAGTCCGTTATTGCGTGCACAGGAAACTCTGGCACATTTGCAGCAGTATTTTAAAGATGTGCCGGTGGTGATCTGTAATACGATCAAACCGGATGATGATGCCAAAGTCGCAGTGGAATGGTTATCGCAACTGCCTTATGAGTCGATTGCAGTGGTGTGTCATATGAATGTGGTGGCCCATATGTCTTCCATTCTGCTGGCTGAATCTTTTCATCCCTATGCATTGGCAGAAGCACGTATTTATGATCAGGCGGTGATTGCACCTGGCTTATCCACACAGATAAAAAGCTTTATTCCTACACTATAAAAAATTAATTAAAACGGCAGAACACAATCGATGTTGTATTTATGGATGCCTGAAGCCAATGGGGTTTGGCAATGGTCAACTGGGGAGTTCTGGAACACTGCGCACACACTTGAGCAGCTGATTCAGGATATACAGGCTCATCATGGCGAAGAGGCGGTGGTGTTTTTTCCTAGCCGTCATGTGCAAATTTTGCAGCAGACCTTGCCCAAGAGCCAATATAAGAAAATGGGCAATGATGGCATTAAATATTTGCTTGAAGAATACGTGGTGCTGCCGGTAGATGCTATGAAAGTGCTACATCATTTTCAGCAGCCGGATCAGATCAGCATTATGGGGGTTGCGAATTCTACGCTTGAGACCTTGCAACATGCTTTAAGCCTGATCCCAGTCAAGCTGGCAGCTTTATTGCCGGACTTTTTGGTGCTGCCGGTTCCTGATGCCAATCAGCGTGTGATTGCGCAAATCGGTGGACGTTTGCTGGTGCGCGAGTCGGAATATATCGGCCAGTCGCTGGATGATCTAAGCCTTTATCTGGATTATCAGCCCAAGGATCTCAGCTATAAGGTGAGCAATCTGAATCAGGAGCAGTTGCGTAGTCTTGAAGCGTTCATCACTCAGGAGCAACTGGAATCTTTCCAATATGGTATTCCTGTACTGAAAAAACCAAAACAGCATCCGTTTAATATATTGCCTAAAGCAAAATCCGATGGCGCTATTTCCGGCTACTGGAAAGCCTGCGCGGCAGTTTTTCTGGGTATTTGGGTATTGCAGTTTAGTTATGATGCTGTGCGCTGGTATCAATATAAGAAAGTGGCAAATCAGACCGCCGCGCAAGCCATTGACCAGTTTAAATATTGGTTTGGACAAAATTATCCGGTCACTGAGCAGAATATCAAAAGTCAGTTTGAAGGGCAGTTGCGTCAAAGCCAGATCGCAGATACGCATGCATTACAGCTGATTAGTCGGGTGGGGCCTGTCTTGATGCAAAATCAGATTGTGGCACAACGGGTGAATTATGATGCTTCTGTGTTAAGTATGGAGCTTAAGGCCAATTCATCAGAAACGTTAAATGCACTGACCACACAATTAAGCCAGCAAGGCTTTAAGGTGGAGCTGGGGAATATTCAGGCCAGCGGAACAGCTGCGATCGGACTGGTGAGGATTCAATAATGAAAGGCATTGAAGCGCTACAAAATCGTATGGATCAGTCTTTTGAAAAACTGAGTGATTATCTGGACAGCTTGTCGGTACGTGAACGGGTAATGGTGATTTTTACCACTGTTTTTGTGATTGTGGCGGCAGTCGGTTCTGCACTCTGGTATATGCATCAGGCGGCAGATACCCAGCAAAAACGCTTAAATCAGATGAAAGATACCATTGTTTGGATGCAAAGTAATGCAGTAACCATGAAACCGGCTGGGGACACCCAACTGGATGCAGCGGAGAAAGTACAGCGAGTCGCACAGCAGCAAGGATTGTCGGTGGCTTCCCAGCAAATGGAAGGAAAAATTCAATTGGCGGTCATGCATGAAAATTATGCAGTACTGGCAAATTTCCTGACTCAGCTGGCACAAATGGGGCTAAGTATCGAGAAAATGGAACTAAATAATGAGGCAGGACAGATTAAATTAACGGCGACCATACAATAAACGGTAAAAATAAAGATTTGCAAAGCATGGTTTTTTTGTCAGCCTATGCCTATAATATGCCGACTTAAAAAGCAGTAGACTTTTCTGGATATGTTGTATTCTCTAGCCCGCCCTTTGTTGTTTTCTTTAGCACCAGAGCGTGCACATGAGCTGACATTATCACTATTGAAATCATCCCATAAAATGGGCTTGATGCGTCAAAACGTTGCTGCGAAACCTGTGACCTGTATGGGAATCGAATTTCCCAATCCGGTAGGTCTTGCGGCAGGTTTGGACAAAAATGGTGCCTATATTGACGCCCTTGCCGGTCAAGGTTTTGGTTTTATTGAAATTGGTACCATTACCCCGCGACCGCAAGCTGGCAATCCTCATCCGCGTTTATTCCGTTTGCCACAGGCCAAAGCCATTATTAACCGTATGGGCTTTAATAATGATGGCGTGGATCAGCTGGTTGAAAATGTCAAAGCGGCCAAATTTAAAGGCATTCTCGGTATTAATATCGGTAAAAACGCTGATACTCCGGTAGAAAAAGCAGTAGATGATTACCTCATCTGTTTAGAAAAAGTCTATAATTATGCTTCTTATATTACCGTCAACATTTCTTCTCCCAATACCAAAAACCTGCGCAGCCTGCAAAGTGGTGATGCACTCACCGAACTGCTGGAAACACTGAAGAAGCGTCAGCTTGAATTGGCTCAGGAATACCAGCATTATGTACCTTTGGTACTGAAAGTGGCGCCTGATCTGGATAACAGCGATATTGCCTTTATTGCCAAGCAATTATTGCAATTCAAGATTGATGGCCTGATTGTGACCAATACCACACTGTCACGTGAAGGTGTAGAGGGTCTGGAGCATGCAGAGGAAGCAGGTGGTTTGTCTGGCGCGCCAGTATTTGAGAAAAGTACCGCATGTCTGGCTGCATTTGCTGCGGTATTAAAAGGACAAATTCCATTGATTGGTGTGGGTGGTATTCTTTCAGGTGCAGATGCTGCTGCCAAGAAACAGGCAGGCGCCAGCCTTGTACAAGTTTATAGTGGCCTCATCTATACTGGACCTAAACTTGTAAAAGATTGTGTAGACGCACTTTAAATCCTATGAATGCCATTGATATCTTTCTACTGATTATCTTGCTCATTGGAGGGCTCAACGGTTTGCGTCAAGGATTTATTAAAGCCTTTGCGAACTTAGTGGGATGGATCTTTGCCCTGATTGTTGCGGCAAAATATTCAACGCTACTTGCGCCGTCTATGGTTGCTCTGAGTACAGATCCAGTCGTACAAAAGATTGCGGCCTTCGCTTTTATCGTCCTGCTGATTGTAGTTCTGACCTGGATCGTTACTGCACTGTTGAACCGTATTTTAAAGAGTCTTAAACTGGGCCCTCTCAACCGTCTGGCGGGTGGTGTCTTTGGTAGCCTGAAAGGTTTGCTGATTGTTCTGATTACCATGCAGGGAATTGGCCCGTGGGTAGAAAGCTCACCTCACTGGAAACAGTCCAAGTTTATTCAAGCCTTATTGCCTTATGCACCTTGGGCGACTCAAATGTCGAAAGAAGCCGCGAATGGCGCACTACAACATATCAAGCCTGAAGGGACATCGAAACCTTCAGCTTCATCATCTGAAACATCGTCCAAGTCTGGAGCTGCAGATGAGTCTACAAATAATCCTTTTTATTAATCCTAGCTTGTCTGCGAGGTTGCTATGTGTGGAGTAGTTGGTATAGCTGGTAAATCACCCGTTAACCAAATGTTGTTTGATGCATTAACGATGTTACAACATCGTGGACAAGATGCAGCTGGGATCGTGACATGTGATGAAGGACGTTTATTCCTGCGCAAAGACAATGGTATGGTGCGTGATGTATTCCATACCCGTCATATGCGTGCTTTGAAAGGAAATTACGGTATTGGTCATGTGCGTTATCCAACAGCCGGTTCATCGAGCAGTGCTGAAGCACAGCCGTTTTATGTGAACTCGCCGTACGGGATTACCTTGGCACATAATGGTAACCTGACCAATGCCGAAGAAATTCATGATGACCTGTTCAAAACTGACTTGCGTCATATGAACACTGATTCTGATTCAGAAGTCCTGTTAAACGTGTTTGCGCATGAACTGCAAAAACATGGCAAACTGGTGCCAACGTCGGAAGATATTTTCCATGCGGTAACACGTGTGCATGAGCGTTGCAAAGGTGCTTATGGCGTGGTGGCGATGATTACCGGTCAGGGTCTGGTGGGCTTCCGTGATCCAAATGGTATTCGTCCATTGATCTACGGTTCACGTGAAACTGAACAGGGTATGGAATATATTATTGCTTCTGAATCTGTTGCGATTACTGCGCTGGGCTTTAAAGTTGAGCGTGATATTCTGCCAGGTGAAGCGGTATTTATTGATTTAGAAGGTAATTTCTTTACCAAGCAATGTGCCGTAAATGCCGAATATCGTCCTTGTATTTTTGAATACGTTTATTTTGCCCGTCCAGATGCCATTATTGATGGAATCTCGGTGTATAAAGCACGTTTAAAAATGGGTGAGAAACTGGCGCAAAAAATTCTGCGTGAGTGGGGTGAAGAGCATGATATTGATGTGGTGATTCCGATTCCGGATACTTCACGTACTTCAGCGCTAGAACTTGCCAATATGCTGGGTGTGAAATTCCGTGAAGGTTTCATGAAAAACCGCTATATCGGCCGTACCTTTATTATGCCGGGACAGCAGCTGCGTAAAAAATCGGTACGTCAGAAACTCAACCCGGTTGAGCTTGAGTTTAAAGGTAAAAACGTACTGTTGGTGGATGACTCGATTGTCCGTGGTACGACCTGTAATGAAATTATCCAGATGGCTCGTGATTCTGGCGCGAAAAAAGTATTCTTTGCGTCTGCAGCACCGATGGTGAAATATCCAAACGTTTACGGTATTGATATGCCGGCGAAATCTGAGCTGATTGCATCGGAACGTAGCGTAGAAGAAATCCGTGAAATTATTGGTGCTGACCGTCTGATTTTCCAGGATCTGGAAGATTTGAAAGATGCGGTAAGAACCACCAAAGTACCGGATGTCAAAGACTTTGATTGTTCAGTCTTTGATGGCATCTATGTTTCGGGCGGTATTGATGCGCAATATCTGGATGATCTTCAGCAAAAACGTAGTGACAGTGCCATGAAAGAAAGCAATTATATTGATGTCAATATTGATGCAGCTTCAGTGGATTTGACCGGCGTACGCGAAGTCTAAGTAGTTAAAATCATCATGAAAAAGCGGGAATTTCCCGCTTTTTTGTTTTATGATGAGCCCATTGAAAATCATCATTTTAGGATTCTGCATTGCGAAACGTAGGATACGATTTTATAAAAAACAAAAATATAGTACTGCCTGTAAGTTTTTGCCTGATTGCAATTCTGTTGACTATTTTTATTATTAATACCGTTGTTGGTCTCTTTGTTTTTTATACTGATCCTAGCCAGTCAATCTTCTGGCATGCGCTGAGTCCTTACCTGATTGCTTTGTTGTTATGTGCCATGATGATCTCGGTCATCTACGAGTTTTATATTTTTCGGAATGGTGGTTATTCACTGGCGAAGCAGTTGGGTGCGCGTCGGTTGAGTCCGATGGACAGTATTCCAGAAGAAAGTGCTGCACTGCACATTAACCAGCAGCTGGCAGAGACTTTTCTGATTGATGTTCCGGCGGTATATGTGCTGCCCGATGAAGTTGGTGTCAATGCATTGACGGCAGGTTTTAGTCCGCGGGATACCGCAATTATCCTGACTTGGGGTGCGATACAAACACTGGATAAAGTTGAGCTGTATGGCTTGCTCAGCCATGAATTCAATAAAATTCTCTCTGGTGAAGCTGCGGAAAATACCCGCCTGAAAATCCTGTATAGCAGTTTAACCACGTTTAGTCAGTGTGGCAGTAAGATTGCCAAGTCCGGTTTTTATCGAGCGGGTAGTCCGCGTGAAAATAAGTTTGAAACTTTCTATGTTGCAGTCGGTGCGGTGATCTGGCTGATTGGTAGTTTGGGTGTTTTGATTTCCCGTTTTATTAAATATATTTCACTGGGTGGTCGGACCTATGAAAATGATCGAAAGACCCGACGCCTGATTCAAAATGATGCCAATATTCAGACTTTACTCAGAATCCATGTGCATCATTCTGGCTCCCAGATTTATAGTGAATATGCTGAATCCATTTCACATATGTGCTTTGCCAATTCCTTGAGCCCACAAAACTGGCTGAATATTCATCCCCATATCAATCAGCGGATTTATGAATTAAATCCTGCCTTGATTCAGGACTTACAGCTTGAGAATCTGAAAAAACTCAAAAATCAGCCTTTGTTTAGTTTGTTCCGTTCTTTAGAAGAAGTGGTGCCTGAAACTGCAATGAGCTGGAGCTCGCCACAGCCTTTGCCATTATTGCGGCTGTCTCCGATCAGTTTTGCGATTAAAGATGCGATCAAACCACTGAATCCGGAACTTCGGCTCAAGATGCCACGTCCGGAACTGATTGAGCGTGCATTACAAACCGCAACTGGTTCTCGTGAAGTGATGGTCGCCATTTTAATGATCCGTCAATATCGTGAATTTATTCCGACTGAGGCTGAAGTTAGCCGTGCCATTGTAGATTCATTGCTCAATCTGGACGGGCGGGTGCATATCTCGATTTTCCAGCAAGCTTGTAACAATATTGGTGGCATGCCGACAACTGTTGCACGCCAGTTTTTGATGAAGCTGGCACGGATTATTCAGGAAGATGGCGAAATTGGCCTGTTAGATGCATTATTACTGGAATGTGTGAAATACGAACTGAATTTGCTTCCTGCACATACGCCTACAGCACTCGATGAGGTCAAGCCACAGATTGTGCGTTTGATCGACGCCTTGCTGCATGTACAGCAGATTAATAGCGGCAACCAGCTTGAGGTGCGGGAGCGGATTTTAAACCGGATTCTGACCGCTCAGGAACTGGACTTATATAATGAAATTTCTGATGAGCCGATTGATCTGGCAGAAATCCTGAATGATATTGCGGGGCTGTTATTGCGTGATCGCCTCAGTATTTTAGGTATTGCAGAGGCCTGTTTGTGGAGTGATCGTATCGTGACACAGGATGAGTTGGACGTGATGGAGCTGTTGTATTGGCGCTTGGGTTTTGAGGCAGAACAGGTCGTTCAGCAAATGTTAAAGAAGAACAGTTTAACCATTCTGTAGAAAATAAATGAGAACGCGCAGCTTTAGCCGGAATCTGTTATAACAGCAGAAATGGTTTGATGGTGTATTAAAAGCACGGTTTTTAGCAGACAGCTAAACTTTGTACTAGAATCCATCAGGATAAAAAAGAAAAGCTGAAAAAGTTCGGCAAAGCACAGGCAATCCGGCTAAAATGTTCAGCCTGAAATTGGTGATGATGAAAAGATGATTGGGCATCAGCGTGACATACTGGCAACATTAGGAATCGATCTCTGGATTCCTAGGGACAGCGCATGTCAGCCGCACCAGGTTTCGATCTGGCGTGATCAGGCTGCACCTGAATTTCACACCGATATCGTCTTGCCTCAGCCTGCTTCCGTAGAGGCGTTGGCTGATCTGCCGATTCCTGAGCCAGAGCCAATTGTTACGCTTAAGGTTGATACACCACCTGCGGCACCGACTCACATTGCACCTGTTCAGGAACAGCGTGAAATCGTACAAATCCCGCCATTCAGTTTGCAGGCTTTAAGTCTGGCACATTGCAGTATCGTGATTGATGCAACTGCAATGACCGAAGACACCCAGAATTTATGGGGCAATATCCAGCGTGCAGTCCCAGGTGAGTTTCATGAGCTGAACTGGCCATTTCCCTGGGCCAATGTTCAGGATGGACGTGGTGTAGAATCCTATATTCAGGGTTTTCTGGATGGAATGAGTGCAGAGAAAAATATTATTTTCCTCGGGCCTGTAGCGCATATATCAAATACGAAAATGATCCAGTTGGCATCTTTACAAGAAATGCTGGATCAGCCGATTCTAAAAAAACGTTTATGGCAGTTTATGCAAAATAGGACTGCCAGTCTGGAATAATCTTGCTGTGGAATAGAAATAGATGAAACAAAAAGTGGTTGTATTTAGTCAAATTGATCCTGATATTCAAAACAAGCTGGAACAAAATTATCAGGTGAGCTACATACAACCCAAGCTGGGTGATGTGAATCAACAGCTTTTGCAGCAGGTTCAGGATGCCGATGGCATGATTGGCGCAGGGCGTTTGCTGAATCGTGATAATCTGGCCAGTGCCACCCGATTAAAAATTATCTCCAGTGTCAGTGTCGGTTATGACAACTATGAACTGGATTATTTAAATGAAAAGAAAATTTATCTGAGCAATACGCCGCATGTACTGACTGAAACCACTGCTGACCTGGCTTTCACTTTACTGATGTCAGCAGCACGCAAAGTGGCCTACCTGGATCAATGGACCAAGCAGGGACAATGGCAGCGTACCGTGGGCGAAGCACAATTTGGTATGGATATTTTTGGAAAAACCCTCGGAATTATTGGTCTCGGTCATATTGGGGCGGCAATCGCACGTCGTGGTTTTTACGGTTTTAACATGAATATTCTGTATCATAATCGCCGGGAAAAACCAGAACTCGCTCAAGGATTGAATGCGCAATATTGCCAGCTTGATGAGCTGTTACAGCGTTCTGACTTTGTGGTCGTTGCAGTAGATTTGAATACGGATTCCAAAGCCCTGATTGCAGCAGCGGAATTGACGAAAATGCAACCTCATGCGGTATTGGTCAATATTTCACGTGGCTCGGTCATTGATGAACAAGCATTAGTTGAAGCTTTAAAAGCCAAGCAGATTTTTGCTGCCGGTCTGGATGTGTATCAGAAAGAGCCATTAAAAGAATCGGAATTATTCCAGTTGGACAATGTGGTTACATTGCCACATGTGGGTTCGGCCACTGCAGCAACCCGTAAAAAAATGGCAGAACTGGCTTATCAGAATCTGGTCGATGCTTTAGAAGGACGATTGCCCCGTTATGCGGTCAATCCAGAGTTTTAAAATGCATCTGATTCGTCGTTTCAATGGTATTAAAAAATAACATTTTCTTGCGTCTCTGCTCATGGTTCAATGCTATATTCAAGACAGATTAGATTGGCAGGATTAGAGATTTTTCATTGAAACGATTGGCGCTGGTGTGTGGCTTAAGTCTGTATATGGTGGCAGGGCACAGCTCTAACCATGATTTTAATCAAGTAAATGTACAATTTTCTGTGCCTGATATTGGTACAGGTGTCGGCTTACTCGATCAACAAAAAGAAAAAATGATCGGTGAAAAAGTCTATCGTGAAGTGCATAAACAAATGCCAGTGATGCAAAATCCATGGCTTGAAGATCAGCTGCTTTCAGTATTTTCTCATATTCTGAGTCAAACTCAATTGCAACAGCCGATCGGTTTGTTGGTCATTAATGATCCGCAAATTAATGCTTTCGCCGTACCGGGTGGCCTCTTTGCACTTAATGCTGGTCTGATTAATTCAGCCCGAAACATGGATGAAGTGGCAGGAGTCATGGCACATGAAATTGCACATGTCACACAACGTCATTACAGTCGCTCTCGGGATGCCTTTAAAGGGCAAGGTTTACTGGCGCTAGCCGGAATTCTCGTCGGTGTTTTGGTCGCTTCTCAGGCAGATGGTGATGTCGGCACAGCGGTCATGATGGGTTCACAGGCAGCACTTCTAGATAAACAGCTCACCTATAGTCGTAATCAGGAGCGCGAAGCAGACCGGATCGGGATGCAGTATATGTACCGTTCTGGCTATAACCCGCATAGCATGGCAGACTTCTTTGAGGTCATGCATCGCTCGACCAGCCGATTGAGCTTTCTGCCAGATTTCTGGTTCACTCATCCACTCACCACAGAGCGTATGAGTGAAGCGCGTTTACGTGCCAACCAGCTTCCTGCGGTGAAACGCAATCTCAATGATCAAGACTTTGAAATTATCAAGTGGTATAGCAGGGTATTGTCTGGTCAGACCAATGCAGAGCAGCTTATCCTGATGGACCGGCAAAATAATTTTGCAGGCCAGCTTGCCTTAACTGCCTATCAAATACAGCAAAGTGATTTTCAGGCCGCGCAGGCTACTTTAAATCGAGCAAAAAAGCATAATCAGATGCATCCTTTGCAGGTTTTATTTCAGACCGATATTTATTTAGCGCAGAACCAGCTTGATGCTGCCTTGAAAAGTGTAGCGTCAGCAGCGCGGATCATGCCGGAGAATCGAGCGCTCAATTATAAATATGCAGAAGTGTTGATTCGTGCCAAGCAACCTGATCAGGCAAAAATTTTAGTGCAGCGATTTTTAAATGCCAATTCACGGGATGTGAGTGGCTGGCGACTGATGCAGCTTGCTGCCAATGTAGAGCCGGATTCGCCGATCAAGGCTGCTAATGTGCTGCGCTATCGTGCAGAAGTAGAATATTGGTCAGGGTATGAAGAAACTGCGATCAAATCATTATTACATGCACAGCGTAGCGTAAAGAATAATCAATCTTTATCGTCAACTATTCGCCAGCGTCTGAAGCAGATGCAGCAGGCACATCAATATAAGATTTAAAGCTGAACTGGGTTTTAAGTTTTTGTATCAGGATGATATAGCAAGAATATATTCAATCAGGCTACAATATTTTTGAAAGATCAGCGTGAATCAAACTGAAGCATAATATGAAAAAAATACTATTGGGCGTGTGTCTACTGGGGTGGAGTTATGGGGTTTTTGCTGCGAGTGCAGTTGAATATGTAGAAGCAATAGAACGAATTAATGCGGATTATAAAAAGGAATCGCGTCAGTTTTTAAGTGGTTTAAATCCGCAGCAACAGGGATTTAGTCCTGAGCAGAATGCAAAATTTTGTGGAATTGTAGGACGTTATGTTGATCGTTTATATCAGGCCGCTGACCAGAATCGTCCTTATCTGGATCGTCAGTTTCAAAATATGAGTAAACGGGATGTAATTGTAGAAGTGAAATCGTCGAAAGAGATGCAATTACTTAAGCGTTATCAGGTCGATTGTAATTTGCAATGAGAATACGTCAGGAACTGTCTTTGATTAAAGGCAGTTCAACGTTAAAGAGAAAATGCTAGAGAGTATGGATTAAGCAAGTTGCGCTTTGATTTTGGCGGAAACTTGTGCAGGATCGGCGCGCCCGGCTATGAGCGGACGCAGAGAATTCATCACCTTACCCATATCTTTCATGCTAGTAGCTTGTTGCGCTGCAATAGCTTGCGCAATCATGGAATCAAGTTCTTCCTCAGTCATAGCTTCTGGTAGAAACTGAGACAAAATCTCAATTTCGGCTTGTTCCTTACTAGCTAAATCATCTCGGCCAGCGCCTGCAAAGGCTTTAACCGATTCTTTACGTTGTTTAATTTGTTTTTCAATGACCGCAAGAACCTGAGCGTCGTCAAGTTCTTTGCGCTCATCGACTTCGATTTGCTTAATTGCTGCCTGTAGACTACGAATGACCGTCAGCTTGGACATTTCTTTGGCACGCATTGTTGCTTTCAAAACATCCGTGATTTGGTCTTTTAAAGTCGTCATTATTTATTCCAGGCAATCAATCACAAATTAATCTTAGTAAAGGCGAGTCGTACGTACTGATTCACGCGCCAATTTCTTTTGGTAGCGTTTAACAGCAGCAGCTTTTTTGCGCTTACGTTCTTGAGTTGGTTTCTCGTAGAATTCACGCTTACGTACGTCAGCAAGAACACCCGCTTTTTCGCATGAACGTTTGAAACGACGGATAGCTACGTCTACTGGTTCGCCTTCTTTCAATTTAACTTGTGGCATGAAGAATCCTCATATCAGTTAGGGTAAGATCTCGGGCTGAATTGCCCTCAATCACAAGTGAAGGTCAGTATTTTACTCATTTACATCTCATACCACAAGTCTATAATAGTTGCTGCAATAGAATTGATACAGGTTATGGGCAGTTTAATGATCGTTTTAGGCTTGGAAACGTCGTGTGATGAAACAGGACTTGCGCTGTATGACAGCGAGTTGGGTTTGCGCGGACAGGTGCTTTATAGCCAGATTAAACTGCATGCAGAATATGGCGGTGTAGTTCCAGAGCTGGCGTCACGTGATCATGTGCGTAAACTGATTCCACTCATCAATGAGCTGCTTGAACAGAGCGGCGTGAAAAAATCAGAAATTGATGCAGTCGCATATACCCGTGGCCCGGGTCTGATGGGCGCACTCATGACAGGCGCATTGTTTGGTCGTACTTTGGCCTTTGCACTGAATAAACCCGCAATTGGTGTGCATCATATGGAAGGTCATATGCTGGCACCTTTGTTGTCAGAAACTCCGCCTGAGTTTCCATTTGTTGCATTATTGGTATCGGGTGGACATTCTCAGCTCATGGCTGCTTATGGCATTGGCCAGTATGAATTGCTCGGTGAATCCATTGATGATGCGGCAGGCGAAGCCTTTGATAAAGTCGCGAAAATGATGGGCTTGCCATATCCGGGCGGTCCGAATATCTCTAAATTGGCGGAACAGGGCGATCCAAATGCATTTGCATTCCCACGCCCAATGCTGCATCAAGGTCTGGAATTCTCATTCAGTGGTCTAAAAACCGCAGTTTCTGTACAGATGAAAAAACTGGGTGATGAAAACCGCGATGCCGACATCGCTGCCAGTTTTCAGGAAGCCATTGTCGATACTCTGGTGAAAAAGTCGGTGAAAGCATTGAAGCAAACGGGGCTTAAACGTCTGGTGATTGCGGGCGGTGTCAGTGCCAATAAGCGTTTACGTGAGCGTTTAGAAGCAGATTTAGCCAAGATCCGTGCATCTGTTTATTATGCTGAACCTGCACTCTGTACAGACAATGGTGCAATGATTGCTTTTGCGGGCTATCAGCGTTTAAAAGCAGGGCAGCATGATGGCTTGGCGGTGACCACCACACCACGCTGGCCAATGACGGAATTGACTAATCCGACAGAGGCATAGATTTCAGGCTTGAAAAAAAGAGGCTAAGGCCCACTGCTGTCCCACAATTTTTACAAGAGGAAGCTCATTTAAGCTTCCTCTTGTTTGATGGGGACTTTATCGGGTGAAAATAACGCTTTTAA
>NZ_JAMXXK010000003.1 GCF_024129735.1 Acinetobacter lwoffii | reverse complement strand
GTGGTCGTCACACTCCATTCCTTAACGGTTACCGTCCACAGTTCTACTTCCGTACTACGGACGTAACTGGTGCGATCGCGCTTAAAGAAGGTGTGGAAATGGTTATGCCTGGTGACAACGTTGAGATGTCAGTAGAGCTAATCCACCCAATCGCAATGGACCCAGGTCTACGTTTTGCGATCCGTGAAGGCGGTCGTACAGTGGGTGCTGGTGTAGTTGCTAAAGTAACTGCATAATCATAGAATAAGACAAGCAGGTTGGAGCTTAGGCTCCAACTTGTTGTTTTGCAGGTCAGTAGTTCAATTGGTAGAGCGTCGGTCTCCAAAACCGAATGTTGGGGGTTCGAGTCCCTCCTGACCTGCCAAGTTTCTAAAAAGACGCTTGATGTCGGCAAAATTGGTCATATAATAAGTCGCGAAACCTACGACGAGTACAAAAATGTCGAATGAAAAATCACGCGACGCATTAGGCGAAGCGGCAATTCCTCAAAGAAATAATCCTGCAGTAGATGTAAGTTCTGGTTCTCCATTAGACATGGTTCTATGGGTTATCGCCTTGATTTTATTGGTTGGTGCAATGATGGTAAACCAATATTTACCAGCGTACTGGGCACCTGCGAATGATATTTGGGTGCGCGTTGGGGTGATTTTGGCTTGTATCGTTGCAGCATTCGGTTTATTATACGCCACCCATCAAGGCAAAGGCTTTATTCGTCTGCTGAAAGATGCACGAATTGAGTTGCGTCGAGTGACCTGGCCTACCAAACAAGAGACTATGTCCACATCTTGGCAAGTTCTTGTTGTAGTCGTAATTGCATCCATCTTATTGTGGTGTTTTGACTATATTTTAGGCTGGTTAATGAAGTTTATTATCGGGTAAGAGAGCTATGAAACGTTGGTACATTATTCATGCCTATTCAGGTTATGAAAAACAAGTGATGCGTTCGCTTAATGATCGAATCCAGCGTAGCGCTGTTGCCGATAGCTTTGGTGAAGTCCTTGTTCCTACCGAAGAAGTGGTAGAAATGAAGGATGGCAAGAAGCGTAAATCAGAGCGTAAGTTCTTTCCTGGCTATGTCCTAGTCGAAATGGAAATGAACGATGATACTTGGCACATTGTTAAAGAATGTCCAAAAGTTTTAGGTTTTATTGGTGGTACGGCTGAAAAACCGGCACCGATTACGCAAAAAGAAGCAGATGCGATTCTTGCGCGTGTACGCAATACTGGCGAAGCACCTCGTCCTAAGACGATGTTTGAACCAGGCGAAGAATTACTCGTGGTTGACGGGCCATTCACCGACTTTAAAGGTGTGGTGGAAGAAGTTCAGTACGAAAAGTCGCGTTTAACGCTGACCATTAATGTATTTAACCGACCAACTCAAGTTGAATTGGAATTTCGTCAAGTCGAAAAATCAGTCTAATTTGTATGGGTTGAAAACGCCTGACTTATTTATAAGTCAGGCATTGTTGTTGTAACGGTATCGTTACTTGAAATCATTGGGGAGCCTTCACCGGCGTTTGCACCCAGAGGTAATTTGAAATGGCTAAGAAGATTGACGGCTATATCAAGCTGCAAGTTCCAGCTGGTAAAGCGAATCCATCTCCACCGATTGGTCCTGCACTAGGTCAACGTGGTGTGAACATCATGGCATTCTGTAAAGAATTCAATGCTGCGACACAAAAAGTTGAAGCTGGTCTGCCAATTCCAGTCGTGATCACTGTGTACAACGACAAGTCGTTCACATTCATCATGAAAACTCCACCTGCTGCTGTTCTTCTTAAGAAAGCTGCTGGTATCCAGAAGGGTTCAGCTGTACCTAACAAAACTAAAGTTGGTAAGTTGACTCGTGCTCAAATCGAAGAAATCGCGACTACTAAAGAACCAGATTTGACTGGTGCTGATTTAGACGCACGTGTACGTACCATTGCTGGTTCTGCGCGTTCTATGGGCTTGGAAGTGGAGCTTTAAGACATGGCTAAATTAACTAAACGTCAAAAAGCGATTGTAGCTGCTGTAGAAGCGCACAAAGTTTACACGCTAGAAGAAGCTGTTGCAGTTTTAGAGAGCCTTCCAGCTCCTAAATTCAAAGAATCTCTAGATATCGCGGTAAACCTAGGTGTTGATCCTCGTAAATCTGACCAAGTTGTTCGTGGCGCGACTACACTTCCTGCAGGTACTGGTAAAACTGTACGTGTAGCTGTATTCGCTCAAGGCGCTGCTGCTGAAGCTGCTAAAGCTGAAGGCGCAGACGTTGTTGGTTTCGACGATCTTGCTGAAAGCATCCAAGCGGGTAACCTTGACTTTGACGTAGTAATTGCTGCTCCAGATGCAATGCGCGTTGTAGGTAAACTTGGTACGATCCTTGGTCCACGTGGCTTAATGCCAAACCCTAAAGTGGGTACTGTAACTCCTGACGTTGCTACTGCAGTTAAAAATGCAAAAGCTGGTCAAGCACGTTACCGCGTAGACAAAGCTGGTATTATCCACGCTGCGATCGGTCAAGTAGGTTTTGAAGCTGCTGCTGTTCGTCAAAACGTTGAAGCACTTGTTGCTGACTTGAAGCGTTTGAAACCTGCTACGTCTAAAGGCGTATACATTCAAAAGATCACTTTGAGCTCAACTATGGGTCCTGGTTTGATCGTTGATGTAGCAAACGTTTCTAAATAAGTCTCGACTTATTACAGAATTTTAAAGCCCTGAAGATGTCTCCTTCTCCCTCTGGGAGAAGGTCGGGAAGAGGGTTAAACCTCTCCCTAGCCCTCTCCTAAAAGGAGAGGGGATAATTTAGGCAAACTTTGAATTGGTAAATGAAAATTTATCAGCGTCAAAGACCGCGGGCGAGGGAAGTTTTATGCTTCTCTCTTAATAGCCCAGCCTGCGTAGACGCGGTGGTGTGATTTGTTCATCCTCCGCGTGTGAGTCCAGTGATGGTCTTGCGAATTGGGAGTGTACTTCGCGTAAGTACATAAATCACCGTTAGGAGGTTTTACAATGGCTCTTCTTATCGAAGGCAAAAAACAGATCGTAGCTGAAGTAGCTGAAGTTGCTTCTACTGCATTTGCTGCTGTTGTTGCTGACTACCAAGGTTTGACTGTAGAGCAGTTAACTACTCTACGTGTTGAAGCGCGTAAACTTGGTGTTACTACACGTATCGTGCGTAACACTTTGGCTAAACGTGCTCTTCAAGATACTCAATTCAATATCTTGAACGACAACCTTGTTGGCCCAACAATCTTAGCTTTCTCGAATTCTGAAGACGACATGGGTGCTGCTGCACGTTTGTTCGAAGAATTCGCTAAAACTAATAAAGCATTTGAACTTAAAGCTGCTGCATTTGATGGCAAACTTTATCAAGGTGCAGAAGTTAGCGTAATCGCGAATCTTCCGAACCAAGAGAAAGCGCTTACTATGCTTGCAAACGTTCTTCAAGCTCCTATTTCGAAATTGGGCCGCTTACTTACAGCGCTTCAAGAGAAAAACGAGTCAGAAGCTGCTTAAGCTCAAACTTAAACACACATCATTCAATACCCATTTGGAGTTAATCTCATGGCTTTAACAAACGAAGAAATCCTAAACGCAGTTGCTGAAAAAACTGTTCTTGAACTTGTTGAACTTATCTCTGCTTTCGAAGAGAAATTCAATGTATCTGCTGCTGCTGTAGCTGTTGCTGCTGGTCCTGCTGCTGCTGCTGCTGAAGAACAAACTGAATTCAATGTTGAATTGACTTCTTTCGGCGCGAACAAAGTTGCTGTAATTAAAGCAGTTCGTGAAGCGACTGGCCTTGGCTTGAAAGAAGCTAAAGACATGGTTGAAGGCGCTCCTGCAGTTCTTAAAGAAGGCGTTTCTAAAGAAGAAGGCGAAGAGCTTAAGAAGAAACTTGAAGAAGCTGGTGCTACAGTTACTCTTAAGTAATTTCTTAAGGGAGCCGGTTTTTTTATAATCGGCTCCAAAAATTGGCTGATGGCTCTTGGGTCATCAGCCTTTTTGCGTTACAATAATCGGCTCGATTTTTGTTTGCATGATATAAAAATCATACAAATTGAAAATAAACATAATGAACAAACGTTTACCAATATTTTTCATTAAAAAATATTGATAAGCGTTTTAATACCACTAAAAATTGCAGCATTTGTAAAGAGTGGTGGCCATATCGGCCAGCGTAATTCCTTCTGAGCCCGTTCTGCAGGCGGGCTTGGTTTACACTTTCCGAGGACTCCAGATGGCATACTCATATACCGAAAAGAAACGGATCCGTAAGAATTTTGGTAAATTGCCTAGCGTCATGGATGCTCCGTACTTGCTCGCGATTCAAGTCGACTCGTACAGAACATTCTTACAAGATGGCAAATCACCAAAAAACCGCGAAGATATCGGTCTCCAAGCCGCATTTCGTTCAGTTTTTCCTATTGAAAGTTATTCTGGCAATGCTGCTTTAGAATTTGTTGAGTATAGTCTTGGTAAGCCTGAGTTTGATGTACGCGAATGTATTCTTCGTGGCTCAACTTATGCAGCACCAATGCGTGTAAAAATTCGTTTGATCCTGAAAGATCGTGAAACGAAGTCAATTAAAGACGTACGTGAACAAGAAGTCTATATGGGCGAAATGCCATTAATGACGGATAACGGTACCTTTGTGATTAACGGTACCGAGCGTGTGATCGTGTCACAATTACACCGTTCACCAGGCGTATTCTTTGACCACGATAAAGGCAAGACTCACTCAAGTGGTAAAGTCCTTTATTCAGCACGTATCATTCCTTACCGTGGTTCATGGTTAGACTTTGAATTCGATGCCAAAGACCTCGTCTATGTACGTATTGACCGTCGTCGTAAATTGCTTGCGACTGTGGTGCTTCGTGCCTTGGGTTATAGCAACGAAAACATTCTCGACATGTTCTACGAGAAAGTACCTGTGTATCTTGACATGGGTAGCTACCAGATTGACCTGGTGCCTGAACGTCTGCGTGGCGAAATGGCACAATTTGACATCCTGGACAAGGATGGCAAGGCAATTGTTGAGCAAGGTAAACGTATCAATGCGCGTCATGTACGTCAAATGGAAGCTTCAGGTCTTGAAAAACTTGCAGTGCCTGATGAGTACCTGTATGAGCGTATCACTGCTGAAGACATCCCACTAAAAGATGGTGATGTGATTGCAGCCAATACTGTATTAAGCCATGAAATCATGGTGAAAATTGCAGAAGGCGGCGTGAAGCAGTTCAATATTCTGTTCACCAATGATATCGACCGCGGTTCATTCGTTGCAGATTCTCTACGTGCAGATACAACGAGCAATCGTGAAGAAGCATTGGTAGAAATCTACAAAGTGATGCGCCCAGGCGAGCCACCAACAAAAGAAGCTGCTGAAAACTTATTCAATAACTTGTTCTTCTCTTCTGAACGTTATGACTTGTCTCCAGTGGGTCGTATGAAGTTCAACCGTCGTTTGGGTCGTCCTTACGAAGTCGGTACAGATCAGAAGTCACGTGAAGTTGAAGGCATTCTCTCGAACGAAGATATCACTGATGTATTAAAAACATTAGTTGAAATCCGTAACGGTAAAGGTGAAGTCGACGATATCGATCACTTGGGTAACCGTCGTGTTCGTTCTGTTGGTGAAATGACAGAAAACCAATTCCGTGTAGGTCTGGTTCGTGTAGAACGTGCTGTTAAAGAACGTTTAAGCCAAGCTGAAACTGACAACCTGTCTCCGCAAGATTTGATCAATGCGAAGCCAGTAGCTGCTGCAATCAAAGAATTCTTTGGTTCAAGCCAGTTATCTCAGTTTATGGATCAAAACAACCCGTTATCTGAGATTACCCACAAACGTCGTGTTTCTGCGCTTGGTCCCGGCGGTTTAACACGTGAGCGTGCAGGCTTTGAAGTACGTGACGTACATCAAACTCACTACGGTCGTGTATGTCCAATTGAAACACCGGAAGGTCCAAACATTGGTTTGATCAACTCGCTTTCTGTTTATGCGAAATGTAACAACTTCGGTTTCCTGGAAACCCCATACCGTAAGGTTGTTGATGGTCGTGTAACAGATGAAGTTGAATACCTCTCTGCAATTGAAGAAGTAGGCACTGTGATTGCACAGGCCGATTCTGCAATGGATAAAGACGGTAACTTAACAGAAGAGTTTGTATCTGTTCGTCATCAGGGTGACTTCGTACGTATTCCTCCTGAAAAAGTAACGCATATGGATGTATCTGCTCAGCAGGTCGTATCTGTAGCAGCCTCACTGATTCCATTCCTAGAACACGATGACGCCAACCGTGCGTTAATGGGTTCGAACATGCAACGTCAGGCAGTTCCGACGTTGATCGCTGACAAGCCGCTTGTTGGTACCGGTATGGAAGCGAACGTAGCACATGACTCAGGTGTATGTGTGATCGCTCAGCGTGGTGGTCGTATCGAGTTTGTTGATGCATCTCGTGTGGTTATTCGTGTGAATGAAGACGAAATGATCGCAGGTGAAGCAGGTGTAGATATCTACAACCTGATCAAATACACCCGTTCGAACCAGAACACTTGTATCAACCAGAAAGTTCTTGTGAACCTGGGCGATAAAGTAGGTCGTGGTGATGTACTGGCTGATGGTCCATCGACTGATGGCGGTGAGTTGGCATTGGGTCAAAACATGCGCGTTGCGTTTATGACCTGGAATGGTTACAACTACGAAGACTCGATCTTGTTATCTGAGCGTGTTCTTCAAGAAGACCGTTTAACGTCTATTCATATCCAGGAATTATCATGTGTCGCACGTGATACCAAACTGGGTGCGGAAGAAATCACTGCTGATATTCCGAACGTAGGTGAAGCTGCTCTGTCTAAACTGGACGAGTCAGGTATCGTTTACATTGGTGCTGAAGTAACTGCTGGGGACATCCTTGTAGGTAAAGTAACCCCTAAAGGTGAAACACAGCTTACTCCAGAAGAAAAATTGCTACGTGCAATCTTCGGTGAAAAAGCGGCTGACGTAAAAGACTCATCTTTACGCGTTCCATCAGGTACAAAAGGTACTGTGATTGACGTTCAAGTGTTTACACGTGACGGTCTTGAAAAAGACGAACGTGCTCAAGCAATTGAAAAAGCACAATTGGACGCATACCGTAAAGACTTGAAAGAAGAATTTAAAATCTTCGAAGAAGCTGCACGTGAACGTGTAATCCGTCTACTGAATGGCCAAGAGTCGAATGGTGGCGGTACAACTAAACGTGGCGACAAACTGTCTGAAGATGTGTTGTCTGGTTTAGAGCTTGTTGATCTTCTTGAAATTCAACCAGTTGATGAAGCAATTGCTGAACGTTTAACTCAAATTCAAGTGTTCTTGAAAGAGAAGAGCTTCGAAATTGACGAGAAATTTGCTGAGAAAAAACGCAAACTTTCTACAGGTGATGAACTGACGACTGGCGTATTGAAAGTAGTTAAAGTTTATCTTGCTGTAAAACGTCGCATCCAGCCGGGTGATAAGATGGCGGGTCGTCACGGTAACAAAGGTGTTGTATCAAACATCTTGCCAGTAGAAGACATGCCACATGATGCCAACGGTGTACCTGTTGATATCGTATTGAACCCGCTGGGCGTACCATCGCGTATGAACGTGGGTCAGATTCTTGAAACTCACTTGGGTATGGCGGCGAAAGGTCTTGGCGATCAAATCGACAAGATGATGAAAGAGCAACGTACTGTACTTGAGCTTCGTGATTTCCTAGACAAGATTTACAACAAAGTTGGTGGCGAGCAAGAAGATCTTGATAGCTTGACTGATGAAGAAATCTTGAAACTTTCTGGCAACTTGCGTGCTGGTGTACCTTTGGCTACTCCTGTATTCGATGGTGCTGAAGAAGGTCAGATCAAAGAGTTGTTACAACTTGCAGGCCTGTCTAGTACTGGTCAGACCGTATTATATGATGGTCGTACTGGTGAGCGTTTCGACCGTCCGGTAACTGTTGGTTACATGTACATGCTGAAACTGAACCACTTGGTTGATGACAAGATGCATGCGCGTTCAACTGGTTCTTACTCTCTAGTTACGCAACAGCCGCTTGGTGGTAAAGCACAATTCGGTGGTCAGCGTTTCGGTGAGATGGAAGTCTGGGCACTAGAAGCTTACGGTGCAGCATATACGCTACAAGAAATGCTGACTGTGAAATCGGATGACGTTGAAGGCCGTACCCGTATCTACAAGAACATTGTAGATGGCAACCATTATATGGACCCGGGCATGCCTGAATCGTTCAACGTATTGACCAAAGAGATCCGTTCTTTAGGTATCAACATTGAACTGAAAAATGGTGACTAAGAATCTCCATTAAATCTCCCCAAACCCCTCTTTGATAAAGAGGGGCTTCCCCCCTTAACAAAGGGGGATTGAGGGGGATTCTTGGGATTCCCAATTCAGTTAAAAAACAATATTTGTGACCCAGTTGTTGAGTGAAAATCTCCACAACACACGGAGAAAAAAATTGAAAGACTTGCTCGATATCATGCGCAAAAAGACGGATTCAGACGGTCATGCTCCAGTAGAGTTTGACCGCATCCGTATTGGTCTTGCGTCACCAGAAATGATTAAGTCATGGTCTCACGGTGAAGTTAAAAAGCCAGAAACCATTAACTATCGTACGTTCAAGCCTGAACGTGATGGTTTGTTCTGTGCCAAAATCTTTGGTCCAGTGAAAGATTACGAATGCTTGTGTGGTAAATACAAGCGTATGAAATACAAAGGCGTCATTTGTGAAAAATGTGGCGTTGAAGTAACAACTGCGAAAGTTCGTCGTGAACGTATGGGTCACATCGAGCTGGCTTCTCCAGTTGCACACATCTGGTTCTTGAAATCATTGCCTAGCCGTATCGGTCTATTATTAGACATGACGCTACGTGATATTGAACGTGTATTGTATTTCGAATCTTATGTAGTGACCGATCCGGGTATGACTCCATTTGAGAAATACCAACTTCTAAATGATGAAGAATACTTCAATGCATTAGAAGAACACGGTGATGAATTCACAGCGAAAATGGGTGCTGAAGCGGTTCAAGACTTGTTGAAAGACATCGATCTTGAAGCTGAAATTGCACGTCTTCGTGAAGAAATTCCTGTTACAACTTCAGAAACCAAGCTGAAAAAAGCGTCTAAGCGTTTGAAGTTGATGGAAGCATTCAACGATTCGAACAACAAGCCAGAATGGATGGTGTTAACTGTACTTCCAGTTCTTCCACCAGACCTTCGTCCGCTTGTACCACTTGAAGGTGGTCGTTTCGCGACTTCTGACCTGAACGATCTTTATCGTCGTGTGATCAACCGTAACAACCGTTTGAAGCGTCTTCTTGACCTTGCAGCGCCAGACATCATCGTACGTAACGAAAAACGTATGTTACAAGAGTCTGTAGATGCATTGCTAGATAACGGTCGTCGTGGTCGTGCAATTACCGGTTCGAACAAGCGTCCGCTTAAATCTTTGGCAGACATGATCAAAGGTAAGCAAGGTCGTTTCCGTCAAAACTTACTTGGTAAGCGTGTTGACTACTCTGGTCGTTCGGTAATTACTGTTGGTCCAAACCTGCGTTTGCACCAATGTGGTCTTCCGAAGAAAATGGCACTTGAACTGTTCAAGCCATTCATTTTCGCGAAACTACAAGCTTCTGGTCAAGCAACTACCATTAAAGCTGCGAAGAAAATGGTTGAGCGCGAAACCCCGGAAGTTTGGGACGTTCTTGCTCACGTGATTCGTCAACATCCAGTGATGTTGAACCGTGCGCCAACTCTTCACCGTTTGGGTCTTCAAGCATTTGAACCGATCCTGATCGAAGGTAAAGCGATCCGTCTACACCCACTCGTATGTGCTGCGTTTAACGCCGACTTCGATGGTGACCAAATGGCGGTACACGTACCATTAACACTTGAAGCTCAGCTTGAAGCTCGTGCGTTAATGATGTCGACGAATAACATCTTGTCTCCAGCGAATGGTGAGCCAATCATCGTACCGTCTCAGGACGTTGTCTTGGGCTTGTATTACATCACGCGTGATGCAATCAATGCCAAAGGTGAAGGCATGGTGTTCGCGGATACTCACGAAGTAAACCGTGCACTGGCAACAGGTCAGGTTGATCTACACGCTCGCGTTAAAGCACGTGTACACCAGACTGTGATCGACGAAGATGGTAACCGTGAACAGCAAACCATTATTGTAGATACGACGCCTGGTCGCTGCCTACTTTGGGAAGTTGTACCTGAAGGTATGGATTTCCAGCAAATTAACGTTGAGATGACCAAGAAAAACATCTCGAAATTAATTAACTCTTGCTACCGTAAATTGGGTCTGAAAGATACTGTTATCTTCGCTGACCAGTTGATGTACTTGGGCTTCCGTCAAGCGACGCGTTCAGGTGTATCTGTCGGTATGGAAGACATGGTTATTCCACCGCAAAAACAAGCAATTATTGGTAAAGCGGAAGCTGAAGTTCGTGAAATCGAACAACAGTTCGAACAAGGTTTCGTAACTGCCGGCGAACGTTATAACAAAGTGGTCGATATTTGGGCGCGTACCAATGACCAGGTTGCTAAAGCGATGATGGACAACTTGTCTTTTACCACTGTGAAGAACAAACAGGGTGAAGACGAGAAGCAAAAATCATTCAACTCGATCTACATGATGTCTGACTCGGGTGCCCGTGGTTCGGCAGCTCAGATTCGTCAGTTGGCGGGTATGCGTGGTTTGATGGCGAAGCCGGATGGCTCGATCATTGAAACGCCGATTAAAGCGAACTTCCGTGAAGGTTTGACCGTACTTCAGTACTTCATCTCGACACACGGTGCGCGTAAAGGTTTGGCCGATACAGCACTGAAAACTGCGAACTCTGGTTACTTGACTCGTCGTCTAGTAGACGTTGCGCAGGACTTGGTCATTACCGAGCCAGATTGTGGTACGTATGACGGTCTGGTAATGACTCCGTTCATTCAAGGTGGCGATGTCATCGAAAACCTGGGTGCACGAGTATTGGGTCGTGTGGTTGCTGAAGATGTGAAACGTGTAGGTACAGATGAAGTTCTACTTCCTCGTAATACGTTAATTGACGAGAAATTGGCGACGTTTATCGAAAGCCAAGGTGTCGACGAAATTAAAGTACGTTCAGTCGTGAACTGTGCGTCTACCTTCGGTGTATGTGCGAAATGTTACGGTCGTGACCTAGCACGTGGTCATCAGGTGAACCCGGGTGAGTCTGTTGGTGTAATGGCAGCTCAATCGATTGGTGAGCCAGGTACACAGTTAACGATGCGTACCTTCCACGTCGGTGGTGCTGCAAGCCGAACTTCTGCTGCAAACAGCGTACAAGTTCGTAACCAAGGTACAGTACGTTTCCACAACGTGAAAACAGTACAACATGCCAAAGGTCACTTGGTATCGACTTCACGTTCAGGTGAAATCGGTATTGCGGATGATTTAGGTCGTGAGCGCGAGCGCTATAAACTTCCTTACGGTGCGTCTATCTTGCTGAAAGATGGCGAAGCTGTAGAAGCAGGCGGTATTGTGGCGACTTGGGATCCGCATACACATCCATTAGTAACAGAAGTTGCAGGTAAAGTACGTTTCAGCCAGATTGCTGATGGCGTAACCGTAACTTCTAAAACTGATGATGCAACAGGTATGTCAACCATTGAAATCTTGCCAGTGACTTCACGTCCTGCGTCAGGTAAAGATTTGCGTCCTGCTGTTGTGTTAGATACCGTTGATGGTGGCGAACAGTTCTACTTCCTGCCACAGAACACGATTCTTTCTGTTCGTGATGGCGAAACGATTGGTGTCGGTGATGTCATCGGTCGTGTACCACAAGAAACTTCACGTACCCGTGATATTACCGGTGGTCTGCCGCGTGTAGCTGACTTGTTCGAAGCACGTAAGCCAAAAGAGCATGCAATCCTTGCAGAAGTGTCGGGTGTTGTAAGCTTTGGTAAAGAGACCAAAGGTAAGAACCGTCTGGTGATTACGCCGGATGATGGCTCTGAGATTTATGAAGAGCTGATTCCGAAATGGCGTACGATTAACGTGTTCGAAGGCGAACATGTGAACCGTGGTGAAACTATTTCTGATGGTCCACAGAACCCGCACGATATCTTGCGTTTGAAAGGCGAAGTTGCGCTGACAAACTACATCGTGAACGAAGTTCAGGACGTATACCGTCTGCAAGGTGTAAAAATCAACGACAAGCATATTGAAGTGATCGTACGTCAAATGCTGCGTAAAGTTGATATCACTGACGGTGGCGATACCAGCTTCATCAAAGGCGAACAAGTGGATTACATCCGTGTTGTTCAGGAAAACCAAGCAGTTCTTGCGCAAAACAAGTTCCCTGCGAAGTTTGAACGTCAATTGATGGGTATTACGAAAGCGTCGCTTTCTACTGACTCGTTCATCTCTGCTGCATCGTTCCAGGAAACCACGCGTGTGTTAACTGAAGCGGCTGTAACAGGTAAAGAAGATGACTTACGTGGCTTGAAAGAGAACGTGGTTGTAGGTCGTCTGATCCCAGCGGGTACAGGTTTGGCTTACCACCTAGAGCGTCGTCGTCAAGAAGCAGAAGCTGCAGAATTTGAACTGCACAATGACTTCTCTGATGTAGACCAAGCTCTAAGTCAGGCATTTAACGAAGAATTCTAATTCTAGTTAAAGCTGAGAAAAGAGACGCCTTCGGGCGTCTTTTTTTGTCTGAAATTTATAAATAAGACATCTTGAACAGAAGAATAATCCATTGATATTTACAAAACTCAGCAGGAATACCGAGAGAAGTAACACGCTACAGATTTTAGTTTCATAAAATGAAGATAAGCTTAATTAAAGCAAGACAGGAAGGCCAAGGTCATGAAAAAATTAATGGGTGTTATGGCAGTTGCCACTCTTTCCACCTTTATGTTGGCGGGTTGTGAAAGTATGTCTGCCAATGAGCAACGGATCGGTGCTGCGGCCCTTGGTGGTGCAGTCGGTGGTGGTGTCGGTAATAAAGTCGGCGGTGGCGTTGGTGCAGCTGTTGGTGGTGGTGCCGGTGCGGCAGTGGGTAGTAAATCCCAAGGCGGTTCAAATCGTAATGCGACCTATAGTGGTGTAGGTGGTGCTGTTGGTTCAGCAGTCGGTAAAAGCATCTTCGGTGGTAACGCGGGTGCTGCAATTGGTGGTGCAATCGGTGGTGGTGCCGGTGCTGCGATTGAACAGGATAACCGTCGTCGTTAAGTCGAAAGTCATTTCAGATTTAGCTAGATTTAAAAGCGCCAATGTGGCGCTTTTATCTTATTTAGGAGCGTTAATTTTCGCTTTGCTCTGTTTCCGCCGGATATACACCGTTTTTTCTACTTCGGCAATTCTGACCCCGGCTTCATCATAAATATTCAGCTGATAATGTCGATACACTGGCGCATTATCGGCCGCCAGATTGATAATCGTGGTAATTTCTTCAGCAGAAATCCGAATATCCGCCACCACTGTGCCGCGACCCGGTGCCAAAAACTGAATGCTGGCGCCTTTATCCCAGACCAGATATTTCGGCCCCAAATGATGCATCAGCAATAACATGTAAAAGGGATCGACCATCGAATACAGGCTGCCACCAAAATGCACACCGACAATATTCTGGTTTTTACGGGTCAGCGGCATTTTGACCCGAACGTGATAATTATTAAAATCAATCTTATTAATTTCAATGCCTGCACCACGATAAGGGGCATAGCGGTTCAGAATAAATTTTGAAACCAGAGGCAGTTTTTGAATTTTCTGGAATAGGCTCATACTGACATTCTTTTTGCGGCTGTGATTATGCATACTAGAGCAACAAAAATGCGCTGGCATTGATCAATCATGCCGATTTATAAACTAAGTGGTCAATAATAAAAACAGGATTAAAAGATGGAAATGCACATGCAATGGGTCGATACCACGGATCAGCAGCGTCTCTGTGTCAAAACTTATGGACAACCCGAACAGCCGGCCTTGGTACTGGTTCATGGCTATCCTGATCATCAAGCGGTTTGGGAGCCAGTCATTGCTCATTTGAGTCAGGATTATTTTGTGGTGACCTATGATGTCCGTGGCGCAGGGGAGTCCAGTATTCCCAAAAAAATCTCCGATTACCGCTTGGCCCGTTTAAGTCAGGATCTGGAAGAGGTGGTGAATAAGGTATTGCCGAATCGAGCTTTTCATCTGGCTGCGCATGACTGGGGCTCAATTCAGTCCTGGGAATCTGTCACCGATCCACGCTTTAAAGGGCGAATTCTGTCTTATAGCACCTTATCTGGGCCATGTCTGGATCATGCCGCTTTCTGGATGCGTGAACAGTTCCAGCAAAACAAAGCAAAATTTTTAAAGCAAATGAGCAAATCTTGGTATATCGCGATGTTTCAGTTGCCTTTAGTGGCGCCGTTGGCCTGGAATTTTTTTAATCCGCAGCGTTGGGGCAAGATCGTGCAGCAACTGGAAAGACACGATGATCTGCCACTCAACCCGCATATTGTCAAAGATGGCAAATATGGTGTGAACCTGTATCGGGCCAATTTTTTGCCACGCTTAGCTCAACCACGGCAGCGCTTTGCCATCTGTCCGGTACAGGCGATTGTGCTGAAATATGACCAGTTTGTCGGGCCAGATCTGGTCGATGAGGTGTCAAAATGGGTGGATGATTTCTCGAAAGTAGAACTGGCTGCCAATCACTGGGCGATTCTGAGTCAGTCGGAGCAAGTCGCTCAATTGATTGATGAGTTTATTCAGCGTAAATCTGCGACCACTCATTGATAAGCCACTCCGCAAAACATGACCCGACCAGAAAAAAGTGGCGGAATTTTTATCCGTATTTTCTGATAAAATAGCCGCTTTCTCTCTATTCCGATTCATTATGTTCGCAATTCTTGCTGCTATTGGAGTCATGTTCGGACTCTCGTTGGCACGTGTACCTGTGGTTTTTGCCCTGGTCATTGGTGCTGTTACAGGTGGTTTATTGGCAGGTCTAGGCCTGCAGGGAACCTTGGACGCGTTTAACAATGGCTTGGGTGGTGGTGCTAAAATTGCCTTGGCTTACGGTATTTTAGGTGCATTTGCTTTGGCTCTGGCACGTTCGGGTTTACCGGATTTGCTGGCTTATAAAATGATCAGTACCTTAAAAGGTGAGGCCGATTTTAAAGCGCAAAACCGGGTGAAATATCTGATCTTTTTCACAGTTGCTATTGCTGCCGTGTTCTCGCAGAACGTTATTCCCGTGCATATTGCCTTTATTCCGGTACTGATTCCGCCACTATTGGCTGTATTTAACCATTTAAAGCTCGACCGTCGTTTGATTGCCTGTTTGCTGACCTTTGGTCTGGTAGGCACCTATATGCTGATTCCGGTCGGTTTTGGTGCCATCTTCCTGAATGACATTCTGGGTCATAACATCAATACTTTTGGTAAGCCATATGGATTTGAAATTAGCTATGACCAGATTCCATCTGCGATGGCAATTCCAGTATTCGGTATGTTTGTGGGCTTATTGGTGGCGATCTTTATTAGCTATCGCAAACCACGTCAATATCAAGATATTCATGTCCAGGAACAGCAAAGTATTTCCGCTGAATTAGGTGTGGCTGAGCAGGTTAAACCGCAGATTGCCAAATTTACCATCTGGATGGCCGGCCTTGCAGTTATTGCCACATTGGCGGTACAGCTGTATTCAGACTCGATGATTCTGGCCGGTCTGGTCGGTGTCGCAATCCTGAGTTGTGCCGGGATCTTTAAATGGAAAGAAGCGGATGATGTGATCATTACCGGTATGCGCATGATGGCGCTAGTTGGCTTTATCATGATTGCGGCACAAGGCTTTGCCGCGGTGATTGAAGCGACTAATCAGGTACCAACCTTGGTTGAAGCATCAGTGAACTGGATTGGTAATAGTCAGGCATTGGCTGCCTTCCTGATGTTATTGATTGGTTTGCTAATTACCCTAGGCATTGGTTCGTCTTTCTCAACCATTCCCATTCTAGCGATTATCTATGTGCCGCTGTGTATCCAGTTTGGTTTCAGCCCGGCTGCGACCATTGCGATTATCGGGACTGCGGCGGCTTTGGGTGATGCCGGTTCTCCTGCTTCAGATTCAACTTTAGGCCCAACTTCTGGTCTGAATATGGATGGTCAGCATGACCATATGAAGGATAGTGTGGTTCCAACCTTCATTCATTTTAATATTCCGTTGATGATTTTTGGCTGGATTGCAGCCATGGTTCTGTAAGTCCTTTTTAATCTGCTCTGATATAAATCGGAGCAGATTTGCCTAGATTTAAAATAAATTATAAGATGTATTTAAAATATATATTTAAATAAAAATTAATATAAACTTGATTATTTTGGTCTGAATAAAACCATATTTATCTGATTAATATACTTGGTATTTAAAACCAACCATTCTAGTCAATTTAAAATAAATTACTTCTTAAATCAGTATGTTAAATAATAATTAAAAATTAGTTTTATAATCCTTATTGCATATTATTTTTCCTCGTGTTTATTATTAATTAAGATTTATTTTCTTAATAATTATTCTTCCTGTGGGGTGTTTTAAAATGTTAAAGCAAGTAGCTCTAATTGCATTAATGGGTCTTTCTGCATCTGCGATGGCTGGTCAATGGCAGGTGAAAGTTGGTGCCAGTTCTTTAGCACCATCAAGTGACACTGAAATTGCACCAGGTTTAGTCGTAGAAGCGGATCAAGAATATGGTTTTACGCCTTCAGTCGAATACTTCTTTAATGACAATATCTCGGCAGAATTATTATTGGCTACCCCGTTTAACCATGACATTTCTGCTCAGGGTCTAGGGAAAATTGCCAAGATTAAACATCTCCCACCAACTATTACCGCTAAATATCACTTTAAAAACTCTACACGTTTTACGCCATACGTAGGTTTGGGTGGAACAGCCTTTATCGCTTGGGATGAAGAAGGTGCAGCAAAAGACGTCAAAGAGGAATTTGGTGTTGCCGGACAAGTTGGTTTTAACTATCAGCCAGCAGATGCCAAAAACTGGGGGGTATTTGCTGACGTGCGCTATGCAGATTTGAGTCCTGAAGTGACATTAGATGATGCTGATAATACTAAATTCGACTTGAATATTGATCCTTGGGTTTACACGATCGGTTATAGCTACAAGTTCTAAATTCTAGCCTTGCTCAACAAAAAAGCCTCATCTTAAATGAGGCTTTTTTTTCAAAATAACAACGATTTATAACTTATTGAAATTGAGCAGATCGGCAATGTTCAACTATATTAAAACGAATAAAGTAAATATTAATTGAATACGACTTAATAATTGAATAATAAGGAAGATCAGCATGAAGTTTTTAAGCCAAGGTATTGTGATCTTCTTCACCCTGCTGGCAGGGTCTGCCTATGCGGCAAGTTTTGATTGTCAGAAAGCTGAAACCGTGACAGAGAAAGCGATTTGTGAACATCGCCTGCTCAATGATGCCGATGTCAAGATGAGTACCAGCTATCATATTTTACGCCGTATGGTGCCTATGGGAACCCGTTCGGTGATCCAGCGTGATCAGGTGAAATGGCTACAGTTCCGTGACCGCTGTCAGGAATCTGTGTCCTGTCTGAGTCAGGTCTATAATATGCGTCAGCAGCAAATAGACCTGCAATTTCAACGTATTTATAAGCTTGGGCCTTATTAAGCCTTAAACCTAAGCCTTTACAAATCCAAGTCATTTTAGATCAAGAGATCCTTTATAAAATATCTTGAGAAAAAATATACAACTGGCTATTGAAAATTTAGTAACTCACTCCATTCATATAGGCAACAGTATTGACCTGTATTTAAAATAAAAGGAGTGATTAATGAGCGAGTCTAGCGCACAAAAACATAGTTTCCAGGCTGAAGTGGCTCAGTTACTACATCTCGTGACCCATTCGCTTTATTCAAACCCTGAAATTTTCCTACGCGAATTGATCTCGAATGCCTCAGATGCATGTGACAAATTACGTTTTGAAGGGATTAACCATCCTGAATTTTATGAAAATGATCCTGATCTGCGCGTTCGTGTCAGTCTGGATGCAGACAATAAAACCATTACCATTTCAGACAACGGGATTGGCTTGAGCGAGCAGGAAGCCATTGATAATTTAGGGACTATTGCCAAATCAGGCACCAAAGACTTTATGTCCAAACTGACCGGCGATCAAAAAGCTGATGCCCAGCTAATTGGCCAGTTTGGTGTCGGTTTCTATTCCGGTTTTATTGTGGCTGACAAGATCACGGTAGAATCGCGTCGTGCTGGCACAGATGTCTCTGAAGGGGTGCGCTGGATCAGTGGTGGTACTGGTGAGTTCGAAGTTGAACAGATCACGAAACAAGGACGTGGTACCGATATTATTCTGCACTTACGTGACGATGCGCTGGATTATCTGCAAAGCTATAAAGTGAAGCAGATTATCAATAAATATTCAGACCACATCAGCCTGCCAATCCAGATGCAAAAAGAAGTCTGGCAGGAAGAAGAAGCGGCTGAAGGTGAAACATCTAAAGGTGGCCAGTATGTCAAAACCGATGAGTGGGAAGCCATTAACTCGGCCAGCGCATTATGGACTCGTAACAAGTCTGAAATCACTGAAGAGCAGTATGTCGAGTTCTACAAGAACTTAAGCCATGATTTCGCAGCGCCATTGGCTTGGGCGCATAATCGGGTGGAAGGCAGCACTGAATATACCCAGTTATTATATATTCCAAGCAAAGCGCCACATGATATTTTCACCCGTGAATCCAAAGCGGGTATCAAACTGTATGTGAAACGTGTGTTCATTATGGATGATGCGGATAATCTGATTCCAAACTATCTGCGCTTTGTACAGGGTGTGGTGGACAGTGCCGATCTGCCATTGAACGTGAGTCGTGAATTACTGCAAGAAAGCCGTGATGTAAAAACCATCCGTGAAGGCAATACCCGCCGTATCCTGACCATTTTGGATAATCTGGCTAAATCTGAAGATGAAAAAGATCAGGCAAACTTTAAGACTTTCTATCAGGAATTTGCTTCAGTATTGAAAGAAGGTCTGGGTGAAGATTTCAGTAACCGTGAACGTATCTTGAAACTGCTGCGTTATGCGACTTCGACCAATGATGAAGTTAGCACGTCATTGGCAGACTATAAAGCACGCATGAAAGACGGCCAGAAAGCCATTTATTATGTGACTGCAGATAGCCTGAATGCTGCGAAAAATTCACCGCAACTGGAACTGTTCAAGAAAAAAGGCATTGAAGTTCTGTTGATGACTGAACGCGTGGATGAATGGGCGATGAACTTTGTGAATGAGTTCGATGGTACGCCTTTGCAAAACGTGTCGAAAGGTGCAGTTGACTTAGGTGACCTTCAGGATGCCGAAGAGAAGAAAGCCCTTGAAGAAGCCGCAGCCCAGTTTAAACCGGTGGTGGATAAGTTGACGGATTCATTAAAAGACAAGACCAAAGAAGTGCGGGTGACGACGCGTCTGGTCGATTCTCCGGCTTGTCTGGTGACTGGAGAAGGTGAATTGTCTCCACAGCTGGTTCGTATGCTGAAAGATGCAGGTCAGCCTGTGCCGGATATCAAGCCGATTTTGGAAATCAACCCGGAACATCCGTTGGTGAAAAAACTGGATGGCTCGGCGCAGTTTGATGATCTGGCCAATGTGATCTTTGACCAGGCAGTGATTGCAGAAGGTGGATTACCAGAAAATCCTGCTGAATATGTCAAGCGGATTAATAGCTTGCTGCTTGCTTAACTGGTGATGTGTTGAATGAGAAAATCCCTCTTCGGAGGGATTTTTTATGCCTGCTTCATTTTTCATTTCTAGAAATGATCTGGAAAAACGATAGTGAAGATAAAAAAATCCCTGCGGATTTTAAATCTGAATTTTAAATTAATACTGGTTTTTTGATTTATAATTACGATCATTAAGTAAGGAGAGAGAATGTTATGAAATCTAAGCTGATGATCAGTATGGGCGCTGTAATCCTGATGTCGATGAGCCAAGTTAGTCTAGCGGCACCTGCTGCAGAAAAAATGGTACGCACAGATCGAATCAGTTTTTATAAAGTTGCGAAAGTAGAGGCAGCAAAACTACAACGTGTGCAACATAGCGATCGTATTCGCTTCAATATGCCAGTGATGGAGCAACCTTCATTACAGCAAAAACGAGTGCTACGCAGTGATCGTATTATCTTGAATAAAACCAGCTAATACTTACCGCGCTGATTGCCTCAGTAATATTGAAAAAAGCCCATGAATGATGGGCTTTTATTATTTTCTCGTATCAGTCAGTTTAAAATAACGCTTCTAAACGCACCAAAGCTCCGACATAGTGATCACGATCTTCGCGATGATCATTCAAATAGTTCAGGTCGGTCTGGACAAAAAACCATTCACGTAAAAAAGGTTGTCTCCACGACACATAGGGGCCCCAGCGGTTGAGACGCAGATCCTTGTCATTTAGATAACCACCGGTATAAATGCCGTAACTGAAACGGTTGTCCTGAAAAAACTGATGTTGCCTGAAGGTGTAGTTGTCCCAGGTCAGATCATCGTCTTGATCATCTGCATAAGTCAGACTAAGCTGATTGGAGAAAAAGGCCTGATTGGGACGGGCATGGATTAGCTCCAGATTGGTCCGTAAATAGTTTTCGCTTTGAATGCCGTAGCGATAAATCTGTTCGGCATGAAAAGAGTAGTCATTTTCCAGCGTCCAATCTTTACTGGCTTTGACACGCAGGTAAATATCATCTCCAGAACGCAAGCCCAGATCCAGATCGGTTTCGAAAGGAATGCGATCTGACCATTCAGACCAACGTAAGGCAAAAGAGCTGTTATCTTCACGTGCACGTTTAGTATCCAGACGTTTATCTCCGGAAGTGGCAGGATTTTCATTGGTAATCGCGACATTACTGTCTAATTCATTGTCCAGACTGTCATCACCAAAAACCACACTCAGCTTTTGTTCCAAGGTCGGAAGCTTGATCTTGCCGCGGATTCGGGGCTTAATCTCATAGCCTTCATATTCATCCCAGCGATTATCTAGAATGATCCGTAATGTGGCTGCAGCTGGCTGATCCGGATCGGTTTCACCAAACCAGTTATCAATTTTATGTGCAGTACGATCAGCCCATTCGCGGATGCCTTTCTGTTTTTGATCCGCCCATGAATAATTTTCTGTCTCTAGCGTGGATGGAACGATGGCGACACTTGATTGCTCTGGCAGAACCGTTGGTGTTGCATCGATCAAACGTGGAATCTGATCCAGTAAGCCTGATCGGCTGGGCTCTGTATTTGTTGAACTGGCAGGAGCAGCTGTGACTGAATTTGCCCAGGAAATGCTACCGCTCATTCCTAGGCCCAGAGAGAGCAGTAAAGTTTGAGTAATCCTGTTTATTTGCATGAGATATTTGTTGCTCTTGTATGCTTATATTTAGCTGTAGTTTTCTAAAAAATCGCCTTAAAAAGCAAGTTAAAGCTACAAAATAACAGCAATTATTCAATCATTTGAGCCTGAATTTCCCGATAAAGTTCCAGCACATGAATCGGTTGCGGCATTGTTAAAATAATATTGTGAATATTCTGCCAATTTAGCTGTTTGTCGCGTTGCAGCAAGATGTGTGGATAGGCCAGCTCCTTCTCTGCCATAGACATGCGTTTTTCACCATGAATCACTCGGATTTTTTGATGTTCCTGCAGTAAGAGTACAGGAGTAGAAAAATTCGCAGCAGCTTCTTGAAACGAGATAAATTTTTGCTTCTGAATAAACTGGGCGGGTATAAAAGGATGGTAATCTGGCTTTGTCCAGACTGTTTCAGCCTGCTGCAAGTAAGCCGTTGAAAAAAGCTCGAGTTGCATGAACCTGATGCTTATAACAGACCAGGCCAGTGATTTAATCGCAGCAGCCTGGCGTTGATGGTGGGTAAGCCAATGTTGAATACAATAGTGAGCCTGCAACTGACTCGGTACCCCTAAGAGCATCAGATATTTAACAAACTGGCCTTGCAGATTCAGTTGTTCAACCAAATAAACCTGACGTGCCTGCCAATTATCTTCTGCTGCATAATACAGTGCGATATCCAAATAGGCAGGATGCTCGATCTTCTCAGTCATTTCTAAAGCACAGAGCCGCTGGATATTGGTTTCTTCTAAGCCTAAAGGGTGTACATGGGCGTTTAGTTCGCCTAGTTGAATCTGTGCAGGGAATTGAATCAATTCGGAGGCTGTGATCTGTTCTTGCGGAATGGTCGTTTCAGTTTTTAACTGAGGATTTAACGCCTCGCGTTCAATTTGTATCTGATTGGTTGACTCATCTGAGCGATTTAATTCTAGTGCATGAATTCTTACGCGCGGTCGTCCCCGATGATATTTGGTTGTTTCCATAGCTTTTGAGCTGGTTTCAGCTTCGTTTAAGGATAAGGCAGGAACGATTAAGGGGGGATCCTGTTGCAGACAAGAAAACCGCTGCTGTTGTTGCAACAGCCAGATATAGCAGTGTTGCAATTCAGCCCATTGGCTGTGCAGGGCAGGAGATTGGGGGGCCGGAATCAGCCAGATTTGCCAGCCACGTTCAGGATGATGTAAAACTGCCCAGCCAGAATCCGGATGGGCAGACAATGCTTGTTCCAGCGCCAAGACTTCGGTGAAATAGCCACGAAAGCTTAGATGATAAGACGTGTTAGCAGAAAATTGGTAGGCGACAAGTTCAGGCTGAGTGCGGGCTTTAAATGCTGAAATCTGGGTTTTGAAAATAGGCTCATCACACAGATTAAAAATATCGCGTATCCTTTTTTTAGAACGGGCAATTTCATAGAAAGGCAGGACTTTATGCTCCAGTTGCTGCGCCAGTCCATGTAGTTCTTTAATTAAGTGTGCTTTTTCTAAAGCATTCATTTTTTTTGATCTCTAGAGATGTTTCAGTGCTTTATCCAGGGTTTGTGCCAGTACAATGTTAACCGCCAGCTCGACCAGTCTGTATTCAGCAGAATTCGAGTCTGTATAGCTTTCCGCCATCTCAATTAAATAATCAATAGAAACTGACTGAGGCGGAATTTTGCCCTGTACCAATGCCTGAAGTTCATGCATATAAAATTTTCTTATCATTAATCTATTTATATTGCTGCAATTATAAGCAGAGATCACATAAAATAGTGATCTATTTTGAGTATTTTATAAACAAATTTTTTAATTAAAAGTGATAAAAATCAATAGAAAAAATGAGAGTAGGAAATAGTCGATATTTTTTTAGAGTCGAGCATCTTTCACATTGAATGTGTTCAATATGATCAAAAAAAACAGGCTGAATCAATCAGCCTGTTTTAATGAAAGAACAGCTTTGCATTAAGCTGTTTTTTCAGTTGCTGCAGTCGCAGCCTCTGCATTTACTGTTTCAGCAGGTGCTTTAGTCGCTGGAAAGTCTGGCAGATGAACCACTTGCGCCATTTGTGCAGACGCTTGAACAGAAAAAGCCATAACAGTTGCTGCGAAAGCAAATTTAAGAGCATTCATAGGATGACCTTTAATATCAGAGTGTTCAATGACTTGAACAGAGGAGAATATTTAAACTTAATTCGAGTGAAATAATAGCAAATAAGACTTAATATAAAATGATAGATTCGGCAAATTCAGGCAGTAAATTTTAGATAAATTACTCTATAAAACAATAAATTAGTGTATTTACTCTAGTTTGATTTTTATGATTTTACAGGACTTTATGCTTTGTTTTGGCGATGAGAATCTGGACTTGATCGAGTGCCAAAACAAGCGGCGATGTGTTTTTGATCTGCCAATTTAAGATTGAATTTCGAGCTTTGTTCAATCCATGTAAGTTTTTGCTATCGCTTGTTTACGGGCTGCTGCAATCTTCTGAGAATGGACTAAGATGGAATTCCATTCATTTTCATGCTGAGAGTTTTATTATGGCAATTGCAAAAGTGGTAGAAGTTAATTCAAGCAGCAATAAAAGCTTTGAAGATGCGATTCAAACGGGCATTCAAAAAGTCACAGAAACGGTCAAAAATGTACAAGGTGCTTGGATCAATGAACAGAAGGTTGTCATTAAAGAAAATAAAATCACGGAATATCGTGTCAATTTAAAAATTAGTTTTCTGGTTGATTAAGCGAATGCCATTCAATAACAAATAAAAAAACCCCATTTAAAATGGGGTTTTTTTATTGAACGTTGTTTTATTTAGCTTGGTCTGGCGTGTCACACGTTTCTGGTGAGCACTGTGCTGCCTGACTGTTGGTTGATGTATCGAGCGCTTTTTCAAATACTTGCAGGAAAACTTCTTTAGGCTGCGCGCCTGCCAATGCCACACGTTGATCAAAAACAAAGAAAGGCACACCAGTCACTTTGAGTTGTTCGTGTGCCACTTCCTGATCGAATTTGACGAAATCAGCATATTCCTCCGAATCCAACAGATCATCGACTTCGACCGGATTCAGGCCAATACGCGCTGCGACATCTTCCAGCGTTTCACGTTCTCCAATCGCCAGACCTTGGGTCATATAACTATAGAAGAATGCTTCCTGTGCTTCATTGCCCAGACCCTTGCTTTGCGCCAGGTGAATCAGGCGATGCGCATTAAAGGTATTGCCTGAATTGGCACCTTCCCAGTTAAATTCGATACCTTCGGCTTTGGCCATTTCAGCAATATTGCGCTGCATTTCTTCGACTTCAGCCACAGTACGGCCATATTTTTGCGCCAGACGCTCAGAGTTAGAAATTTCCTGACGTACCGGTGCTTCAGGATCGAGCTGGAAACTGTGCCAATGTACTTCTAGCTCAATACCTGCTTCTTGTGCAGCAGCTTCTAAACGTTTTTTACCAATATAGCAGAAGGGGCAAACCACATCTGACCAGATATCTACGCGCATGTCATGTCTCTAATTTTGCTCTTGTGTTCAAGTATGAGGGTGAAGAATCAGAATTTAAAGCCCTTGAGCATCAGAAGTGTATTTCTACAGCAGATCGGCAGGATAAATAAAAGAAGAAAGAGTAGGTGATAGCCAGATGGCTTCCTTAATATAATCAGGTTCTGACTATTCAAAAAAAATATAAAAATGCCATAAAAAAACGCCCCGTAGGGCGTTTTGTGAATGCAGTCAATTATGCAGTTTTTACTGCAGCTTCAACAGCAAGCATGTGACCATTTTCTTCGAAGTTTGAGTGCCAAGAAAGCGCTTCACGAAGAAGATGAGGGGTATGGCCGCCTTTTGCACATGCACGGTCAAAGTAATCATTCAACGCATCGCGGTACATTGGGTGCGCACAGTTATCAATCACTGCACGTGCACGCTCACGCGGAGCCAAACCACGAAGATCCGCAAGACCTTGTTCAGTCACTAGGATATCAACATCATGTTCCGCATGGTCGATATGTGAAGCAAATGGCACTACAGAAGAGATGTCACCACCTTTCGCGATGGATTTGGTCACGAAGATCGCCAAATGCGCATTACGTGCGAAGTCACCTGAACCACCAATACCGTTCATCATTTTGGTACCACATACGTGAGTTGAGTTCACGTTACCGTAAATATCAAACTCAAGTGCAGTGTTGATGCCGATAATACCTAAACGACGTACCAGTTCAGGATGGTTTGAAATTTCCTGTGGACGTAATACCAGTTTGTCTTTGTATTGTTCAAGGTTGTTAAATACTTTTTCGCCATATTTAGCAGAAAGCGTAATAGACGAACCTGAAGCAAACTTCATCTTACCTGCATCGATCAATTCAAAAGTACAGTCTTGCAGAACTTCTGAGTACATGATCAGGTCTTCGAAGTTTGAATCTTTCAGACCGGTCAATACGGCATTTGCAATTGAACCGATCCCTGCTTGAAGAGGTCCCAGGTTTTTCGGTAGACGGTCTTCAGCCACTTCTTTTTCAAAGAAAGCGATCAAATGGTTGGCAATGCTTTGCGTCTCATCATCTGGTGCAGTTACAGTAGATGGAGAGTCGTGCAATTCGCTGTTAAATACGATACCAACAATTTTAGATGGATCGATATTGATCGCATGCGTGCCGATACGCTCATCAACTTGAGTCAATGGAATCGGTTGACGCGTTGGACGATAGGTCGGGATGTAGATATCGTGCAAGCCTTCAAATGCCGGGCTTAAGTTGGTATTGATTTCTACAATCACTTTTTCAGCAAAAATCGCAAAGCTTGCAGAGTTACCAACAGATGTTGTTGGAATGATGCCGCCATCTTCAGTAATTGCTACGGCTTCGATGATCGCAACGTCTGGTTTTTTCAACTGCAGGTTACGCATTTGCTCAACAGTTTCAGACAAGTGCTGGTCAATGAACATCACTTCGCCGTTGTTGATCGCTTTACGTAAAGTATTGTCTACCTGGAACGGTAAACGACGTGCCAATACACCAGCTTCAGTCAGTTGTTTGTCTAGATCGTTCCCTAGTGATGCACCAGTAATTAACGTGATCTTTAATGGATTTGCTTTTGCCTGTTGAACCAAAGCTAAAGGAACCGCCTTCGCTTCACCAGCGCGAGTAAAGCCACTCATACCCACAGTCATGCCATCTTGGATGAATTCAGCCGCTTGTTCAGGGCTGATGACTTTGTTGTGTAGGGAGGCTAAACGGATACGATCTAAAGACATTTTAACTCTCATTAATTCTTAAACTATGATACGGATTGTACCGCTCAAAAAATGTATTGTGCATAGGTGTTAGGCTAAGGTCTAATTTTTTAGCTAAATGTAGGTATAATAAAAAATGATGATTTTTAAATGATTGAATTCGTGAACTATAAAATGAATTGTATAGAAAAACTAAAAAGTCATTTGTTGAATTACTGATCACTTCTTAAAAGTGATCAGTCAAGGTTTGGCGAATTTTATCGAGTGTAGTGGCGGGGGGAAGTGTCTCAGGGTTCGCCTGATTCACGGGTAGTGAAATGATAGCTTCCAGCCCACCTTCAGGACGATTATGGATACGTAATTGACCATGGTGAATATCGACAATCCGTTTAACAATGGCCAGCCCCAAGCCACTGCCTTGTACCGTTCGTGCCGAATTGCCCCGAACAAAAGGCTGCATCAAGGCTTCAATCTGATCTTCCGGAATGCCTTCGCCATGGTCTGCGACACAAATCAACAGTTGATCTTCTTCAACATGCGCAGAAAGCTCAATTGGTTCTGAACCATAGCGTTTTGAGTTGTTGATCAGATTGCCAATCAGTCTTTTTAGCGACATGCTACGTGCCTGAATGGTCGGTATATCTTGTGGGGTGAAACGGATATCTAGCGGTTTAAACTGCTTGACCAGTTCCTGTAGCAGTACATTGACATTGGTGTCCTGCGGTTCTTCATCGGAACCGTCGCGCATATAGGAAATGAACTGATCCAGAATCGCGTCCATATCTTCGACATCATAAATCAGGCCTTCTTTGAGAAAGTCTTCATCTGGCATCATTTCGGCACTGAGGCGGATTCGGGTTAAGGGCGTGCGCAAGTCATGTGAAATGCCGGCCAGCATGATTCGGCGTTCCCGCTCGGTCTGGTCCAGCGTATAAATCATCTGATTAAAGGCATGATTGACCTGACGGATTTCCAGTGGACCATGATTGGTATCTAGATAGGGTGCTGAGCCGATTCGGCTATAACTGTTGGCGGCATTCTGCAAACGGCGTAAAGGACGGTTGAGCTGACGCACCAAGGTCAAAATAATGATGCCGACAATAATCGGCGTGCCAAGCAACCAGCCCAAAATCAGTTCATTGCTATAATTGGCATAAGTCTTTAAAGGTTCCTGTACCCAGTGGCCATTCATTTCAGGGGTCTGGATCCAGATACGTGGACTCGGCTTAAACTGGAAATAGACTGTGGCTTGTTCGATACGTAACTCTTTGGCCAGTTTGGTTTCGATCTGCCGGGTAAAAAATTCTGCAATCAGCTTTTCACGGACAGTGGGATATTCTGCTGGATTGGTCACGTATTCAATGCCGACCCGATTTCTTAACCAATCGTCAATGTCGACTTCCTGCTGTTTGTGATACAGGCGCAGATCGGGATTGTTGAGAATTTCCAGTTCCATGGCCAGATAACGCGCATGTTGCTGGATTTCAGGTAAAAACAGGGTACGCCAAAAGAACCATAAGGACATGAACAGGCTGAAACAGACCACGAAAACCACCAGTACCGTGGTACGCATGGCAGCAGAACGCGGTTTGATCTTGTCGAGAAAGCGTTCCCCGCGGGTACGCTTTTTTTCCGAGTAGCTGACAAAATCGGTAAATTTTTGTGGATCGATGGGGTCGAGTTTCACACCAGCTCCCTGTAGGCATTTTCCAAATTGAGCAGTAATAATATTTGTAATGGAATCTTACTGCTTGAACCTTCGATGGAAGGAGCTTGTTGTGTTACTTTTTTTGAAAAAATGAGTAACACTGTTACGCAAGTAAAAACTTTGCCATTCGCTGAACTCGCGCATTTGTATACGAGCCTTTAAAGAAGGGAGGCTCAAACAGCAGCGAATGACTTTTAGGGACAATAGACTGGGGTAATCTTTATCCTATAATTTTTCCTTTATTCAGCACCATCTGGAACAAAGACATAACCCACACCCCATACGGTCTGGATATAACGTGCACGCGCAGGATTTTCTTCAACCAGACGGCGTAAACGTGACACCTGAACATCAATTGAACGTTCCATGGCACCCCATTCACGGCCACGCGCCAGATTCATCAGCTTGTCGCGGGTTAATGGTTCGCGTGGATGTTGAACCAGTGCTTTCAGTACTGCAAACTCACCAGTAGTGAGCGTTACCACTTGGCCTTCACGGGTCAGAGTGCGGGTAGAGAGATCTAGCGACCATGGGCCAAAAGAAACCACTTCCATCTGTTGGCTTGGTGCACCCGGCACTTCACGTACCTGACGGCGCAATACCGCACGAATACGTGCCAGCAGCTCATTCGGGTTAAACGGTTTAGGCAAGTAATCATCGGCACCTGCTTCTAAACCGGCAATACGATCCGAGTCGCTACCACGAGCGGTGAGCATAATGATAGGCGTATCGATATTGGATTGGCGTAAACGACGACAGATACTCAAGCCATCTTCGACCGGAAGCATAAAGTCGAGCACGATCAGAGAAAACAGTTCCCGCTGTAAAAGTCGATCCATCTGCGTGGCATCATGTGCAGTTTTAACCACAAAACCTTTATCTTCGAGAAAACGCTGTAATAAGGTACGCAGACGAACATCATCATCAACCACCAGGATCCGTTCGACCCGGTCCGTTTCGGTATGTACGGCATCGGCTTTTTCAGCAGGTACAACTAAACTCATGAGATGCTCCTTTATTCTTTATTGTCGTCATAAACAAAAATCAAATAGGCTTTGAGTATACGATTCATTGATATTAATTGACTATGCTCTAAAGCACCAAATATTGCAGTTAAAATCAAGACATAGATACCAAATATATACATCTAAATGAGCAAAAAATACGATTTTAAGCTGGATAAAAAGCAAAGTTCATACAAACTTTATCGGGAAAAGCTGAAAACTGTGGCACTTCATAATATAAAGATGAGGTAAATTAATAAAAACAATGGTGGATTTTATAGACCCGGTCTTTATAATCATGCCATTTAGTACTTATCCTTGTGGGATCAAACACGATGACTGACTTAGTTCAGCAGTTGGCAAAAGAACTTGCCGTACGTCCAAATCAAGTTGAGGCTGCCATCAAGCTTATTGATGAAGGTGCCAGTGTTCCTTTTATTGCACGTTACCGTAAAGAAGTAACGCAAGGCTTAGACGATACGCAACTACGTCAACTCGATACGCGTTTATCATACTTGCGTGATTTGTATGAGCGCCGTGAAAAGGTGATTGAATCACTCAAAGAACAAGATAAATTATCTGATGATTTATTGGCGCGTGTGAATGCCGCTGAAACCAAAAATGCATTAGAAGAAATTTACGCGCCGTACCGTCCAAAACGTACCAGTAAATCATTCAAGGCCAAAGAAGCCGGTCTAGGCCCGATTGCCGAAAAAATCTTTAATGAAGCCGTTGATCCAGCTGAAGCTTTGGTGGGTTTTAGCCATGAAGATTACCCAGATACTGAAAGCCAGCTTGATGCGATCCAGCACATCCTGATTGATGACTGGGCGCAAAATATCGCGCTGACCACTGAACTTAAAGCGACATTTGCAAAAACTGCCGTGCTGAAAAGTTTGGTTGCCAGTGATGAGAAAAAAGAAGTCGGTAAAAAATTCCGTGATTATTTCGATTTCTCTGAAAACTTGAACAAAGTGCCTTCACATCGTTTATTGGCGATGCTGCGTGGCCGTCAAGAAAACGTTTTGGGCTTAAAAGTGGATGGCGAAGATGATGCGCCATTGGCACGTATTGAGACTGAATACAATCTAGAAACGGTTCAACCGCAAGCACGTCAGGATTTCTTGAAGCAAACTGCAAAACTGTTCTGGCTGGGTAAAGTTCGCCCAAGTATCGAACATTCATTGCTAACTGAAAAACGTCTGGCTGCTGAAACAGAAGCGATGAACGTCTTTGCTGAAAACCTACGTCATTTACTGCTGTCTGCACCTGCTGGTGCACGTACCACTTTGGGCGTGGACCCGGGTATCCGTACCGGTGTGAAACTGGCAGTCGTGAATGAATCTGGCGATGTACTTGCACACAGCACGATTTATCCATTTGCACCAAAAGATGATAAAGAAGGTTCATTGGCTGAGCTGGCGCGTTTATGCCGCGAGTTCAATGTTGACCTGATTGCAATTGGGAATGGTACGGCAAGCCGTGAAACAGAAGCGTTGGTTGCTGAAATGATGGCAGCGAACAGCGATCTAAAACTGACGCGTGTTTCTGTTTCAGAAGCGGGTGCATCGGTGTATTCTGCGTCTGAATTGGCTTCTCAAGAACTGCCTGAACTAGATGTATCTATTCGTGGTGCGGTATCGATTGCACGCCGTTTGCAGGATCCACTAGCTGAACTGGTGAAAATCGATCCGAAATCAATTGGTGTAGGCCAGTACCAACATGATGTGAACCAGACTGGTCTGGCGAAAACCCTTGAAGCGGTGGTCGAAGACTGTGTGAACTCGGTGGGTGTGGATGTCAACACGGCATCTTCTGCAATTTTGGGTTATATCGCGGGTCTGAACAAATCGATTGCACAGCAAATTGTCGACTTCCGTAAGGAAAATGGCCGTTTTGATAACCGTCAGTCGTTGAAGAAAGTGCCACGTTTAGGCGAGCGTACTTTTGAACAGGCTGCGGGCTTCTTGCGTATTCTGGATGGCTCTGAGCCACTGGATGCTTCTGCAGTGCACCCTGAATCATATGCTTTGGTCAGCAAAATTGTTGAAGCGAAAGCAACCACGGTCAAAGACATTATTGGCAATACTGAAATCATTCGTCAGGTGAATGCTGAAAAGTTTGCGGATGAACAATTCGGTCTGCCGACGATTCAAGACGTATTGGCTGAACTGGAAAAACCGGGTCGTGATCCACGTCCAGAATTCCGTACTGCCAAGTTCCGAGATGATATTACCGAAGTGGCGCAATTGTCTGAAGGCATGCAGCTTGAAGGTGTCGTGACCAATGTGACTAACTTCGGTGCATTTGTCGATGTGGGTGTACATCAAGACGGTTTGGTGCATATTTCTGAACTTGCTAATGAATTTGTCGCGGATCCGCATAAAGTGGTGAAACCGGGTCAAATCGTGCAAGTACGTGTATTGAATGTCGATGCTGAACGTAACCGCGTGAACCTGTCGATGCGTCCTGAAGGTTCAGAAGCGCCAGCGAAAGCACCACGTCAGCCACGCCGTGAAAATAATGAACAGCGCGGTGAACGTAAGCCTCAAGGCAAACGTCCACAGCAAGCACGTCCGCAAGGCGACCGTCCTCAGGGCAAGAAACCGCAAGCGGCTAAACCACAAGAGCAAAAAATTGGTGGTTTGGGTGCATTGCTATTGCAAGCAGGGATTAAAGGTTCTAAATAATTTTCAGATATCTTTAATTTAAAAAAACCTCCCAATTGGGAGGTTTTTTATTGGATCATTATGAGTTAATCATCGGCACAATCCAGCTGGTGATAATCAGCAAAATACCGAGATGCCCCAATTTTCGTGTCACATAGACCAGTTTAGATGGTGGCTGTTCCAGTCTTTTTGCATATTCTTCCATGCTAATGCCGGGCTTGCCTTTACTGGTAAATAAAAACACCGCCAGGTCGATACAGATCAGAATCGTACCGATATCAGCGACCAGTTCCATCAGGACAAAATCCTGGCGATACAGCGACATGCTGACGCTATAAATCAGATAAATGGCAAAGGCCAGACACAGGTATTGCAGGACAACTAAAAACTTCTGCATAAATTTCAACAGTTCACAAAATTAAAGCAATTATACAAATAATCGGGCAGCTGCTGCCAATTACAAGGCTTGCATCACCTCAGCAAAATTCTGCTTCTCGACCAGTTCCAGAAATTCATCGCCCAGACGCTGACTTTCCGCAATACATTGCTTCCACAGCTGAATCCGTTGGGTTTGATCCAAATCTTTTAAGTTAAAGTCTTTACGATCAGGCAAACGACCCAAAGGCAAACTTTGCAGATATTGCTGCGATGGAGAAAGCAGCAAAGTTCGTGCCTGATTTTCCGGATTTGAGGTACGTTTAAATAACTTGTCAAACCAGCCAGGGGTAATGCTATCGGTAAAATGTGGATACAGCACAATGCCTTTGCTCTGAAAGGGCAGGTCAATGTGATAATCAATCAGGCCACCATCACGATAATAACCCTGCGGTGCATCCGGAATATTGTTCACCGCTGCCATTACCCCGGGAATAGAGGCTGAAGCCATCAGCCAAGACAACACACTCTGTTCGGTCAGTGCATGATAATGCGTGGTAAATCCATCTTCAGCGATTTTAAACTGTTCACCGATATTGGGCTGGCTGATCACACGTTGCATGAAATAACGGCTGTGCCGGCGCGCGACTGCGGTCGTTCCAAGAATTCCAGCCACAGAAGCCAGCAACGGCAATGCCTTGTCACTCTGGAAAATGTGTTGGGCTTTAATTGAAATGACTGCGAGATGATAATCTGGATGATTGACCAGATCGTTTTCTTTGCCTTGTACCAGATCCAGCAGCATGCCACGGCAAACTTCGCTGACATCCTGACGGGTCATTTTTTTATGAAAATAGAGGTTGGTATACAGCTCACCCAAACGTTCGGTTCCCTGTTGAACTCCATGTGCAGCCATACTGGCAAAACGCCAGCTGCCAATCGAAGAACCCACCAAAGTTCTACGCTGAGGTGCACGTGAAAAAAACTCACCAAAAATCGCCTGATCCAGTCCCTGGATACCGATGCCTTTTGGGCCACCTGCAGCACCAGGTACAATATCGACCTGTTCGGGTTGCAAACCTTGTTGCAGAATCAGCTCACGTGCCAGATGGCCAGCACGAATCGTCAGCGCAGGCGCACGTTTTTGTAAAATCTGTACCATGGTTGAACCTATACCAGTCAAATGTGTGCTTATTTTAAGCGATAGGTTTAAAGACCCAATGGCAAGATATGTCCTAAGGTGACTTTGAAGTCATCCTCATCTTTAAGACATAAAAAAGCCTGAGACTATTCAGGCTTTTTGCATATGTAAATCGCTTATTTCGCAATTCGCCAGACGGCAAGCACACTTGCCAACACAATCAGAATCACCGACACAAACCATGGTGAAATAATCGCAATTGCCAGCAGAATGGCCATGACGCTGCCAAACATCCAGCTGCGTTTTTGCTGATGTTCCATTTGCAGGCGCATGCTTTGTAATTCATTGAGCTGTTTGGCATGCCATGCCGACTGGTTTTTTAAACCATTTAAGCTGTCGATCATCAGGGTCGGTAAATCCTGCGCCCCTAAAAGCAGATCCGGGATTTTCTGTCCCAGTTCTTTTAGGTTCTTTTGCGGATTCATCTGGGCCTTGATCCAGTCTGTCAGGATCGGTTTGGCCAGACTCCAGATATCCAGTTCCGGATACAGGTCGGTTCCCAAGCCTTCGACATGCACTAGTGTTTTGAGTAGCAGCATCAGTTGCGGTGGAATTTCCAGATGGAAACGACGGGCAATGTCCATCACTTCAATCAAAATACCGGCAAAATCCAGCTCATGCATTGGTTTAGAGACCATCGGCCCGACACTGCGGCGCATTTCACGAGCCAAAGCATCCTGATCGGTACCCGGTGGAATCCAGCCAGCTTGATGCACCACCTGAATCAGTTGCATGAAGTCGCTGTTCATGACCGCCAGCAGCATGCGTGCTACGGTCATCTGGTCGTGTTTGGACAGCTCACCCATAATCGCGCAGTCCAGCGCAATAAAGCGCGGATTGCTCGGATTGATGGTTTCGACAAAGACATTGCCCGGATGCATGTCGGCATGGAAAAAGTTATCGCGAAAGACCTGGGTAAAGAAAATAGTCAGGCCTTTACGTGCCAGATCAGCACGATCCATGCCGAGTCGGTCAAAGGTCGCGATATCTGAAATTGGCACTCCGGTAATGCGCTCGGCCACCAGCACATCTTTGCTGTCCATATACACTTCCGGCACGTACATCATGCTGGAGCCGGTAAAGTGATGGCGCATACGGCGGGTATTGTCCGCTTCCAGGGTCAGGTCCAGTTCATTCAAAATGATCTGACGATAATCCTGAATAATTTCAGACAAATGTAAAGCACGTGCAGCTTCGAGACGTTTTTCCAAAAAGTCCCCCAGCCATTGCAGAATTTCAAAATCCTGCAAAATCTGCTGGCGAATATTCGGACGGGTCACCTTGACCACCACTTCACGACCATCGTGCAGGGCTGCGGTATGTACCTGTGCAATCGAGGCTGCTGCGAGTGGTTGCACATCAAAACGGGCAAACAGGGTATTTACATCGGCTTTCAGCGATTCCTGAATGCGCATCCGCGCCACGTCATTGTCAAAGGGCTTGACCTGATCTTGCAGCAAAACCAGTTGCTGTAACATTTCAGGTGCAATCAGGTCGCGACGAGTGGAGAGCAGCTGGCCCATTTTGATGGCCAGCGGTCCCATTTCTTCTAAAGCCAGTTTCAGCTTGAGTGGATTCTTACGTTCACGACTGGACCAGGCGGCCGGATGCATACGGATCAAAGACAGAATATGCCGGGCTTTTTCTGGTAATTCTTCCGCAGGAAACAACGTGTCGAGTCGATAGTGCGCGGCGATGCGCCAAAGTTCGAGTAAACGTGAAACATGCGGAATCATAAAGCGGCGTACCTAGTCTTGAGTAGAATTGTTTGAGGTATCGATCTGGGCCCGAAGCTGCTGGACTTTCGCTTCAACCCGATCTAAATTTTGATTCAGGATACGGGTGTCCTGATTCAGGTCATCCATTTGCCAGCGTGGGGCAAACAGACCACTGTCTTCTTTTAAGGCATCTTCGGCAAAGAATAATTGACTTTGCAGGGTACGTTTTAGCTGCTGGGGCAGCAGTTGCAATTTACCAATTTCATGTGCCAGTGTCGGGCCAATCCAGGGACTTAAGTGCGCCGCCAGATCCAGTTCCGCCTGTTGCATGATGCGCTGGATTTCCTGCAATAACTTGTAGTCGCCTTGCAATGGAATATTGCCCACTTCATCGGAAAGCAGCAGCTTGAGTAATTCCACCACATTGCTGACCTGCAAGGTTGCGGTCGCTTCAAGGACTGTCGCGGAACTTGCGTCAAATGGACGCTGTTCAAAGACCGAAGGTGTTTCGGTATGACCGGTTGCCGTTGGCTCCAGACGAACTTTGCCCTCATCAAAAAACACATCGACCGAAAGCTGTGGCGAGGCGATCACCACCCGCAGCATTTTACCGGATAGGGCATTCAGCTGGATGCGGGTAATGGCATCCAGATCAATCACATGATGAATCACGCGTTCAACAGCACCGAGTGCCAGAATTGACCACATAGGCAAGGAACCTTAAAGTTTGAAACCGCGGTGAACCGCAACAATCCCGCCAGTCAGGTTGTGATAGTCACAATTCTGGAAGCCGGCATTTTCCATCATGCCTTTCAGGGTGCGCTGATCTGGATGCATACGGATCGATTCAGCTAGGTATTTATAGCTTTCTGCATCATTGGCAATGATTTTACCCATGATTGGCAATGCCGTGAACGAATAAAGGTCATACAGCTTAGAGAATGGCTCAAACACTGGTTTAGAAAATTCTAGAACCAGTAAACGGCCACCTGGCTTAAGGACGCGGTACATCGCAGCCAGTGCCGCATCTTTATCGGTCACGTTACGTAGACCAAAAGAAATCGTTAAAAGATCGAAGCTGTTGTCTGCAAATGGTTCTAAGGTTTCGGCATTGGCCAAAACGAAATCGACATTGGTACAGCCCGCATCAATCAGACGGTCACGACCGACATTCAGCATGGATTCGTTAATATCAGACAGTACCACATGACCTGTCGGACCAACTTCACGGCTAAAGACTTTAGCCAAGTCGCCAGTACCACCCGCGATATCCAGCACATGCTGGCCACGGCGTACACCTGACATATTGATTGCAAAACGCTTCCACAGGCGATGAATACCAAAAGACATCAGGTCATTCATAATGTCGTATTTGCTCGCCACCGAGTGGAACACTTCTGCGACTTTCTGGGCTTTTTCTTCGCTGTTAACAGTTTGATAGCCGAAGTGTGTGGTTGAGCCGACGTTACCGGTATTGGCACCACGCGGCAGATTATATTTAGGCACAGTACCCGTCACAGGCGTGTCAGTCAGACGTTGTTCTAAAGATTGTTGCTGACCTTGCGGGGTGCCTTGTGGAAGGGGTTCAGTTAAGAATGGGCTCACTTTGTCTGTCTGTTGTGCCGACTCGGGGGTAGGGGTAGGCGTTGTATTTTCATTCGACATTGGAGTCACTCCTAACATATCAATCGGGTTAATCTTGCATTGTCTGCATCATGACAGATTCTAAAGGCTTATTCAGCAATCATGATGCAATTGTTATGAATAATATACAGAAAAATTCACGCTTGGCAGAAATACTCATCGGGTATTTACTGAAATGGTAGCGGATCGCCAGAATGTACTTTCTCGATAATCTGGCGTTCGGTTGCCGTGAACGTGCGTACAAATTTTTCTGCCGATTTGAGTGGCTTCATGGCCAGAAAACCATCCTGCATAAATTCATACATTACCTGAAAGTTATATTTATTCGCCGCGCCCTTACACATTTTAAAGGCGGTATAGACCACAAATGAACGCATGTATTTATCCAGACTCATACCGAGCTGATCCAGCAGAGCCAACTGTTTCAGGCGTGCTTCACCCTGATCCAGCTTCAAATAGGTCAGGCGCATCATCTCGTCAGTTAGCGGTTCATGTGGATGATAATCCTGTAATAACTGAATCGCGACCTGTTCATCCAGTTGTACCGCCAGAATAGCCAGCTCTACGCCTGAGGTGCCGGTTTTAATGGCATTTTCCGGAATAACTTTTTCTGCTTTATGCGCATATTTCATCAGCCGGGCAATCTGTTCTGCCAGCGCATCAAAGTCAGCGCCGCCGTAGAGACGGTTCAGGAAATACTCGGACATCAACAGGTTTTGTTTTTCAGCAAAATGGGCGCGATGAGTGCGCTGCATGCGGACTTTCTGCCAGGCCTGCACATCCTGTAAACGGCTTAAAATGTCAGGCCGGGTGTGATAAGCCAGTTGATAATAATGCGCTAACAGATCATCGAGTACGGCAAGTTTGGACATGAGGCTTCAATTATGATTGGAGGATGCAAGAATCTTAGAGGCTGCCGGACAATCCTGCTATGACAAATTGAACAGAGATCGGGCATTTGTATGTCAATCTGTTGTTTAAATAGCCAATTTAATCGTGTGAAAAACGTTGCCAGAGCTATTTTTGCGCTGAAACTCCTCGCTATACTGCAGACAGAATAAAAGATCAGGGTTGAAGATGCGTATGGAACAACCACAATTTCAGTTAATGGATGAAGATCAGCTGTCTGTCGAGCTGATTGATGCCCAATATAATTTAAAAAAGACCCGGGGCCAGAAAAATGCCAAAAGTCTGGTGATTCTGGTGAATGGCATTGAGCTGGCCGGCAAGGGTGAAGCGGTTAAACAGTTACGTGAATGGGTCGATCCGCGCTATTTGCGTGTGAAAGCCGATAAGCCTCAGCTAGCCGGCCCGAAGCAGACCTTGTGGCAACCTTATGCACGTTTTATTCCTGCCGAAGGCCAGATCATGGTGCTGTTTGGTAACTGGTACAGTGATCTGCTTGGCAGTGCCATGCAAGCTGAAAGCCCGCTGAGTGATGCACAGTTTGATGAATATCTGCAAGAGATGCAGGCCTTTGAACAGGACCTGAAAAATAACCATGTCGATGTGATCAAGGTCTGGTTTGACCTGTCCTGGAAAGTCTTGCAAAAACGTCTGGATGCCATGGATCCGATTGAAACTCACTGGCATCAACTGCATGGTCTGGACTGGCGCAATCGCAAAGAATATGACACCTTGCAGCGCCTGCGTCAGCGCTTTACCGAGGACTGGTTCATTATTGATGGCGAAGATGAGCAGCAGCGCGACCAGCAATTTGCCCAGTATATCCTGAGTGCCTTGAAACATTGTCCGGATCATCCCGCCAGAGCCAAGGGAAGATGGAAACAGGCCAAGATTCCCGAGCAGTTAAAACATCCTTCCAAGACTCAAGCCCAGCCAGAAGATTACAAACCGGAACTAAAAAAATTAACCGCGAAGGTCGCCAAAGCCATGCGTTCCGATTCGCGTAATGTGGTAATTCTGTTTGAGGGCATGGATGCTGCTGGCAAGGGCGGCGCGATCAAGCGGATTGTCAAAAAACTGGATCCACGTGAATATGAAATTCATACCATTGCCGCACCAGAAAAATATGAGCTGAGCCGTCCTTATTTATGGCGCTTCTGGACCAAGCTGCAAACCGATGATGATATCTGCATTTTTGACCGTTCCTGGTATGGTCGGGTATTGGTAGAACGGGTAGAAGGGTTTTCCAGTCCGGTAGAATGGCAGCGAGCTTATGCGGAAATTAACCGTTTTGAACAGAGCCTGGTCAAGCATCAAACGGTGATTGTGAAAATCTGGCTGGCCATTTCTAAAGAGGAACAGGCAGCACGGTTCAAGGCGCGTGAAGATACACCACATAAGCGTTTTAAAATTACTGAAGAAGACTGGCGTAACCGGGAACGCTGGGATGATTATCTGAAAGCGGCAGCCGATATGTTTGAACATACTTCGACTGAGGAAGCGCCTTGGCACATTATCGCGTCTGATGATAAACATACCGCACGGGTCGAAGTACTAAAGGCTATTTTAAAACAACTTCAGGCAGAATAATCTGCCTGAAGTAGAGAATTTTAAACAGTTTAAAAATATTTAGCTTAAACAGGATTAACCTTGGGCGACCTGTTTTTGCTGAATACTTTTAGCGGTGCGATAGCAGTCTTGCACATGAGCATCGGCAATTTTTTTCATGACAAAATAACCCAGACTTGCGGCCACCAGCTGACCACCCAGCGGAATGAATTTTGTGACTTGCTTTATCATCACTTTCGCTGCAACATTGTTCAAAGATTTTTTAACTGCCGTACGTGCGACCACCAGACCGGAAAATTCTACGCCACGTTTACGCAGCTCTTGCCAGTGAATCTGACGGGTTTTTGGATCATAGACACTGATCTGGTCAGGCGCCAGGCCGAAGCGGGCATTGATCTCGGGAATCAATTGCGACAAGATACCTATATCAATGACCACGTCCATAAACGGCACTGGAATAACCGCAGCACCGGCAGAATAATAGGCGCGTTTTTTGGTGAGTTCCAGGCATTCGTCGCGGATTTGTTCTAAATCTAGGCTCGGATCGAGACGTTCAGGAATTTTATCTAATTTCATGGGCACTACCTAAGCTCTATGTTGTTTTTTTCTATTCAAGCATCTTTAAGATGCTTTTTTCAAAGAAATTTTTCGACTGAAGTGTGGTTTTAAAGTGTCATAGAGCGCTCGGGATGTATAGTAAATAATCTTTATCGTTTTGTAGTAAAAACCACATTCAGCAGTTCAGGGGAACCAATGGCCATTCATGTTATTCAGAGTCAACGTATTGATGTGCTTTTGGATAGTATGCTGCGTATTGTCAACCAGACTGCCCGGAATCCATTTGAGGTGTTACAAACCCGGCACTTTATTGTGCCATCTCCGGCAGTAGAAACTTGGCTGACCCAGAAAATTGCCGAGAAAAAAGGTATTAGCGCCAATACCCAGTTTCATCACCGGATTCGCGCCTTTCAATGGACTTCCTATCAATGGGTATTGAATGCGCCTAAAGAAGTGGAGCAGGTCCGTGAAGCCAATATTCCGCGCATTATCATCAAATGGCGCGTGTTTCAGGCATTGCGTAAATGTATTCTGCCTGAACAGATTCCTTTAGACGTCGATCATCCGCTGTATTCTATTGTGAAGCGGATTTATGACAGTGCTGACCGGCTGGAGCAGGGTACAGAGAAGCAGCTGAAAAAACAGAGCATGCTGTACTGGGTAGCCGAGCAGGTGTCGCGTTTGTTCAGTCATTATATGGATTATCGCGGTTATTGCGCGCGTAACTGTCCTCCAAACAACTGTAGTTGTCCGAGTAACTGGTTAGAGTCCTGGGGGCAGGATATTGCGCTCGATATCGAGCAAATGATCTATAGCCCCAAAGATGAAAATGGCCATGAGATGCAGGTGGCGGATTTTGTCAAGATTCAGGCGCGTGAACTGGAAGCCTGGCAACGCTGGTTGTGGCAGCATGTATTTCAGGATGACTATGCCAAAATCCTGGAGATTGAACGCCTGTATTGGGAGCGGCTGGAGAATGCAGAAACCCGCGCCCAGGCTCTAAAACGACTACCGGCCCAGATTGTGGTATTTAGCCTGCTAGAACTGCCACCCAGCCAGCTGGATTTTTTACGCCGTCTGGGGCAATACATTGATATCTATATTTTTCACTTCAACCCCTCGCAGGAATACTGGGCCGACAGTGTCGATCCGGACTGGAAAGCCAGGTTTGATTTGCAGCGGGAAGAGCGCTTTATTCAGCGTTTTGAAAAGACCCGTCAACGTAAACCGAATGATGCGGAAATAAAAGACTTCAGGATCAAGCAGCTGAACTTTAATGCCGAAGACCGGGAATCGCGGCATCCGCTCCTGACCCGATTCGGCAAGCAGGCACGGGATCATTTTTCTCTACTCTCTAAACTGTCTTCGGGGGAAGAGGGTCTCTGGGCCGATGTCTTTGTGGATGAATATCAGGACAGGCTGCTGGCCAAAATCCAGTCGGATATCCTGTATTTGCTCGAGCCCGAGCAGCATCAATATGCTTTAAGCCCTGATGATGATTCGGTACAGATTCATGTCTGTCATTCTTCATTACGTCAGCTGGAAGTCCTTAAAGAACAGCTGATTCACTGGCTGGCTCAAGATACGAATGACGTGCCGCGTCAGCCTAGTGATATTCTGGTGCTGACGCCAAGTCTGAAAGAACTCGAACCGGCAATTCGCAGTGTCTTTGCCCCGCCACCGCGTGAGCGTGAAATTGGCAGCAAACGACTGCAGAAAGATAACCTGTATTTACCGATCCAGATTGCCGGGGTGTCGCGTCTGGATGTCAGCAATGCCTGGCGCGCGGTACTGGGCCGGATTCAGTGGGTACGTCGCCGTTTCAGTATTGAGGACTTTGCCGACTGGCTCAGCCTGAATGCGACCCAGCAGTATTATGGTCTGGACTATAGTCAGGTAGAACGGATGTTGCAGTTGCTGACAGATGCTGGCTTTAAACGTGGACTGGACCAGCAGCATTTACAGCAAAGCCTGAGCGCAGGCGATGAGGATTACCGGTTTAGCTTTAAATTCGCGCTGGACCGTCTGGCGTTGGGTCTGGCGATTCCTGAACATACCCTGTTTCAGGACACCTTGAGTTATGCCAAGGTTCTGACCAGTGATTTTCCCTTGATATCCACCCTGATCCGGATTTATCAGGATCTGGTAGAGCGCCGTGACTGGCTGACTTTGCATGAAACCGGACAGCGCACGCCAGTCAAAACCTGGCTGGAATATCTGCGCGCCGATCTGAACGAGTTCCGTGATGCTGGCGTGGAATCGCTCAAAACCGTTGCCGAGATTATCGACAAGCAAATGCGGATGCTGACCTTGGCCGATTATCATGACCAGGATGATCCGCATGCCAGTCAGGAACTGGTGGCACTCAGTCTGCCTCTGCCTTATGTGCTGGAAGAAATTCAGAATACCCTGGAGATGCAGCTGGATCAGGCCGAACCGACCGGACAGATTACTTTTAGCCAGATTGGTCAGATCCGGCCATTGCCTTATAAACTGGTGGTGATGCTGAATCTGGATAGCGGTAAATTTCCGAGCCGTAATCAACAGGTTCCGTTTGATCTGATGCGCAGCCTGAAGCCGCAACTCGGTGACCGTTCCCGTCTGGATGACGAGCAGGGCGCCTTTCTGGATGCCTTGCTGCTGGCACAGGAAAATCTATGGCTGTTCTATAATGGCTTTGATCTGGAGGATGGTGAGGCTCGTGATCCATCCACTGCCTTGCAGGAACTGGTTCAGCATATCGCGCTGATCTGCCAGTCTGAACAGCCGGATGCCGAAGTCGATCCGATGGTGGATATTCATGGTCTATCGGTCGCTCAACATATCCGGCAGCTTTATCATGTACATCCCTTGCAGCCTTTTGATCCGGCCGGATTTACAGATATGCAGACACCACGTTATCAGGATCAGTGGTTTGCGGTAGCAGAGTATATCCGCAGTGCCGAAGGCAAACGCAGCAGCTGGATTAATGCACATTATCCGGCACTAGAACAAAAAGAAATCCGGGTACTCAAAGGTGATGAATGGATCCGCGATATGATTTTCCCGGCACGTCTATTCCTGAAAAGTGTCGGGGTTTCCACGATTCGCTATGCCGATTTGCCGAGTTCCCGGGAACCCTTATTATTGAACAAACTGGAACAGTATCAGGTACGGGATTTCCTGTTGCAGCAAGAGCAGGAGATTGAGCCGAACCTGATGCTGGACCGTTTGCCGGTGGGCAAAACTCAGCAAGCCACCTGGCTGGGCAGCCAGCAGGAACAGCAGCTGTTACAAGAACGTTTGCTGCAGTTGGATAAAGAACTGACGCCAGTTACCCAGCAATCCTTGCAGTTCAGTCCTGAACTGATCATTCATATAAACGTGCCTCAGGTTCCACACAGCAGCTACTGGCTGAGTATGCAATCCTCTTCGGCCTCGGAAAAACGCCGTGCCCAGATCTGGCTGGAGTATCTGCTATGGCTGGCTTACTTGAATGACGATGCACGCTCACCAGAACTGGAGCGCATTGTCATTTTCAGTAATAAAACCCTGAAGTTTTCTGGCTTGAGTTCGAGCAAGGCACATGAGTATTTGCAGCTCTGGTTAAAGGCCTGGGAAATTGGTCAACAGCAGCCGCTGGTCTTGCCGGCAGAATTACTGATGAAAAAAGAGTGGCAGTGGGCCGAGAATGAACAGGGTAAAATGACCATTGTGGAAATGCAGGAATTGTTGGAAGCCTGGAACAACAGTTATAGTCCTAAAACAGCTAAGCCATTGACTTCGAATGAATCTAGTGTCTTGCATCAGGATTGGCAATTTATTTTGCAAGATCAGGATCCGGATCTGGCCTTGCAAAACTGCTGTCATGATTTTGCCCATGGCCTGTATGCACCAATTCATCAACATCTGGAATGGGTGAAATAGCCGTATGACTTTCTTAAAGCAGCAGACGCAAACAGCCATTTCTACCAATCCGATTCAGGACATGAAGTTTCGGGGCCTACACTGGATTGAAGCCTCGGCAGGCACCGGCAAGACCTATACGCTATCCAGTCTGATGGTGCGGATTTTTCTGGACCAGTATTATCCGCATCAGGTGATTGCGACGACATTTACCCGTAAGGCCACGGCTGAACTGAAAAACCGGGTACGGCTTCGCGTCGAGGAAACGCTGGCTTATATCCAGCGTCATCAGCAGCTCAATTCAGTTGAAATCGCAGCAAAAATCCAGAATGAAACCGATCCTTTATTTCAGCAGGTACTGAAAGATTATGGTTCACGGCTGGATTATGCCCGTCGCCGTTTACGTCTGGTGCTAAACCAGCTGGATGAACTGTTTGTCGGCACCCTGGACAGCTTTAGCCAGAAACTGTTACGTGAATTTGCCTTTGAAAGTGGCAAGATTGAACGTGCAGAACTGACCGAAGATCAGGATCTGTATATTCGGCAGCTGATTCATGATGTGCTGCGTGACTGGATTCAGCAGCAGCCGCAATATATGGTCAATCATCTGTATGTTCAAAATCTGCTGAAACCGGTGGAGCATTATACCGGGCTGGTGCGTGATGCCCTGAATTTCAGCAAGCAGCATTTCCGCAAGATCGAACTGGCTGAATGTGACCTGAACAAATTGGAAGCCTGCATCAGTCAATTAGTGAGTATTCAGGAGCATGATCTTGCCGTCATGCGGCGTTATTGTCAGGAAAGTCCGAAGTATTTTCACAAGAGTTTTTTGACCAAGTTAACCGAAATTTGTGAAAACTTTATGACCTGGAGCGCAGCCCTGAAAAATCAGGGTGGCATGAGTTTCTTTGATGCTGAATTGCAGCCGATTTTACTGAATCTGTGCCATTTGCGCCGCAAGAAAACCGATTTCCAGCCGACCACTCAGGTCTTTAACAAAAGCTGTCCGGATGCAGAGCAGCAGCTGATTTTGCAACATAGTCTGATCGTGGCAATTGATGCGCTGTGTGAGGTCAAACAGTATCTGGATGAGCAGCTGCAACAGCTTACGACCTATCTGGAATTTCATATTATTCAAAGTGTGCAGACCCGTTTGCCACAAACCTTGCAGCAGCAGGGTGAAACCACTTTTTCCCAGCAAATTCGTACATTGGCGGAAGCATTGCAAGGCCAGCAGGGACAGCGTTTTGCCCAGTTTGTACAGGCACGTTATCCGCTGATTCTGGTCGATGAATTTCAGGACACCAATCAGGATCAGGATGATTTGCTGGCCAAGATCTGGCGTGATGCCAACCGGGTGCAGTCCGGCTGCATGATTATGGTCGGTGATCCGAAACAGGCAATTTACGGTTTCCGTGGCGGCGATATGCTCACCTATAACAAGGCACATGCCGATGTGCTGCATAAACAGGGCCGCGAATATACCCTGATGCAGAACCATCGGTCAGTCAAACCACTCGTAGAAGTGGTTGATGCGCTGTTCCAGCGGCAAATGGATTTTGGCGAACAGGTGCAGTACACCTTGATTCAGGCCGGTAGTCGCCCGCATCCAGATCTGGTCGATATGGGCAGGATCAACCCGCAGCCTTTACGATGGATTCAGCTAGGTGAATCGGACCTGGAGGCAGACCAGGTGGCCTGGAAAATCCGTGCATTGCTGAATCAGTCTGCCCAGCAGCAACTGTACTTTCAGCAGCAAGAGCATCAGCAAAGCCTGAGCGCAGATGATATCGCCGTACTGGGATTTGGACATTTTGCTCTGGAACAGGTGAAGCAGCGTCTGCAGCGTATGGGCATTCCCTGCTATAAGGAATCCAAACAGAGCGTGTTTGCCAGTCCAATTGCTCAGGATGTCGCGGCAGTATTGACGGCGATTATGGATCCTTTCAATGAGGCCAAGGTCAAGCGGGCTTTACTAACCCGTCTGCTGGGCTTCAATCTGAAAAAACTGATTGATTTGCAAAGCCAGAGTGAAGGCCTCAGTCGCTATATTGCCGATCTGGATATAATTCGGGAAATGTGGTTTGAGAAAGGCTTTTTGACCGCCTGGAATTATGCACTGAACCTGTTTCAGGTCTGGACCAATCTGGTGGCCAGTCAAAGTCTGGACAATGAGCGGGTGGTGGTCAATTTGCGCCATCTGACCGAGATGCTGAGCCAGCAGAGTGAATATTATCAGGGGGCGCAAAAACTCTATCACTGGTATTTGCGCCAGCTTCAGTCACCTTCAGGCAAGGACAGCGAAAAAGAACGCAAGCTGTCTGGGGATCATGGGGTGCAGCTGATGACCATTCATGCCTCCAAAGGGCTGGAATTTAAAGTGGTGTTTTTATTGGGAGTAGATGCTGCTTTTGATGTGAATAAAGGCAATCTGAATTTTTCCCTGTCTGCGCCTGAACAGGACAACATCCTGGAACAATCCCGGGTGATTGCAGTCAATCACAAGAATTTGCATGAGCAGGCGATTCTGCAAAATGCAGCGCGTAATGCTGCCGAAAACCACCGGCTCTGGTATGTGGCGCTGACCCGTGCCAGTCACCGAGTATATGCCATGCTGCAGGATCAAAACGCACAGTCCGATTCGGGGCTGGCCTTCTGGCGTGGTCAGGGAGATCAACTGTTTCAACATGCTTTAAGTCTGGTCGAGCCGCCTCTGTCTCAGGAGCCACCGCGCCTGGTCGAGCAGTCGAACCATCATCAGGTCGACATGCGGGCGCAACCTTTGCCAGAGCGGCAGTTTTATCCGCGAACCAAAACCAGTTTTACGGCTTTGTCACAGCATCAGCTACATGGACATATCTTGCAGGACGATCTGGTCACGGCTTATGAACAGCCCGACAGTGCTGCCGATGAAATTCATTTTACCGGTCTGGAAGAACAGCCAGCAGCCGTGCCCTTAGACTGGATTAGGCTGAATTTTCCTAAAGGTACAGTGGCCGGAACTTTCTTGCACAGCATTTTTGAACATATCGATTTTCAGGACAGCAGTTACTGGAATTTGGAAATCCGGCGCCGTTTTAAAAATACCGCACCGCAAATCTGGCAGGAACTGAAAGAAAAATTTGAACAGGCTTTTCATATACGTAGTGTACTGGAACAGGCCTTTTCCCTGCATTATCAGGCCGCTGTGGTGAATCTGCGAACCCTGTTTCAGGCCACAGCTCAGGCAGATTTCAAAGCCGAGGAATTGCGTCATAGTATGCAGCGCGTATTGTCCAGCCTGAACTATAAGTTATTGACCGGAATTCGCCTGCATGACCAAAGCAAAGCTTATCGCCAGCAATGGCAGCAGCTGTTTCACTCGGCACAACAGCTCGATCGTTCGGGTCTGCTAGAATTTTTAGGTCAGTTTCAGGTGTATTTCGATGGGCTGGAGGATGACTCCTTTATCCAGTTTTTTGAACAGGAAGTGGCCCAGCTCACACGCTCTGCAAGCACTGAATCGCTGAATGTGGACAGTATTTTCCAGACTGCTTTTGATGGCTTGTTGGACGAGATTACAGAAGATATTTTGCTGAACCTGATGCATGACTGGGTACATGACATTCTGGCCACTCCGATTCAGGTAGATTTTGCTTTGGCGCAGCTGGAGGCTAAACAGTATCTGTCAGAATTTCCTTTTTATCTGTCCTTGACCGATGCCCCTTTGCAGATTCGGCAAATCCATCAGCTTTTTCTCGGACATGACATAGTCATGAGCGATTTTAATGAGGCCAAATCGGCGCGATATCTGACCGGTTCCATCGATCTGGTGTATTTCGATGGCCAGCGCTACCATATTGCCGATTATAAAAGTAACTTCCTCGGCCCTGATCAGCAGCACTATAGTGCTGAGGCGATTCAGCAGAATATGAGCCAGTCCAGTTACTGGTTGCAGGCCGCTTTGTATCTGGTGGCGCTGCATCGTTATCTGAGTGCCAATATGCAGGGTTATTCGATCACACAGCATCTGGGCGGCGCAACCTATTTGTATTTGCGCGGGATGAATGGACAGGTCCAGCAAGGGGCTTATCATTGGCAACCGAGCCTGGAATTCATAGAAAAACTGGATCAAATACTGGGCTATTTTGAGCAGAAAAAATCAGCATGATTTTGCAGTTTTATAAAATATATAGAGATTAAACAGAAAATTATCCTGTGGATAACTTTGAGGATAACTGTGTGGAAAATGAGCAGAATCACGTGTCGCAGCAAGACTCCAATTTAATGGCCTGGATTGACTATCTGTGTCAGCCGCCGTTTAGTACGGCTACATTTGATCCGGCAGCAAAAATCTTGATCGAGCAATTGCTTGAGGCGATGCAGGCGGGAGATAGCTGTATCGAAGTTGATCCTCAGCAGGTTGCCTTATTGCATAATCTGGTTCTAGACCGCCGTCAGCAGGGTGCAGGAATTGCACCATTTATTTTTGTAGATCAGCATTTATATCTGTACCGCTATTGGCAACTGGAACAGGCAGTAGCCTCACATATTGCTCGGATTAAAGCCCAACCGGTTGCCGCTATTGATTTATCCGAACGTGATCGCAATTTATTGTCAGATCCACAGCAAAAATTGGCACTGGAAATGGTTGCGCGGCAGGCGCTGAATATTATTAGCGGCGGTCCGGGTACCGGTAAAACCTATACCTTGGCGCATATGATTGCGGTCCTGCATGAAGCCTTGCCAAATATCCGGATTGCCATGGCAGCACCTACCGGAAAGGCCGCACAGCGCATGAAAGAAGCACTGCAAAAAGCCTTGCACAGTGAAGCGTTACAAGAGTTTGAGCTAGAACAATTAAAACAGTTACAACCGGTCACCCTGCATCGCTTATTGGGTCTGGGCACTCGCGGACAGCCACGCTTTCATGCCAAGCAGCCTCTGCCTTATGATGTGATCGTGGTCGACGAAGCCTCGATGCTGGATTTAAACCTGTCACAGATGTTACTGGCCGCCGTACCATCTCATGCACGGCTGATTTTACTCGGTGATGCAGATCAGCTGGCCTCTGTGGATGTGGGAACGGTATTGGCAGATTTACAGCAAGTAGCGACTCTGGAAGATAACCGGGTCAATTTAATCACCACGCGGCGTTTTGCGCCTGGAGCCAGGATTGGCGCAATGGCGGAGTTTATCCAGCAGAATCATCAGCCTTCTCACGTCTTGCAGAAATTTGAGCAGCAGATTGTGGCAGCCAGTGAGTTACAGGCGATCGATTTGGATCAGGTGAAGATCGACCAGTTGCAGTTACAATACCTGCTCGCTGGTGCCGAACAGACCGCGCATAATTTGAATCAGTATTATGACCAGCTGATGTATGGTTATCAGGCTTATGTACAGGCCATAAAAACAGAACGAAACTCAGCTGATTTTGAACACTATGTGCAACAGGTGGTCAAAACTTTTGATGATTACCGTATTTTAACGGCAATCCGTTCTGGTGATCTGGGGCTGCTCAAGATCAATCTACAGATTGAACAACGTTTTTTAGCAGCCCAAGGTCAGTTGAAACAGGGCGACTGGTATGTCGGACGACCCGTCATGATGAGCTATAACGACTATCAGTTGGGCCTGTCCAATGGTGATATTGGTATCTGTTTTTTACGTGAGCAATCTGGTCAACGTCAGTTTGAAGTGTATTTCCCGAGTCTGGAAAAATGGGTATTAGCCACCCGTTTACCTAAAAGTATTGAAACCGCTTTTGCGCTGACCATTCATAAATCTCAAGGTTCAGAATTTTCCCATACGGCAGTGGTGCTGGATCAATATGCAAAAAATTTATTGAGCAAAGAGTTGATTTATACTGCAATTACTCGAGCCAAAAAAGTGGTCAGTTTATTGGTAGATTATGATGCTTTTACACAAGCACTTTGTGTTAAAACTACCCGGAAAAGTGGTTTGAGCCAAAAAATCATTGAACAATCTAGTAATTTAATTGGCAAAAATAATCAAATCTTGTAGGTAAAAGCTTACAAGGATTCAGGAAATTGACGCATAGAGCTTTTGCTCGGTTTTTGAGAAGATTGGTTCTACAAAATAACTCAACACGGAAAGTTGAGCATAATCGCATAATGATAATAATAATGTCGGTAGACAGCGAACTTACAGTGAAGTAAGTGAAAGAGGAAACTTACAGCCGCTAAGCCTTGTAGTTTTGGGAGAGACTACAAGGCTTTTTTATATCCTGATTTTTTTATAGGAAGCTTGCTGGATTTTTATCCTAATTTCTTAGCAAAAATTTTCAGCCCTAGCCAGTAAACTTAAGTAAATAGCGTTAAATAAAACGAGAGCTATGTAACATTATGCAAATTTTCACCCTGTGATGTACGAAATGGCTTACAGCAAAATGAGGCAAATACCTCTAGTTGTCTGGTGGGAATATGGCAAAATCTACCACACAAGGAAGATGATTTTTCAACAGGATGTTTGAAAATAATAATAAGCGTAAAACGCCATAATAATACAATAAATAATAATGATAAGAGAAAGAACTACAGCGCCAAAAAGCCCGAGTTTACTCGGGCTTTTTTTTATCCATTTTCTATGGGGAGTAGCTGAAGATTCAAGCGAGCTAAAGGGTTTGCGGGCTTTTCAAAGGAGTTTCTATATTTAATTTATTCTGGATTTATTTCATTAAAATAATGCAAAACCTGAATCTTTAAGGAACAAGAGTCATCGGATCTGAACTGCATCAATGAGCAACCAAAACCATGCAAAAATCTGGATCTATTTTTGCAATTTGATGCGTTTTCCCTTAAAATATGCAACTTGCTGTAGTGATGCACGGCAGTCAAGGTTTTGAATTCTCATCACTTTGATTTTTATCAAAATATACAAGCATCTCGGAGAAATCGAATGGCTTTAACTAACGCAGATCGCGCAGAGATCATGGCTAAATTCGCTCGCGCTGAAAACGACACTGGTTCACCAGAAGTTCAAGTAGCTCTTTTAACTGCTCAAATCAATGATTTACAAGGTCACTTTAAAGAGCATAAACACGACCACCATAGCCGTCGCGGTCTAATCCGTATGGTTAACCAACGTCGTAAGCTACTTGACTACCTTAACGGTAAAGACCACGGTCGTTATGTAGCATTGATCGGTGCTTTAGGTTTACGTCGTTAATTCGATTTAAACTTTATTTTCGGGTGTATTGCATGCTTTGTGCTGTATTACTGAAAACTAAAGTCGGCTTAGCTTTGCGCTGAGCCAGTGGAAGGGGCGAATGTTTCGCTCCTTCTTTGTGTTTAAAAATAGTATTTAATCTGGTGAGGTCGGCTTCTAAGCTTTGTCATTTACTCGTCCATATGGTCATGAATGCCAAACCTTAGGGGTCTCCACTAGAATAATTGTTCACAAGAACTAGGAAAAAATAAAACATGTCAATGTTTAATATTATTCGTAAAGAATTCCAATTCGGTCAGCACAACGTTATTCTGGAAACAGGTCGTGTTGCCCGTCAGGCAAACACTGTTGTGATCACCATGGGCGGCGTACAAGTACTTGTTGCTGTTGTGGCACAGCCTAAAGCAAAAGCAGGTCAAGATTTCTTCCCATTGACTGTAAACTATCAAGAAAAGCAATATGCTGCTGGTCGTATCCCGGGTGGTTATGGCAAGCGTGAAGGCCGTCAGTCTGAAGCTGAAACTTTGATTTCACGTCTGATTGACCGTCCAATTCGTCCGTTGTTCCCAGAAGGTTACTTCAACGAAATTCAAGTGACTGCAACTGTGATTTCTTCTGATAAAACCATGGATGCTGACATTGCTGCAATGTTGGGTACTTCAGCTGCATTGTCTATCGCTGGTACGCCTTTCCGTGGTCCGATTGGTGGCGCGCGCGTTGGTTTAATCAACGGTGAATACATCCTGAACCCAAACCTTGAACAACTTAAAGAGTCTGATCTTGATCTTGTTGTTGCGGGTACTGAAACTGCAGTATTGATGGTTGAATCTGAAGCGAAAGAACTTTCAGAAGACCAAATGCTGGGCGCTGTATTGTTCGGTCATGACGAAATGCAAATTGCGATCCAGGCGATCAAAGAATTTGCTGCAGCTGCAGGCGCGGTTGAGTCAACTTGGGTTGCTCCAGTTAAAAATGAAGAACTTCTTGGTAAATTGAAAGAAGCATTCGAAGCGAAAATCTCTGAAGCTTACACGATTGCAGTTAAGCAAGACCGTTATGCGGCACTTGACGCGCTTTATGCAGAAGCAGTTGCACAGTTCGTTCCTGAAAATGACGAAACTGGCATTGCAGAAGAAGTAAATGAGCTGTTCGAAGACCTTAAATACCGTACCGTTCGTGACAACATCCTGTCTGGTAAGCCACGTATCGATGGTCGTGATACCAAAACTGTTCGTGCAATCGACGTACAAGTAGGCGTATTGGATCGTGCACACGGTTCAGCATTGTTCACACGTGGTGAAACTCAGGCCTTGGTCACAACGACTTTGGGTAATACACGTGATGCGTTGATGGTTGATACCCTTGCAGGTACAAAAACTGACAACTTCATGTTGCACTACAACTTCCCTGCATACTCTGTAGGTGAAACAGGTCGTGAATCTGGTCCTAAGCGTCGTGAGATTGGTCACGGTCGTTTGGCACGTCGTGGTGTTCAAGCAGTTCTTCCTGCGGCTGATCGCTTCCCGTACGTGATCCGTATCGTTTCTGACATCACTGAATCAAACGGTTCGTCTTCAATGGCGTCTGTATGTGGTGCATCACTTTCTCTTATGGATGCTGGTGTTCCACTTAAAGCACCAGTTGCAGGTATTGCGATGGGTCTAGTGAAAGAAGGCGAGCGTTTTGCAGTTCTTTCTGACATCTTGGGTGATGAAGATCACTTGGGCGACATGGACTTTAAAGTAGCTGGTTCTGCAAACGGTATTACTGCGCTACAAATGGACATCAAGATCGAAGGTATCACTGAAGAGATCATGGAATCTGCATTGAACCAGGCTTATGCGGGTCGTATGCACATCTTGAATGAGATGAACCAAGTGATTTCACGTGCGCGTCCTGAAATTTCGATGCACGCACCGACATTCCAGGTGATCAATATCAACCCGGATAAAATCCGTGATGTGATCGGTAAAGGTGGCGCGACCATTCGTGCGATTACTGAAGAAACTAAAGCGGCGATCGATATCGAAGATAACGGTACAGTTCGCGTATTTGGTGAAACTAAAGCGGCTGCGCAAGCTGCAGTTGCCAAGATTCAGGCACTTACGGCTGAAATCGAACCAGGTACAATCTACGTAGGTAAAGTGATCCGTATCGTTGAATTCGGTGCGTTCGTGAATATCCTGCCAGGTACTGATGGTTTGCTTCACATCTCTCAAATCTCAAACGAACGCATTGCGAACGTGGCGGATGTATTGAAAGAAGGTCAGGAAGTGAAAGTACAGGTTGCGGATGTTGATAACCGTGGCCGTATCAAATTGACGATGAAAGACATCGAACAAGTTTAATCGTTAAAATATTCACATGGGAAAACTCATGTGAATAACAATAAAAAAGCCCTGAGCTTGGTCAAAATGTTTACTTTGGCTGGCTCAGGGCTTTTTTATGCCTTCAATAAGATTCTGCTACGCAAATAAAGACTGATTGGATTGCTTAAGTCTGCGGCTCGGCTCATAATTTTAAGACGGATAGATGGATAGATGGATAGACGGATAGATGGGGGAGGCCTAGCTCTATCCTGCAACAACAAAAAGCAGAATTGTGAATAGAGAATTGTCTTAATGCAGGTTTATTATTTTTACCAACATCCGACCGAACATCATATTTTTGTACAAAAAGAGCCTATTGCTCAAGCTGAACCTGAATTTATCTGGATCGACTATACCCGGGCAGATGTGGTTAATCGGGCTGAGACTTGGCAAAAAGAAATAGAACAGCAGACCCATTTATACCTAAACGAATTGCATGTAAACGATATTCTTAATTTAGAACATCCTTGTGTATTTGATAGCATGGATGACTATGAGTTGCTTATTTTTCGCAAGCTGATTACCCCGGATGATGACATCGAGAGCGGTGAGCAGGCGCTGGAACAGCATGAAAAAGTATTTGGTCTGGCGACTACTCCGATTAGTTTTATCATGACTCCTCAAGTGCTGATTACAGTACGTGAGCAAGGAAATAAAGCAATAAAAAATTATATTTCCCGTATTGAAACCCATGTGATCCGTTCCGCTCAGGAACAAAATAAGTCACGAAAACTCCCGATGACCCCGCTGGATTTATCGTTACGTTTACTGAATAGCATGGTGGATGGTTATTTGGATTTACGTGTGCCTTTAACCCGACGGGTTGAATTCTGGCAACAGGAGTTATTACAGGGGCATCGCCGCTTTACCAAATGGAACCAGTTATTGCAAGAAAGCATGTCTTTTCAACAAGTGGAAAATCTCTGTGAAGAGCAAATTGATACCTTGCAAGAACTGCGAGATGAAATTATCGATAATTATCCGCACTTGAAAGGCAAGAAGAAGTCAGAACGGCAGGATATTATGCTGGTCCGAATGAATGACCTGGTCAGCCATGTAGAGCGCATCCAAAAACACACTGTTCGTTTGCGTGCCTCGATTCAGGCGGCCATCGACCTGCATTTTTCAGCCATTGCCAATCAGACCAATGAAAATATGCGTATCTTGGCGATAATTACCGCTATTTTTGCACCGCTGACTTTATTGACCGGGATTTACGGGATGAACTTTGAATTTATTCCGGGGGCGAAATCTCCTGTCGGGTTCTGGAGTATGTTAATGATCATGTTCATTAGCACGGTATTGCTGGTGTATTATTTCTATCGCAGACATCTGGTCGGCCGAGGGGAGCGCAGTGTGATTGATCTACTGGCACAACAGCATAAGAATCAACACGTGAATCTGTTCTGGTTCCTTGACTATGAGCCGATTAAGCAATCAGTGAAAGAGACCATGAAAGAAGTTGAAAAGCTGACCAAATTAAAATAGAGCTACCTTTATCAATCGATATTTATAAAGGTTGTCCTATTTTCAAGCACACGTAGATCAGTGGGCTTCAATTTTAGATTAGCTCTGTAGAAATCAACACTCTGTTCTGCTGATCACTCCACTTGAGCTGTTCGAGTCAGTATTTTATAGATTTCATCCTTGAGTTTTAGTTTTTTACGCTTGATCGCCTCAATATCATTGTTGATATGATTGACTGGATCAAGTTCAAGCTGGCTGATTTCTTTGTCCAGCTCATTATGTTCCTCGAATAACTTGGCAAAATAGGGATTTTCCTCGCGAAGTTGCACAATCAAGTCGCGGTATTCGGGAAACATATATTTGATTTTCTTATTGCAATCTTTGGTTTTCATAGGGATTCTTATACTCTAATCATAAAATTAAATATAAATATGTTCTGATCTGCATTGGAAAATGCAGATCGACAGAACATGAAAAGGATTTACTTGAAGTGCAAATGTTTGACCTCGCGGCGTAACTCCTGCACCTCATCAATGAGGTCCAGCATCATGGCAACGGCGCTAAATGAGGCATCAAAATCGCGTTGCAGGCGATAGGCGCGTTGTGCACGCGAGATATCTTCACCGAGGAAAGTGTTGGTCGGGGTTGTGGAACGATTGGGTAAAATTCCATGTTCAATTAACTGCATGACCCATTCCGGGCTTTGTCCACACGCTTCTGCAAAGTGGATCAAGTCAAATGAACGATCGTCCATAATTTCTGAGGGGGTATAACCGTGGGAAAAACTTTCTTGGTACTGAATCGTAGTCATGGGTCTACTCCTTAAACAGCCAAGTGTGCAAAATCCGAAGAAAGGGAAGGTGCTAAAATAGAACGCTTTCCAATCCTTGGACATGCAGACTCAGAGTGATGACTCAAATGATCATGAGTGAAGAGTCTGGATGCGCTGGTAGTCGATGAATCAGTCGGTCTGACCGGATCTTTATCAGCAGCATGCGAGGCAAAGAAGGTTAAAGCTGAAGTTGTTTTTATAATTTTATGTGTTATCGACAAAGCGTATTCAATCACTTTCCTGTGTTGAATAGAGGGCGCCATATCAGGGCTGCAAAGCAGACCAAAGGGCAGAATTGAACAAGGCTGAAGATTGATCATCATAAATGGATAAAAAATAACCGTCTTCGATCCATTATTATGACTTTACTTGCCCCAAAACAGTTTTTATTTGTACCTTATTGTTTCAAATCATGACAAAGAAAAAAGCCCCCTGATATAGGAGCTTTGAAAATCTTTCTGAAATTAATATTTTACCCAGGTGACACTGCGGCCAATTACCGATACCCCGACATAGCCACGTAAGGTTAGACGTTTGCCATTGGCACTTAAGCGTGCTTTACCCTTATAAACTTTGCCACTGATCGGATCAAGCACTTTGCCATCCTGGTATTCACGTGGCTTTTTCGGATCTGCCTTAAAATCCCAAATAAACGGCAGGCCTAGAAAAGGCTTGTTCTTGAGCTGACCTGGACATTTATGACAGATGCCCATTTTTTCTGCGCCAGGCAAGCTGCGTGTTTCGACAATCACCCCTTCATAACTACCATCTGCTTTCTTGCGAATTTCCACATCCGCACGAGAATAACCAGACTGATCATCGATGGTTTTCCATTTACCCAATAACGGATCTTCATAGGCAAAGGCCAAGCTAGAAACTGCGGCTAAACTCATCCCCATTACTAGAGTATTCAATAATTTTCTCATAACATACCTGTTAAATTGATAATGTATTCATTTTAGAATTATTGCTCTAATTTATTTTAAAAGCATAATTAAATCAAGAGTATGAACTGTGCAGTTTTTCTCATAATTTTTTGAAAATGATAAATATTCAGGTTTTATTAATGTGAATAATCTTATAATTTAACAGGGATTCTCGGATTGGATTTACATGAGAGTTTGATTCAGGAAGTAGACAGGTTTTCTACTGTAGGGGAATACGCTTGGTTGAGCTCAGTCGACCAGGTGTTAAAATATAAAAAAAGCATTCCGGAGAATGCTTTTAAGCTTAAGGATTCGAACTGCTTAGCTCAGGTGCTTACCAAATAGACCCAAGGCTTCTTCAGCGGTAAAGGTATATTGGCTGTTACAGAACTGACAGTCCATCTCGATCGGATTCTGGAATTCCAGCGTTTCACGGATCGACTCTATGCCGATTTGCTGTAAAGCGACTGCACAACGCTCTTTAGAGCAGGTACAACCAAACTTCAACACTTCCGTATCTGGCAGACGCACTTCTTCTTCGTTATATAAACGGTACAGAATATCCGTGGCTTGCAAACCGACTAACTCTTCAGTTTTTAGGGTCTCTGTCAGCATGGTCAGACGTGGCCATAGGTCTTCATCTACCCGGCGTTGTTCTTCTTCACTATTACGTGGTAACAACTGAATCAGTAAACCACCTGCACGCTGATGGTCGCTCGCCAATACAATGCGCGTTGGAATTTGTGCAGATAGGTCATAATACTGCATCAGACAGCCCGCGAGATTTTCTTTATCAAGAGGTACAATCCCCTGATAACGCTCACCAAATTCTGGCTCGATATTGATGAACAGAACCGGAGAGGTTAGAGATTTCAACACGGTACTGCTGTCTTCGCCGACCAGAAAGTGCGGATCTTCTTCATAGTCAGCCAAAGCGCGAACTTCACCCAAATGGTTACATTCAGCCATAGCCCATTTAAATGTGCCTGATGCCTGAATTTGCAGGCTGATACGCCCTTTAATCTTCAATGTGCTGGCCAGCAGTGCAGTGGCACTGAGCATTTCACCTAGCAGGATCTTAACTGCAGGTGCATAGTCACGTTGCGCTAAAATGGTTTGTAAAGCTTCTTCAAGATGCACCACTTCACCACGAACAGGGCTATCTTCAATAAAAAAGCGTTGGCGTAAATCAGACATAAAATTCTCCATAACCCTGCTTTAATGGTGTCATTATTGTAAAACACAAGTTATGAGAGTTCATCTCTTAACGTATCAATTCCTGCGCCGTTTGTATCCTGTTGCTGCTGTGTAGCCTGTTTTTGCGCTTTATGGCGTTGATCCTGGGCAAACAGATGCTCCAATTCGGCTAAACTGCTACGCTGATTTTCATAATTTGGATGTTCATCCGGATCCAGATGATATTGGCTGTTGAGCAGCTTTTCATCCTGTTTACGGAAGTTTTGAATCTGTTGCTGGCTATTTTCGAGGTCAGCATTGAGCTGGTTTAGTAAGGCCTGACTGAGTTCCAAGGCGGAAAGATAAGTTTCACGCCAGATGTATTTCACACCCAAATCCTGCAATAAATGCACATGATGTCGGTCACGGGCGCGGACCCATAAACAGATTTCAGGATAATTCAGCCGCAGATGCCGCACGATCAGCATTGAGTCTTCAATATCGTCAATCGCCACAATCACCTGTTGCACTGTGGCAATGCCGGTCTGTATCAAGGCTTCCGGTTCTGTGGCATCTGCCTGATAGAAAGGAATATCGTACTGTGCCAGAAGTTCAGTGGCTGGCACATTGCTGTCCATGACACTAAAGGCGTGTTGTTGCTGCAGTAAAATCCGGGCGATGATTTGCCCGAAGCGGCCAAAGCCAATCAGCAGAATCGGTGTGCTGGTTTGAGGATTGGAACCGGTTTCGAAGGTCGCTGCCAGATGATTGTGACGATCCAGACGCGGTAAGATCTGGCTGTGCAATAACCAATAAAATCCTGGCGTCAGCAGCAAGGAAAAACTCACCATCCACAGCAATGGAGAGAGCAGATTGGCCGCAATAATCTGGTCAGATACCGCAATCACCAGTGCGAGTAAGGCAAATTCGCCGCCTTGCGCCAGACTAGCTGCTAACAAGGTACTATTGCGCCAGCTATTTTGATGATAACGTGCCAATGCCAGACTGATTGCAAACTTGACCAAGATTAAAGCAAAAGTGCCCCCCAGAATCATCCAGGGAAAATCCAGCAGATCAGGCAATTTTAGTGACATGCCCAGGCTGATAAAGGCCAGGCCCATCAACAGGCCCTGAAAAGGCCGAATAGCACTTTCTACTGCAGGCCGAAAATCTGAATCTGCCAGTAAAATGCCGGCAAATAAGGCGCCGAGAAATAGATTTAGTCCCAGGGTATTCATCAGCACCAGCAATGCCAAGGTCACCGCAATCGCCACAATCGCGTGCAATTCGTGACTGGCACTTTTAGCAATCCAACGATACAGCGGTTGCATCAGGTAACGATTACACAGAAACAGACCGCTTAACGTCGCGACGAGGGCAGCAAAGTAGGCCACGCCATGTTCAGTCGAGCGAATCCCGGCAAATAATGGAATGGCTGCAATCACCAGAATGGCCAACAGGGCATGAATTAGGAGGATCGAATAAGCTTGCTGACCATAGCTGGTGGCGAACTGTTCCTGATGATTGAGATGTTGGATCGCCAAAGTCATGGCGGACAAACTGCCGGCGAGTCCAATTACAATGCTGGCAAGTAGGCTTTGCTGAAGGAAAACCCAAGCCATGAGCGTAAAAATCAGGGCGCTGATTAGTACCTGTAAAGTAGCCATCATCCACAGGGAGGGATTAATCTGGACAATGCGTTTCGGTCTGAGTTGCAGGCCGATCCAGAACAACAATGCCATTAGGCTGACTTGCATGAAACTACGCATGACTTCGGGTGCCTGAATCAGATGCAAAAGGCTTGGACTTAAGATGATCCCTGTTAACAGATAGCCCAGCACGCTTGGCAACCTGAGCCTTTTACTCAGTGGCACCATCAACAGTGCAATGACCAGAACCAGTGTTATTTGTAACAGTATCGACATTTTCCTGCCCTAAATTTATTCTTGATCCAGACTGGGAGTCTTGTATTCCAGACCGATCCTCAGGCGCAATATCTTTTAGCTCAGTTCCTGAGGGTCGATGTCCAGCGTGAGCTTCATGCTGGAAGGTTTGTCCTGCAGCATGTTCTGCCACCAGCAGCGCACATAGTAATGCAAACGTGGACGATCCGCTGACAATAGCACCATATGCGACTGATAGCGTCCGGCCTTGCGTTCCATTGGCGCAGGAATTGGTCCCCAGATGTCCAGCGCCAGATCAGGATATTGCCTGAGGAGTGCTGCATGTTTCTGTAAGAATTCGGTATTTTGTGACTGATCCTTGGATTCACAGCGAATCAGGATGGCATAACGGTAGGGCGGCATTCTGGCCATCTGCCGTTCTTTTAAGGTCTGTTGGGCAAATACGCGATAATTTTCATTGACCAAGGTATTCAGCAAGGCATGATCAGGCCTGAGCGTTTGTAGATAGACATCACCCTTATGTTCCCCGCGTCCGGCCCGGCCTGCGACCTGTACGATCAGCTGTGCAGTCCGTTCAGTAGCACGGAAATCCACACTGAGCAGACCGGAATCAATATCCAGAATCGCCACCAGCGTGACATAGGGAAAATGGTGTCCCTTGGCCAGCATCTGGGTGCCGAGAAGAATCGCCGGTTCGCTTTTCTGAATCTTGTCATAGATTTTCTGCCAGCTGCCGACCCGACTGGTGGAATCGCGATCGACCCGAATCACCTCAAAATCCAGAAAGAGTTCATTTAGATGTTCTTCGACCTTGCCAGTGCCCATGCCCAGCGTAACCAGTTCCTGATGCTGACATTGCGGACAGTGTTCCGGCATACGGTGAATAGTGCCGCAATGATGACAATGCAGATGCTGATAAGGCTGGCGGTGTACAGTGAAGTTAGCATCGCAGTGCGGACATTGCGCCTGCCAGCCACAGCTGCCACAAAGAAGGACGGGAGCATAGCCACGGCGGTTTAAAAAGATCAGCACCTGTTCTTTTTTCTCCAGACGCTTTTTGATGTCCTGAATCAGTTGCAGGCTAATCCCATGCTGCTTCTGTGCGACTTTTAAATCCAGAATATGGATTTTGGGCATCAAGGCCGTGCCGGCACGTTGATTCAGCTCCAGCGCCTGCATCTTGCCATGTTGCACCAGTGCATAACTGTCAATACTTGGTGTGGCTGACCCTAAGATTACCGGACATTGCTGTAAATGGCCGCGGTACAGGGCGACATCTCGGGCATGATAGCGGAAGCCTTCCTGCTGTTTAAAGGACAGGTCATGTTCTTCATCCAGAATGATCAGGCCCAGATTCGGCATTGGCGTATAAATGGCGGAACGTGTACCCAGCACAATCGAGGCTTTGCCGGTTTCCGCTGACTGCCAGGCTTGTAGCCGTTTGGAGTCATTCAGACCGGAGTGCAGCAACGCAATATGGCAATGAAAACGGGACTGAAAACGGCTGATGGTTTGCGGCGTCAGGCCGATTTCCGGTACCAGCACCAGCACCTGTTTGCCCTGTTTCAGTACCTGCTCCATGATCTGCAAATACACTTCAGTTTTACCGCTGCCGGTCAGACCATCCAGTAAAAAAGCCTGATATTGATTGCGATATTTTAATACCTGTTCGACTGCATGTTTTTGTTCAGGATTGGCCGTTAGCGGCATCTGTGCCAGTTGCATCGGCTGCGGACTGAAATCTTGTGGCTCCAGCACACAGGCGCAAATCTCTTTTTTCTCCAGTGCTTTTAAGGTCGCGGTTTCAATCCCGGCCATGTTCAATACATTTTCAGTGGTCCCGACCGGATGCAGTTTTAGAATCCGGTAGGCTTCCTGCTGCTTATCTGAACGGCGTACTTTGGCCTCGGCATCAGGGTCCAGCAATTTCCAGGTACGGGCCAGCAGGTTATAAGGCTTACCCTGACGCAACAGGGTCGGCAGGGCACTGTGGACGACTTCACCGATTGGAAACTGGTAATATTGTGCTGACCATGTCAACAAACTTAAAACTTTGCTATCTATAATGGCACGTTCATCGAGCAGTTCGGTTACTGCCTTAAGCTTAAAGCGTGGGTCGAGAGGAGTATCTGCAGACAGTTTTTCAATAATCACCCCGACCAGATTCTGCCGACCAAACGACACCAGTACACGTGCGCCCATCTGTGCCTGTTCAAATTGTTTTGCACTCATCGTGTAATCAAAACAATCAAATACATGCACAGGTACAGCAACGCGTATGCGATAAAGTGGACTGGAATCGGTGTGAGAATTTTGCATATCTTGGGGTGGAGATCCTGAAGAAATTTCGTCGTGCTTAAAGTTCGATTATGTTAGAGTGAGCAGATAATTTATATCAAAGAATATGAATGATTTCGGTGGTCTGACGCAACAGCGTTGAGCAAAATTTTGGAAAATTAGAGCATTACAATGCCTGCATATCAGTTTATTGCGCTTGATGCTTCAGGAAAGCAGCAAAAAGGCGTGCTGGAGGGGGATTCTGCACGTCAGATCCGGCAACAATTACGGGATAAAGCACTTATTCCGGTCTCTGTTGATCCTGTTGAAAAAAAAGACCAGCAGCATCGTCGAAAATGGTTTGAAAAAAGCATCACCGCCTATGATCTGGCCCTCATGACCCGGCAGCTATCTGTGCTGGTCGCAGCCGCGATTCCGCTGGAAGAAGCCATCCGCGCCGTTGGCAAGCAAAGCGAAAAAGTGCATGTACAAAACCTGCTGATGTCGGTGCGCTCCAAGGTGCTGGAAGGGCATAGTCTGGCGCAGGGCTTGCAGCAATCCGGACGTTTTCCTGAACTGTATATTGCCACAATTGCCGCCGGTGAACGTTCCGGACATCTGGACCTGATTCTGGACCAACTCGCTGACTATACCGAAAACCGGTTTGCCATGCAGAAAAAAATTCAGGGTGCGATGGTCTATCCGATTATCCTGATGCTGATGTCCTTTGCGATCGTGATGGGGCTGATGACCTATGTGGTGCCAGATATCGTCAAGACTTTTGACCAGAGTAAAGATGCCTTGCCCTGGATTACCGTGGCCTTGATGAAAGCCAGCGATTTCATTCGCATTGCCTGGCCATTTTTATTGATCGGTGGTGCTTTGGGGATTTTCCTGTTGGTCCGGTTTTTAAGAACCACTGCCGGGCATTATGCCTTTGACCGTCTGACCTTAAAATTACCTTTATTCGGCAAATTGTCACGCGGGATTAATGCTGCACGTTTTGCCAGTACCTTATCCATTTTGACCCAATCTGGCGTGCCGCTGGTCGATGCATTGCGGATTGGTGCCGCAGTAAGTAACAACTGGGTGATCCGTGATGCTGTCAATCTGGCAGCGGAAAAAGTCACTGAAGGTGGTAACCTAGCAACCCAACTGGAACGCAGTGGTTATTTCCCGCCGATGATGGTACAAATGATCAAAAGTGGTGAAGCGTCCGGTGAACTGGACCGCATGCTGGAACGTGCTTCACAGATGCAGGATCGCGAAGTGACCACCCTGATTTCAACTTTACTGGCCTTGCTGGAACCTTTAATGCTGGTACTGATGGCCAGTATCGTTTTGGTCATTGTGATTGCGGTCATGCTGCCAATTGTAAATATGAATAATATGATTTAAACAGAAGCCAGTTAGAATTTTGCTGTGATCAAGATTCAAGTGGTCTGAATGATGCAAATAAATGAGAGAGATTGAATGAAAAGGAATCAATTAAATAAACAGACGGGCTTTACCTTAATCGAAGTCATGGTGGTGATTGTTATTCTCGGTGTGCTTGCTGCGCTGATCGTTCCGAACGTGATGGGACGCGGTGAAAAGGCCAAAGTAGATACCACCGTGATCAAGTTACAAAGCATTGCAGGTTCACTGGATCAATACAAGCTGGACAATGGCAAGTATCCAAGCATGCAGGAAGGTGGTCTGGATGCACTGGTGAATCAGCCAGCGACTGCGAAAAACTGGGTGCCGGGCGGTTATGTCAAAGGCGGTTTTCCAAAAGACAGCTGGGATAATGAACTGCAATATGTGATTCCGGGCACCGATGGTCGAAGCTTCGATCTGTATTCATTTGGTGCAGATGGTCAATCGGGTGGTGAAGGAACAGATGCCGATATTTATTATCAGCCTTAATTAGATATCCTTCATCAATCAAAAAATGATCGTTCTATTCATATTTAAATAGATATTGAACGTCCTTTCTCCCTCTGGGATGAGAAGCATTGCTTCACAAAAAGATGAGGGAGTTTTTATAAAAACCTCTCCCTGAGGAGTATGCTCCGCAAGTCTCCTAAAAGGAGAGGGAGAATTTCTTTTGAAGTGATTAGAAAAAAATGATTTATGGAAAAATTGTATTGAGAATCATTATAAATTCTCGATAGATGGCATATATCACTTCACTGAATAGGCTATTTCAATACTAAGTGAAGTGATAATAACTATCAATTATTAAATATAATGTAAGTTATTGATATTTATAATAATTAAATAATAAAGACGATATGCGAGTTATAATAAGAATTATTCCCATATTTATCTATTACAATTCTCGTAAAATATGAATAAACATACACTTTCTATTTATTTAAAAAAGCTCATAATGATCTGAATGGCACTTGACTCGCCAACGGAGAAGCACATGAAAGCATTAATCTTAGGGGATGAAATCAATCAATTTCATTGGTCGATGCTGAAATCTGTTCTTCTGGTTTTAAGCATGCTGCCGATCAGTCAGGGTATCGTCCATTTATGGCAAAGCACCGAAGGCAGCAGCCAGATTATGGTGGCTTTCTTTGCCATTAGCTTGATGAGCAGTTTAATGGCTCTATGTTTCTGGTCAGCATTAAATGCGAGTGTTATTCGCATTCAGGCCGAGAAAAGCTCAGTATTTGAACAGACAGTAGTTTACATTTATCGTCATGTACCGATGCTGTCTTTAGCCAGCATGCTCTGTTATCTGGCAGTACAGTTTTAAGCTTTAAAGAGATGAAAAAACCGAGGCATTGACCTCGGTTTTTTATTGCCTTGAGTGTTCCTCGTTTTCATAAAGGGAGCTTAGGAGGAATTGATAAGATGCTATATTCAGGAATTCCCCTCTTGCGCCATATATGGCTCACCCTTGTAAAAGGGGACTTGAAGAAATTATCTTCTTGACTTAAAGCTGACATCCACTTTACGTGGGCGAAAACGCCATCCCATAAGCAAAAGCAGAACCGAGAAGATCATCACTGGCCAATCGCTGAGTTTCATATACAGCGTTTCACCCTGCATGGCTGGAAGTTCACCACGTAATACTGCTTCCTGATCCATCGGAGCTTTTTTCACAATATGCCCATTATGGTCAATAAAGGCGGTCACACCGGTATTGGTCGCCCGAATAAACCAGCGGCCATTTTCTTTAGCACGCATTTGCACCATCTGCAGATGCTGTAATGGTCCTGCCGTGCCGGTAAACCAGGCATCATTAGACACGGTCACCAGAAAATCACTTTGACTGGCATTGCGACGGGTCAAATTCGGATAAGCCACTTCATAGCAAATCGCAGAACCCAAAGGATGATTTTTTACATTCAATGGTTTTTGATGATCTGCGCCCCGGGTAAAACCACTCATGGATGGATCATTTTGCAGTGCCGGCAGAACCCAACTTAACCAGCCTGAAAGTGGAATATATTCACCAAAAGGAACCAGTCGTTGCTTCTTGTATAGCCCATCGGATTCATCTCCGCTGGCCATAATACTATTGTAATATTTTGGATAACCCGCAGCCTGTGATTCTGCTAAATCCCAATACGGAATGCCGGTCACCCAGGCCGTACCTGATTTTTCAGCCTGTACTTTCATGGCTTCCAGAAAGGCTTCAATATCAGTCTGGAACATGGGAATCGAAGATTCCGGCCAGACGATCAGATCGCGGCCCCATTCAGTTTTACTCAAATTGGCATAAATCAATAAGGTCTTCACCTGATATTCAGTCAGCCATTTCAAGTCTTGCGGAATATTACCCTGAATCAGAGAAACCGTTAAAGGCTTCTGATTTTTTTGCTCAACAAACGTCAGTTGTGCTGCACCCCAGGCACCGAGTAATAAAACTGCCGAAGGAATGGCCCAGAACAGGCGTCTATTTAGAATTTCAACCAGCGCACAGGCCAGAATGATCACCACGAAAGATACGCCAAACACCCCGAATAAGGGCGCATAAGCATCTAGGTAGCGTTCGGTAAAGGCATAGCCGGCGAATAGCCATGGGAATCCGGTAAAGACCCAGGTCTTGGACCATTCAAACAGCACCCACAGCGGGGCAAAGGTTAAAGGAGTTTCCGGGAAAAAGCGGCGATAGACAAACGTTTGAACGGCACTAAACAGACCCATCACCAGTGCCATAATCAGGATCATTACAACGCTGAGAAATGCACTGGTATCGCCATAGACATGAATCGAGGTATAGAGCCAGAATGCGCCGACAAACCACAAGCCGATCCCATAAGCCCAGCCAATGCCAAAAGCCTGTTTTGCTGTACGTCCGCGCAGGCAGGCATAGAGCAGTGCTGGAGACAGAATGGCCAGCCACCAGTAATGATAGGGGGCTAGTGCCAAACTAAAGATGGCACCTGCGAATAAGGCAATTAAAACAGGATAGATCAGCGGCAACGGTTTTTGCTGTTGATTAGAACTCAACAGCTTATCAAAATACGCTCTCATTGGCGCACGGCTCGAATTAGGTGAATCGAGCGTGAATCTGCCTCAAGAATGGTAAATTGCCAGTTTTCCAGTTCAATGGTTTGACCTTCAAGGTCACTCACCAGACCAATTTCCTGTAATAACAAGCCACCCATGGTTTCCACTTCATCATCAGGGAAAGTCGCATCCAGCATATTATTGAAATACTCAATCGGGGTCAGCGCTTGTACCACCCAGGTATTGGCCGTAGCCGGATCATTGTCCGGAACGATGTAGTATGCTTCTTCATCAGCATTGTCATGTTCATCTTCAATTTCACCGACAATTTCTTCCAGAATATCTTCCAGCGTCACCAGACCCGAAGTCGTACCGTATTCATCAATCACCACCGCAATATGCGTCTGGGTGTTTTTCAGCATGCGCAGCACCTGATCGGAGCGGGCACTTTCCGGAACAAACAAAGGCTGACGCATAAGCGCGCGAATATCGACTTTGGCCGTCGGTTCAGTCAGAAAAGGCAATAGATCCTTGGCCAATAGAATGCCGACTACATTGTCGGTCTGATCGGATGAAAATACCGGAAAACGTGAATGCGCAGACTCGACCAGCACATGCAGGATATCCAGCAGTTGGTCATCTTCCTGTAAGCTGATCATGGACGTGCGAGGCGTCATGACTTCACGAATTTTGGTTGCCGGGAGGTCAAGAACGCCCTCAAGCATGGCAACAGTATCGGGTTCTAAAAATCGACGTGAATCTTGTACTAATTTTAGCAGTTCGTCGCGAGTTTCGGGTGCAGTTCCCAGCCATTTGCGTAAGCCGCGCATACCCCACGACGGGCCTGATTCCTCGTGCATGATTTTTCCTGAAGACTCTTAATATCTAAAAAAACGTGGTTTTATCATACCGCAGAAAATTCGCTTGTCTATTGTAAATATGATGCGCAGTCTTGATCGCGCGAGTCAGCGCTGATTTTGGAGCTGGCCACGTATGTAAAGCAGCAATGTAATCGCAGCTTTATGCTAAAATATGGCGGTCTTTCCATCCTGAGTCTATCGATGTCCCCAACTGAAATTATTCCAAGTCTGCAATTGAATACCCGAGGTTTGCGTTGTCCTGAGCCAGTGATGATGTTGCATCAGGCGATCCGTAAATCCAAGGCAGGTGATGTGGTTGAGGTGTTTGCTACGGATAATTCGACTTCTTGGGATATTCCAAAATTCTGTATGCATCTGGGACATGAGTTGCTATTGCAAGAAGAACGTCTGGATGAAAATGGTAATAAAGAATTTCATTATTTAGTCAAAAAAGGCGGCTAAAAATACCAAGGGCTGATGAGCTCAAAGATTTGTCTTATTTAGAAAATAAAATTTCAAAAATCTGCTTAATTAAATAGATGAATGGACAGGAACTGAAATTCTAAATATTTATCCATAAATAAACCCGCTTAAAAGCGGGTTTATTTTTTATCTGATGATCAAATTACATATTTGGATACTAATTACATGTTAGGGTAATTAGGACCACCACCACCTTCCGGTGTTACCCAGGTGATGTTCTGGGAAGGATCCTTGATGTCACAGGTCTTGCAGTGCACACAGTTGGCTGCATTGATCTGGAAGCGTTTCGAACCGTCATTATTTTCCATGATCTCATAGACACCCGCTGGGCAGTAACGCTGTGCAGGCTCATCCCATTTCGGCAGATTTACTTCCACCGGAATGGACGGATCAGTCAGTTTCAAATGCGCTGGCTGGTTTTCTTCATGGACCGTGTTCGATACAAACACCGAAGACAGGCGGTCAAAGGTCAGCTTGCCATCCGGTTTTGGATAGTTCGGCTTAAAGCTTTCAGCCGCCTGGGTTTTTAGCGCAGCATGGTCTTGAACCAGATCATGCAAGGTGAACGGCACTTTAAACACGTTCTGGTCGATGAAGTTAAATGCACCTCCCATCCATTGACCGAACTTGTGCATCGCAGGGCCAAAGTTACGCGAGTTGTATAGCTCTTCTTTCAGCCAGCTATGGTTGAACTTGTCGGTATAAGCAGTCAATTCTTTAACAAAGAAATCTTCGCCTTCCACTACACGCGCAATCGCCAGATCACCACCTTTTTCTACACCCGCAGCAATCGCTTCAAAGACCGCTTCACCGCAGAGCATGCCGGATTTCATGGCAGTATGAGAACCTTTGATCTTGGCAAAGTTCAGGAAGCCGGCATCATCTCCAATTAACGAGCCACCCGGGAAAGTAAATTTAGGCAGCGAATTAAAGCCACCTTTGGTCACAGCACGTGCACCATAAGAAATACGCTTACCGCCTTCCAGATACTGCTTGATCAATGGATGGGTTTTCCAGCGCTGCATTTCCATAAATGGATACATGTGCGGGTTAGTGTAAGACAGATCCACGATCATGCCCAGAGTGACCTGGTTGTTTTCCGCGTGGTAGAGCCACCAGCCACCTGAAGAACCAGTTTCAGATAAAGGCCAGCCAGCACCGTGCATCACCAGACCTGGTTTGTGCTTGGCGGGATCGATTTCCCAAAGTTCCTTAATCCCGATACCGTAATGTTGTGGATCCGCATCCTTGTCCAGGTTGAACTTCTGGATTAAACGCTTACCTAAATGACCACGACAGCCTTCAGCAAAAATCGTGTATTTGGCATGTAATTCATAACCCGGGGTAAAGTTATGCGTTGGTTCGCCATCTTTACCGATACCCATATCACCGGTTTGGATGCCTTTAAGGGTGCCATCTGCATGGTAAAGAATCTCAGAGGCTGCAAAGCCCGGGAAGATCGACACTTCCAGTTCTTCTGCTTTCTGGCCTAACCAGCGCACCACATTGCCAAGCGAGATGACATAGTTGCCATCGTTATGCATGGTTTTAGGCACCATCCAGTGCGGTGCTTCCTGTGATTTTTCATCTGACAGTAGGAAGAAGGTTTTATCTTCGGTCACCGGAACATTCAGCGGGGCACCCTGTTCTTTCCAGTCCGGGAACAACTCATTCATGGCACGCGGTTCAAGCACAGCACCAGACAGAATATGCGCACCGACTTCGGAGCCTTTTTCTACGACACAAACGGACAAATCGTTTAAGTTGTTTTCAATTGCAAGTTGACGGATTTTGATCGCAGCAGAAAGACCCGCAGGGCCTGCGCCTACGATGACGACGTCAAACTCCATCGATTCACGTTCGATGTGTTCCATGTAGGACTCCTCATATTACTATTCGGTGGCAACCATAACCGGATGGTTGGGTGCTGCCATAAGTGTTCTTGGTTCCTAGACACAAAAATGCTGGTGTCTTTGATAATCTGGGCTAGTATAGTTTTAAAGCCAGTTTTAGCCAATTGGCTGAAACATATTATTTTTCCGTCATTAAGGTCTTCTTTTATGGATAAGCCAGTACCCAGCACAAATCCGACGAAAAAAGTAACTTATCCCGATGATAAAAATTTAATGGATATCGCACAATACTTAAAAGATGCACAGGGCAGTCACAAAAGGTCAATTCCCCCTTTGGAGCAATGGCAGCCAAAGCATTGCGGAGCAATGGATCTGAAGGTTTTAGCTAACGGCGAATGGTGGCACGAAGGTCAATTGATCAAGCGCCAGCCCATGATTGACCTGTTTGCAACGGTGCTCTGGAAAGAAAACGATAAATTCTATCTAAAAACACCGGTAGAAATGATTGAAATTGAAGTTGAAGATGAACCTTTATTTGTCAATCAGGTCGATCAGGTTGAGATCAATGGAGTGACTTATCTGCAACTGGGCACAACCACGCAAGACCTGATTGTTGTCGATGCTGAACATCCGATCTTTATGCGTGAATATAAAGGTGAACTACGGCCTTATGTGCATGTGCGTTTCGGGATCAATGCCCTAATCCAGCGTGCTGCATTTTTACATCTAGTGGAGATGGGCGAGCTTGATGAAAATCCGGCAGGCGAAACTGTTTTAAGTTTGAAAAGTGGTGATTTAGACTTGCATTTGAGCACCTGAGGTTTAAGCTTGATCGCTAGAAATTTCAAACAAGCCACCTGCAACGTTATGAGCGCTATTCAACCAATTTCCCAGCTATTAGACCCGATGCCCAATGCCACGGCAGATGCGCCGATTGGTATTTTTGACTCAGGCGTAGGCGGTTTGTCAGTCGCCCTGGAAATTGCCCGCCATTTGCCTAACGAGCGTTTTGTCTATTATGCGGATACTGCGCATGTGCCTTATGGCCCGAGAGATGATCAGGAAATTCGTGCCCTGACGGCTCAGGCGATTGAATGGCTTTATCGTCAAGGTTGTAAAGTTGCGGTGGTGGCTTGTAATACCGCTTCCGCTTTTAGCCTGGATTATTTGCGTGACTATTATGGTGAAAACTTTCCGATTATTGGTTTGGTACCCGCGCTTAAACCGGCAGTCCTGAATACCCAGTCGAAAACTGTGGCGGTACTGGCCACGCCCGCGACCTTCCGCGGCCAGCTGATTAAAGATGTGATTTCCCGTTTTGCTGAACCGGCTCAAGTCAAAGTCCTGCCTGTGACCAGTCTGGATCTGGTGCCTTTTGTTGAGGCTGGGGAGCAGATGAGTGCAGCCTGTTTGCAAACATTAAAAGAGATTTTACAACCAGTTGTAGATCAGGGCGCTGATTATTTAGTGTTAGGATGTACACATTACCCCTTCCTAAAATCGTCAATTCAGTATATTTTTGGTCAAAAGCTGACATTAATTGACTCAGGATTCGCGGTTGCAAGACAAACGGCCCGAATTTTAATTAAAAATGGGTTATTATTTGAGCAAGAGTCTAAAGAAAGCGTGAAAATTGAATTGGTGGTGAGTGGGCAGAATGCTGAACAGCTCCGACCGATTTTGCAGCACCTGATTCCGGCCGATTTAAAATGGCTGGTCAATAATATGAGTGCAGTTTAAAACTCATTTTTATAATTTAAGAAGAATGATATTTTGATTTTGGGGTGGCCAGATTGGGTAAAGAAGCATGTGATGATGCATTTTTTATCCAAATGTACAGGAGAAGAGGATAGCCCATGCTGGATAAACGGTACCAAGTGTTCATCTCAACCTCTGGGGCAGAAATGCAACCGGAGCGTATCATTCTGTCTCAAACACTGGTAGGAATGGGGTTTTTCTCGTGGGGACTGGAACAGCGTACACCGCTGAATACTGCATTTGCACGCCGCCAGATTGATGACTGTGATTATGTCGTGATTCTGCTGGGCAGCCAGTATGGGGAGCAGTCGGTATCGGGTGTCGGTTATATGCATCTCGAATATATTTATGCAGTGACCAAGCAAAAACCGATTATTGTGTTTATGCATGATGATCCGGCATCACGTGAAAGTGCATTGCATGATGCCAAACCGGAATTACAGGAAAAATTCAAGGAATTCCGTCAACTGTTACAGCAGGAAGTGGATCAGGTCTTTACTTACCGTAGCCTGCGCGATCTGGAAATGGCCGTGCGTTTTAACATGCCACAAATGCTGGAGCGCTATCCGGTGACCGGCTGGGTGCGTCCGCAAAATACCCAGGCGCTGCATGACGAGATTGACCAGCTTAAAGCCAAAGTGGCTCAACTGGAACGCGATGGCGGAACTGCGGAAGTCGATCCATTTCTGAGTTTACCCAAAGTGGCGATGCATGAAGTTTTTTCTTTTGAATACCGGATGCATGCTTATCAGGATGGTAACTTCAAGGAAATCAAAGTTCAGAAAAAACTCACCTGGGCACAATTATTGGCATTGCTGGGTTCAACCTTTGTCAATCCCACGCCTGAAGAGTTTTTCTCAAAGCGCATGAATGAATATCTGAATGAAACTGGTTTGCAGGATGCACGGGTGCAGATGCCGCGTGCGCATGCAGTTGCGCGTGCCCAGATGAATATTCGTGCCTTGCATAGTTTAAAAATTCAAATGCGCCAGAATGACTGGATTGTGCCATCCGGTCGTGATGACCGACAGCGCATGCTGTGGCAGATCACGCCAAAAGCGCAAAAGTTGCTGGACAGCAGCTTGCTGGATTTAGATCGCACTTTTCAATATAAGTCAGCGTATTAATCCATAGAGCAAAGTAATAGAAAACTGTTAAAGTACAGAGGCTGATCTCACCATGGACCAACTGCATGTATTCACCAGCTAAACCTAAAATTACGATTATATTGGCAAATTTGGGCACACCGGATGAACCTACGGTTCCAGCGGTACGCCGTTTCCTCAAGCAGTTTTTGTCTGATCAGCGTGTGATTGAAATTCCCAAACCGATCTGGCAAATCATCCTGCGCTTATTCATTTTGCCCTTCCGTCCAAAGCGAGTATCACAGGCCTATGCGCAAGTATGGGGACAGGATTCGCCGATGCGTGAAATTCTGTTTGAGCAGGTCGCAGCAGTTAAGACCCATTTAACCCAACTTTATCCGCAGTTTGAGCTGAATGTGGTACCTGCCATGACCTATGGCAATCCGAATATTCAGGATGTCTTGGCACAGGTCTCCGCGCAGCCACAGGAACACGTGATTCTATTTCCTTTGTTTCCACAATATTCTGCCACGTCGACCGCACCTCTATACGATGCAGTGGCGAAATGGGTGGTTAAACAGCGCAATTTACCCGGTTTGACAGTGATCCGGGATTATTATCAACATCCTTTATTTATCCAGTCATTGGCTCAAAGTGTACGTGATTATCAGGCAATTCATGGTCAGCCAGAGAAATTATTGATGTCTTTCCACGGCATTCCACAGCCCTATGCTGATAAAGGTGATCCTTATGCCGACCGTTGCCGCATCACGGGTAAATTGGTGGCGGAAGCACTAGGTTTAAATGAAGATCAATATGCGATCAGCTTCCAGTCACGTTTTGGCAAGCAGGAATGGATCAAGCCCTATACCGATGTTTTGCTGGAAGATTGGGCCAAGCAAGGGGTGAAATCAATTCAAGTGATGAGTCCGGCATTTTCCGCGGACTGTCTGGAAACGCTTGAAGAGCTGGCAATCGAAAATGCCGAGACTTTTAAAGCAATGGGCGGTGAAAGCTATAGTTACATTCCGGCATTAAATAGCCGTGAAGATCATTTGCGATTGCTCAACAGTCTGCTTCAGGCTAATCTGGATGCATTGACACAGACACTTGCCCATTAACTTGCCCGAGGTTTTTCACCCCATGTTACAAGTCAAAATTGTTCCAGTTACTGCATTTCAGCAAAACTGTTCGATCGTTTGGGATGCGGACACTAAAGAAGCCATTTTGATTGATGCGGGGGGCGAACCTGAAAAACTCAAAGCTGAAGTTGAAGCGCTGGGTTTAACGGTTAAAGCCTTGTGGCTCACTCATGGCCATCTGGATCATGCGGGTGCGGTGGGTGCATTAAAAAAGGCCTGGAATGTACCGGTAATCGGACCACATAAGGAAGATGCATTCTGGCTTGACATGATTCAAGAAGTTTCGGCACGTTATGGTTTTCCGATTCCGGAAAAAGTTGAAGTGACCCAGTGGCTGGAAGGTGGTGAAGTGCTCAAACTCGGCAATGAGGAGTTCGAAGTGCGTTTTGCTCCAGGCCATACGCCGGGTCACGTGATGTTCTATAACAAAAATTATGACTTGTTATGGACAGGGGATGTATTGTTTAAAGGCTCGATTGGCCGGACTGATTTCCCGCGTGGCAACCATCAACAGCTCTTAGATTCAATTCAGCGAGAATGTTTCAGCCTGCCAGATGAAACCCAATTCATTTCAGGACATGGTCCGATTAGCACCATTGGTTTTGAAAAGCAGCATAATCCTTTTGTTGCAGGTAAAGCGGGTTAAAAGCGTAAATAAAAGACCAATATAGTTTGGTCTTTTATTTTTATTCTGAAAAGGGATTATTGCGAAGTTGTCGCGTTTGCATGTGTATGAGCCAAGCGGCAAAAGCAAAAAGCACACCCAATACAATAAATAAACTATCTTGTTGGAAAATGCCGACTCCCAACGAAAGAAGTGCGAGTAGACCAACCCCAATTAATATGACTCTTAAAATAATATAACCCATATTATTGCTCTAAAAATAATGTGAAAATTTAGAGTAGAACAATAATACTAAGGCTTTATGAAAGATGTTAATTCGTGTTGCTTTATCTAAGTAATTTTATAAAACTCATATGATTTATTTACTTAATTTCGACAAGATTCTGCTTTCAGACAGAATTTTCGACAGGGAAGACCTTTATTCTTCGCTGTTATCGGCTTGCGGTGCATCTTGGGTGGGCAAACTATATTCCTCATTGGCCCAAGCCCCCAGATCAATCATCTTGCAACGTTCTGAGCAAAAAGGACGGAATTCATTATCTTCCCATGTGGTCAGCTTGCCACAGCGCGGACAGTTTAAAGTGGTAGGCATGGGACGACTCCAAAGAAAAATAAAGGTTCGATTAGGCAAATATAGCCGCGCTTGTTAGACTTATGCGGTTTTTATTAGTTTGATCTGATTATGCCGATTCGTCAATTTCAAGCACAGCGTATGCATGCGCCCCGTGATTTTCAAAGCATCAGTCCTGAACCGGTCTGCGTCGAAGTGGGAGCGGGTAAAGGTAAACATGCCTTGTTATTCAGCAAGAACAATCCCGACACTCAACTGATTGCAATTGAACGTACCCGTGAAAAATTTCTGGCAATGCAAAAACAGCATGCTGTTGAGGGTCAAACTAATTTACAAACCGTTCATGCCGATGCTTTACCGTGGATCGTGCATGCACTGTATCCGCAGCAGGTCGAACAATTCTTTATTTTATATCCAAATCCTGAACCGCATAATCCGGCACAGCGCTGGGTCAATATGCCATTTTTTGAGTTTCTACTTTCCCGCCTGAAAACCGGGGGAACGATTACTTTGGCCAGTAATATTCCTGCCTATATCGAAGAAGCAGAAATACAAGTGCGAGAGCTCTGGAAGCTACCTTTTGTCAAAGAAGTGATTGCTGCAGATTCGGCGCGTACCCATTTTGAAATTAAATATCTGGAGCGCGGTGAACTATGCCAGCAACTGATCATCAGCAAGCCTGAAAGATATGTAACGCGCTTTGATGATTTCCAGCCTTTGCAAGGGCAGAATGCCACCGTCGCGGAATAATCAGATGAGCAAACGCATTGCTATTGTGGGCGCAGGCCCTGCAGGCTTAATGGCAGCAGAAGTGCTCAGTCAGTTTGATTATGAGTTGCATGTCTATGAGCAAAAGCCGTCTGCCGCGCGAAAACTCCTGATGGCAGGAAAGACCGGTCTGAATATTTCCCATGCCGAGCCTGTGCCACAGTTTGTACAACGTTATGATCAGATGGAGTGGTTGTCTCCCTGGATCAAACGCTGGGATGCGCTCTGGATTCAAGACTGGATGAAGCAGCTTGGTATTGAACCTTATATCGGTTCGTCTGGCCGGGTATTTCCTACAGAGATGAAAGCCGCGCCCTTGCTGCGTGCCTGGCTCAAGCGTTTGGCCAGTGATGATGTTCAGTTTCATTACCGGCATAAAGTCAGCCAGTTAGAGCAACAACAGCTTGAGCTGCATGATCTGAAAAATAATGAATATCGCACTGAACATTTTGATGCCATTATTCTGGCTTGTGGGGCAGTGTCTTGGTCAGCGTTGGGGAGTGATGGTGCATGGCAAGCATGGCTGAAACCGGATGAAATTGAGCCTTTCCAAGCCAGTAATGCCGGAGTGGAATATCCTTGGTCTCGGTTTATGCAGCCAGTCTTTGGTCAGCCGCTGAAACGTGTTGCAGCATGGGTTGGGCAAGGTGAAAAGACCATCGGCGATATCGTGATCAGTCATTATGGTCTGGAAAGTGGTCTGATCTATAAGCAGGGTCGTGGCTTACGTGAGCAGCTTAAACAGGGGCAGCCGATGCAGCTGCATCTGGACCTCTTCCCAAATCAAAGCATGGAACAGCTTGCGCAAAAATTACAGCCAAGTAAGAAGCAGTCTTTAACTAATGTCTGGCGTAAAGCTGGATTGGACGGTGCCAAGGCGGCCTTAGTACGGGAATTGGTAGCCAAAGCGGTATGGCAAGATGCTGCTGAATTAGCCAAAAAAATTAAACATTTGACCCTTCCACTCACAGGTTTCCGCCCGATTGAAGAGGCGATTAGCTGTGCAGGTGGTGTCAAGCGTGAAGTGTTGTCAGAACAGCTACAATTGAAATCTAACCCACATGTATTTCTTTGCGGAGAAATGCTGGACTGGGATGCACCGACCGGCGGTTATCTACTGACAGCCTGTTTTGCCACAGGGCGTGCAGCGGGTGAAGGTGTGCATCAGTTTCTGACAGCAGATTAAGTCATTTTATAGCTAGGATGATCTAGTATTTATACTGAATGCAGACTCAACAGATCCGGCCTTGTTCATTCACGCTGTTTTAAAGCTGCCAGTTCAGCTTAGATTATTTTTGTATTTTATCTAAGCTGTGTGCCAATCTAGCATCCTAGACTATTCCTTCACTTGCCGGGAAGCGGGTTCTTTCTTGGCGAGATCCGGATATTGCGAACGCCAGCGTTCCAGTTGTTCTTGGGCGTGTAGATATTTCCCTAGACCTTTGACATTCTCACTGGCTTCATTCACGGGTGTAGCTTGAGTCTTGGGAGTATTGAGTAATTTGTCCTGATGTTCCCAGTATTGATACATTAAGCCCTGAATATAACGGCCCTGTTCGGTTTTCAGTTCTAAAGCCTTCAACATATTCAATGCTGACTGGACATGATCACGCTGACGTTGCTGGACAAATTCTTCTGTCATATTTTCATCATCGCGCATGCTGTTTAATTCTTTTTCCAAGTCGCTGCTCATTTCCTGAAAGCGCTGTTCATAATCTGTCAATGCAGCAATATCATGCGGATCATCAGCAGTTTTAGGGAAGTCTTTCAGTGGCTCGGTTTTCAGTTCCTGCATGACTTGATCTGAAGCCGTATTATCTGTTGTCGCTTCAGTCGGAGTTTCGGTCGTTTTCTGGTCACATGCCATCAGCAGCATGGCCGCAGCGAACAACAGCGTTCGTGTCATTCCTGGTATTTTATGCATGATCGCCTCCTGTTTTTAATTACTTTTCTTGAACACATAGATATGGGTGACATAAGGAAAATCGATCATTTCCTCTGCGCTTTTGGCTGTATATTGCTGGATGATCTGTTCAAATTGTTGTTTTAACTGTGCCTGCTGCTGTTCAGGCATGGCTGCAATAAAACTAGTCGAGAGCAGCCGCTTGGATACCACCTGCTCGACACTGCCATGCTGTTGCTGGGTCATTGTGGTTTCTGCATAGGGCTGAAATAGCGTTTGCTGTGCAAAGACCTCGCGCCAGGTGCCGCTATGATAGCGCGGCGTATCGCCTTCCAAGGGGGCAATACAATCGGCCAAGGCCTGAACCCAGTCGATCCGAGTATCGCGCTGATTCCAAATTAACACCAGATAACCCTGCGGTTTGAGTACCCGATCTAATTCTTGTAAGGTAGCAGAATCGGCAAACCAGTGAAATGACTGTGCACAAAATACCGCATTCAGGCTATGATCAGGCAGGGGAAGTTGATGGCTAACGCCTTCAAGAGCATGAATGTCCGGATGCGCCTGTTTTAATTGAGCCAGCATTTCCGGGACAGGATCAATTGCGATAATGTGCTTACTGAGCGGGCGTAAATAGGGGATAAACTTGCCAGTTCCACTACCCAAATCCAAAACATGCGCATCTGCAGGCAAAGCCAACGTTTCACTCAGCCACTGGCTGATTTCTGCCGGATAATCGGGACGCACTTGCTGATAGAGCTCAGCCGACGCACTAAAACCCCGTTTTGCTGCAGGATGTAATGATTGTGTCATATTTTGCGCTTTTTAATCTTTTTGATCGATATAAAATAGCATATTCACTTTTTTGACAGCGTTCATTGACTGAATTGTTGTGGAAGGGTTCGATTTACCAGCATGGGAAAGTTATGGACAAGCAGATTGTTTTTGAAGATGAACATATACGTGCGATTTTTATGCCGGGATCTTCTTCAGAACTGATTTTTTCATTTGGCGATTTGATTACCCGTGCCAAGGGCCTCAACATCAATGCAGAAAAGTCACTGGCGAAATTCGAGTTTAATGTGCTTGGTATTATGCCCAAGCATAAATCCTGGTTTCCGCAAGGTTCCATGTGGAACATGTTGCAAGCCATCGCAGATCTGATTGCGCCGTTTCAGCAGCGTATTGCCTATGGTGGCTCGATGGGTGGCTATGCTGCAATTAAATATTCCCGTGCCTTGGGCGTACAACGGGTGGTGGCGATGGTGCCGCAATACTCGATCGATCCGGAAGATGTACATGATGCCCGCTATAACATGTTCTATCAGCCAGAGCTGAATGCCAATATGCGGGTTGAAGCTCAGGATATCGAGCCTGCATGTGAATATATTATTGTCTATGATCCTTACTGTGCCGAAGATCGTGCCCATTATCTGAAATTAGAGGCGCTGATTCCGCATCATCATGTGCTGCATTTGCCTTTTACCGGACATGATGCGATCGCAGTTTTGGCTAGTTCCGAATTGCTCTATGACTTTTTGGTGCATGAATATGAGCCAAGTTATTTCTACCAGAAAATGCGTCGGGTCAAGAAAAACAGCAAGTTCTACTACCGCAAGGTGATCGAAAATGTCTTGCCACGGCACCGCATGGCCTTGGGACACATTCTGAAAAATAACGATCTGCAACTGGATAACCAGTTTTTTGATGCCAGCCAGAAACAGGTTATTTTGCGGGAACTTTTGCGCAATAAACAGGTCGATCAGCATGACCTGCTCAAGCTCGGCATTCATGTGAATTTGCCGCAGGAAAATCGTCAGTTGCTGTTAGACCAGTATGGGCATGGTCTGGTATTTAATGTCATCAGCCATAAAATCGAAAGTTATGCAGAAGGTGCAATTGCCCTGAACCATAAATTCCTGATTCCAATTTATGCCAAAGGTAATGGTTTATTGAGTATTAACCTGAATGATGAACGTTATCTGGTGGTGATGAATGACCGGCATATCATGAAGCTGATCAAGGAACAGGATGAACTCAATCTGGGCATGCACCCGATTTTAATAAAGCGCTATAGTGATTTTTATATGTTTAGCTATAAGCAGCTGAATCTGAGTACCAATGAATATGGTGCTGCTGCTTTTATCGACGATAGTGACAAAAATACGCAGTTTGTGACGCACAGTGAGACAAATTAATTGAAAATTTTAATAAAAAACAATTACTTGAATTGTTATGGGCTTGGCATAATATAGAGATAAGCGGTATAAATAATAAACCAATTATATCGTTCCCGATGGTTGAAACGAAGAAGGGGATGTCTATGATGCAAGTATGTTTTATCTTCGGTTTGGTTCTACCTAATCTGGCGCATGCAGAAACTGTGCATCCTGCAGTGATCATGGTCAGTGCGTCCATCATCTTTATGATTATTCTGTCCGTGTATGTGGTGTATCGAATTCGCAAGTCACTACGTAATCATATGGATAAACCGCTGGATTAATTGCATCAGGCTGGAAACGGGTTGAAAAGACTCAATGACTTGTTTTAAATGACAGACATAAATTGTCAAACAGGATTGAGGGAACAGCCATGAAAGCCGTTTATTTAGACTATGCTTCTTTAGACCAGCAGGATTTAGACTTTCAGGCACTGCATGCCGCATTTGATCCACTGGTTTTGTATCCGGCGACCTCGGCTGCCGAGATTGCATCCCGTGTAGCTGATGTCGATGTTATCATTACGAATAAGGTGATGATCGGTGTAGCTACGATTCAGCAATGCCCTCAACTCAAACTCATTTTAATCTCTGCAACCGGCACCAATAATGTCGACCTTGAGGCGGCCAAAGCGCAAGGGATCGTCGTGTGTAACTGTCAGGCTTATGGCACTTCGGCAGTCGCGCAGCATACCATCATGTTGATGCTGAATCTGGCAACTTCATTCCTGTCTTACCAACGTGCGTTACAACAAGGCGAATGGCAAAAAGCCAGTCAGTTCTGTTTGCTGGATGCGCCAATTGTCGAGCTGGCCGGAAAAACATTGGGCATTGTGGGTTATGGCGAACTGGGCCATGCGGTGGCGAAACTGGCCGAAGCCTTTGGCATGAAAGTGCTTATTGCCGCGCTGCCAAATCGTCCGGCGGATGCATCTCGTGCGCCATTTGCCGAGCTACTTCCTCAAGTCGATTTTTTAACTTTGCATTGTCCACTTACTGAAGATACCCACCATTTAATCAGTCATACTGAGCTGGATGCAATGAAAAGCAGCGCATTTTTAATTAACTGTGCGCGTGGCGGAATTGTCGATGAAGCGGCATTGGCTGAGGCTCTGCGTGCAGGCAAGATTGCCGGTGCAGCGACAGATGTTCTAACGGTAGAACCACCGAAACAGGGCAATGTGCTGCTCGACTCTACGATTCCCAACCTGATTGTGACACCGCATAATGCTTGGGGCAGTGTCGATGCAAGACAACGGATTGTGGATCAAATGGTCGAAAATGTAGCAGCATTTAAACAGGGTCAGCCGATTCGACAGGTCAATTCATAGATCGCGTCGATACAAGGTAATAGTTTTATTTTCTAAAAATTAAAAAAGCCCATCACGGGCTTTTTTTATAAATCGGTTACCGCATAACTGGTAGCTGATCCTGACTGGGGTTGAGTCTGTGGTGTATTTGGGTTTTGCGTCGCACTCGACTGGCTTAAAGGCTGCTGCACGATAGGTGCCTGTTGTGAATTTCCACGCCAGACTTCTTTGGTCTGCTGGATTTTCTGACCGGTTTGTTGGGCTGCCTGAGTTGCACCCTGATCTACTTTTTGCAGTGTATCAGAGGTTGCAGATTTGGTATTGCTCCAGGCCCGGTCTACCCCCGGCTTGATTTTGGCAATGCCTTTTTCCGTTGCTTCACCGACTTTCTCAGCAGTATTAATCACGCCTTCCTGTGCTTTATAAGCAAAGACATGCAGCAGGTTCGGATTTTCACCATAAGGCTTAACCGGTTTAGCAGACTGAGTCGTGGTTTGTGCGAATGCTGGAACAGAAAGCATTAAAGCTGTCGTTAAAATAATTGGGGTTTTGATATTCATTATGGATCGACCTCGAATTCGTCTAAGTGCGGTCTGAGTTTGTTTTTCAGTGTAACGGATAATGGGTCAAAAACAATGAATATCCTGTGAAGAGTGCAGAGCTTTCAGGTTGATCTGTGCCGGAATATTGTAATTTTAAAGAAGGGGCAGTAGATATCAGAAGAAGCCTTGAATTGATTTTCAGCAAAATAAAAGCCCTATTCTTAGACTAGAAACAGGGCGATTTTTTTAGTCACATTGTGTCAACGCATCTTTTGCGAAATGTTCGCGTAAGCTGACAAAGTTCTTTTGTACGCCCGCATCGTGCAGGTCAAATTTTTGTGCAGTGCTAGTACCGTCGCGCTGGAAAGTCGCTGAGCCGGCATCGATTAGAGTCATGCCTTTAAATGACCATTGTTCAATGACACGGTTATTGCCGATATCGCCGGTAAATTCAATCACGCATTTGTCGAGGAATTTGGTCAGTTTTGCCTTGTTGTTGGTCGTGGCTGGAACCACTTCGAGGTTTTGGACTTCCTGTAAGACACCAACCTGAAGCTGTGGGATTTTGGGTGCAGATGTACAAGCTGTAACTGCGATACTCGCAAGACCCGTCAAAATAAGAGCTTTAAATTTCATATGATTCTTTCTTGTTGAGTGTTGTTAGGTTGAGTATAGGGAATTGCAAAAGGGATAACCATATCTTTAATTAGATCTAGTACTAATCGTATTCATGTAGACATCTTTATAAAGATATATAGGATGAATTCGTTTAGATTATTTCAATAAAATCATAGTTTTCAATAATTTTATCAAATGTGGGGTGATGGCTGATATGTTTCATTACTCTTAATGTTACATATTGATTAATCCGTAATTTTTCTATTTCGGATAAAACAGATTTTTCCAATCTTATACGATAATTTTTTTTATTATCATCAATGATATTAATTTTTCCTGATCTATCAAGACTTTGAATTAATCCTGAAATTTCACATAGCAAAGGTTCTTGGATTTCTAATTCATTTAAAAAATTTAAAGCCTTTTCAATTTTTTGTGAACTGCCCATCCAATGGTGGTTTTTATTTAGATGAGAATTCCAATTCAGCTCGAAGTCAAGATTATTGCTTTTTAAAGCATTAAGCATTGATTTAATACTTGATATACCTTTATTCCCCATGATTGAGAAAACTTCCTGATTTTCTTCAGGATGGTCTAATGATTCAAAAAAACCAAACCATTGACTAAGAGTATTTTGCGACAGACTCCAACCAAAAAGATCTGGTTGAATTTCTAAACTAAGAATAAATTTTGTCGAACCTGAAACGATATTAGCTAAGCGAAGATCTAATTCAGATTGATTGACATAATCAGCATGCTTTTTAGGGGTACGAACTTTCGTTGAAAGAGTAATTAAGCTTTCAGCTAATCCCTTTGATAAAGCGGCATGTAAAATTAAAGGCAATGATCCATTGTGAGCTTTCTCGCCAATAAAACGAACTTCTAGAATTTCTTTTTCTCTACGAAGTTGCAGATCATAAAGTTGCTTTCTTAGGTTGGCTAAGTGGTCTTTAAAAGAGTTAAATGAAGCTACTTTGAAGCGATCATTTTCATCTAGGGTTTCACTATCCTTTTTTATAATTTCTTCAGCTAAATATATTTGTTCTTCAAGAGTAGAGATATTCATGGGAGTTAACTCGAAGTTGAATGAAACCTTTAGCTTCAGATAGTTGATTAAAACTGAAAAGACTGCGCCAGTAATGATAGCGACCTTCATCACTCATAGTATTAAAAAATAGATCACAGCCATATCGGGCGCGAATTGTATTACGATTTTCTAGATATGAAAGTAATTCATTATATTTTTTAGATGAAAGTTTATTAAGGTCTTCTTCATTTAGAAATAAAACTATATCAATGTCACTAGGATGAGGCTTTTTTGAACAAAATGATCCATCTAACCAAATGATCATTTCAACTTGATATGTTTCTAATTCTTGAATTAAGGCTCTTAGGCGGTTGCAGAGGTTAGAACGTGTTCTTTTATCCTGAAAGGGGACAAGTACAGTTTGTTCTAGTGTTTCTAGGGATATCTTATGAATACCAGGAGCTAATAGACTAGGATAAATCACCTTACCCCCAGCTATTCGGTTTGGGTCTTTCTCTATATCTTCCGTAAAATTATTATCTATCATATTGAATTGTTATCAGAAATAAAATTTTTATATCATAAGTTTAGGGTAAAATCATAAAAAAACCCGCTTTAAAGCGGGTTTTTTATTTCAATCAGAGCTTAATGTTGAAGCACTGAAATATCAGCCACTTTCGTGAACAAGTCACGAAGCTGTGCAAGCATACGTAAACGGTTTGCTTTCAGGTCAGCATCATCAGCCATCACCATGACGCCATCAAAGAATGCATCGACTGGCGCACGAAGTGCAGCAAGTGCAGACAAGGCAGCAGTGTAGTCTTTCGCAGCAAATAACGGTTCAACTTGAGGCGCAATTTTCGCAAGTTCAGCGAATAAAGCTTTTTCAGCATCTTCAACCAGGTTTGCTTCAACCACAGCACCTTCAGGTGTCGCTTCTTTCGCTAAAATATTCGCAACACGCTTGTTGGCAGCAGCAAGCGCAGCCGCTTCAGGCAATGCACGGAAGTGATTAACTGCATTTACACGCTTGTCAAAATCAAGCGGAGATTTTGGTGAAAGCGCTTGAACAGCTTGAATCACATCAACCGCAACGCCTTGGTCTTCGTATTTCGCACGGTAACGACCTTCAAGGAATGCAACAGCATCTGCCAAAGTCTTGTCGTGATCTTTCAATACATCGCCATAAGCAGCAAGTGCAAGTTTGATCAAATCTTCGATTGAAACATCAAGCTCGTTTTCAGTTACCAGACGTAAAATACCAATCGCAGAGCGACGCAGTGCAAACGGGTCTTTAGAACCTGTAGGTGCTTGACCAATACCGAAAATACCTGTGAGCGTGTCTAAACGATCCGCAAGGGCAATCGTTGTACCTGTCTTCGTTTTTGGTAAAACATCACCTGCAAATTTAGGTAAATATTGCTCACCCAAAGACTCAGCCACTTCATCATTTTCACCTTCAAGACGTGCGTAGTAAGTCCCCGCGATGCCTTGAAGTTCTGGGAATTCACCCACAAGCTCAGAAGTTAAATCGCATTTTGCAAGCAGTGCAGCTTTTTCAGCATCTTGAGGATTCGCACCGGTAATTGGCGCAAGTGCAACAGCGAGTTTTGCAATACGTTCAGACTTGTTCCAAAGCGTACCCAATTCTGCTTGGAATACCATGTTTGCCAATTTCTCTTTACGAGATGCAAGCGGTTGCTTTTGATCTTGCAAGAAGAAGAATTCAGCATCAGACAAACGTGGACGAACCACTTTCTCGTTACCTTCAATAATTTGTGTCGGGTCTTTCGACTCAATGTTTGACACAGTAATGAAGTACGGTTGAAGTTTATTGTCAGCATTTACCAAACAGAAGTACTTTTGGTTGTCCTGCATCGTGGTGATCAATGCTTCTTGAGGAACTGCAAGGAAGCGTTCTTCGAAGCTTGCACGAAGCGCAACAGGCCATTCAACCAATGCAGTCACTTCGTCACGAAGATCGCTTGGTACAATCGCAATGGCATTGACTTCATCAGCAAGCGCTTTGACTTGACCATCAATGATGGCTTGACGTTCTTCAAATGACGCCACAACGTGAGCTGCTTTTAACTTCGCTAAGTATTCGTCAGCGTGCGTTAAAGTAATTGCTTCTGGCGCGTGGAAACGATGACCGTAAGTGACGTTACCGGCTTTGTGATCTTGAATTGTTGCATCAACCACATCGTTGTCTTTTAACAACACAACCCATTTTACAGGACGCACGAATTCAGTACGGCTAGCAGCAGAACGCATACGTTTTGCGATTGGAAGATTGTCCAAAGCATTTTGTAAAATTTGTGGCAGTAAAACGTCAAGGCTTTGACCTTTTACGTCTTTTAGGTAGCAGACTTTTTCAACTTTACCTGCTTGGAAAGTTGATACTTGATCAACCGTGATGCCTTGACCACGCATAAAGCCTTCAAGTGCTTTCGTCGGGTTGCCTTCAGCATCAAAGGCTGCCTGTTTGGCAGGGCCGTCAAAACGTTTTTGTGTGTCTGCTTGTGCAGCATCAACATTGACAATTTTAAGTGCAAGACGACGAGGTGCTGCATAGGCTTCGATTGAATCAAAAACAAGACCAGCATCTTTTAAGCCTTTTACTGTTTCTGCATGTAAGGCATCACGTAATTTTTTCAGGCTTTTTGGTGGAAGTTCTTCACAACCCAATTCGAACAAAACGGTATGTTTAGACATTATTTGCTCTCCTTGTTTGCTTCTTTCGCTTCTGCTTCAACTTGCGCTTTTAATTGTGCCAACACTTCATCACGTAATGCAGGTTCAGCCATTGGGAAACCAAGTTCCGCACGTGCTGCTACATAGCTGGTCGCAATAGAACGTGCCAATGTACGTACACGTAAAATGTAACGCTGACGTTCAGTCACAGAAATCGCGCCACGCGCATCCAATAAGTTGAAGCTGTGTGATGCTTTCACGACTTGCTCATATGCAGGAAGTGGAAGTTTCGCTTCGATCAAACGTGTTGCTTCAGCTTCGTAGAAATCGAACAATTCAAACATTTTTTCAACGTTGGCATATTCGAAGTTATAGGTCGATTGTTCCACTTCATTTTGATGGAACACATCGCCATAAGTCACCGTACCGAACTGACCTTTGGTCCAAACCAAATCGTAAACTGAGTCTACACCTTGCAAGTACATGGCAAGACGCTCAAGACCATACGTGATTTCGCCAGTCACAGGGTAGCATTCAACACCACCGACTTGCTGGAAGTAAGTGAACTGCGTCACTTCCATGCCATTGAGCCAAACTTCCCAACCTAAGCCCCAAGCGCCCAGTGTTGGAGATTCCCAGTTATCTTCTACGAAACGAATGTCGTGTACCAGTGGGTCAATACCGATCGCTTTTAATGAATCAAGATAAAGCTGCTGGATGTTATCCGGGTTTGGCTTAAGCACCACCTGGAATTGGTAATAATGTTGCAAACGGTTCGGGTTTTCACCATAACGGCCATCTTTCGGACGGCGTGACGGTTGAACATAAGCGGCATTCCAGGTTTCAGGACCCAGTGCACGAAGGAAAGTCGCAGTGTGGAATGTCCCTGCACCCATTTCCATATCATAAGGTTGCAAAATGACGCAGCCTTGCTCCGCCCAGTAAGTTTGTAAGGCAAGAATTAAGCCTTGGAAGGTATCAATATGCGATATGGCGCGACTCATGGTCATCCACTTAAAATTAGAGAAAAATTGTGCTCAATTATAAGGACTTTGCAGGGGAGTGGCAAAGGGTTAATGTAGGGATACTTTTCTGAAAAAAATAAAACAAGCTTAAAGGATACGCGACATTTAGAGGCTTACTGCGATTTTAGCTTTGCTGGTCGATACAGGCTGATCTGAAAATCAGGAATAAATCAGATGTATGGCATGCTGTTAACCGGAGAGTCATAAAGTTCAACGGATCTCATACGATTGCGACTCTAAAATTGGTTTAATATTCACGCAATATAATAATGCTTAAAAATAAGGAACTTCATGACCACTTACAAAATTCAATGCTATTTAAAATACAAGGTCGTGCAACCGACAGAATTTATTTTTATGCTTCAGGTAGCACATCATTCCGATCAGAATATTCTCGAAGAAAAACTCAGCTTTAATCTGCCCGTAGCATGGCATGAATTTCAGGATGCTCAGCATCAAAACCGTCATGTTCGGCTACAGGTTGAACCCTGTGACGCTTTTGAGCTGAATTATGCGGCGACAGTGGTTCGTCAACCGAGTCTCTCTCTTGAGCTTCAGCAAGGTCTGAAAGAAGTAGCCATTCCTGAGCTGCCCGATGAAGTCTTGCCTTATTTGCTGGCCAGCCGTTATTGCAATTCAGATTTATTACTGGAAATGGCGAAACGCTCATTTGGCTGGATGACACCGGGCTATACGCGGGTCAAGGCGATTGAACAGTGGATTTATAACAATATTTTTTATGTGTCTGGTAGTTCCGACCAATTTACCACTGCCACAGATGTACTGGTGCATCGTGCAGGCGTATGTCGTGACTTTGCCCATTTAGGCATTGCCCTATGCCGTGCCTTGGGAATTCCGGCACGCATGGTGGTCGGTTATGTGGAAATTGAAAAGTTTTTACCCGATTTTCATGCCATTTTTGAAGCCTATTTAGACGGTGGCTGGGTGCAGTTTGATCCGACCCGTTTGGCTCCAGTCGAAAATCTCATTCGGATCGGCACTGGAATCGATGCCGGAGATGTGGCATTTTCAACCTATTATGGTGAGGTCGAGCTGTTAAAAATCCAGCCATTGATTCAACCTGAATGAATGATAGGCCGTAATAAAAGTGATCTAAGAGATATCTAAGTGAAATGGCTTAAAAGGATTTTTTCCATTCCAGAGGTGGGCGGAGATAGCGCAGCCCTTATAAAAAAATCTGGTTGAGTATTTTAAGCTAAGCGAAATATTGTTTTAAAAAGCCTGCGTTCGCGAATGATGAAAAGATGTAAAACACAGATGCCTTTCATCTGGCTTGGTTCTATAATGCCCAAAATCTATAAACAATAAGATCAGGCGCACTGTGTTTCACTCCCATCTCGACTGGCTCAATACCTTAAAACCGAATTTCAAAGTCCTGCCACTTAAAGACCGTCTGCTCTGCGGAGCTGGAGCACTATTGGGTTTGGTCGTCTCGTCCTTGTTGAGTTTATGGATTCTGGGGGATTTTGAAGCCTGGTATATTGCCCCGATGGGTGCATCTTCGGTATTGCTGTTTGCTGTGCCGGCCAGCCCTCTGGCGCAGCCCTGGAATATTCTGGTCGGCAACACCATTGCTGCCGTGATTGGCGTGAGCTGTGCCTTGTTAATTGCCAGTCCAACTGAGGCTTTTAGTGTAGCCGTGGCTTTGGCAATTGTCCTGATGATGACCACAGATTCCCTGCATCCACCGAGTGGCGCCGTGGCCATTACCGCAGTGCTGGGCGGCCAGCCGGTGCATGAACTCGGTTATGCCTTTGTATTTTATCCGGTACTACTCAATTCAATTTTACTGATGGTAATTGCCATTGTCTTTAACCGGATGATTGGCAAGGATTATCCGCAGCAAGCTCAACTAAATACTCGTTCCAAGGATCCGACGCCGACCCAGAAAGTCACCATTCAACCGCAGGATATTCAGGAAGTGCTGGATCAGCGCACCGAGTTGCTGGATATCAGTGAATATGACCTGCAAAAAATCATTCTGGAGGCACAAAACCGCGCCAATGCGCGTGCGGTACATGAATTTAGCTGCCAGGATATTATGACGAAGGATGTAGCAACCCTGCATGAAAATGATGATATCCAGCACGCATTGGACAAGTTCAAGCAAATGAACCTGATGAGCCTGCCCGTCGTTAATGCCGATGAACAACTGGTCGGTACACTGGCAATGTATCAGGTGGTGGAATGGTTCAAGCGCGCGGCTGATGTCCGTAGCAGCTGGGAGCATCAGGTCAAACATATCATGACCCGTAAGGTAATTACGGTGCAGCCTTTACAACCCATTCAAGATCTGGTGCCGTATTTTGTCGAGCGTTCGTTCAACTATATTCCGGTGGTGAGCGAGCAGCAATTGGTGGGAATTATCAGTCGGGCAGATATGATTGCCGCACTGAATCAGGAGCTGAATCATTTTAAAATGAAAGTTTAAAACCGAATTAAAACGGAATTTAACAGAGCATGTGTGATCAACTCTGGCCAGCTTGCCGGCTGAGAAAACTGTAAAATAGTGCCATCGGCAGGGAAAAACACAGCAGAAACAAAAAATGGGAACTAAAATTTTCACTTGAAGGATGCGAGATATAGGCCAGAATCAGGGTTCCCAGTACGCAGCTCATTAAAATCGTCATAATATTAAATAGCTGATAATAGCGTAGCAGCAGGTGAGTCACTCATAGAAAAGGAAAGACCATCACCCAGTAAGTCAGGCAGACAAAAAAACTAATAAAAAGCGCTGAAAACAGGCTCTTGAAAATGGAGAAAATCCCAGAGCTGGCTTCATGAAATAGCGCATAAGGGAATAAAATTACAGCTATGATCAGAGGTGCAAGCGCGAGGTTAAATGTCATTTTCCAAGGGGAATTCTGGATCGGTTGAGAGATTAAGTGAAATATCCTGTCCACTATCTATCTGCTACTTTTTGATGTTTTTAATATAAAGACTTTATCTTTATCATTGTTAAAAGCATATTATTTTTCGATGAGAGAAAGATTCAACATATAGGCGATTGATACGACAAAGCACACCGGAGTGTGCTTTGTAGAGGGTGTGATGTTTAAGAGCTGTAATGATTAAATAAAGAACCAGTAAATAAACAGTGAAATAATAAAGATACACATGATATTCAGCACAAAACCAACTTTCATCATTTCGCTTTGCTGGATATGACCGGTTCCAAAAACAATCGCATTTGGTGGGGTGGCTACCGGCAGCATAAAGGCACATGAAGCACCAATACCAATGACGATCACCAGAATTTCTTTGGGCATTCCCATCTGATCCGCAATTGCGGCAAATACTGGTACTAGCAGGGCAGCCGAAGCGGTATTACTGGTAAATTCAGTCAGGAAGATAATAAAAGTAGCGACTACGAAAATAATCATCAGCGGGGAGGCATCACCAAAGGCATTGGCCAGAGTTTGACCCAGTACCAGCGAACTGCCTGAATCCTTCAGAATGGCACTCAAGGTCAGACCACCACCAAATAGGTACAAGACCCCCCAGTCGGTATTTTCTGCAATCTGTTTCCAGCTTGCGGTACCCAGAATCACCACCATACAGGCAGCCAAAATTGCAATCCAGGTATCCGGCTGGGAAATACCAAAAATTTCGGTGAATTTTTTACTGAAAATCCAGGCAATTGCAGTACAGAGAAAGAGGATCATGGTGGCTATACGGGTGCCGGTCCAGGGAATGTCTTCGGTCACAAATTGTACTTTATGATTTAGTTTTGGACGTAGTACCAGATATAAACTGACCAGCATGGCGGGAAGAATAATGAACATCATCGGCAAGCCGATTTTCATCCAGTCGGCAAAATCATAGCCAAGTGCCTTGGCGGCAATGGCATTCGGAGGTGAACCGACCATGGTGCCCAGTCCGCCAATACTGGCCGAATAGGCAATGCCGAGCAGGATAAAGACAAAAGTTTTACGATCCTTGCTGACATCCAGATGTGAAAGCAAGCCTAAGGCCAAAGGCAGCATCATGGCAGCAGTCGCCGTATTGGAAATCCACATGGACAGCAGCGCCGTCACCACAAAAATCGCCAGTACAGAAATGCCCAGATGCCCTCTGGACATGGAGATGATCCACATGGCAATTTTCCGGTCCAGTTTCTGGATATGCAACGCCGTTGCCAGCGCAAAACCACCAAAAAACAGGAAAATGACAGGATCGGCAAAAGTGGCCAAAGCGGCTTGTGTGGTAATCGGAACCAGTTCCTCACCAGAGGCCATTGGCATGGCCAGCAATACCGCCATCACGGGGATGAGTAAAGCTGTAATCGTGATATGAATGGCTTCAGTCAGCCATAAGATACCGATAAAGGCTAAAAGGGCCAGTCCTTTATTGGCATTCTGGTCATAGGGCAGGTAAAGATATAAGCCATAGGCTACAATGGCTGCGACAAAAATAAGAATCCAGCCTTTAAGCAGCCCTTTGGGCATGGCATTGGTCGGGGTAGCTAGGTTGGTCTGAGTCATATGCTCTCCTTGCAAGGTGTTTATTTACATCATTTTTTATATTAGCTTTAAATTTGTAATTTTGTTTTGCTTAAAAAATATCCTATTTAAAGATACTATAACCAGATTGTTGCAATAATCCAGTACTTTGCCAGAAGGCATACAGGCCCAAGCCGAAAAGTAAAGCCAAGACAATCCATTTGAAGTGTTGCTGAGATAAACGATGGCGTATTTTGCCTCCAATCCAGACACCAGCAAGGGCGAATAAGCTTATCCCGATCAGAATATGCTGTTGATGGGTTTCCAGTGTGATCAGAATTGGAAACAGTAAAACCAGCTGGATCAGTTTACCGGCAATGAAATTGAGATTACTGATAATGACAATATCTGTTTTAGAGAGTTGGCAACTCATCAGATACATCATCAGAAAAGGTGCCATGGCATTGGTTGCACCTCCAATAATGCCGGCCAGTAAACCAAAACAGAGCATGCTGGAAATATGCGGACTAACTTGTAAGGGGCGTGCCCGTAACTGGTCCAAGACATAAAATATAATTACCAGACCCAATAACAGTTTTAAATAAGCCTCATTTAGCCAAAGTAATAGCTTGACCCCGAGTACACTGCCGACCAGGCTACTAAGCATTAATGGCCAATAACGTTTTATATAATAGCCAATACTATTCAACAGGCTATGCGCAGGGTCAGCATTCAGCATGATCAGATTCAGCAGCAGACAGGGCAGAATGACAAGGGTAACCGCGATGCTAAGCGGATATGCGCTGGACAGAACAGCCGTACTCATCATAGGAAAGCCAAAGCCGCTTAAACCATGCAGCAGGGCTGCGACGGCACAGAGCCACAGCATCATCCATTCTGCCTGAGTCATGTGAAATCCATTTCAAAAATTGGAATCTTGAACTTATCGTGAATTCAACTGAGAAAGAAAGTGAAAAGCTGTAATACAGCAAAGAAATAACAAAAAATATAGGCAAAAAAAAGCCACGATAACTTGGGGAAATTACCGTGGCATCAAAATTTCATCCCATTTAACCGGGGTGAAAGAGGAAGCTCTGCGATGAAACTGGTTAAGAACGCTTGTTAAAAATGACTGTACAGCTTAATAGCGTTTATCCTGATTCACTGTACGCACAGGATTTTGATAGCCCTGAGGTTGATGAACGCTGTCATGATCAATTCTGTACTGTTTTTTCGGCATGATTAACCACAACACCAGATAGACCAAAATACCCGGGAATGCGGCACTCATGATTGAAATCACCACAAAAATCAGACGTAATAAATTTGCGTTCCAACCAAAACGTTCAGCAATACCACCCATTACACCTGCAATCATGTTTGAGCGGTTTGAGCGATATAAACCAACATTGGCCATTAAAATCTCCTGATTAAAAATAAGTTTGAATCCTAAAATGGATCCATACTTAAAGAAATGGAGTTTACTTAAACTTTTTAAAGTGCTGATTACAAATAAAATCGTTAAGTAATGTTAATAAAGATTAAAACCAGATCTAAGAGCTACTAACATAGTGAAAATTCTATTGAACTCTTGTGTAAAGTTCATCAGCTTTGCTGGGTGCTTTTTGCTCGCCATGTTTCCTATTTAGGTTTGTTAAAAATGAAATTGGATGTATCACGTTGTACATTAAGCAGTTTTTTTAAATGTAGCCTGGTGTTGGGGAGTATGGTGATTTTGCAGGCTTGTGATCAGCAGCAAGTCAAACCTGAACAGGAAGGTCAGGCGACCTCAGAAGAGGGCGTTAAAATTTCCGCTGCCAATACGAAGGCCGATGTGGTGACTGTCAGCGCCAAATCCTTAACTCAGGTCGCAGGGCAGGCGACTCTTCCGGTAGAAGCAGATTTAAACCCGGCAACTGTACCAGAGGATGCCAAGGTGTTTATAGGTCGCTATCATACTGAAATCGACTGTGATGGCCGCTTTGCGCCTTGTACTGAAGGTAAGGCAGAATTTATTTTGACTCTAATGCCGGACGGTACGGTGCATCGCAGTATTTTACAGTATGGCAAAGTATTTATTGATAATACCAAAAGCAGCACGGCTCATAATATTACCTACCGTAAAGACCGCTGGTTTATCAATCCGGAGCGTACCGATATAGTAGTGAATCGTAAAGAAGGGGCGAGCTTTTACTATAAGATTAAAGATTCAAATCACTTAGTCATGAATCTGGAAAAAATCTATAGTGAAAAAGAAAAAACCAACCGGGAATTATTTGATCGCGGCTATCCGGCACCTTCGAAAGCCTATGAACTGGTCAAAGACACGTCCTTTCATATTCAAGAATAATACCCGATAAAAATCGGCTGATCTGGTAGAAAGCTTAATTCAAATACGATTTAGATTAGACAATAAAGGCGAGTTGTGGGAGCGCGTAAGCATAAAATCTGGGCGCAGAAATACACGACCAAAACATCGCAATTTAATTAAAATATAATAAGGGAATCAGGGAGACATTCTAAGGAAAGAATGGTGGGTCGTCCGCGATTCGAACGCGGGACCAACGGATTAAAAGTCCGCTGCTCTACCAGCTGAGCTAACGACCCTGAGGAATAAAAATGATGATGACCATTTTTATGACGCAAGAGTGTGGTGTACTTTTACGTGATCCTTTCGGAAGATGGTGGGTCGTCCGCGATTCGAACGCGGGACCAACGGATTAAAAGTCCGCTGCTCTACCAGCTGAGCTAACGACCCATCAAGGGATATCAAATAAGTGGTGGGTCGTCCGCGATTCGAACGCGGGACCAACGGATTAAAAGTCCGCTGCTCTACCAGCTGAGCTAACGACCCTGAACCATCATTCAAACCAGGTTTGAATGTGCAGTGCAAGTCAAGCTAAATAGCTTAAAGCACCACTTTGTTTGATGGAGCGTATTGTAGCAAGATCTCATTTCAGCGCAAGCAAAAAATAACAAAGTTGCCCATGTTTGATTATAAATACAACAATTATGCTTTATCTAAACAAAAAATAGGCAACTTCAGTACTTAGAAGCGATATTGATAGGCCTGAATATTGGCAAAAATCTCTGCGGTGAGCTCCGAATATGCCGTTGCACCTGGCAATAACACCAGCAGGCGTTCATCGGTTTTACTCGGATCAAATGCTTGCTCTTTCAATTTATTTTTCTGGTATTTAAAGGTACCTGTAGTTTCAATCTGCTGTTGTATACGTAAAAATACCGGTACCGCATAAGCCGGCAAGCATTTTTTTAAGCAAGCGGCCATGGCTGCTAAATCTGCATCATCCAATTTTACATCGGGTTGCAGGGTAATCGCGGCCATACCGGCACGACCATTGGTATTGGGAATTTCTACGCCATACACCACCGCTTCAACGATTTTGTCATACTCGGTCAGCATGTTTTCCACTTCAGTTGTAGAAACATTTTCCCCTTTCCAGCGGAAAGTATCGCCTAAACGATCAACAAACTGCGCATGACGGAAGCCGATATTGCGCACCAGATCTCCGCTATTGAAGTAAGCATCACCTTGGGTAAATACATCCTGCATGATGACTGACTTGTTTTTTTCCGGATCGGTATAGCCATCAAAGGGTGAACGGCGGGTAATTTTACCAATTAATAAACCAGTTTCGCCTTTTTTCAGCCGTTTGCAATGGCCTTTAGCGTCCCGTACCGGCTCATTTTTATCTTTATCAAAGGCAATAATCGCATACGGTGTGGGTGAGAAACCGACGGTATTGTCAAAATTGAAAATATTGCTAAAACCGACATTGCCTTCACTAGAGGCATACAGTTCCAGCACTTCCTGAATGCCAAAACGGGATTTAAATTTATCCCAGATATTTGGGCGCATGCCATTCCCAATCATCTTAGTCACGCGGTGACCTTTTTCCAGTTCAGATGGGGGAGCATCCATCAGATAGCGGCACAACTCACCGACATAACCAATCGCAGAGGCATCAAATTTTTGCACATCCTTCCAGAAAGAGGAGGTCGAAAATTTACGCCGAATCGCCAGGGTGCTGCTACCTGCAATGACACCGCACCAGCACACCACCATGCCTGTGGCATGATAAAGCGGCAGGGTACAGTACATCACATCATCTTGATTGAGGTTTAGCACATGCCCATAGGTGCCATAAGCGAGCGTCCAGCGGCCATTGGTAAAAATCACCGCTTTAGGTAGACCTGTGGTGCCCGAGGTGTAAATATAGAACAGTCCGTCTTTGCCTTGCACCGAATGGGTGGTTGATGGATTGAATTTAGGAGAAAGATCGGTTTTTTCAGCCAGGTTGATAAAGCCTTCAGGTGCCTGACCCGGATCGGCTTGAGTATTCTGATCTGCAAACCAGTGCAAGCGGTCACTGCTAATATTCAGGTCATTACGAATCTCGTTAACTGCATGACGACACTCTTCACCTACAATCAGGGCAATCGGTTTGACCAGATTGATACTATGGGTCAGTACCTTGCCGACTTGAGAGGTATTGACCAGAGCCGTGGTCACCCCCAGTTTGGCCAGACCAATTACACTGGCAATCAGTTCAGGACGATTCTCGACCATGACAGCAACGACATCACCTTTCTTGGCTCCCAAGGATAGATAGAAATGGGCAATCTGGTTGGCCCAGGCATTGAGAGCGGCATAGCTATAGCTTTGCTCTTCAAAACGTAAGGCAATACCTTCCGGGTTACGCTTGGTCGCTTTTTCAAAAGCCAGACCCAGGCCGGCCGGTGTGTTCGGAGTACGTAAATATGCCTGTCTTAGACCAGTGAGCAAATTGGGTACTTTGGTCAAAAAAGCCGGGATTTTGGCAGCGACATCTGCAATCCCAATCAGATCGTGTGGTTTCATTTGGGTCATGAGAATCCTATTTATTTTTCGTATCCGATACGTTCAATTTATATACAGTAGACGAGCTAGCCATCTTTTAGCGTTAAAACACTAGTGCAATCAACCTATTCTGACTAAATCTAGCAAAAAAAACCTAGTCACCGAAATGACTAGGTTTTTTTAGATGACTGCAATTGAGCAAATTATGATTCAGTTGCAGTATTGGCTTTTTTCGGTGGACGACCACGTGGACGACGTGGACGAGCAGCCTGTTTCTCTGCTTTTTCAGCTTCGCTGGCTTCAGTGTCTTCTGTTGTTACTTCGGCCTGATCCTGGGCTTCTGTAACAGGAGCTTCTGATTCAGCATTTGCTTCAACTGGCGCAGCATCTTCAGGTTGAGCTTCAGTGACTGGAGCCTCTTCTGCAGGAGCTGTATCTAATGGTGCCGTCGTTTCAGTTGCTTGTTCAGCTGGCTGAGCATTTGCGGTTTCTTCAATAGCTACTTCAGTGGCTACTGGAGTTTCAGTTGCTGCTGCTTCAACTGACTCTGCTTGCGCTTCTGCTGCTACAGGTGCTTCTGGCGTAGTTTCAACTGCCGGAGCTGTTTCTACTTTAGCCTGTTGCTTGGCTTGTTGCAGGGCCTGTTCTGCAGCCTGTTTAGCCAGACGGCGACGCTCACGTGGATCATTTGCGACACGTTTGTCCGACACCGGTTTTGGTGGAGTCAGGTCCAGAACTGGAGCAGGCTCTGCTTCAACCTTGGCTACGGTCACTTGAACATCACGGGTGACCGGTTTTTTCTCTGTGGCAGGCGTTGCTGCAGCCACCAGACTCGCGTTGTACTCTTTTGTGAACTTCTCTAGAGCACGGTTGAAGGTTGGCAATAAACCAAACTGTTCAATCAGTACGGAGCAGTCTTCACCATAAACATGGCGAATCAGGCTACCAATGGTGAACTGACCCAACGTTGGTACTTGTGAAGGAGTCAACTTCTGAACTGTAGCCTGTTGAGGCTGTCCTTCACGCTGCTGACGACGACGCTGACGCGGATCGTTGCTGGCACGTGGTTTTTCAGCGCTTGATTCTTCAGCTGGCACAACCTCTTCAACAGGAGCTGTCAGTGCAGCTTCCACTACATTTTCAGCAGCGGCTTCTTCAACTGGCGCATCTGCCGGTGCAGTAACTTCAACCGCTGGCGTTACAACTGCAGCATTGTCATTCAATGCCACGATTTCGCTTTTCGCCTGGTCAATATTCACCACCATAGCAGTCGGCATCACGTCTTGACGTGGCGCATCGACCAATTCAACACGAAGCTGCTTGTCATTGACTGCTGGAACTTCAACGACTGCAGGTGCTGCTTGTTGAGCCTGCTCATTCAGCACGCTTGGATCGCGGTGGCGATTTGGACGTTCCTGACGTGGCTGGTTGCGGCGGTCACGACGTGGCATTACCTGTTGAGGCTGTTGTTCATTGTTTTGAACATCATTTTGCTGAGATGGCTCATTGTGATGCTGACGGCGAGAATTACGCTTGTTTTCACGTGCTTCATGACGTTGCTCTTGACGAGATACCTGAACCACTTCTTCATGCACCTGATGTTGCTGAGGAGCGGAAGCTTCAGACTGAACCTGCTCACGCGGTTCTTTGTGCTTCGGATTGCGTGGTTTTTTATTGTTATGACGCGGCGCTCTTTCATCACGCTCTGCCGGTTTTTCAGCATCACGTTCCTGTTTTTGCGCTACAGTCGATGGTGCAAGATAGGCATTGCTGCTTGCCGGAGCAGCAGGTTGAGACACTTGCTGTGGCGCAGGTTGTGCCACTGGTGCAGACAATTGACCGAACTGACCACGGCTCACCGCACCGCCATTGATCATTTGTTCAATTGCTGCAGCTGCATTGTTGGCAGTACGCGATTGATCAACAGTCGCAGCCTGTTTTTGAACAAACAGGTTTTCTAACCATGCGCATGGGCTAGATGCAGGAGCAGCAACTTGTGCTTGGGCTGGAGCTTGTTGCGCAACAGGTACTTGCTGTGCATTTTGGTTTTGCTGGTTACGGCGTTTATTGTTTCTGCCGTTGTTTTGCTGTTGAGCAGGCGCTGGTGCAGCAGCATGCGTATGTTGTTCTTCTTCTAAATGCCATTCAGATGACTCATAGCCCAACTCTTTTTCACTTGAACGAGTTGCTTCAGTACGTTCATAGCTGGTTGGTGCAAAGCCTTCGGCATTATAAGTGATTTCATAATGCGGTGTTTCCAGATGCGGATGCGGCAGCACAGTGACACGTACATTTGAAGTCTGTTCTAAATAGACCAAGGTGTGACGTTTTTCATTCAATAAGAAGGCAGCAATTTCGACTGGAACTTCGACTTGAACTTCACCATGACGTTCACGTAACGCGATCTCTTCCACTTTACGCATAATCGAAAGTGATAAAGAACGAAGATCACGAACCATGCCGGTACCATGGCAGCGTGGGCAAACGTAGCCAGTCGCTTCTTCAAGAGAAGGACGCAGACGTTGACGGCTCATTTCCATCAAACCAAAACGTGACAATTGACCGAACTGGATACGGGCACGGTCACTTTGCGTCGCTTCACGCAGCTTCGCTTCCACCATACGCTGGTTGCGGTCTTTAGTCATGTCGATGAAGTCGATCACCACCAGACCACCGATATCACGTAAACGTAATTGACGCGCGATTTCTTCTGCCGCTTCAATATTGGTATTTAACGCGGTGTCTTCAACGTCGCTACCGCGAGTCGATTTTGCCGAGTTAATGTCAATTGACACTAAAGCTTCAGTTTGATCGATTACGATCGAACCGCCCGAAGGAAGTTTTACTTCACGTTCATAAGCAGTTTGAATTTGACTTTCAATCGCGAAATGCGCAAATAAAGGTTCATTTAAGGTATAAGTTTTCAGTTTTTCTAACTGACGTGGCATTACCGCTTTTACGAAGTTATAAGCTTCGTTATAAGCTTGTTCTGAGTCAATCAGGATTTCAGCAACATCATCACGCAGGTAGTCACGAATGGCACGTGTCACTACGCCCGCTTCCTGATGTACCAACATTGGCGATGGACCTGAACTTGCAGTGCTCTGGATTTGTGCCCAAAGGTCTAACAAGTGCTGTAAGTCGAGTTGCAATTCTTCTTGTGAACGACCGATCCCGGCAGTACGCACAATCACACTCATACCACGTGGCACGTTCAGTGTTGCCAGCATTTCTTTCAGTTCTTCACGCACTGAACCAGAAATCTGACGGCTGATACCACCACCTTTAGGGTTGTTTGGCATCAAGACCAAATAACGGCCAGCAAGTGAGATAAAAGTAGACAGGGCAGCGCCTTTATTGCCACGCTCTTCTTTTTCCACCTGAACCAGAAGCTCGGTGCCTTCAGTGATCAGTTCACGGATATTCGAAGTTTGGCGAGGGTCGGCTTTGTAATATGAATTCGCGATTTCACGCATTGACAGGAAGCCTTGGCGACCTGCACCGTATTCAACGAATACAGCTTCTAAAGAAGGTTCAACGCGAGTCACGTGACCTTTGTAGATATTGGATTTTTTTTGTTCACGGGTACGATTTTCTAAATCAAAATCGTAAAGACGCTGACCAGTGACAAGTGCAACGCGAATTTCTTCGGCATGTGTTGCATTAATCAACATACGTTTCATGGGTGTAACACCTTATAGTGATACACAGCAAAAAATCGCTATACACGTAGCGAACATCACACATCACGGATCAATGGCTCAAATCTGCAATGAATTTCATTGTGGTTTGAGTCTTTTATGACCGAGCTCTATTTAATATAGATGGGCTTCGGTTTTTGATTCACGTATTGATGATGGCAATACGGCTTCAATCTTTAAACGGATTAAAGTCACCTGAACGCTTCACTGGCGGACGAGCGGTGCATTGGATGTGTGTAACTTTCACTGTCACATTGCTCGAAGATCATCCCTTCTTTATAGAAAGTGTCTTGATACGGAATTGTCGTCGTATCTTTACAAACTGTGCAGATCCAATGCATCAACGCTGTAGCCTGAAGTCGTCTTCAGGTTGCGACTAATCTGATGTGTATCAGTTTACGTTTAAAAACCAACAAAGTTGGCGACATATTTTTTAAGACAAACTGATTTATGTACCTGAGGTACAATTAAACGCAACAGTTTGCTTTGTTTGCCGATATAATAAGCCTTCGGCGTGGCATAATTCTTTGGGGACCTTCCCGTATCATGTGAGTCTTTAATTGAACAATCAAGTTCAGAAAAATCTGAAATGATTCAACTTTTACTCACAAACGATGGTTTCCGTGCGCTGACTATATCAAACCTTGCATCATCTGCCTATGGGCTAAGCTTATGTTTCTTGTGTAAAGCATAACCTAAGTGATCAGTTTTTAATCAATTTTAGTATTTTTTGGGTCATAGTAACTGTATGAATTCTACGCAACAATGGCAAAACGTCACTTGGTTTGAAGTGGATGAACATCAAGATGGACAACGCATCGATAATTTCCTGTTTAGTCGTCTGAAAGGTGTGCCAAAAAGCCGTATCTATCGTCTGATTCGTGAAGGCCAGGTTCGCGTTAATAAAAAACGCATTAAAGCAGAAACCAAACTCGCAATCGGTGACCAGATTCGCGTTGCGCCGATTCGCTATGAACAAAAAGATGAATCTGCTGCACCGGTTTCTGACAAAGTGGCACAAGGCTTATTGGCCCGTGTGATTTATGAAGATGAAGGTTTGATGGTCGTGAATAAACCTTCCGGGATTGCTGTGCATGGTGGTAGCGGTGTGGCCTATGGCCTGATTGAGGGCTTGCGTGCCGCAACCGGTAAAAAGTATCTGGAACTGATTCACCGGATTGACCGTGATACTTCCGGTCTGGTGATGATTTCCAAAAAGCGTAGCGTGTTGAAAACATTACAAGATATGTTGCGTGAACATAAAATCAAAAAAACCTATGCCGCTGTAGTAAAAGGGCAGGTCAGTCTGGATAAACAGCTGATTGATGCACCTTTACATCGTTACGAGCTGGCCAATGGTGAACGTCGTGTCTGCGTGTCCCCGAAAGAAGGTAAAGAGTCTAAAACCCAGTGGAATGTGCAGGAACGTTTTATGCATGCCACACTGGTGTATGCATCTCCGCTTTCTGGTCGTACCCATCAGATTCGTGTTCATGGTTTGAGTATTGGTCATCCGCTAGTAGGCGATGAAAAGTATGGTCATGAAACAGAATATCGTGGGCCAAAACCACGCCGTTTGTGTTTACATGCAATGCGTCTGGACATTCCGGGCTATCCAGCAATTGAAGCACCATTGCCAGAAGATATGCAGAGTCTGGTGGCGCAGTTAAGAGCGCAGAAAGCGGATAAACCGGCTGCCCAATAAGGACTTATTTTTTCTTTTAATAAATTTAATCCACCCTCACCCTCCTTTGAAAAAGGAGGGAATTCCCCACTGCTGTCCCATAGTTTGCTTTAAATAAAAAAACCTGAGTCCTAACAGTTAAAATATGAGTGCAAACAAACACTTTAACGACCAGGATTCAGGTTTTGTCACATCAGAATACCGTATTTCATGAGCTAATTAAACCTGTTGTGCGACAGGATTTTGAACAACTTGCTAAAGTAC
>NZ_JAMXXK010000002.1 GCF_024129735.1 Acinetobacter lwoffii | reverse complement strand
AGAAGGGTTAGAAGTTGCCCACGAGTTGTGAAAGGAAAACCGCAGAAATACCCAAGAAAATGCCAGTCAATTTCTTAACTGACTGGCATTACTCATTAGAGGGCTTTTTTCATTCTAGAACAATGACAGTTTATTCAACTTCCAGATTAAACGTCACCGGCCCATCATTGACCAGATGCACTTTCATGTCGGCGGCAAAAATACCGGTTTGCACATGTTCAAACTGGCTTTGGGCATATTCTACCAGCTGCTCATAAAGTGCTTTAGCCTCGGCAGGCGGCATAGCGGGGCCAAAGTCTGGACGTAAACCCTTGTGGGTCTGTGCCATCAAGGTAAATTGTGAAACCAGCAATAAACCACCGTCGGCCTGGGCAACGTTCCAGCCCATTTTACCCTGTTCATCATCAAAGAAGCGGTATTTCAATATCTTATCAATCAGCTTTTTGCCTTTTTCCAGATTGTCATCTTTACCTAAACCTAGAAAAACCAGAATTCCTTTTTCAATTTCCCCGGTGGTTTCACCCTCGACCACAACTTTAGCTTCTAAAACTCTTTGTAATAAGGCACGCATTTTACATATGGACTGATAACGATAGATGGAGGTGATTGTAGCAAGAATAAAATCTGGAGCAGTATTAGATGCCGTTTTTATGAGCTTTAAATATATGAAAATCAATTGATTAATTTTTATAAATTCATTAAAGCGATTGAATTAATAAAAATAATCTGTTTTATCTATTTATTGTGTTGGCGTATCTTAGCCCATGCAGGAAAGGTAATAAATTGAGAGATTTAGAAATGTTTAAGCGTTCATTACTGGTTGCAATGCTTGCAACGGTGACAGCTGCACAAGCTGCACCATTAACCAGAGATAACGGGGCACCAGTTGGCGACAACCAGAACTCGATCACTGCGGGTCCACAAGGTCCAGCTTTGCTGCAAGATGTGCAACTGGTTCAAAAACTGCAACGTTTTGGTCGTGAGCGTATTCCTGAACGTGTGGTTCACGCACGTGGTACAGGGGCTTATGGTGAATTCGTTACTACGAAAGATCTGTCTGATTTAACAATTGCTTCATTGTTCAAAGCGGGGACTAAAACTCCAGTTTTCCTACGTTTCTCTACCGTAATTCATGGTAAAGGTTCACCAGAAACTCTACGTGACCCACACGGTTTTGCATTGAAATTCTACACTCAAGAAGGTAACTGGGACTTGGTCGGTAACCAGACACCGGTATTCTTTATCCGTGATGCAATCAAGTTCCCGGACTTCATTCATGCCATGAAGCCAAGCCCAGTAACGAATGTCCAAGATGCTAACCGTGTGTTTGACTTCCTGTCGAGCCAGCCATGGGCAACCAACATGCTGACTTATGTTTACGGCAAGCAAGGTGTTCCAACCAGCTACCGCGAACAGGACGGTTTTGGGGTACATGCTTACAAACTGTATAACGACAAAGGCGAATACAAGTACGTGAAATTCAATTTCCGTTCTAAACAGGGCGTGAAGGGCTTAAACGTAAAAGAAGCGGCTGAACGGCAGGGTAAAGATTTCAACCACTTGACCAATGATCTGTATAACAACATCTATGCGGGTAATTTCCCGAAATGGGATCTATATATTCAGGTGATTGATCCTAAAGATCTAAACAGCTTTGATTTTGATCCGTTAGATCCAACCAAAATCTGGCCAACTGAGCTGGTACCAGAAACCAAAGTCGGTACTTTGACCCTGAACCGTATGCCGAAGAACTTCTTCAATGAGACTGAACAGTCTGCATTTGCGCCAGGTAACCTGGTTCCGGGCATCGAGCCATCAGAAGACCGTCTGCTACAAGGCCGTATCTTCTCTTACTCGGATACCCAAATGTACCGTTTAGGCGCGAATCACCAGCAAATTCCGGTGAACCGTCCAGTGGTGAATGTGAATAACAATAACCAAGATGGCTACATGAATATCTCTGAGCGTGAATCGGATGTGAACTATGAGCCAAGCCGTAAAGAGCCAAAAGCTGCCACTGAAAAAGCACGTGCGGTACAAACACCATTATCTGGTCATGTACAGCAAATTGGCGTGAAAGAGCAGAACTTCAAGCAGGCAGGTGAGCTGTACCGTTCATACACGGCCAAAGAGAAAGATGACCTGATCATGAACCTTGCTGCTGACTTAGGTGCAGTGAAAGATTCAGAAACCAAACACATCATGTTGTCTTATTTCTACAAGGCAGATACAGACTACGGTACACGTATGACCAAGGCGGTAAACGGTAATCTCGTGACTGTTAAAGCCAAAGCTGCAAAATTAAAAGACTAATCCCGATTGGTCTTGAGGAATTGGTGACTAGGGCATAGCGCATCACCTCCAAAAAGTCCTGTAATACTCCAAACCTTTCCTGCACCCTAGGGGGAGTTTTACAGGCACTCCGTTTTTCATCTCATCTCAGGATAATTCAGTTTTTCAGGACTTAAATTTCCCTTCGATTTCTGCTGGAGTTCATCATGAAAGTTATGTCATCTGTGTTTTTAGCCAGTATTCTCGCGATAGGTTCCGCATTCGCAAACGTGACTGTCGCGAAGGAGATCTCCCCCGCTAAAACTGTGAACCATGTTCAGATGAACTCACAACAGGAATTGGTCGACCTGTTCTTTGCTGCGGCTAAAATTGGCAATAGCGAAGTGATCAACGAATTTTTAAAACACGGCTTTCCGGTCGATGTACGCAATAAAGACGGTTATACGCCACTGATGATGGCAACGTATTATGGTCATCAGGAGATTGTCGCCAGCTTGCTTAAACATGGTGCCGACCGCTGTGCTCGAGACAATCGAGGCAATACGGCCTTGATGGGGGCTTTATTCAAGATGGAATTTGCCATTGCCAAGCAGTTGCGTCAGGTGGACTGTGATGTCCAGGCGCAAAAAACCGGACAAAAGACCACAGCCGAATTTGCCAAGGTCATTGGCCAGGAAAAACAGCTACAGAAACTGATTCAGGAACAGGAAAAAGCTCAGACCCACACCCAGAAATAAACCGGGTTATGCTTCTGATACTTTTGTCGCAAATACAGCCAGCTGTACGTAAATCCTGCATTATTGCATGACTTTTTATGCTTTAATGCAGAGATAAGCACAGCGATATTCCCTTAGTTATGGTTCCAATTATCCATTCTCTGTTAGATACTGACTTGTACAAATTCACCATGTTACAAGTGGTCTTACACAAGTTTCCGCAAACGCATAGTGTCTACCATTTCCGTTGTCGTAATCTGGAAGATACAGTCTATCCACTGACGGATATTCTGGATGATCTCAATCATCAACTGGACCTGCTATGTCAGCTCAAATTCAAAGAAGATGAACTGCAATATTTAAGAAGCTTACGTTTTATCAAAAGCGATTTTGTGGATTATCTGGAACTGTTCCAGCTCAAGCGCCGTTTCATCAAGGCCAGTATCGACAGTCAAGGCCGTCTGGATATTGTGGTGGAAGGCCCGATGGTTCAGGCGATGATGTTCGAGATCTTCGTACTGGCGATTGTCAATGAACTGTATTTCAGCCGCATTCGCACGCCTGAAGTATTGGCTGAAGGCGAACGCCGTTTAAAAGCCAAAATCGAGCTGTTAAAACAGTATGATGCTGCGCAAAATCCCAATGATCCACCATTCTTGGTGTCAGATTTTGGTACGCGTCGCCGTTACAGTTTCGATTGGCAAAAGCATGTGGTCGAAGAATTTCACACAGCCGCACCGCATGTGTTCCGTGGTACCAGTAATGTACTGTTAGCCAAAGAGTTGGGCATTACCCCGATTGGTACCATGGCGCATGAATTCCTGCAAGCTTTTCAGGCACTGGACGTACGTTTACGTAATTTCCAGAAATCTGCACTGGAAAGCTGGGTACAGGAATATCGTGGTGACCTGGGCATTGCCCTGACCGATGTGGTCGGTATGGATGCGTTCCTGCGCGACTTTGACCTGTACTTTGCCAAGCTGTTTGATGGCTTGCGTCATGACAGTGGCGATCCCTATGAATGGGGTGACAAGGCCTATGCACACTACAAAAAGCTGAAAATAGACAGCAAAACCAAGATGCTGACTTTTAGTGATGGCTTGAATCTGGAAAAAGCTTGGAAACTGCATCAATACTTTAAAGACCGCTTTCAGGTCAGTTTCGGGATTGGCACCAATTTGACCAATGATATGGGGCAAACCCCACTCAATATTGTGCTGAAACTGGTGGAATGTAACCGTCAGTCAGTGGCCAAAATCTCGGACAGCCCGGGCAAGACCATGACCGATAATGATACGTTCCTGGCCTATTTACGTCAGGTTTTTGAGATCCATGACCCTGCTTAAGTCAGTTTGAGCAATTCATGATTTTTAAGAACCGTGTCTATGCAGAGACGGTTTTTTTATGCAAGATTATTTAAGATCAGAGTTTAGCTAAATTCTTGCTAATCATCTGCAAAGAAAGCGCATAAGTCTAAAAACCAGCTGTGCTAAGATCAACAGGATTTGACCAATAATAGCCATGATAACGATGACCGCTGCAGCTTTTAATTTTGGCCTGCTGATTGAGGCAGAAGATTTAGTTCCCTATTTGGGCCATGAAAAACTTCGTATTGTCGACCTGAGCCGTGCCTCTGTGTATGAGCAGCTGCATATTCCGCATGCCTTGCATCTTCAGCCTAAACTTCTGGTGCGTCAGGATGAAACGGCAATGGGACTGTTGCCGGACGCGGAAGGCTTGCAGGCTCTCATTGATTATCTGAATATTTCTCCTGAACATCATGTGGTGGCTTATGATGATGAGGGCGGGGCATGGGCCGGACGTTTGCTCTGGAACCTGCATTGTCTGGGTTTTGAAAATACCAGCCTATTGAATGGCGGGATTCATGCTTGGCTCGGTGCCGGTTTGCCGACTTCTTCCAGTCAGGAGCAGTTTGCACCAGTGAAGGATGTATTGCAGGTCAATCTCCAGCATCAGGCGAATTTTCAGATTGGCTATGATGAACTGCGCCAACAGGTTGAAAATCAACAGGTTCAAATTTGGGATTGCCGTACGCAAGATGAATATACCGGTTTACGTCTAGCGGCTCGACGCGGCGGTCACATTCCGGGAGCACGTCATTTTGAATGGAGTACTGCCCTTAATCGCGAAAATCATTTAAAATTACAGCCTTTACCACGTACTCAGCAGCGTCTGGAACAACTGGGCTTTGATTTGAATCAACCCGTTGTGGTGTACTGCCAGTCCCATCACCGCTCAGGTTTGGCCTATATTCTGGGTCGTTTACTGGGCTGGAAAATTCGAGCCTATGATGGTGCGTGGAGTGAATGGGGCAACAGCCTCGATAGTCCAATCGCTACAGGGGAGCTGCCATCTTGAGCATCACGTCACGTTTAAAACAACAGTTTTTTATTAAAGCTCAACGATTAGTACCGCAACATCGCTTGTCTCGTGTGGTGGGTAAAATTGCCGCCAGCGAAAACCCGATTATCAAAACTGCTGCAATTACTGCCTTTAAGGCGCAGTATGGCATTGATATGTCGATTGCTGAGCAGGCCAATGCCCTGAAATTCAAGTCATTTAATGAATTTTTTACCCGCGCCCTAAAAGAAGGTATCCGTGCGGTTGATCCAGATGCTACGAGCATTGTTTCGCCTGCAGATGGTGCGATTTCCCAGCTGGGTAAAATTGAAAATGGCGATGTGTTTCAGGCCAAAAGCCAGAAATTTACCGTTGAAGCCCTGATTGCTGATCCACAACTGGCCGAGCCATTCAAAAATGGTGAATTCGCGACCGTATATTTGTCGCCACGTGATTATCATCGGGTGCATATGCCATTTGCTGGCACCCTGACTGAAACGCTATATGTTCCGGGCGAGCTGTTCTCGGTAAACCAGGTGACCGCAGAAAACATTCCGGGCCTGTTTGCACGCAATGAACGTATGGTTTGCCTGTTTGATACTGAAATTGGCCGTATGGCGGTGGTATTGGTCGGCGCGATGATTGTGGCGGGTATTGAAACCGTGGCAACCGGCAAAGTGAAGCCTTCAGGACGAATCGAACTTAATCAGCATGACCTGTTCCTGGAAAAAGGGGCAGAACTGGGTCGTTTCTACCTCGGTTCAACTGCAGTGATTTTATTTGAAGAAAATAAAATGCAGTGGGATGCTGCATTCAAGGCCAATTCTTTGGTGAATATGGGTGAAGCGCTGGGACATACTCTATAAGATACTTTTAACCTCTTGTTGCCTCCCCCTTTGAAAAAGGGGGATCGAGGGGGATTAAAATTTTTAATTTCCTTCTCTTGCACTTTAATTCAAAGCATTGCTTTGAATCTCGCTCAGGGAGGAGGCTAGGTGGAGGGGCTTTTAAAATAACCTCTGCCTTGCGAAGCCGTGCTTCTCATCTCCTAGAAGGTGAGGGAGCTTCCCCCTTTCTAAAGATGGATTTAATTTTTAGCTAATCCCCCCCAGCCTCCCTTTTAAAAGGGAGGAGCTAAAAAGCAATAAAAAAGCACCATCAGGCGCTTTTTTTTATTTCTAGAAATTTATCGTTTCACGACGATGGAATCGATACCGCTATTCTGCAAGGTTTGCTGCGCGATAATCGCGGCTTCTGCAGAATCGTAAGGGCCAGAAACCACGCGATACCAGACTTTACCATTTTCTATACTGCGTACCACATCGGCAGATAAACCATTGAGAATAATTTCGGCACGGCGGGCATCGGCCTGATCTGGATCATCAAAACTGCGGACTTGCAGAATATAACTGGCCGAAGCGGCAACAGGCGCTTCGCTGGCTTCTAAGCCAGGCTCAGTCGTCGTCGCTTCAGGTGTAGCCACTTCAGGTCGAGGTGCTTCTACAATCACTACCGTATCCTGATTTTTGTTTTCAGGGACGGCCTGTTCAGGAATTGGCGTCACTTGCTGTTGTGGTAACAGGTCATAAAAACGATAATCTTTGTTGGTGTCTTCTTCTTGGACAGATTCAGCACTTGTTTGAGTTTTCGGTTTAACCGGTTCCCATGGCTTCCAGAGCATCAGTGCCATCAAAAAACTTAACACGATTAAAATGATCACGAGTGTGCCGAGCCAGGTTGGAATAAGTGGCTTTTTAGGCTTATTCGGTCTTTCAGATACACCGCGTTGCGTTTTTCCAAACACTTGGGATTTTCCTCTTATTAATCGGGACATATAGAAAAGGCATAACAGCAGTTATGCCCCTACTATCACTTCATCCTATGTGATCAGGATACAAAAGTCATCCTCTAGATCACAAATCACACAGAATTTTAATTTATCTGTATCTTCAAGCACATAGCTAAAGTTACAAAATGTCTGCTCAGCAGATAAATGGCAATACGTGGCATGTTCTCAAGCTAAACTCTAAACATGCCAAGTTGTTTGCATGCTCACTTCGAGCATAGCTCTCGTCTTGCGAGCATGCAAAACAGTGTTTTGACTATTTACCTTCTTGCATCAATGTAAAAGCAGAGCTTTACATTTCTGCTTCGAGCCTAGCTCTCGCCTTGCGAGCATGCAAAACAGTGTTTTGCTTACATGCTCTCAGGAGCTGACACACCTAAAAGTTCTAAACCGTTACGCAGTACCTGACGCACGTTCACTGATAACAATAAGCGTGCTTGGGTCAATTCAGCATCATCACCGAGTACTTTATTGTCGTTGTACCAGCCGTGGAATAATGCTGCCAGCTCTTTCAGGTAGTTACCAATTTGATGCGGCTCATAGCTGTTTGCAGCACGGACCAGAATTTCTGGATAGGCCGCCAGCTTGGCCAGGATTTCAGTTTCAGCATCAAGCTCCAGCTTAGCCGCTAAATTACGTGCCGCTGTAGCATCAAAGTTAACATTGGTAGACGCTGCTTTTTCTAACATACGACAGATACGGGCGTGTGCATACTGGATGTAATACACGGCGTTGTCCTTGCTTTGTGACACAGCAAGATCCAGGTCAAAATCAATGTGCTGTTCAGACTTGCGCATCACGTAGTAAAAACGAGCGGCATCATTGCCGACTTCTTTACGCAAATCACGCAAGGTCACAAACTGGCCTGAACGGGATGACATTTGTACCATCTCGCCGCCACGCCAAAGACTTACGAACTGAACCAGAAGAACCGTTAATTTCTTCGAGTCATAGCCTAGCGCATCAATGGCCGCTTTTACACGTGCGATATAACCGTGGTGATCTGAACCCCAGATATCAATAATATCGGTATAGCCACGCTGTAACTTGTTCAGGTGGTAAGCGATGTCAGACGCGAAGTAAGTGGTCTGGCCATTACGGCGTTTCACCACACGGTCTTTTTCATCGCCGAATGCAGTGGATTTAAACCAGATGTTGCCATCCAGTTCATACAGGAAACCACGCTGATCTAAGGTCTGTAAGGCTTCTTCAATTTTGTCTGTCAATGATTCTTCGCTGAACCATTGATTGAAGGTTACACCAAACTCGCCCAGGTCATCTTTAATATCATCCAGAATCGCTTTAAGCGCGGCTTGCAAGAATACGCGGTAGCCTGTGCCAATTAACGCTTGTGAGTTAAAGATCAAACCATCGATGTGTTTTTCTTTATCGCCAGACAATACGACTTTATTACCATCTGCATCTAACTCAGCTGCAAACTGTACATCTTCAGGCACGTCTTTATACACGTCCGCCACAGGACGGACATAAGCATCGCCATCCTGGTCAATAATGCTTTGTGCGATTTCTTTTACGTAGTCGCCTTGGTAGGCATTTTTTGGGAATACCAGTTCCTGACCCGTTAACTCTAAGTAGCGCAGATAAGTCGAAGTCGCCAGAATGTCCATTTGACGGCCAGCATCATTGACATAGTATTCGCGGTCGACTTTGGCACCAGTCGCTTCAAGCAAGTTCGCAACCGTCATACCATAAGCGGCGCCACGACCATGACCTACGTGCAGGCTAGAGGTCGGGTTGGCAGACACGAATTCAACCTGAATGCGTTTATCCGCATTGACCTGGGTACGACCATAAGTCGCCTGTTGTGCCTGAATCTGATCGAGGACTGCAAAGCGCTGGTCGGCATTCAGGAAGAAGTTAATAAAACCAGGACCGGCAATTTCTGCCTTGCTGATATCCGCCACTTCAGGCAGGGCAGCAAGAATTTTTTCCGCTAAATCACGTGGCTTCATACCCGCAGCTTTCGACGCGATCATGGCAATATTCGACGCAAAGTCACCATGGCTTCGGTCTTTGGTACGCGTCAAATTACTTGTATTGTTCCAGTCAGATGGGAGTACGCCTTGTGCCTGTAAAGTGTGCACTGCATGATCGAGAGCTGCTTGTATTGCCGTATTCATAATCAGTCGAAAATAGAGATCGCAGAAAAACAGCAAATATAGCAAATTTCAGGCTGTTTAGGTAAAAGCATTTCTAGGGAATAAAAAGTAGAAGATCACTTCACCAGAAATTTTGGGCTAGAGAAAGGGGAAATAACCGGATTAATCGCATGAAAATAAAACCAGTTTAAGCTCAATGATTCAGATGAAAAAAAACAATGCTCCACCGTACAGAATTTGGCTTATATTAGTCATCTGAAAACAGTAAAAAGAGCATGTCGTGGCTGCATCACAACGTCCGACCATTATCGGTCATATTCCTAAACTTCCTGCAAAATGGGCATTGATTATTGTGCCTTTTATCCTGTCCTGCCTGATGAGTGGCATCATTTCCATGATCAATATGCTGCGCAATCTTGGCTGGATTGATGGATTTATGGCACTCTGGTTTCATAACTGGATGATTTCATGGGCGATTGCCTTTCCGATTGTGGTGACCTTATTGCCATTCGTACGCAAATTCACTGGGCTATTGGTAGATATGTCCGGACCTCAGCCACCCAAATGATCATTTTTTAAATCTTAAATTTGATCTGGCTGGAGTCAATTCTTGGATATTTTAAAAGTCGGGATGTATGGGACGAATAGCGTCATCTTTAAATTAAATGCTCTACCGCCGCCCGGATAATCCCAAGTACCAGACCGATACAGGCACCGACCACGACTCCATTGACCCGGATCATATGCAGGTCGCCGCCGACTTCATTTTCAATCTTGTCGATCATCTCGCTTGAATCCCATTCGTGAATGCGCTCGCTGATAAAACGAATCACTTTTTCACTATACTGGTCACTCAGGTCAACCGCGATTCCGCTGAGACGTTTATTCAGCAGCTCACGTACCGAGGCATTCGAGATAATATTTTCTCCGACCTGCTGGATGGCAATTCTAAGATTTTCCGCAATCCCCGAATCCGGTTTTTGCAAGTCAGCCTTGATCGCATCACATAAAATCACCACCGCACCGCTGATAAAATTCAGCACTTGTGGGCTATCCAGTAAGGCATCTTTGGTTTCATTCAGACGCTGGCTGGCTTCACTGTCATTATCCGCCAGCTGTAACATCCAGCTATGTCCCATGCTCTCAATTTTAAGTCGCCATGGATGATCTGGATCGGCCAGCATGGCTTCAACCCGCCCGATCACGGAATCAATACTGCGTTGCTGCACGTCAATCCCGATCCAGCTGGCGCCTTTGGCCAGTTTCCACACACCCATTTCCTTAAACAGGTTGCGGGTCAGCTCGCGGGTTTGTTCAGGATGTGAGGTCATCCAGGCATGTACCACATCCAGTCCGCGCTGTAGTACATCCTGATGGAAATCATTGTCCAGAACGGCATGCAGCATTTCGCTGGCCAGGGTATTGATCTGGGTATTTTTGACCCATTGCACGCTGTTGCTCTGGATAAATCCGGCAATCTGTTCCTGTCCCACAAATTCAAAGATTTTAGGCACCGTCTGTTGAATGACCTGAGTCACTTGGGCATTGTTTTGTGGATTGGCCAGCCAGCGTCCTGCAGCCAGACTCAGGTCGGTACTGTCCAGACTGCGCTGTACAATTTGCGGAGAAAGAAAATTTTCCTGCACAAAACGGCCCATCGACTCTGCAATACGGGCCTTGTTACGTGGAATGATTTCGGTATGGTCACGTAAAAACTTGGGAATAGGCAATCTGCCAAAAGGGTTACGAAACAGTACGGTAATCGCATACCAATCCGCCAGACCACCGACCACACCCGCTTCTGCCGAGAGCATCAGAATATGAATGAGCCAGACATATTCGGGTAGCAGTTTGGCTGCAACCATCAATGCCAACCAGATCAGTACGGCGACCACCAGGGCGATGGTCGCGAAACGTTTACTGCGTTGTAAGCTCGGGGAGATACGCTCTGTCTGCATAGATCATCCTGTCAGGAGGGATTGGCCGGTTGCGGTTGCAGCACTGCACCGGATGGACTTAAACCATATTTAGCCCCAAGTGACTGTAAAATCAAGCGGGCATCAAAGGCATCTTGAGGCGCCTGATTGGCCTTGAAGCATTCAATGGTATAAGCCACCTGGGCAGGATCCAGAGTCACGGTATAAGGACGGTCATAGAATGGGTCTGGCCAGAATCCCGGATATCGGCGGTAATACCCGTAAGGATAAAAGCTTGGCGCCGGATAGACGATGGCTTGCCGTGGAGGTTGCTGGGTGCGGTTACTTGGATCATTCAGTACCCTGAAGAATTGAAAACCATTTTGTACGGTAGTCTGTGCGGCTTTGAGCAGGGTAATTTCTTCAGCTGTGCCAAAGCTCATATTGGGACGGGCCTGAAAGCTGATACGGTAAGTGTTGCTATTGAGGGGAGTGGTACTGTAGCGACCTAACTGATCAAATGTTAAGGGCTTTGAGGGTGTGGTTGCACAGCCAGTCAGGCTGATGGCAGCAATCATACTCAATCCCAGTAGCATGTTTTTCATGTTCGATCTCCTGATGCAATGATCCAGTTCAGACAGCCGGTCTTAAAAAATCTTAAAAACTGCTATCGGGCTGGGTCAGGAAAGTAAGTTCTTCATTGGTCGATTCACGACCCAGAATCTGGTTTCGGTGCGGATAACGTCCAAAGCGGTCAATAATAACTTTATGCTTTTTCTCAAATTCCAGATTGGTCGGATTGCCCAGACGCTGAAACAGTTTTAAGGCGAATTCATGAATTAGTTTGGATTCGCTGTGCATAAATGGCATATACAGAAAGGCACGTTGTTCTGGACTGAGCTGTTGATCCAGGTTCAGGCTGATGGCTTCCTGAGCCAAGGCCAGTGCCAAACTGTCTTGGGCAAAAGCTTGGGGAGAATCACGGAATAAATTTCGTGAAAATTGATCTAGCACAATAATTTCGGCCAGCCGACCTTCTGCTGTTTTACGCCAGCCCCAAAGTTCAGCCCGGGCTGCCTGCTGATGGGTGCTCATGAACTGCTGTGCAATACTTTGGTCGAATTCATGACTTTGGCTAAACCATAATGGCTGGCTGTCCGCATGAAACCAGAAGTCTAAAATATCTTGATAATTCATAATATTTACAATTCATTAGCATCTATTTGTTAATAAAATCACAAATTTTCCATGTCTTATAGAGGAAGTTTGTGTTAAAAATTTGCCAAATTAAAAATCAATGGTTTGCCTGAAAACTAGGCAGCCTGTCATATGCCGGCACGAAATCACGTTATACTGATTAAACCGATGATTTTAATTTAATAATTTAGCCCCCTTAAGCGAGATTGTAATGAGTCAACCTGAATCGACTTCCCAAAATGTGTTACCGACCTGGGTCGAGTCGTCACTCATCAAAGGCATGTTGCGTGGTATCGAGCGTGAAAGCTTACGTATGCAAAGTGATGGTTTCCTGTCACAGGCAGCGCATCCTCGTGCCTTGGGTTCAGCCTTGACTCATCCACATATCACCACGGACTATTCTGAAGCATTGATGGAGTTTATTACTCCGCCACAGGACAGTATTAAAAAAGCGCTGGACTATCTCAGCGATATTCATGCGATTGTCCATCGTCATCTGGAAAATGATGAAAAGCTCTGGCCTTTGTCGATGCCGTGTATGCTGGACAGCCGCGATGACAGCATTCCGCTGGCACAGTATGGCAGCTCGAATATCGGCCTGTTTAAAACCTTGTATCGTCATGGTTTAGGCGTGCGTTATGGTCGCCGTATGCAGACGATTTCAGGCGTGCATTACAACCTGTCTTTCCCGGATCATCTGTTCGAGGCCTTACAACAGCAGGAACAGGACGAGGCGCTGCAAGCATTGAGCTTGCAGGATTATCGCAGTCATCGTTATATGGGCCTGATCCGCAACTTTATTCGTCTGACTCCACTGGTGATGTTCCTGGTGGGGGCCAGTCCGGCGGTTTGCCAGTGCTTTATGACTGGCCGTGATCATTTCTTGCTGCCATTGGTGAAAGGCACCTTGTATTCGCCTTATGCGACTGCGCTGCGTATGGGACGTTTTGGTTATCAAAACTCTGCGCAGAAACAGCTCGGTATTCACTACAATAATTTGCAGGACTATCTGGACGGGCTGCAAAAAGCCGTCAAAACGCCGTATAAACCGTTTAGTCGTCTGGGACTGGATGATGCCAATGGCCAGCCGATCCAGATCAATGATCATGTGCTGCAAATCGAAAATGAATATTACAGTCTGGTGCGTCCGAAACAGGTGCCGATCGCGGGTGAAACGCCGTCACAGGCACTGGAAAATCGTGGGATTGCCTATGTCGAGCTGCGCGCAGTCGATGTCAATCCATACAGCCCGATTGGCATTAATGAAGATACGGCCGGTTTCCTTGAAGTGGTAGCCTTGTACTGTTTATTGCAAGACAGTCCGGCGCTTCTTAGTGATGAACAGGATATTATTGAGCAGAATCAAGCCGAGGTCGTCAACCGTGGCCGTGCGCCAAATGCCGCAATTATGGAAAATGGCCAGTCTTATCCGATTGAAGACTGGTGTGCCATGCATTTGCAGCGTATGCATCCCTTGGCCAAGCTGTTAAATTCGGCCTATGACAGTACTCTATATACTGATGCTTTAAAAACCATGATGATCCGGGTCGATGAAGTCGATGCCACCTTGTCTGCTCTGGTGGTCGGGGATACACGTGAGCAGGGCGGTATGTGGCATTTTGGCCAACATCTGGCCCAACAGCACAGCAGTGTCTATGAAGAACATCAGCTCAGCCCGGAAACCCTGGCTTATTTTGAAGAAATGTCACAAAAGTCATTGCAGCAGCAACAGCAACTCGAGCAAGATAGCAGCGTCAGTTTTTCTGATTATTTAGCCCAATATCGATAAAAAAATAAGAGGATTCACCATGCAATGGGGTTATCGCTTCGTGAGTGGTATGTTGTTTCTGGCTGCTGTCATCGGCATGGCATTTGCCTTATATCTTGAGCATGTACAAGGTCTGGCGCCTTGTCCGCTCTGTGTGTTTCAGCGTGTCGGATTAATCGGACTCGGGATCATCTCACTAATCGCATGCCTGCATAATCCTGCATCCAATGTCATGAAGCGGCTGTATGCCTTGCTGGGTTCGCTCAGTATTTTGTGGTCTGTGGGCGTGGCTGCGCGTCATGTCTGGTTACAGAACCTGCCACCGGATCAGGTACCGAGCTGTGGTCCCGGTCTGGAATACTGGCTGGAAACCCTGCCAATGCAGTCCGTACTGCAGCAGGTCTTAAATGGTTCGGGGGAATGTGCTGCGATTGACTGGACTTTCTTGGGTCAGTCCTTGCCTGTCTGGTCTTTGATCTTCTTTAGTATTTTATTGCTGGTCAGTTTATGGCAATTGCTGCGTAAATATAAAACCGTAGCGGTTAAACGACTCAGAGATAAATATTAATTCCGCATTTAAAAAAAGTCCTCAATCGAGGGCTTTTTTATTTTGCTTAAGTTTAGGTCAGGGCAATGCCTTCCAGACTGTCCAGATCCATCACATATTCATGAATCTGATCAAAGGCTTCATCTTCTACACTTGGATAGAACCAGCGCGCCACCTGCTCGGCCACCAGCGGATGATACTGAATTTCAAAATGGTTCAGGCCATAGAAAATCGCCTTGTTTGCATCTGGGACTTTGAGCTGAAAGCGCGGATTGGGATGCTCGCCCAAAGCACTTTCAATACTGACCAGATAATCGCCAATCACATGCAAGGTCTTGTTCTTGCGGTTTTCAAACTCGATGGTGCCGGCGACCAGATAGGTATCGATATGAGATGGAATCGGGGCAGGTTTACGGTGATCGTCCATAAAGCCGATCCGAAGCGGATTATGCTCCCAGTCATCATCTCGGACGCTACCATGGCGTAAATCCAGAATACCGTTACTGCGAATATTGACCAGATGGCCAAGCAACCGGATCAATGGAAAATGTCCGAGTTTGTCCTGCAAGCTAAAACCAAAACGTTCCAGTACCGCACCATGATGCGGTGAACCCAGACAGACTAGATTTTCCACCATATTGACCCAGCTATAGACATTCTGCTTGCCATAAAACAGCGCACTACGAGAGACCAGACCACCCATGCTATGCCCGATCAGGTCAATACTGGTAATTCTCGGATTGCGAGCAATCAGATCCTGTAAGGTATTCGCCAGACTTCGACCATTGGCAGAAATCCGGCGTCCAGTATTGTAATTCAGATAGAGCATGGTATTGCGGTCACGCTGCGCCAGTAATTTTGCCCCAATGCCCTCATATTTGCGATTTGACCAGTCTAAATGGTTCATGCATAAGCCATGTACAAACAAAGTAATACGACCGCTTAGCTCACCTTTTTGCAGCGAGCCATAATGGTCATAGATCACCATCGGCAAGGCCAGAGGATTCTGATATTTCAGCAGATAATCCCCGATAATGCCATTTAAGACACTGACCAGGAAATGCAAGGAAGGTGTCAGCGGTTTATTATGCAGTTTAGGAAAGCGTTCAATAATCTGGCGCAAAGCAGGGGCAATCAGGGTATTGCCGTAATGAAACAGCATGTCATAAGACATTTGATAGAGCCGCACGATTGAAGGAATATTCTGAATTTTTTCTGAATTATTTTCACTTAAACCAAAAATACTCATTAAGATTTCGCGTTGAATACTCTTGATCAGCTCCTGAACCACATCGTTAAAGCGCATCGTCACCAGCTGCGCCAGACCTTCCAGTACATCGGCCTGACTCGGCGGGGTTCGGTCCCATCGACAATAGGTTTCATGTAACGGTGTCAAACTTGGCATCTGATCCTGTCCTTTCAATGAGCCGCATGTGGTGCCATCTTTCTTTTTAAAGAACTTCGCGGTATAAATTCTTTTTCTTGTTGAGTTTCCTGATTTTGAGGGTCTCAGCTTAAAATAACGAGAATGAGAGAAGATTTTGAGCTTTTTTGTCAGACAATTTAAGCAATTAACTGGTCTTATAACGTAGTGTACTTCACATTATTTAAATTAAATTTTGATGATTGATGGGTTTTTTGTTGGTAGTTCATGAATATCATTTATTTGCATGGTTTTAAGAGTAATTCGAACTCGATCAAGGGGAAATTGCTGCAACATTACTGTGCAAAGTATCCTGAAATTCAGGTACATTTACCCGATTTAAACATGTCACCGAACGCTGCCATTGCGTATGTTTCTGGCCTGATTGAATCGATGCATGATGTGGCGTTACTGGGCAGCAGTCTCGGCGGATTTTATGCGACACATCTGGTCGCACAGCATGCTGTGCCTGCTGTACTGATCAATCCGGCTATGCGACCATGGCAACTGTTTCGTGAACTATTTGATGAGCAACTGCCTTATCAGGTTCATCCGAAATGGTGTCTGGATGAAGCAGATCTGGTACAACTCCAGCAATTGGCCCTGCCTGTTGCACAAGATGCAGACAAAATACTGGTTCTGCTGCAACAAGGCGATGAAGTTTTGGATTATCGTGAAGCACATCGTTATTATAGTGTTGCGCATCCCCCTGCAATACTGATGACTGAAGCGCATGGCAGTCACGGGATGGATGATTTTGCGGAAAAAATTCCGTTCGTCTTACAGTTTTTATTGGACTGCATAAAAAAGGAAACCGAATAACGTGTCTCAATATACGGCTCAATCTCTTGAAGTTTTATCTGGTCTGGATCCGGTCCGTCGTCGTCCGGGCATGTATACCGATACTTCTCGTCCCAACCATTTGGCACAGGAAGTGATTGATAATGCTGTCGATGAGGCACTGGCAGGACATGCCAACAAGATTACCGTCACGGTCTATAAAGATGGTTCTTTATCAGTCGAAGACAATGGCCGTGGGATGCCGGTGGATATTCACCCTGAATACGGCCAGAGCGGTATTGAAATTATCATGACCAAACTGCATGCCGGCGGTAAGTTCAGCACCGATAACTACCAGTTTTCCGGTGGTTTGCATGGCGTCGGAATTTCAGTGGTCAATGCGCTTTCGACCCGGGTAGAGGTTGAAGTTCAGCGTCAGGGCAATCTGTATAAAATGGCCTTTGAAAATGGCGAACCGGTTGCACCGCTTGAAGTGCTGGCAGGTAAGGCACCGAAACGGGTATCAGGAACTACGGTACAATTCTGGCCTGAAGCCAAATATTTTGATTCGCCTAAATTTGCCTTAAAAGCGTTAAAACATAATCTCAAAGCCAAAGCTGTTTTGGCGGCGGGTTTACAGATCAATTATGTTGATCAGATCAATGATGAAAAGATTACCTGGCAGTTTGAAAATGGTCTGGTTGATTATTTGATGGACGAGCTGGAAGACCGTGAAATTATTCCGGCACCGGCGTTTGTTGCCACAGGCGATGCGGAACGTGCCAGCGCAGAATTTGCAATTTGCTGGAATGTCGAAGGGGGTGAAAGCGTCCAGGAATCTTATGTCAACCTGATTCCGACCGCACAAGGCGGAACGCATGTGAATGGTCTGCGTTCAGGCGTCACCGATGCGATGCGTGAATTCTGTGAACTGCGTAATTTGCTGCCGCGGAATATGAAACTCTCTGCCGAAGATGTCTGGGACGGCGTCAATTATATCCTGTCGCTGAAATTTCAGGAGCCGCAATTCTCAGGTCAGACTAAAGAACGTCTATCGAGCCGTGAAGCAGCTGGAATTGTGCAGAATATTGCCAAAGATGCCTTTGCATTATGGTTGAACCAGAATTCTGACATCGCCATGCAACTGGCAGAAATGGCCATTTCCAAAGCCGGTCGCCGTCTCAAAGCAGCGAAAAAAGTAGAACGTAAGAAAATTGTCGCGGGTCCAACCTTGCCGGGGAAACTGTCGGACTGTGTAGGCCATGATCTGGATCAGTCAGAACTGTTTATTGTGGAAGGGGATTCTGCGGGTGGTTCGGCCAAGCAGGCGCGTGATAAGAACTTCCAGGCGATTATGCCAATTCGTGGAAAAATCCTGAATACTTGGGAAGTCTCTTCTGACGAAGTTCTAGCATCGCAGGAAGTACACAATATTGCGATTGCCATTGGCGTTGATCCGGGTTCGGATGACTTGTCTGAACTGCGTTATGGCAAGGTCTGTATCCTGGCGGATGCCGACTCGGATGGTTTGCATATCGCGACTTTGCTGTGTGCCTTGTTTGTAAAGCATTTTCCTACACTGGTCGAGGAAGGGCATTTATTTGTAGCGATGCCGCCATTGTTCCGAATCGATGACAACAAAGATGTGCACTATGCTCTGGATGAAGACGAGCTGAATAGCATTCTGAAAAAATGTAAAACCAAGAATCCGCAAATTACCCGATTCAAGGGACTGGGTGAGATGAATGCCAGCCAGTTGCGTGAAACCACCCTTGATCCAAACACGCGGCGTCTGGTGCAACTAGATTTAGATGATGCTCATCATACTGCAAGTTTACTGGATAAATTGCTGGCAAAAAAACGTGCCAGTGACCGCAAAGACTGGTTAGAGCAAAAAGGTAATCTGGCAGATCTGGTGGTTTAAACTACCGATTTTAAGCAATCAAAAAATCCCGCCAGAGCGGGATTTTTTATGAATAAAGATTAGACATCGCATAAAGAACAGTTAACGCCGCGGCAATTATGTAAAACCGAGCTGCGTGCGCTATTTTTATTGGTACCGGGTCCTTCTACCAGAGGCCCTGCAAGTTTTTCTGCGCCTGAACCCGGACGCCATTTGCTTTTCATATTGATTTTTTGATGACCGGTGATCATCGGTTTAGCTAAAGTCTGCTGTTGGCAATAATTACATTCAATCGTATCGGTTGAGATACGGGCAATTGGAACCCGTTGTTCAAAAATTCCCTCGCAATGCTCACAGCGGAAATCATATAACGGCATTTCTGTACTCCTGTCGCATGAAGGCCTCAAATTAAAAAGACGGGTAGCCGAAGGCTTTAGGTTGGATGACTACCCGTTGTGAAGCTAAAACAACAATAAATTGTAAAACTAGCGTTTATGCCCCCAGAATTTGTCATCGTTCAGTGCACCCTGAGGAAGGATGTTCTGCTCGAAGATTGAAGTTGGCAGAGATACGGTACATGCACAATTTGGAATATCCACGATGCCACCGATACGGCCTTCAACTGGTGCGGCAGTCAGCAACATGTATGCCTGTGAGCCAGTAAAGCCAAAGTTTTCAAGGTATTTAATCGCTTTTAAACACGCCTGACGATACGCTACAGTGGCATCCAGATAATGGTTAACGCCATCTTCAACGCTGATGCCTTCAAAGGTCAGCCACTGGTCATAAGCCGGACGGACATTACTTGGCACAAAGATTGGAGAATCAATATTATATTTCTCCATACCACCTTTGATCAGGTCGAAGCCGACACGGGTAACACCGTCCATTTCGATCGCGCCACAGAAACCGATTTCACCGTCTCCTTGAGAGAAGTGCAGATCGCCCATCGAGAAACCGGCACCTTTTTGATAAACAGGGAAATAGATACGGCTACCTGCTGCCAGGTCTTTAATGTCCGTATTTCCGCCATGTTCACGTGGTGGAACAGTGCGCGCAGCTTCTGCTGCCATACGGTCGAATTCGGCACCTGTTACGCCACGCAAAACGGCAGTACGCGGATCAGGTGGGTTGGCTTGGCCTTTAGGCACCAGTAGTGCCTCACGACGGTTCCACTCTTTTAGCAGGTCATGTGAGGGTAAGGTTCCCATCAGGCCTGGGTGTTTGAGGCCGGCAATACGAACGCCCGGAATATGACGTGAAGTTGCAAATAAACCTTTTAAGTCCCAGATGGCTTTATCAGCTTCAGGGAAATAGTCAGCCAGGAAGCCACCACCATTTTCCTTGGCAAATACACCAGAGAAACCGACATCTGAAATTGGCTGGATGTCGAGCAGGTCAATTACCAGTAAGTCACCTGGTTCAGCACCTTCTACATAGAAAGGACCGGTTAATGGGTGGGCACGGGTCAGGTCGACATTTTTGACATCAGAAATGTCATCGGTATCTTTAATCTGCGCATCCAGGAAATCCAGACTTTCAATCAGGATTTCTTCACCCGGTTTTACCGAAGTCAGAAATGGCAAATCCGGATGCCAGCGGTTATGTCCAATTTCCGCCTGTTCTGCCAGCGGAACCCCCGGTTTAATTTTAATATGTTGCATGTTTTATCCCCTGTGTTGAGGTCGAATAAAGCTAGTTTTTGATGTTATTGCCCGTGTCATCCATGATGAACAGCGGATCTTCGATCACGCTTTCAACAGGAACTGACTGAACCTGGATCGTTTTGCCGTCATAATCAATGATGATCTGACTAGCTTCTGGATGCTGAATAAAAAATCTAGCGAGTTGTGGCTCAACCAAAACCCGAAAGCGGCGACTCAAGCCTCGTGCACCGAAGCGAACATCGTGTCCGGTAGACAGAAACTGGGTGGCAGCGGGTGTAAGTTCAACCGTACGGCTCTGCTTACGGAGTCGCTGATTCAGTTTCTCGATTTCCAGACTGACCAGTGTTGGCGCCAAATCAGCTTCAACCGCTTCATACTGCAGAATACGTTCAATACGATTCAAAAATTCAGGATCAAACTTCTTGTACAGAGCGCGTTCGGTAATCTGGCTGTCATCCAGTTTGGCCAGTCGGGCCAGTTTTTGAATAGGCTTTGGAAGCTTGGCCAGCTGTCTTAAGCGTGCCTGAGCATCTTTGGCGCCGACGTTACTGGTCATAAAGATCATGCAGTTTTTGAAATCCAATACTTTGGTACCCGCGGTCAGCTTTAAGGTTCCGGTTTCCAGAACGTTGAGCAGACCCCGAATGACTTCGGTACTGGCTTTTTCAATTTCATCAAACAGCACAATACCTGGCTTGGAAAAACTGCCCTGAATATGGGCTTCATCAAACAGGGTATTGCCTTCTTTAGAGCCGACATAGCCTGGAGGGGCACCTGTCAGTGCTGCAGCATAATGTTCCTGTGCCAGTGTGTTCATGTCGATCCGGCAGAATGCATCGGGCTTGCCATGGATTGCCTCAGCAATCAGCCGAACCGTTTCGGTTTTCCCCACACCCGTCGGTCCTAGCATCAATGTGACTGCCAGTGGCCGGGTAGGGGCATTAAAATCTGCCTTGACGGTTAAGAGCATGTTTTCAATTTCATCCAGTGCGGCACGCTGCCCAATGATATGACCACGGACATGCTGCATGACTTTTTCAGGATCAAAGCTAAAGCGAGAGGTACGTGCAATACGTTCTTTGCTCTGCATCTCATAACGCTGTTTGGCCAGGGTTTCCTGATTGGCACTGATGCGGTCGCTGGCAAATGTCATATCGAATACCTCCTCTCAGACCAAACTTAAGATGCTTCTTTTTCTAGGCCTTCATGTGGCAAATTGCCGATTGGGCATTCCGCAACACCGATGGTAGAGCGGGTAATTTTTTCCACGTTCTCTTGCGCTTTTTGAGCATCCAGAACCCAGGTTTTGTAGAAGTCGAATGGACAGTCCGCAACGCCTTTATCGCCGTCACCATTGTTATAGACACCGGTATAGCCGCGGTGCAGCAATTTAAATAAATGGTTTTGTGACTGGTCGTATTTACGTGCATCACGAATTTCATGCAGTGACAATTGTGCGTATTGGATGCCGTTTTCTTCCGTACCACATTCACCCAAGGTACGGCCGTCGAAGCCGACTACTGCTGAGTGACCGAAGTAAGTGTAAACGCCGTCAAAACCGGTACAGTTGGCAACAGCAACGTAAACGTTATTTGCCCATGCCATGCATTTCGCCATGTTGATCTGCTGATCTGCTGCCGGGTACATATAGCCTTGGCAACGCACCACCAGTTCAGCGCCTTTCATGGCACAGTCACGCCAGATTTCTGGATAGTTACCGTCATCACAGATGATCAGTGACATCTTGATGCCCTTCGGTCCTTCAGTCACATAGGTGGTATCACCTGGGCACCAGCCTTCAATCGGGCACCATGGGATAATCTTGCGGTATTTCTGAACGATTTCGCCCTTGTTATTAATCAGGATCAAAGTGTTATAAGGCACCTTGTTTGGATGTTCCTCATGTTGTTCACCGGTAATCGAGAACACGCCCCAGACGTTGGCTTCAATACAGGCTTGTGAGAAAATCGCGGTTTCATCGCCTGGAATGGTGGCAGCGGTTGCCATCATCTCGTCATGGTCGTACATAATGCCCATGGTGCTGTATTCGGGAAAAACAATCAGGTCCATACCCGGAATACCCTGTTTGATTCCTTTCAACATTTCAGCAATTTTTTTTGCGTTCTTAAGCACTTCCGCTTTAGTGTGCAAACGAGGAATTTTGTAGTTTACAACTGCCACACCTACTGTATCTGGGCTGCTTGAGATATCACCGTGACGCATTCAAATTTCTCCAACTCTTTTATCGATTCAACTTTATGATTCGAGTGTCGCGTGAAATGCGTTACAGCAAAATACGTTGAATTGCGTATATGGAGGGGGGAGACTGAAAAGAGTTTTTAAATGTGAATAATCAAATAAAATATTAAAATCAGCTGCCGATTAATTAAGTGAAATAGAAATTAAAAATCCCCCGACGAATCGGGGGAGGTGGAGAAAAATTACAGCCAGATTAAACAGACAGATATTTACTGATGGTGGTCTCATCAACATTTTCACGGACATTTTCATAAGCAAAGCGACCTTTGTCGATCACCAGGAAGCGATCGGCCATCGCCATGGTGAAACTCAGCACCTGTTCAGAGACCACAATGGTCAGGTCACGCTGGTCACGAATTTCTTTCAGAGTTCTGGCAATGTCCTTGATAATAGAGGGCTGAATCCCTTCCGTCGGTTCATCCAGCAGAAGTACTTTAGGATTAGTCGCTAAGGCACGGGCAATTGCTAATTGCTGTTGTTGCCCACCCGATAAGTTTCCACCTTTACGTTTGCGCATATCCCAAAGTACAGGAAACAGCTCATACAGGTCATCCGGTACTTTGCCGTGCGCAGAAGCCGGTAAACCGGTCTGGATATTTTCCAGTACGGACATGGTGGAGAAAATCATCCGGCCCTGCGGCACATAAGCCACACCATTTTCTACGCGCTGGTAAGGATCCAGTTTTTCCAGATTTTTGCCATCCAGCTTGATTTCACCTTTGGTATTTTTAATATCACCAATCAGGGTTTTGAACAGGGTGGTTTTACCCATGCCGTTACGGCCCATGATCGCTACAATTTCCTTCGGTTGGATCTTCAGTTCCAGGTCGTGAATCACCTGACTTTGTTTATATCCTGAACACAAAGCATTAATTTCTAATAATCCGCTCATGGTGGCCTCCTTAGTGTCCCAGATAAACTTCAATCACTTTTGGATCATTTTGCACATCGTCCATTTTGCCTGCTGCCAGAATTTTGCCCTGGTGCAGTACCGTGACTTTGTCAGCAATGGTTTTGACGAATTCCATGTCATGTTCAATCACCAGCACAGAACGTCCTTTGCTGATTTCCCGTAACAGTTGCGCCGTCTGCTCACGTTCCGAGACACTCATCCCTGCGACAGGTTCATCCAGCATGAGCAGCTCTGGGTCTTGCATCAATAACATGCCAATTTCCAGCCACTGCTTCTGGCCATGAGAGAGCAGACCAGCGGAGGTATCCAGCAGGTCAGTCAGGAAAATCTTGCCAGCAACTTCACGAATACGCTCATCGACATCTTTAGTGCGTCTGAAGAACAGCGCACCAAAGACATTACGGCCACGCGGGAAGGACATTTCCAGGTTGTCATAGACCGACAGATTTTCATAAATATTCGGGTTCTGGAATTTACGCCCAACCCCTTTACGGACAATGTCGAACTCTTTCAGTTTGGTCAGTTCAATATCATTGAACTTAATGGTGCCTGAAGTCGCTTTGGTCTTGCCGCAGATCAGATCCAGCACTGTGGTCTTGCCGGCTCCATTGGGGCCGATCACCACATGGACTTCGTTTTTATCCAGATAGAAGTTGAGATCACTGACTGCCTTGAAACCGTCGAAGGACACGGTGAGATCTTCAATGACCAGTACCGGTTTACTCATTTCTACGCCAACTTTGTTCATTTCACACCTCCTTCCACAATTGGATCGATCGTTTTATCCGGATCACTACTTGGCGGTGGCGAAGTGCTGTCGATCGGTTTCTTTTTCAGGAACAATGGACGGACATATTTTTCATACAGACCCGCTAAGCCATTAGGTAAGAACATGACCACACCGATGAACAATGCACCGAGGAAGTACAACCATACTTCAGGGAAGGCTTCAGAGAAGTAAGTTTTACCCAGATTCACCAGTACTGCACCATACACTGCACCAATCAGCGACAGACGACCACCGACTGCAGCCAGAATGACCATTTCAATCGAAGGTACGATGCCGATAATCGTTGGTGACATGAAGCCGACTTGCAGGGTAAACATCGCACCACCAATAGATGACACCACAGCTGCGAAACAGAAAATGAATACTTTGTACATGGCCACGTCATAGCCAGAGAAACGTACACGTTCTTCTTTGTCACGCATCGCAGAAAGTAGACGACCGAGTTTAGAACTAAGGACAAAACGGCTGATCATGATTACTGCAATGAGTAGCAGGGCATTGATGTAGTACAGGACATATTTGGCTTCATCGGTACGGATATCCCAGCCATGTAAGGTTTTCAGGTCTGTAATCCCGTTAATGCCGCCAGTGAAACCTTGTTGACCAATAATCAGAATGGTCAGGATCGCTACAATGGCTTGCATGATGATCGAGAAGTACACATCACCGACACGACGGGTAAACATCGCGAAACCGATGATGAAGGCAAGCAAGATTGGAATGATGATGATGGCAAACAAAGTAAACCCGAAGCTATGGAAAGGTTCCCAAAAGCCTGGCAAGCTGGTGATCTGGTTCCAGTCCATAAAGTCTGGAATTCCTGGCGTGGTTTGCGCTGCTGTAGATTGCATGTCTGAAGCTTCAAGTTTCAGGAACATGGCCATGCAGTAGCCACCAATGCCAAAGAAAATCCCTTGACCTAAACTTAAGATACCACCGTGTCCCCAGCACAGAACCAGGCCGATTGCGACAAAAGCAAAAGTCAGATATTTACCCATCAGATTCAGACGGAAAATATCCAGGAACATTGGCATGACCAGCAGGATCAGTACAGCAAGAATCACCAGACCAATCGCACCTTCTTTACCGCCTAAAAAGGCATTCATTAGATTTTTCATAATATCTCTCCTGAATCCCCTATTTACGTACTTTGATTGAGAAGAGACCCTGAGGACGCAGCATCAGGATAATAATGACTGTAGCCAGTGTCAGGACTTTAGCGACAGAACCAGAAAGGAAGAATTCCAGAATAGATTGTGCTTGCGCGATACTGAATGCGGAGGCAACGGTGCCAAGCAAGCTTGCAGCACCGCCGAAGACCACGACTAAGAAGGTATCAACGATATACAGCGAACCTGCTGTAGGACCAGTAGAACCGATGGTTGTGAAAGCTGCACCGGCAATACCTGCAAGCCCACAACCCAAGGCAAAGGTTAAGCTGTCAACACGTTTGGTATTGATCCCGACAGCACCACTCATAAAGCGGTTCTGGTTGGTTGCACGAAGTTGTAAACCCCAGCGTGAACGGTAAATCAGAAAGTAGACAAATGCAGTGACACAGAGGGTAACGCCCACCAGGAACAGACCATTGATAGGAATATCGATGGCTTCCGTCGGTTGATAAGAACCCATTAACCAGTCAGGTAAAGTCGGGCTGACTTCCTTAGGTCCGAAAATAGAACGGAACAACTGCTGCATGATGAGGCTCAAGCCCCATGTTGCAAGAAGTGTATCGAGTGGCCGTTGATAGAGCCGGCTGATCATGAGTCGTTCCACCATGTAACCGATAATGCCTGCTGTGAGGAAGGCTGCAATGATTGCAATCAGGAAATAGTAAGGTAGGAGTTGAGGGAAAAAACTTTCAGTCAGTGTGGAAATGAAAAATGTCGTATATGCACCAATGGTCAGAAACTCACCATGTGCCATGTTAATTACGCCCATTTGCCCAAAGATAATTGCAAGGCCGAGCGCCATCAATAACAGCACACAGAACACAGAGAGACCATTAAAGCCTTGCATGGCAAATATTGCACCGAATTCTGCAAATGATAGATCCATCGCATCATCCTCCAAGCTTTAAAAAATTGTGTGGAATAAAAAGATCAGGAGAATGGCTTCCCCTGATCATGTGGCTGTTAACTCAGTAACCTTTAGGGAATGGGTTTGGTTTGATTAGACCTTTAGACTCGTAAACAACCTTGAACTGACCATTTGGTTGCACTTGACCAATACGTGATTTGCTCCATAAATGGTGGTTCGGGTCAATTTTCACGTAGCCTTCAGGCGCAGTTTTCATTTCTAGGCCTTTAGATGCTGCAGTCACTTTCGCGACATCGAAGCTACCGGCTTTTTCAACTGCGGCTTTCCATAACCATGGACCTAGGTAAGCGGCTTGTGTTACGTCACCTACCACCGCTTTAGGGCCATATTTCGCTTTAAAGGCTTTTACGAATGCAGCATTATTGGGGTTATTTAGGCTTTGGAAATATTTCATTGAAGAGTAGAAGCCCTTCATGTTTTCGCCGCCAATCCCCAGCAATTCATCTTCAGTCACTGAAAGGGTAAGCAGTGTCTGTTTGTCGCCTGTTACGCCCGCAGCTTTCATTTGTTTGTAGAAGGATACGTTTGAGCCGCCCACGACTGCTGCAAAGATGGCATCTGGTTTACGCAGTTTGGTTTTGTTGATGAGAGAGCCGAATTGAGTGTGGCCCAGAGGATAGTATTCTTCACCAACCACTTTACCTTTCAGTACTTTTTCGATGTGGGTACGGGCAATTTTCATGGTGGTACGCGGCCAGATGTAGTCAGAACCAATCAGATAGAAGGTTTTGGCTTTTTTCTCTTTTGCCAGCCAGTTCAGTGCTTCAAGTACCTGTTGAGTTGCTTCCTGACCGGTGTAGATTACGTTTTTAGATTGTTCTAAGCCTTCATAGAAGGTTGGGTAATAAAGTAGAGAGTTGTTGCGTTCAATAATTGGCAATACGGCTTTACGAGAGGCTGAAGTCCAGCAGCCGAAAATTGCAGCAACACGGTCTTTTTCAGACAATTTACGTGCTTTTTCTGCAAAGGTTGGCCAGTCAGAAGCACCATCTTCCTGAATAATTTTGATTTGTCGACCGAGAACACCGCCCTGTTTATTGATCTGTTCAATGGCCAGACGTTCTGCCTGAATCGAACCGGTTTCAGAAATTGCCATGGTGCCGGTTGCTGAGTGCAACTGACCCACATACACAAACTTGTCATCGACTTTAAGTTTGGTGGTATTGACCTTTGCTGTTGCAGGAACGCTGGCATTGGTCAGTGCGGGCGCCAGCAGGAATGGAACAGCAAGTAAACCTGCCAGTAATCCAGATGTCTTTACTTTTGATTTCAAGCTCATGTCGGGTTCCCCTATAGAATTAGATATGCTGATGCGCTTAATCATTGGTTTGCGCTTGGTATGGAACTAAGCCTAAGGGGAGTTAAAAAATGAGCATATACGTCACTTTACGTATATAGCATTCAGTCGGATTATTTTTAGATACTGATAGGCTGGGCATAGTTATTGCTTTTAAGAGCAGATATTTAGCTTGATTTGATCTGTATGGACCCAACAGTGAATACCAGTCAGGCACCGCAGCGCGTCATTCATACCCGGCGTAAATACAATACCTGGGTGGTCGATGAAAGTATTGAGGATTATGCCCTGCGCTATGCGCCTAAATCCGTCCGGAAATGGTCACTATGGACAGTGACCAATACGGCGCTTGCGGCCGTCAGTTTCCTGGCAATGGAGGCACTTGGAGCCACCATGCTCTGGCAATACGGTTTCGGTAATGCTTTCTGGGCCCTGGTGGTTGTGGCGATTATCATTTTCCTGACCAGCTGGCCGATTGGTTATTATGCTGCCCGTTATAATGTCGATATTGATTTACTGACCCGTGGTGCCGGATTTGGCTATATTGGCTCCTCCATTACCTCGGTCATTTATGCCAGTTTCACCTTTATCTTTCTCGCCTTTGAAGCCGCCATCATGGCGCTGGCATTGGAGCTAGGCTTAGGGATACCCCTGAGTATTGGCTACCTGATTTCAGCACTGGTGATTTTGCCATTGGTGGTCAAAGGTATTGGCTTCATCAATAAGGTGCAGGCCATCACCCAACCACTCTGGTTATTTCTGCTTTTATTACCATGGTGCTTTGTGTTGGTGAAGCAACCTGATTTGATCAGCAATCTTGCATTGATTGAGGGCGCAAAAAGTCAGAGCGCTGCCTTTAATCTGTCTTTTTTTGGTGCATCCTGCACGGTGCTCTTTGCCTTGATCACCCAGATCGGAGAACAGGCGGATTATCTGCGGTTTTTACCCGATAAAAAACATATTCAGCGTAAATGGAATTGGGCTGTCTTTTTAGGTGGGCCGGCCTGGATTCTAGGTGGATTTATCAAGATATTCATGGGTATGCTGCTCATGGCACTGGCAATGCAGTATCTGGTTGCTGATTCTGAACTGAGTAACCCCAATTATCTGTACTGGATTGCTTACCAACAGGTGGTCAATCATCCCGGGATCGCTTTATTTCTGACGGTTTTATTTGTCTGCGTTGCCCAGATCAAGATTAATGTTACCAATGCCTATGCAGGGTCATTGGCCTGGTCGAACTTTTTTGCGCGTCTGACGCATAGCCATCCAGGGCGCGTAGTCTGGCTGGTATTCAATATCTTTATCGCTTTGCTGTTGATGGAACTTGGGGTAATTCATGCGGTGGAGCGTGTGCTTGGCTTATACAGTAATGTGGCCCTTGCTTGGATCGGTGCCATTGTTGCGGATCTGGTGATCTGTAAACCACTGGGATTGAGTCCAAAAGGAATTGAATTTCGACGGGCCTATCTATATGACATTAATCCGGTTGGAGTCGGTAGCCTGATCATTGCATCGGTCTTATCCATGTTGTGTTACTGGGGCGTTTTTGGAGAGATTGCCCGGTCCTTGGCCGGCTTTATCGCACTCGGTACGGCGATGTTATGTGTACCGCTAATTGCCTGGTTTACCAAAGGTAAATACTACTTGGCACGTCAAGAAAAGCCTGAACTGAATCTGGTCGAGACACAGACGTGCGTGGTGTGTGAGCATGATTATGAAACTGCAGACATGGCCAGTTGTCCAGCCTATAGCAGTCAGATCTGTTCTCTGTGCTGCACGCTTGAAGCACGTTGTCATGACCTGTGTAAGCCGCATGCACGCTGGTCTTCACAGCTCAGAGTTTTTGCGGCCTGGTTCCTGCCGAAATACTGGGTACAACATATTAATACCCGCTTGAGCCTGTATATCCTGCTGATTTTTGTCTTAGGTGTGGTGCTGGCAGTGAGCCTGAGCCTGATTTATTTACAGGAGTCTGCCAGCCTGGGCGCTTTGTCACAGCAGCAGGATGCGCTGACAATGCTGTTCGTCAAAATCTATGCCGTGCTGTTTTTACTACTTTGTGTGGCCGCCTGGTGGTTAGTGCTGAATGATGAAAGCCGACGTCAAGCACAGCTGGAAAGTAATACCCAGACTCAACTGCTGATGGATGAGATTGAAGCGCATAAGGTTACCGATCGCCAGTTGCAAGATGCCCGTATTCAGGCAGAAAAAGCCAATGAAGCCAAAAGCCGTTATGTGATTGGCATCAGCCATGAGTTACGAACACCGTTGAACAGTATTCTCGGTTATAGCCAGCTACTGCAGAAACAGGAAAAACTGTCTGAACAGGGCGAATCTGCCCTGGGCGTGATTAGCCGGAGCGGTCAGCATCTGACTTCTCTAATTGATGGTCTGCTGGATTTGGCACGGATTGAAACTGGCAAGATTTCTTTGGAAAATTCCAATATCGACCTGCCAAAATTTCTTAAACAGATCGTGCATATATTCGAGCCACAGTTTGCCCAAAAGCAGCTGAACTTTGATGTGGAGATCAGTAGCAAGATTCCACAGTATGTCCGTATTGATAAAAAACGTCTGGAACAGATACTGATTAATCTGTTGGGTAATGCTTTGAAATTTACCCTGGAGGGGGTAGTCAAATTTAAGGTCGATTACCGTTTTCAGACCGCTTATTTTGAAATTCAGGATACCGGTTGTGGGATTGCTGAGTCGGATGTTGAGCGGATCTTCCAGCCTTTTGAGCGTGGTCGTAATGTGGTACAGGGCAGCTTTGCTGGCACGGGTTTGGGGCTGCCAATCGTGAAGCTCTTAGTCGATATTCTCGGTGGCGAGCTGACCCTGAGCAGCCAGTTAAAACAGGGTTCAGTGTTTAAAATAAAACTGTATTTACCTTCTAAATCCCTGATCCATCCGATCGCGGATGTTGCCTCTAATACCGTGACCGGTTATACCGGAGAACGCCGTAAAATACTGGTGGTTGATAATGAAGCAACCGATCGTGGTCTAGTTTTAAATTTCCTGAAACCACTGGGTTTTATTTTAGAAGAGGCAGAATCAGGTTTAGCCTGTTTGCGCCAGGTACCAGAATTTAATCCTGATCTGATTCTGATGGATTTGAGCATGCCTTTACTGGGCGGCTGGGAAACGGCGAAATTGCTGCGCCAAAATAAAATGACCAATGTACCGATTATTATTATTTCTGCAGATGCCAATGAGCGGATGATCAATCCGGAAACCGATGTTCTCAACGAAGACTTTTTAGTAAAGCCGGTCGATCTCAATTTATTATTGAACAAAATTGGTGATAAATTGGGCTTAAGCTGGCTGCATCAGCATGAGCAGCAGCCAGAACAAGAACAGCCTTCTGACCAGAAAGGACAGATCTCCACGGTTGTGATTGAAAGCAGAAATGAGTTGAACCCATCCATTCCATTGTTGAACGTGGCAGAGGCGGTCCTTCAGCTGGAACAGCATTTAAGTATTGGTTTTATCCGGGGGGCAAAAGATGTCCTGCATGAATGTGGCCAGCACTTTGAACAATATAACGATATATGGCATCAGATTGAGCAGGATTTAAAACAATTTGATTTTAAAAGAGCAATTCAGCGACTTCATGAGCATGCAGATGTGCTGAAGTAGGGGTAAGGTGGACATGTTGGAAAGTATTTTGATTGTGGATGATATACCTGAAAATCTAAGTCTATTGCATGAGAGCCTGGATCAGGCTGGCTATCAGGTACTTGTAGCGACCAATGGATTTGATGCAATTGAAATTGCGCATCGCATTCAGCCTGACATGATCCTGCTTGATGGCAGTATGCCGGAGATGGATGGTTTTGAAACCTGCACTCAGCTTAAAGCCAGTCCAGTGACTGAACATATTCCAGTGATCTTTATGACCGGGCTGACAGAAACTGAACATATCCTCAAAGGCTTTCAGGTTGGTGGGGTAGACTATGTCACCAAGCCTTTAAATATTGATGAAGTTCGGGCACGAGTAAAAACCCATTTGTTACAGGCTCGTTTAATGCATCAGCAGCGACAAATGCTGGATGCAACCGGCAGTGCGATTCTATCGCTGAATCTGGAAGGTGAAATTATCTGGCAGACCCCAATCGTCAGTGAATTGCTGAAAAATCATCAGGTGGATGTACAGCATTTTCAGTCCAGTTTGAATCAGTGGCTACAGGACTTGCTCAAGCAGCCAGATCAAGCACACTTACTGCATGGTCAGTACGGTCATGGCCATCAGCAGTTACAGCTTAACCTGCTCACCAAACTGTATGCAGGGCATATCTCTAAACATGTATTGGTGCAGTTGAAAGAGCAGACCCAAATGCCGAGCGCAGAGGAAATCGCGCAGGCTTGTCCCAACCTGACACCGCGTGAAGCAGAAGTGATGCATTGGGTCACGATGGGGAAGACCAACCGGGATATTGCCGAGATCCTGCAACTCAGCCCACGGACGGTAAACAAGCATCTTGAGCATGTCTTTGAAAAGCTTTATGTAGAAACACGGACAGCTGCGGTGTTACATGTCATGTCGGCCTGTCAGAATCAGGCAGTGGCTTGATACTTTTGGCTATCAAGTTCCCTTTTCTGGAAAGAAAAGGAACTTAAAGTTTTTCTTTAAATCTCGATATTTTCATTCCAGAGAAAATAGCCGCCATACTGACTTGGTCTAAACTCACCATCAATTTCTTTCCCTTGCTCAGTTAGAAGATGTCTGCCATTTTCATTAAGTTTTAGAAAACCTTTTTCTGTCATCTTATCCAGGAAATCAGCTGTTTTGATTTTGTGCTTTGCAGCGAGTTTAGACGTGGTAAGTTTAGACAAAGTATTACTTTCTTCATCTATTTCAATTTCTTTAGAACTAGAGTCATTTTTAACTTCATCTAAGCTAATCCGGACTTCTTCGCTAATCCGAATAATACGCTGCGCTTCTTCATACGCATCTTTAAAAACTTCATCATCTTCATACTTACGAACTGAAATGCCCATTTCATTGTTATTGACCTGGCTAAATTCATATAAATTCAAACTCGAAATAATACATTCCGATTCATTGAGATAGCACTTTGCATGCAGGTTTTTGCAGAAACTCAAACGCACATAGTCCAGTTTTTGAATCCATTTGATTTCTTCAGGATGCAAATCACTTTTGCCATAGACAATGCGAACATCAATTTTTAGCCGGTCTTTGTCTTCTAATAATTCTTTGATGCGGTCATTGAGACGTAAATACGGACTGATTAAAATTAGACGTTCTTTGGCATTTTTAATGAGTTCTTCTAAGAAAAAATTAGTTGCACTGGTATTTAGAAATTTAGCCATATTTTCCCTGTAATATTTTGAATATTATGTTTGTTATAGGGCAATAAGATATCGCTGAATCAGCAATCACTCAACCTTTAAATACATGCCATCCGCCGAGACATTATGTCCAAAACCACAAGACATCGGATTGCTGCTATTCACCGCAATCTGTTGTCCAATTTGAGCGTTAAACTGAAATTTCAAATCAATTTTGCAATCTTCTACGCTGTAATTGGTCTGAGCTTTATTCAATGGCATCCGGGTTGAAAATTCTCCTATATTTGGTCCATAAATCAGACTGCGCAAACCCATATAGAGTCCATTAAACTCAATTTGGTAGGCATTCGAAGCCCGTTTAACTTCCATCGTATTCCACTGGCCAAAACCTGCATAGCGGACATATTTGCCTGCAAGATTCTTCGGTTTTTCTGGTGCAGGCAACTGTTTTAGATTGAACTGGCTGGCTTTAGCATTCGGAAAAACGGAAAACCAGGCGCGTGCCCATTGCGGCTTTCCAAGCTTGGCATAACTTAAGCCAACATTATTAAATGCCGTGGTGATATCACGCTCAGAAAAAGCTGTACCACCGTCTTCTACATTCATCGCACAAAAAGATGACCAGGCGGCTTGTTGTTTGAATTGCGCTATGGCCTTTTGATATTGTTTTTGGTCGTAGAATTTCTTGCCATTATTTGCATAGTTTTGGACTTGGCTACAGCCTGAATACAATTCTTTTTCAAACTCTGAATCAGCAAAAGTGAGCATACTTAAACTTAAAAGACCAATAGACAATAGAGATTGATACATAGCGTTATTCAGTATAATTTTGAACTGAATAAAACATAGCCACTCGTATAAGTAAATAGAACTTGTGCTTATTAAACTGGATAACAACAAAATATCGTGATGGCCAAATATTAAAAAGCTGAAGAGGAATATCCAGAAAGCAGTTCTGGAATAGCTTTAAACTAAGAATTAATCAAGCTTGATCCAGATTGAGTTGTAAGAGGACCAAATCACGCCAGTGCCCAAACTTCTGTCCGACTTGCGGCATATAGGCAGTTTGAACGAACCCCAGTTTTTCATGCAGATGAATCGATGAGGTGTTTTCAGAATCAATCGCCGCGACCATGATATGCAGTTTCTGTACTTGAGCCTGTTCAATTAAATACTGCAATAGTTTAGAACCCAAACCTTGCCCTGCATAATCCGGGTTTAAAAAAATAGAATGTTCTACCGTCTGTTGAAAGCCCTGAATACTACGAAACTGATCATAACAGGCATAGCCAGCGACGACTTGATTTTGAGTATCTTCAACCACAAAAACCGGGAAATTCTGATTTTTAAGCTGTTTAAACCAGATTTTGAAATAGTTCAAATCAAAGGCTGTTCTGTTCCAGGTCGCAGTACCATAGAGTACTTCCTGATTATAAATCTCGAGAATGGTTTCAAGATCATGTTCGGTCGCAGGTCGAATATCAAAATCAGGCATATTCTTGTTCTAGTAGAGGTGAGCTGAAATCACAGTTTAAAAAAAAGCAGAACCGGAGTTCTACTTTTGATCATACATCAATTAGAAATGATATTTCACAAGTGCGCTGACATTGTTTTCGTCTTGATTTTTAAGACCAAACTTGTTGTTCCACACTGAATGTTCAACACCGAGGTATAAACGGGTATCTGGAGAAATGTGTTTGCCCGCATTCCATTTCCACTGTGTAGTCCAGTTTAACTCGCTTGCTTGAGCGTCTTTTTCAGCAGTTGACCAATCAAGGAAGCCATCTACAAGAAAATCTTCAGCACCCAGTTTAAATGGCACACCATAGGTAAGCGTCATTTGATAATCGTCTTTATTGCCAAACACTTTTTCATTGTTTGCACGATAAAGATTTAAGCTTGCATATTGAAAGTATGGGATATCAAGGTCAAAGCCCACGCCATATAGGAAGTTATCAGCATTATCTGAACCTTCCCACGTTGTTGAAATAAGCACATCTTTCACTGGACCAAAGGCAAGTTTTTGGCCTGTAACTTCACTTAAGCTTAAACGTGGTGATAACTCAAAGTACGTACTTTTAACATCATCGCCACCGCGCAGACGATCCATAAAGAAGAATACATCTGCATATTTAACTTTTGCAGCATATTCAACAGTTAAAGTAGTTTGCTGATCGTCTACAACTTCATAGTTTTCACCATAAAGACCTGTAACGCTAAAGTCCTGCCAAGCTGGTTTTGCTTGAGCAAATGCTGCAGTTGAAGCCAATGCACAAAGTGCCGCAAGTTGTGTAAATTTCATTTAAATCTATCCCCCCGAGAAAGCAGAATAAGCATACAGATTAATAAGTAAAAATAAAGTTAAAAGTGATCGCTGACTTAAATATATTTCAGCCCCCATGAGTTGAATGAAGACGATCATCTTCCTCAGTTTTCATTGCCTTTCGCTGATACTTCTCTAAATTATTATTTTTTAAATAAAGTTGAATATGTAGTGCCTTAAAAGACTGAATGTATAACTAAAAATATAAAATCACTTCAATTTACGATGATTAACTTACAAAATCAGTAAAAAATAGGGGGGGATATACAGATTGTTTAGTAATTAATTTGGGCCTGAGGCTGAACAGCTTTGTTCTGTTTGTGTAATGAGGTTAGTTTGAAAATCTCAAATGACCGTCGTTTTATAAGCCTGTTCTCAGCCTCTTCAAGTGAGATTGAACGGTCTTATATTTCAATAAAAAATTATTTTGCAGGTTGTTATTTTAAAATGACGAAAGAGTATTTTTCCCGGTTATGCAAAAGCAACTAAATAATGATAAAGCAAATGATCTATTCAGGACTGTAAGGCTGACTAGGCGCTGATCTTATAAGATAAATTATTAGGTAAAAGTGAGCTAATTTCGATAAAAAATACTTTTAATTCCTCCTTTTTTAGGTTTCCTGGTCGAGTGTTATTTAAGCGATTTATCGGTCTGGCTAAAAAATTATTTCAAATTAAATCATGTGAAAGGTTGTGAAATTTCCGTTTGAAAAATCCTGTATTTTTGAGCTGAGTAAGCAGTTGTCACAATGGATTATTCTTTTGCTAAAAAACCAAAATATCACTTGCATATTTCCAAGATACAGCCGATATTCAAGATATAAGGACACGATTCTGCAGACTCAAAAATGTGTTCATTATTCAAAATGGAGGGTGTGATTCCAATCATTTGAAGAAGTGAAATGCGATGCGAAACAGCAAGCTACAAACGTGCCAAGATAAAAAATTTTGCACTCAAAAGTTACAAAGATTGAGGATGGTAATATATGAATATTGAACTTCGTACCGATAACCACATTCAGAATAGTGATCGTTTAATTACTTATGTACGGGAAGAATTAAATCAAGAATTCCAGCGCCACAGCGAACGTATTACCCATTTTTCAGTCCATCTCAGTGATGAAAATGGCGCCAAAGGCGGCGATGACGATATTCGTTGTATGATTGAAGCGCGTCCTGCAGGCTTGAAACCTGTCGTAGTCAATCATCGTGGCCATAATGTCGATACTGCGATCCATGGTGCAATTGACCGACTAAAACGTAGTCTGGAACATGTGATCGAGAAAAAAGACAATGTTCGTCCTGGTGCTCTCGAACTAGCAGACACAGATACTGCGGATATCGAAGACTAAGCCGAACCGATTTGAAAAAGCCCTGCGGGGCTTTTTTCGTATTAAACAAAAATATAGTTATGAGAAGCACAACAAATCCTGCTTTATTCGGCATAATAGTCGAAAACGAATCAAAGTGAGCTCCATCATGTTAACTGCGCAACAACAACTTTTTGTGCAAGCACTCGAAGAATTAAATCTGGACCAGGTCAAACAGCTGCTGGCAGATGGACTCAACCCGAATTTTATTGATCATGACAAAGGCCCGGTGATTTCGGTCTGGTCAGATGGCCTGTTTAAATGGTGGGAAGAAGTGTGTGAGCTGTATGAAGCCGGAACACCACTTTCAGAAGAGGAGAAACAGGCACGTTTGGCGGTACATTTACAGATTCTGGAAGAACTGATCCAGGCCAAAGTGAATCTGCATTTGTGGGATGCAGAAGAAATTTATGGTCCACTCTGGGATGCCGCAAGTGCCGCATGCGCGCCAGCTGTACAGCGTTTACTGGATGAAAAAGTCGATCCAAATAGCAAAGATGAAGATGGCATGACTATTTTATCTTCAATTAGTGATCTATTCTTTGATTGTGATTTTGATGAAATCAACTGGTCAGAAGCCTTGGATGAAGAAAAACAGACGCTAGAACTGCTTCGCAAGCATGGCGCAAAAATGACCAAAGAACTCAGTTAAATTTTAATAAAGAGCTCCAACATGACAACATTAAAAACCTTGGGTTTGATTGCACTGGCCGGTTGTAGTGCACAGCTTTTCGCAGCAGATTTTGAATTTGATCGACCAGGTGAGGGTCTCAGTACTGGAATTACTCCAGTCGGAAATGTCGCTTGGGAGCAAGGCTTGCCTACAGCGCGTTATAGCAAGTCGGGCGATCAGACCGCGACCACACTCAGTGCAGATATGTTGTTACGTACCGGACTCAGTGATGATCTGGAATTGCGTTTAGGTTGGGCTGGCCCGACCTGGACCCAAGTGAAATCCAATGGCCAGACCGAAGAAGATGATGGTCTGGGCGATGTTAGTATTGGTCTGAAAAAGGCCATTGATTTGGATGATGACAAACTCAGTATGGCTTTGCTGGCCGAAGCTATCATTGCAACAGGCAATGCCGGTTTCACTAATGAAGAAGATATTTACAGCTTGGGTTCTGTCGTGTCGTCTCAATATAATGACTTGGTCAGTACCGCATTGACCATGCGTTATGAATGGCAGGACAGCAACTGGGCAGTGTCTGCGATTCCTTCTCTAGGCTACCGTATTACTGATCGCTGGTCAGGTTATTCTGAACTGATTTACCGTAAAGCTGAAAGTGTCGATAATCAATACGCGCTCGGTACCGGGGTTATGTATGCCTTAAACGACCGTGTCCAATTGGATGCGAATGTCGGTGTAGATCTGGATGGTGCAGATCGAAGTTACTTCTCAGGCCTAGGTTTCTCTGTGCTGTTCTAAGTTATCCAACTCACAGATGATGAAATACTCGCAGTTCCCGACCTGGGGGAAAATGCTTGCCCTGGTTATTTTGGGAAGCACCTTGTTCAGCAGTCCTGCTCAGGCGGAAACTGCATTGTTGTCTGCCGAGCAGGCTTTTCCTGTGAGCGTGATCTCCACCAGTCAGCAGCAGGCTGAACTGAGTTGGCAGATTCCAGACAACTATTATCTGTATCAGCATAAAATTGAAGTCCGGCAGGGCAACCAACCGGTGTCGTTTGAGTTGCCACCCGCTGAAGATTTATATGATGATAACTATGGACATACCCAGGTTTATTATCAGCAGTTAAAGTTTCAAATTCCGACTCAGGCGGGGCAATCCTATCAGGTCAGCTGGCAGGGCTGTGCCAAAGACCGGATCTGTTATCCGCCACAAACCATTCAGTTCAAGACCGATTTGTCTGGTCTGGTGCAATTTGAAGCTACCGGATCAGGAACAAAGCGTTTACTTGATCTGAATACTTCATCACTGCAACACAATACCCTATTTAATGCAGCGGACTCCTCAGAATCTACAGCAAATGAAATCTCTGCATCAGCCCACACACAAACTGAACCCTATGCAGCACAAGACCAGAAATGGTCAGCCCAACTGCTTGAACGCTCTTTGGGCTATGGGCTTTTGCTGTTCTTTGGCTTAGGCATTTTACTGGCTTTTACACCGTGTTCCTTGCCGATGCTGCCGATTCTGACCTCGCTGATCGTACGTGACAGTAAAGGACTGAAAGCCTGGATGATTGCACTGACTTTTGTCAGCAGTATGGCCGCTGTCTATGCAGTACTTGGCCTAATTGCATCTTCGGCCGGCCTGAATTTTCAGCGCTGGTTGCAGCAACCGGGAACCCTGATCGCATTTAGCATCCTGTTTGTCCTGTTTGCCCTGAATCTGTTTGGCCTGTTTGAAATCAAACTGCCGCAACGTCTGGTTCATCGTCTGGATCGGGCACAGGCCATGCAGCAGGGAGGCAGTCTGGTCAGTGCCGGTGTCATGGGCATGATCTCGGCGCTTCTGGTGGGGCCATGCATGACCGCACCGCTGGCAGGCGCATTATTGTTTATTTCCCAGACGCAAAGTCAGTGGCAGGGAGCTTTACTGCTGTTTACTTTAGGTTTTGGGATGGGCACGCCTTTATTGCTGGCCAGTATTCTGGGTGCACGGATTCTGCCTAAAGCCGGGCATTGGATGAATCAGATCAAAGTGCTCTTTGCCTTTATCATGCTGGCGCTGGCGCTGTATTTTATTCGCCCACTGATTTCAGAAGCCGCTTTACAATGGTTATCCCTAGCTTTGGGTATGACCTTCGTGGCTTATGTGCTGTTCCGGATTTTCTGGCATCGTACCGGTTTGAGATGGCTATATATCCTGTGTCTGGTACTGGCCGTGCCCTATATCGCTTATAGCCAATATCAGCACAGTCAGCGTTTTTTTGTGGAGCAGGCGAGCACAGAAGCCAAGTGGCATGTGGCACGTAGTGCAGCAGAATTTCAGCAGATTTTGGACAGGGCACCACAAGGGCAAAAGATTATTATTGATGTCTACGCCGACTGGTGTGTTGCCTGTCAGCCGATCGAACATCGTATTTTAAAATCTGCAGCGGTACAGCAGGCGCTTGCGCCATATTTCCTGATCAAGCTGGATTTAAGCCAATATAATGTCTCTCATCAAGCGCTGTTAAACCAATGGGAAATTCTCGGGCCGCCGACGTATTTATTCTTGAATGCGCAGCAGCAGGAAATTAGGGGTTTACGTTTAACCGGTGCTTTTAGCGAGGCAGAATTGCTGGCACAGCTGCAAGCACTGGCTCAAAGTGAAAATCCATAATTTAGTTCTTAAAAAAAGCTGAACCCGTTTAAGAAACCTGCATCTGTACTGGCACCGGTTCAGCATAAGCTTTGACCAGATTACGCCCACCGGCTTTAGCCTGATAAAGCGCCTGATCAGCCTGACTCAATAACTGCTGCGGGCGTAATTCCGCGCTAGAAATGGCAATCCCGAAACTGGCGGTCACCGGAATCAGCTCATCCTCATCACTGAAAATCTGCAATTGCTGAATGGCGATGCGGCAGCGTTCAGCCACTTGTTCGGCTTTTTCCAGACTGGTATTTTTAAGCACCAAAATAAATTCTTCCCCGCCAAAACGGCCGACTACATCACTTTCGCGCAATTGCTGATTCAGCACGGCACTCACTTCGACTAAGGTTTCATCACCCTTATGATGGCCATAGTGATCATTAATTTTCTTGAAATGATCCAGATCCAATAGCACTAAAGCATAATTGGGAGTGGCTGCGGCATTCAGTTTATCCAGACATTGGTTGATACTACGGCGGTTAAACAGATTGGTGAGCGGATCAATCTGGCTCAGCTGTTTGATCAGCTGCTCGCGATGACGCCATTGACTGAGCAGAATCTCGAATAACACCATGCAGACGGCCAGAATTGGCAAAATGAAATATAGCATCGATAACAGCCAGAAACCATTATAAAAAAGCTTGTCATCGATATTAAAGAGCGGTGAATAAGGTAATTGATGACTGAAACTTAAATAGGCACATCCGCCTAGGAAAATTGACGCTGGAATCAGCATGCTATAAACCAGCGTGCGATGGAACAGCACCAGTCCCACCATAATTAAACAGACATAGGAGGTCGTGGCCACAGGGCTGATCACCCCGACGAGATAGGCGTCACGACACAACGAGATAACAAAAGTACCCACTGCCATATAAGGCAGATAACGTTCAATCAGCTGATTCCCCTGAAATTTATAACAGGGAAAAATCAGGAGAAATAGAATTACCAGAAAGCTGCTGTTCAGAGTAATTTGTGTATAGACCCGTTCTAGATGAACATATTGCCAATATTCGGGATTTAATAACACGAAAATATCCCAGCCGAGCCAGGTCAGATGTACTCCGCATCCCAAGGTCAGCATCAGGATGCATTTCTTCAGGATGCGCCAGTTCATCACGACTTCATCTTCGACCAGGTATTTCTTGATTCTGTGTCTTATCACTTTTTCTAATACAGGCGATATTCGCTTCATGGTCCCGGTCTGACTTTAATTGTTATGGCAGATTTTTTTTAAGACTTATTGGATATTTATAACTTTATTTACACAAGATAACATAAGTTTGAATGCTTGATAAACAACAATATTTAAAACATTTTTGTGATTTAGTTGATATCTGATCTGCTCAGTCTTTGCCGATAGCGCAAGTGATCCAGGCTATGTCAAAGGGTCTTAATCAAAATTAAAGAGGTTAAGAGGTATACAGTTTTGTTCTAAATTCAGGATGATGTGTTTTATTTGTACTAATTATTTCAATATAGTCAATCGTTAAAATGGCTGCATTGTTAGAAACAACCAAAGATAAAGAGCGAAACCATGAAAGTTTTACAGATTGATTCCAGTATTTTAGGAGATGCTTCTATTTCGCGTCAGTTGACTCAGGCTGTGGTGGAACAACTGCAGCAAAAATATGCTGAGGCCATTGAAGTTGAGTATCTGGATCTGGCTGCACAGCCTATTCCTCATCTTACCGCCGAAATTTTAATGGGCCAGAATGCAGAACAAACGGCATTGGGCGAGGAAATTTTAGATCAATATTTACAGGCTGATGTCGTGGTGATTGGTGCAGCGATGTATAACTTCGGTTTGCCATCAACCCTAAAAGCCTGGATTGACCGGATCTGTGTCGCGGGACGTACTTTTAAATATACCGAACAAGGTCCTGTGGGTTTGGCGGGCAATAAGAAAGTGTATATTGCCAGCAGCCGTGGTGGTGTCTATGGCGAGCAAAGCCCGGCTGATTTTCAGGAGGCTTTCCTGAAAACCGTGTTTAACTTTACCGGTGTGAATGATATCGAAGTGATTCGTGCTGAAGGAGTGAACATGGGCGAAGCGGTTAAAGCCCAAGCATTGCAAACTGCATTGCAGCAAGTTCAGGCCATTTAAAACCTAAAACCTTTTTTCAAAGGGTCAGCTACGGCTGACCTTTTTTATATGCTAAATCATGCTTAATCTCGGTCCAGACGATGGGCAAATTCTGCAAGATCGGTCAGCGCCTGTTTGGCTTCATCGAACCAGGCACTGAACATCTGGAAGTTGTGCCACATGCCGGTATAGAGTTTAAATTCGACCTCGACACCCGCCTGTTCCGCTTTTTCTTTAAAACGACTAGCATCATCCAGCAGAATTTCCTTGGAACCTACCTGAATATGAATCGGTGGCAAGCCGGCTAAATCGGCAAAAAAAGGAGAAACTTCCGGATCACCACGATCAATCGAACGCGGCACATAATATTCAATCCCGGTTTGAACCGTTTCCAGAGACAGCAGGGCATCATGCTTCTGGTTATAACGTAAAGATTCACTGGTCAACGTTAAATCCAGCAGTGGAGACAGCAGAATCAGACCGCTGACCTGTGGCAGACTTTCCTGCTGTATTTTGAGTGCCAGCGCCAAGGCCAGATTGGCACCGCAAGAATCGCCGGACAGAATAATATCTTTGGCCTGAACACCTTGATCCAGTAGCAGATTATAGACATCAAACAAGGCTTCCAACGCTTCTGGATAGGCAGATTCGGGTGATAGCGGATAATCGACATGCAGCACCTGCATCTGGGTTCGAGCCGCAATTTGAGTCATAAAGGCACGATGGGTATTTAAAGAACCTAAGTAAAATGCGCCGCCATGAATATGAAAAATCAGCTGGGTCGATTCCTGCTGCGGCTTAATTTCTTCCGCGCGCAGTCCGGCCAATCGAAGCGAGCGAATCTGTACCGTTTTATCCTGAGGGAAAAGTTTGCACATCTGTTCCAGAGCAATGCGCATTGAACTCGGTGGAAGACTGAATCTGCTCGGGGCACGAATGGCCGTTTTTAAAAAGCTTTCTGTAATTAATTGTTTCGTTAGCGGGCTTATCTTCATCTTCCTTCCATCTTTTTGTGCTTTTATTGATCGTGTAGATTATTTACCAACCATATTTACAAGGTTACACTAAATAGTCACACCTAAAAATTGAAAAATTGTTGTAACTTTTTAATACTACATGGGTCTATTTTCAGACTAAGGAAATGAAGAAAAATGAAAAAAATAGCGCTTACGTTAGGACTACTAGGCTTATCTGCACTGGCTAATGCCGCGGATCCTTTAAATGGCACGGTATGGAAAACCATTGATGATAAAACCAAGCAGCCTAAGGCCATTGTTAAATTCACTGAACAAAAGAACGGCACTTTGTCAGCTAGTATTCAGTCTGTGTTAACTCCAGGTGAAGAAAATGCCTGCAAAAAATGTGAAGGTCCATATCACAACAAATCTCTGAAAGGCTTGACCATTGTTAAAGGTTTGAAAAATGCTGGTGGTACGAGTTATGACAGCGGTTCGATCCTAGATCCGCAATCTGGTAAAACCTATAAGTTGAAAGGCCAGCTGGCAGACGGCGGCAAGAAACTTGAGCTACGTGGTTTTATCGGCGTAGCGGCATTGGGTCGTAACCAGACCTGGATTCGCGCCAACTAATTTATTTTAAGTAGATATACAAAAGCCTGACCAATGTCAGGCTTTTTTTATGAATACCATTTAGAGCAAGAGATTAGTGATTCAAGCCACGATAAGCTGTTTCATCAAAACCGGCAATAAATCCTGTGGAGGTTGCCAAGATTGGACGTTTGATTAAACTGGTATGGGTAGTTAATACATTAATTAATGCATCTTCACTCGACAGGGCGGTCTGTTGCTCTTCTTCACTGAGTTTACGCCAGGTAGTCCCTTTTTTATTCAGAACCACATCCTGCCCCAAGGCATCCAGCCAGGTTTTGACGGTTTCAGCATCGATGCCCTGTTTTTTATAATCATGAAATTCATAACTAAGACCTTGCTCAGTCAGCAGATCAAAGGCTTTCTTCATCGAACTACAATTTTTAATTCCGTAAATTTTTAACATAGCTGCCATCTAAAAAATTTAAATCATGAACTAGCTTAACCAAATTGGCAGCAGCAGACCATGCAAAAGCAAATGAAAAAAAGGAAAAAATTTTAAATAGCAGAAAAGTCATGTCATCAAAATGACATCAAGCAGCTTTAACATGAGCACTAAGAAAAAGAACAATCTAAATAATAAGAAAAATAGAAATTTGGGGATAATAGAAATAGAAAACCCGCATTTAATCATCCTGATCATGCGGGTCTCAATCCAACGTCCAATGTCACATCCATGCAAAACAAGCTAAATCTATAGTCTGTTTTATTTTCGTCCTACGGCGTCCTGTCCTTATGTTGTCGTCCTGACATGTCCTTGTGCCGTAGCGCTATAATGCTATGTTATTACATTGAGATAAACCCAAAAAATACGTCATGTCATGTAAGAGATAAGCCTTAATTGAGTGAACAGCTGTTCACTCAATTAAATAGAGAAGATTATAATTTATAGTCGATGATCACGGGGGCGTGGTCGCTAAACCATCGTTCTTTATAGACCCAAGCATTAACGGTGCGCTCTTTCCAGTCCGGAGAACAAGCATGATAATCAATCCGCCAACCAACATTCTTAGCACGCGCCTGTCCACGGTTTGACCACCAGGAATATAACTCGGCTTCTTTACGCACTTCACGGAAAGTATCAACATAACCGAGTTCATCGTAGATATGATCTAACCATGCACGTTCATGCGGTAAGCAACCCGAGGCTTTCTGGTTACCCGACCAGTTTTTAATATCAATACGTTTATGCACGATATTATAGTCACCGCAGACAATTACCGATTTATTTTCATCGCGCCACTGTTTCAGAATTTTTGCGTATTCTTCCAGAAAGTGATCTTTACGTGCTTGCGCTTCATCACCCGATGAACCGGAAGGCAGATACAGGGAACAGATCTGTACAGTTTGTTCTAGACCCAAGTCAAATTCAGCAGCAATAAAACGGCCTTGTGAATCGGCCAGTTCAAAACCCAGGCCATCGGTTAAAGACACAAAAGGCAGACGGCTATAAATGGCAGTACCGGCATAACCCGGACGCTCGGCAGGAAACAGGTGCGTGTACCAGCCTTCAGGCTTGAATTTATCGGTCCACTGCGCATGCGTGATCCGGCTTTCCTGCATGCAAATCACGTCGGCATCCGACTGTTCCATCCATTCCAATAGGCCTTTGGTGACAGATGAACGTAAGCCGTTGACATTAATTGAAACGACGCGAAGAATTTTTTGATCACCTGGATAGCTACTCTTTGGTATCATGCGCAAGTCTTACCTTAATTAATGGATTTAGGAGCACCTCATGTCAACGCCAGCTCAGTTTAACCCGCAAGCTTTTATCGAACTCGCATTATCACGCGGTGTGCTTAAATTTGGTGAGTTTACTTTAAAATCGGGACGTGTGAGTCCCTATTTTTTTAATGCGGGTCTGTTGAATGATGGTGAAGCCTTGACACTGCTGGCTTCTGGCTATGCTGCAAAACTGACTGAATGTGACCATGTTGAAGTGATCTTCGGCCCTGCCTATAAAGGCATTCCCTTTGTGGCAGCAACTGCTGTGGCTTTGTCACAAAATCATGGGGTAAGTGTGCCGTGGGGTTTTAATCGCAAAGAAGCCAAAGACCATGGTGAGGGTGGCGTATTGGTGGGTGCTTCTGTAGAAGGTAAAAAAGTCTGGATCATTGATGACGTAATTACCGCAGGAACGGCGATTCGTGAAGTCGTCACCATCCTGAAAAATGCCGGTGCCCAAATTGCCGGTGTACTCGTGGCGCTTGATCGTCAGGAAAAAGGTCAGGGTGATTTATCTGCGATTCAGGAAGTGCAGCAAGAGCTTGAGATTCCTGTACATGCCTTAGTTACCATGAAAGATTTAATGGACTATCTGGAAGCGAAAGGCGACCTAGAAGCTTTGGCGAAAATGGAAGATTACCGTGTTAAATATGGGATCTAAGCCTGGATTGGCATAGAAAAGGAAGCTTGAGCTTCCTTTTTTTGTAGATGTTCAATTTGCTAAACATTTGAAATTTATTATCTCTGTCTATTCTTGTAAGCATTGGCTTACATCAATTCCAGCACTTTGCGGCTGTTTTGAATAGTGGAAATTTCCTATGATAGCTTTAACAGGAACAGGAGGTTCCACACAAGAATAACAATAGATAAATACAAGGAAAGTAAGGTACGACAGGAGTTATACCAAGCGAACCCATACGGAAAGCCCCTGGCAGGATGCTAGGGGTTTTTCATTTTTATCTTTTATAAAGTCTAACTGAGCAGCAGTGATTCAGAAACATGATTCTTAAAAATTCACTTTTGATGAGCTAAACAGACAATCAGAAAACCTTTCACCAAAATTATGAATCTTCAGTGCTAAAAAAAGCACCTGAAGGTGCTTTTTCTTATTGCTGGGCTAAATTATAGCGCAACGATATTGATCGCATTTGGACCTTTTTGACCATCAACCACGCTAAAAGAAACGCGTTGACCTTCAAACAAAGTTTTGAAACCAGAACTGCTGATTTCTTTGAAATGAGCAAAAACGTCAGGACCTGATTCTTGTTGAATAAAACCAAAACCTTTAGTTTCGTTAAACCATTTTACTGTACCGGTAACTGTAGTAGACATAATATAACCTGTTAAATTTTAATAATTTTAGTCATGCAAATGACTATGGATAACTTGGAAAAACAACAAGAATTGAAATAAAGATCTGAAAAAACGGAGGATTATAAATAATACTGCGGCACTTAAAGAAGCTTAACTAAACAACGCTTTTTTCTAGTTAAAGACAGCATAGCCTAAATCAGAAAATATTCAAGTTTTTTATATTTATTATTTATTTTTCTTATAAAAGTGGCTCCATTCTTGTTTTTTAAAGAATTTCAAGCTGTTTACTTGAGCTTTATCGGTTGTATTTAAGCTTTAACCAAGCTAAACAATAAATACACGTTGTGTTTGTGTTACTTTATGTTAATCAAAATCGTTCAGTACCCAGCAAGATTTTACTAAGTCAGTGTATTTTATAACTTTGGGTAAATTAGTATTTGTAGTTTTAAGATAGTTATCGTCATTGTTTGTGTATAAAAATCCACCTATATTAAAATTCAATTGGAAAAATTAACTATAAGAATTTCTTGATTTTAATTTAAAACCAAATACGAGTGAGTCTCATGGATTACTGGAACAGTGTGTTACTTATATCCATCATCACCATGGTTGGACTGGCCATGATCATCCTGTTCGTCGGATGTAAAATGTGGAAGAACTTGGTGGTCACTTTACTGATTGCCACCTTGATTGGTTTTCTGATTGTATGTGCAATCAATTTTGTTTTTGGCGATCGTCTTCAATTTCTATGGGGTGCCCCTGAGACTGGTGATAGTAATTTTATGCTGGAAATGGGGCTGCTGAGCCTGTTAATTGGCGGTGTAAGTACCTTTATCATTATGTTAGGCACTTTGGTTGCTAAAAGTAACAGTGGAAATCAAGGCGATGAAGACTAGTTTTTCGCAAAATAACAAGTGTCTTAATGAGCGGGAAAGTACAGAAAAGCATTGCATGTACAGTTCATAGGCTTAAAAAATCTTTCTCAGTCAAATGTATAGTGCCATAGCGCTACGGGACATGAATGGCGTTTCACATCCCGTAGCTGCATAATTTTCTGTATCAAAAATTTAGAACATCATTCTTAGACCTGCACCATAGATCCAGCCTTTTTCTGAATCAGAACTTTGCTGCCAGGCTGTCTGTTGGTTGCCTTTACTATATTCATAACCCACTTCCAAATAAGGCATGAGCTTTTTGCTCAGTTCATAGCGTGTTTCCAGGCCCAAGGTGGCATGACTAAGGCCGGTTTTTTTCGCATTAGCTGCCTGATCATTCAGGATGACATCCAGTTCGACAAAGGGTTGCATAATCAGTTTCTGAGTCAGTAACAGGTCACGCTCTGTTTTCAGTTTTAATCCGACAAAGTCATCTTCACCAACATAGACATGAGCATCCGTTTCGAAAAAGTAGGGAGCCAGGCCATGTAGCCCAAATACTGCATCGAAGCGCTCGTTCTGCTGGTTTATAGAAGGCTCGGCTAAATTTTCCTGTCGATAGCGCACCCCGGTCTGCACATCCCAGAAATCAGAAATATTTCGGCTATACAACACTTTGGCATCATATTCGGCCTGACGGGATTCATGTTTGTCGGCTTCTAGCTTGAGGAAAATTTTATTTTCATCCGTGCCGACTCTGGCCTGGTTCTTGGACTTGAATGCTCCATTTCCCTCTGAACTATGCTGCCATTTCTGGTCCAGAATAATCTGGCTATAAATCTGTGCGCCATGTTCTTTACGATGATCATGTTCGCTGGCAGAACTGACTGAATTTTGTGGTGTGTTCAGCGCCTGCTGTTGATGCAATAACTTTGGTGGCGGTTGATGAGAAACGGCATTTGCTGTTTCAGTATGCTGTGCGTGGTCATCAGCCATGTTTTGCATGGCATGATATCCGCTATGATGCTGATGTTCATTATGACCCGTATGCTCGCTAGAAGCTGCCGCAAAAATACTCAGACTGCTTAGGGTAAGCGCACTGCTAAGCACTGACTTTACAAAAAGATTAGTGATGTGCATGGCTTTCTCCTTGGGCAGCTGCTGGCTTTGACGGCGTTTTTTGTGAAGAAGGGTGAGATGCTTGATCTTCGTCAACCTGTGCCACAATCAGCTTGTTCATCATGCCGGCACTCATGTGATAGAGCAGATGGCAGTGAATCGCCCATTCTCCCAGTTCATCTGCTGTGAGCAGGGTGGTCACCGTTTTCCCGGGCGGCACAATCACGGTGTGTTTATTTGGCATATTTGCAGCAGACTGACCATTTTCCAGCTGCATAAACATGCCATGCAAATGCATCGGATGGGCCATCATGCTGTCATTGATAAATTTCAGCCGGATCCGCTCGCCATATTTCACCTGAAGTGGCTCGGCATCACTGAATTTTTTACCATTCATGGTCCAGATATAGCGCTCCATAGTTCCACCCAGACGAATCACCAGTTCACGTTCTGCTGCGCGGGTATCAGGTTGCGGTGTCAGGGCTTTGAGGTCTTGATATTGCAAGGCTTTGTGCCCTGCAGGCGTAGACATATTGGCCCAGCCCTGAACAGGCTGATTGGTTCCGGACATGGCACTATGACTTGCATGCATGTCGTGCTGGGCATGCTGATCATGTTCACTTGTGACAGTCTGCGTGGTCTGACTGCTGTGTGCGTCATGCGACATGTCATGCTGTTCGCCATGTCCCATATCTTCCATGGTCAATAAGGCACGAGGGCGCGGTGTCGGTAATTGAACCGGGGCCGGGGTTTTGCTTGAATCAGTTGCCTGATGCAAACTGCCAATGGCAAAGCCTGAGCGGTCGATCGATTCCGCTTCAATCTGGTAATGCGCTGCAGTGGGTTCCACAATCACATCATAGGTTTCAGCAGTTCCAATCCGGAATTCATCTACAGCGACCGGCTGCACAGCTTGTCCATCGGCGCTGACCACGGTCATTTTCAGCTGGGGAATACGCACATCGAAAAACGACATGGCAGAAGCATTGATGAAACGCAGGCGGACTTTTTCATTGGGCTGGAACTGGCCACTCCAGTTTTGTTGCGGCGTTTTTCCATTGATCAGAAAGGTATAACCGGTAACATCAGATAGGTCGGTTTTCAGCATACGCATCTGGTTCCACATCTTGCGGTCTGACCAGGTGGCCTTGAGGCCGTCACGTTTTACCTGCTTAAATACATCGCCAACGGTTTCGCGCTGGTTCTGATAATATTCGGCCGATTTTTTTAAATTGTTCTGAATCTGCTGGCTGCCCTGTTCGTGAAAATCCGACAGCATCACCACATAATCCCGCTCGGTTTGTTCATGTGCAGGTAGCAATGTCTGGGCTTTGGGGCGAATCACCAAGGCGCCATAGAGGCCGTCCTGTTCCTGACCTTTGGAATGTGCGTGATACCAGTAGGTGCCGTTTTGACGAACCTTGAAGCGATAAGTAAAAGACTGTTTCGGTTTGATGCCCTGAAAACCGTTAAATCCGGGGACACCATCCATCAGCCCGGGCAGGAGCAGGCCATGCCAGTGCAGTGAGGTATCCTGATTGTTCAGGTTGTTTTGTACATGAATGACTGCATCATCACCTTCTTCGAATTCCAGCAAGGGTGCAGGGAATTTTCCGTTTACAGTGATACGCTTGACCGTCTTTCCGGTGAGATTGATCGGGCTTTCATCAATGACCAGATGATATTCTTTTACGGCTGCAAACAAGGCAGACGACGAGATGAGACCGAAGCCCAGACACAGGCTTTGACTGATTTTAAGCAACATAACTTAATCCTTAATGAATAAAAAAATTTAAAAATTCAGGATCAAGCTTTGGGTGGGCGCAGGATTTCTTGCCAGTAACCGACAAGGTGCTGGGCATGGTAAGCAGGGAGGAGGGTTTTTTCCGGATAACCGTGATCAGGCACGCTTAACTCGGGCGTTGTAATGGGCAGGCTGGTGACCAAGTTCTGGCAGGCCATAGTGCCACAATCCAGACAATCTGATGACTGCTGGGTGCTGTCACTGACACAGTCCGGCTGAATCAGTTCCTGATCTTGATGATGATCAGTCTTATGCAGCGAGTGAGAAGCAGAGGGTTTTGTCATTTCCAGACAATGAGGATTCGTTTTTTCAGACGGCATAACCAGATGCATGGTGTTTGCAGATGCGACAGACACACTGCTCCAGCCTATGGCAAAAACCACAAGCATCACCAACCAGATCTGTTTGACGAGCCGTATGAGCAAAAGTACACCCTGAAAAAATGCGCTGCATGTTTGAGCAATAAAAGCATAAACGCAGTAACTCAAATTAGCAAATTCTGGACAAGATTATTTTTTAGGTCACCTACATACTACTTTTTTCATAGGTTCAGGTTTCAGTTTCGCACTTTTCGCATTTTTTACAGTCTAGCAGCATCCCGAGTTTTTCTTTACGTCCTTGCTCGGTCATCACCCATGGGCGATTTTGCCATGGCGGGGTATGCCGCACATGCTGGCCATGTCCGCAGGCCAGCTCTGCAACCCAATGCTGTTCCTCATCCAGGTGAAAACCGATAATGGCCTGTTGCATGGCAAACCTCCTGTGGGCTCAATCTGTCTCAGTACCTATATAAAATAAGTCATGCAAAATCACCATAAACAAAAGAATCGACACAAGCTATACTCCTTGCCAAGTCATTTTTTGAAAAAGAGCAGAGACACATGCGCGTACTTGTTGTGATGGATCCCATTGAAAATGTAAACCTGAAGAAAGACTCGACCATGGCGATGCTATGGGCAGCAGCACGTCGCGGGCATGAACTCGGTTATGCATTGCAGCAAGATTTATATATCGACCAGGGCAAGGCCTTTGGTCTGATCGCGCCGTTACAGGTATTTGAAGACTACGATCATTATTGTGAACTCGGCGAAAAACGCAAAGAGTCGATCGCTGCTTATGACGTTGTCTTGATGCGTAAAGATCCGCCTTTTGATATGAACTTTGTCTATACCACTTATATTCTGGAACAGGCAGAGCGCGAAGGGGCATGGATTATCAATAAGCCACAAAGCCTGCGTGACTGTAATGAAAAACTGTTCGCAACCCAGTTCCCGCATCTGCAAGTTCCGACCTTGGTGACTTCGCAACAAAGCCTGATCCGTGAATTTCTCAAAGAACAGGTCGATGTGATTGTAAAACCGCTAGATGGTATGGGTGGCACCGGGATTTTCCGTCTGTATCAGGATGGCATCAACATCGGTTCAACCATTGAAATGCTGACCAATAATGGTACCCAGCCGATTATGGCGCAGCGTTATATTCCGGAAATTGTCGAAGGCGATAAACGCATCCTGATGATTAATGGCGAGCCAGTGCCATATTGTCTGGCCCGTATTCCACAAAATGGTGAAGTGCGCGGTAATCTGGCCGCGGGTGGCCTGGGCGAGGCGCGCCCACTGACTGAAACTGACAAAGCCATTGCAGCAAAAGTAGGGCCGTATCTCAGAGAGAAAGGTCTGGTCTTTGTGGGGCTGGATGTGATTGGAAATTATGTTACTGAAATTAATGTAACCAGTCCAACCTGTATCCGTGAAATTGATGCGCAGTTTGGCACCTCGATTGCGGATGATCTGTTTGCCGTGCTGGAAGCAGGTCAGGCCAATCAGGTTTAAAGGTAAAATCAGGTGAAAGAAGAGTCTGCTTGCAGGCTCTTTTTACCTTTTTTATTTCGGGTAACGCTTAAATAAATATGCCGTCATTACCATGCCCAGCATCGAAAGGCAGACGGTGATAATGGCAAGATTGGCCCAGTATTGAGTGGCAGATATCAGCGCAGCGCTCAGGGTCGGTATAAAAAACTGTGCGCAGGCTGAAATTTGTAAAACCAGACCCACACTGGCCGCTGCTGCATAGGCACGTGGTGCATAGTGCAGGGTAATCGCAAAAACAGTGGTTGGGATCATCCCGCCAATCAGTGAAAACAGCACGGCACTGACAACCTGCAATTCAAATGAGAGCCAGGAATTTGCAGCAAATACCAAGCAACTGCTGCAGAGCATTGCTACAAATCCGGTACTCAATAAGGTGTGCGGTCTATAACCCTGTTGCAGCAACATGCCTGCGCCAAAAGTACCGCCTAGGTTGGCCAGCACGACCATTGAAGCCAGCATCCCTGCGCGTTTTAAGTCTAGCCCCTGTTCGACATACAGCGTAGGCAGGAAGCCCGTGACAGTGATCCATTGACTGCTATAACAGGCAAAAATAATCGCCAGACAGATAATCGATGGGTGGGTCAGGGTAATTTTAACAATCTGCCAGAATGAGGTGTTTTCCGTAGCTGGCTGAGAAGAGTCTGGCTGTGTTACCAAGACAGGTTCAATATTTAAATATTGTTTAATCATGCCAGCAATGACAAGGCACAGGCAGCCCAAAATGGCCCAGATCATTTGCCAGTCCAGATATTCAAGCAGGAGAGGAATCGTCAATACGGCCAGACTGACACCGATGCCCATATAGGAACTCCAGAGTCCCATCTTGAAATTCAGTGTCTCAGCGCGGCTGGTACGTTTTAAAATTGCTGGCGCACACAAGGAAATGGTTAAAAACCCGATTCCTTCCATAAAGCGCAATACATATAAAGTGGCAGGCTGCGTAATCCAAAGCCCGGCAAAACTGCTCAGCCCTAAAATGATTAAGGCCATGATCAGGCAGCGCTTTAATCCCATTTTTTCCGAGAAGGCGCCAATGCATAGCGCAAACAGCATTCCGGCAGCCTGCACCAACGCTAATGAAAAACCAGCCTGGGTAAAACTCAGGTTTAAATCCTGCTGCAATACAGGAATCACGGCCGAAAGTTTGCCGACATGGATCGCAGCCAGATAACCGGCCAAGATAATCCATACATCATGACATGATATTTTTGACATTTATCCGAACTGAGTCCATTTAAAGCATCTGCTTGTACATCAAGCATCATTCATATATAGATATGAATAACATGAAAGTTTTATAAAATTGATAGGATTTAAGCCTAAGCTCATTAGTCGATGATAGGATATGGATTGACCGGGAGTGAGCTGTAAAGGGTTCTAAATAAAGCCCTGTCCGTGGCAAGGTTATTGATAATATAATGAGAAAATCATTTAAAATTGCTATGATATGTCACTTAAGTCGAAGGAAAAGTGCAGACCTTATAAATAAAACGAGTCTAAACTTGGAATTTGCATGAAAAAAACAATTAAAGCCTTGTTGAAATAAAGTAAATAAACTTTCATGGCCTGAGGTTTGTGATTACAATTGATTACTTAAATCAGATTTCCTGCTCCATTTTTTGAATTGAAGAATTAAACCGTGACCGAAGCTCAGCAAAAACAGCCTAAACATGTCATGATGATGGCCGCAGGTACAGGTGGACATGTGTTTCCAGCGTTAGCTGTTGCCAAAGATTTACAACAAAAAGGTATACAGGTTTCATGGTTGGCCACGCCCGTAGGCATGGAAAACCGCCTGTTAAAAAACCAGAATATTCCCATTTATCAGATCGATATTCAAGGTGTGCGTGGCAATGGTTTTGTGCGTAAAGCCTTGGCGCCTTTTAAAATTATGAAAGCCACCTTAAGTGCCATGAAATTCATGAAACAGCTTCAGGTCGATGCCGTGGCAGGCTTTGGTGGTTATGTGGCAGGCCCGGGTGGTTTGGCTGCGCGTATCTTAGGTATTCCGGTGCTGATCCATGAACAGAATGCAGTTGCCGGTTTTACCAATACCCAATTGTCGCGTGTGGCAAAGACGGTGTGCCAGGCTTTTCCAAATACCTTTCCGGCCCAAGATAAAGTCGTGACTACGGGTAATCCGGTACGACAGGAAATTAGCGAAATTTTAAATCCATCCTGGCGTTATCAGGAGCGTGACAAGGCAGGATTGCCCTTACGTATTCTGATCGTTGGTGGGTCTTTGGGGGCGCAAGCCTTAAATGAACGGGTTCCGGAAGCTTTAAAGCAACTCAATGTGCGATTAAGCGTCTATCATCAGTGTGGGCAAAACCATGCCGAGGCGACCCGGGCACGTTATGAAAATGCACCGGCCAGTCTACAAGTTGAAGTGCAGCCTTTTATTGAGGATATGGCCAAAGCCTATTCTGATGCCGATCTGGTGATTTGCCGTGCCGGGGCTTTGACCGTCACTGAAATTGCCACTGCCGGGGTGGCTGCGATTTTTGTGCCGCTTCCAAGCGCAGTGGATGATCACCAGACGGCCAATGCCGGTTTCCTGGCCAATATCAATGCGGCAAAGATTTGCCCGCAGGCCACGATGACCCCGGAAAGTTTAACAACATTATTAGAGCCGATGCTGAATCGCCAGCTGTTAATGGAAATGGCCGTGAAAGCACGCCGACAGGCTCAACCCGATGCGACTCAACATGTGGTCCGTTTAATTCAAGAATTGTAATCCGAGTAAACTATGTCTCCAACAACCCCAGCTGAACAAGCGAAAAAGTTAATCAAAGTGCCGGAAATGCGCCGTATCAAACACATTCATTTTGTGGGGATCGGTGGCGCAGGCATGTGTGGTATTGCGGAAGTGCTGAAAAACCAGGGCTATAAAGTTTCCGGTTCAGATATCAAGGCATCCAATACCACCGCACAGCTGGAAGCGAATGGCATTAAAGTCTATATCGGACATACTGCAAATAATATTAAGGGCGCCAACGTGATCGTGGTTTCTACCGCGATTGATAAAGAAAATCCGGAAATTAAAACCGCGATTGAAAACCGTATTCCTGTGGTTCGCCGTGCGGAAATGCTGGGTGAACTGATGCGTTACCGCCATGGTATTGCCGTTGCCGGCACGCATGGCAAGACCACCACCACTAGCCTGATCACCTGTATGCTGGCTGAAGAAAACATGGATCCAACCTATGTGATCGGTGGTTTGCTGAACCGTACCGGTATGAACGCAGCCTTGGGCGCCAGCCGTTATATCGTGGCCGAAGCCGATGAGTCAGATGCTTCTTTCCTGCACCTGGAACCGATGGCTGCCGTGGTGACCAATATTGATGCTGATCATATGGATACCTATGGCGGTAGCTTCGATGTCCTGAAAGATACTTTTATCCAGTTCCTGCAAAAACTGCCATTTTACGGCTTGGCTGTAGTCTGTGGTGATGATGCCAATATCCGTGAAATCATGCCGCGGATTGCACGTCCGTTACTGACTTATGGCTTCAATGAGGACAATGACATCCGCGCAGTAGATGTTGATCAGGATGGCATGCAAACCCACTTTACCGTATTGCGTAAAGAGCGTGAGCCATTGCGTGTAACGGTCAACCAGCCAGGTTTGCATAATGTGCTGAATGCCTTGGCCGCGATTGGTATAGCAACCGATGAAGGTGTGTCTGATGCTTCAATCTGCCGTGCACTGGAAGGTTTCAGTGGTGTGGGTCGTCGCTTTGAGGTTCAGGGTGAGTTTGCGATTGAGGGCGGTGACGTGAAACTGGTGGATGACTATGGTCATCATCCAAAAGAAGTCGAAGCGACGATTAAAGCTGCGCGTCAGAGTCATCCGGACCGTCGTCTGGTAATGATGTTCCAGCCACACCGTTATAGCCGTACCCGTGACTGTTTTGATGATTTTGTGGAAGTGCTTTCTACTGTAGACCAGTTATTGTTGCTGGATGTTTATCCTGCCGGTGAAAAACCGATTGTCGGGGCGGACAGCCGTACTTTGGCCCGCAGCATTCGCTTACGTGGTGAAGTCGAGCCGATTCTGGTTGATGCGACGGACGGCAACCTGAATCAGATCATGAGAAAAGTATTGCAAGCAAATGACTTGTTATTAACCCAGGGCGCAGGTAATGTTGGAGCAATCTCAGTCGAACTTGCACAAAATCACTTATATATAAAATAGTCATCTTGTGTGACTGAATTGAATTGACCAGATTGAAAAAAGTTTAAGGATATAAACGTGTCAAATGCTTCAAAATTCGGAAAAGTTGCCGTGTTGCTTGGTGGTAAATCTGCAGAGCGTGAGGTTTCTCTAGACAGTGGTACGGCGGTACTTGAGGCATTAGTGCGTTCAGGGGTCAATGCGGAAGCGTTTGATCCTCAGGAGCGTAGTGTCACAGAACTGGTAAATTATGATCGTGCTTTTATTGTATTGCATGGACGTGGCGGGGAAGATGGCCAGATCCAGGGCGCACTGGAATGGTTAAACGTGCCGTATACCGGTACCGGTGTACAAGGTTCTGCGATCGGCATGGACAAGGTCAAGACCAAGCAGGTCTGGCAGGGTTCGGAATTGCCGACAGCACCGTATCGCATTGTCACCAAAGACTCTGATGCGAACGACATTGTTAATGCTTTAGGCTTGCCTTTGATTATCAAGCCGGTACATGAAGGTTCCAGTATCGGCATGAGTAAGGTTGAGAAAATTGAAGATTTTGCAGAAGCAATTACCAAGGCAACTGAACATGATGCTGTGGTGATGGCAGAAAAATGGATTACCGGTCGTGAATATACCATTGTGGTTTTAAATGGTCAGGCGCTGCCGGTGATTCGTCTTGAACCGCCTCAAGATGTTGCCTTCTATGACTATGAAGCGAAATATCAGCGTAATGATGTGCAATATGGCATTCCATGTGGTTTAAGCGAAGCTGAAGAGCAACAGTTAAAAGCCTTGAGTTTGCGCGCATTCCAAGCAGTCGGTGCCAGTGGTTGGGGCCGGATTGATGCCATGCAGGATGAACAGGGCAACTTCTGGTTGCTTGAAGTCAATACCGTACCGGGCATGACCAGTCACTCACTGGTGCCAAAAGCGGCAGCTGCAGTCGGATACAGTTTTGATGAGCTGTGTGTCGCGATTCTGGAACAGACCTTGACTGGTTCGGCACACTAAATATGGCTCAACTTCCTGTTTCCATGCGCCGTAAACGTGCTGCGATTACTTCAATTCACGACAAGCCGCCGACACGCAAAGAAAAGCTGACCAATTTTGGTGGCTGGTTATTGTTGTGTATTGCGGTATTGGTGCTGGCCTTTGGAATATTGGGCTTATATAAAGTCATGACCAATAGTGACGTGGCAGAGCTGGGCGTGATAGGTACGCGCTCGGCTGCTGAACAGCGTCAGGTTATGCAATATGTGTCACCGATTGTGACCGAAAACTATTTTACTTCAGATCTGGAAGCGATCCGCGATCGTACTCTGGAATTATCCTGGGTGGATCGGGTCGTGGTGTCCCGAGCCTGGCCAAATGGCATTCGGGTGCGGGTGATGCCGCATCATGCAATTGCACGTTGGGGGACAGGGCGTTTATTGAGTGACAGTGGTGTTATTTTCACTGAAGTCATACCCAAGAATTATCAGGCATTACCGTTGCTACATGGGCCAGCGAGCCATGCAGAAACCATGATGCGTCGTTATAATGAAATTAATCAGTTATTTTTGCCACAAGGCATTCGTCTAAAAGAATTATATCTCACCGAGCGAATGACCTGGTTTATGCAGTTTGATTCGGGTTTAAGAATAATTGTGGATAAAGACCAGACTATGAGCAAATTACAACGCCTGAGCCATCTGTCTCAGAGCGATTTAAAGCCGGTCTGGTCTAAAATTTCGGCCATCGACCTGCGTTATCGCAATGGATTGTCGATACAGTGGAAAAATTCAATTCCGCCTAAAATTGTAAATGGACATTTTATTGTAACCATTGATGACACGGGCGTTGAGAATAAGGTAACAGTAAAGCCATAATGACCGGCTTTAAAAAATAGAGGCATTTAAAGCCATAAATCTAACAAACACGTAATGGTAGTAGTGAATAATGAGTGAAGCTGTTCCCTCGGTTGTGGCGATTGACATTGGGACACACAAAGTTTCAGTTTTGATTGGCAAGGTACACGCGCCAGACAATATCCAAGTGATTGGTATGGCCACCGCTCGTAACCGAGGCATGAGTAAAGGGAAAATTGTCAGTCTCGATAAAGTTATTACTGCAATTAAAAATGCCGTTCAAGAAGCAGAAGATATGGCGGAATGTCGTGTACATTCTGCCTGGGTCTCTATTCCAAGTGCCGAATTAAAAAGCTTTTATGCTTCAGGTCGCACCTCGATCGACAATAGCGAGCATGCGATTACCACCAGTGAAGTGGTGCGTGCACTGGAATTGGCCAAAGCCAGTCATTTGACTTCAGATCATTATCTGGTCAGTGCTGTGCCTCTGGGTTTTGAGCTGGACGACTCACCGGAATGGGTGTTAAACCCGATTCGGATGTCGGCACATAGCATGACCGGACACTATCATTTGATGATGCTGCCGATCAGTACCATGCAGAATATTGATCGCGCCCTGAAAGGTGCCAATATTGGTGTAGAAAAAATGGTGGTGTCGAGCTTGGCTACTGCTGAAGCCAGCCTGCTGAAAGACGAAAAAGAATATGGCGTATGCTTAGTAGATATCGGTGCCGGCACGACCAATGTTGCAGTGTATGTGGATGGTCGTTTGGCCTTAACCCATACCTTCCAACGTGGCGGTGAACATGTGACCCGTGATATTGCAGCAGTATTGCAAACCACGACCGAAGAAGCTGAACGTCTGAAATTATTGTATGGCTGTGTCGACCTGAAAGTGGTCAAGCCTGACCATATGATTCAGTTCCAAGGAATTGACGGGCCACAAACCATCAGCCGGATTGAACTGACTGAAATTATTATGGCTCGTTATGAAGAAATTCTGGGTCTGGTACGTGATGAGCTGGTGAAAAATGGTGCCATCCAGGGCTTGTATCATGGTGTGGTATTGACCGGTGATGCCAGTCATATCGAAGGGATGGTGAGTTTTGTTCGCCGTACCATGGGGGTCTCGGCGCATTTAGGTAATCCGCCGACTCAGGTGTATGCAGACGAACAACATCAGGCTGCTTTACGTCGCTCGCAATATAGTACGGTGGCTGGCTTGCTGATGTTTAGTCAGAGTGATACCCAGGACACGATTGTGGAACAGGATGATGTAGAGCGGTTGTCATTGGCTAAGCGGGTCAAAAGAGCCTTGTTTGGCTTTAATGACACCCTGAAATCAATCTTTTAAGTCGATTTTTATTGTGAATATTGTTGGGAAGATGTAGTTAATCGGGCTTGTACTTGACAAGTGAACGCATGAGCAGCATTCTTAAAAACAATTTTATTAAGATTAAGGCAGTATACGGGCTTAGTGACTGCCAATTATGAATTAGGAATTTTATAGGTCATGGCCTCATTTGAATTTTTCGAAGACGATCATAGCGATAGCAATGGTCAAGCCCGTTTCACTGTATTTGGTGTAGGTGGTGCGGGTGGTAATGCGGTACAACATATGTTGCAGTCCGATATCCAGGGCGTAAAATTTGTTTGTGCCAATACGGACAAACAGGCATTGGATCGCATGGAAGCCGAATTTAAAATTCAGCTGGGCGAGCAAAGTACCCGTGGTCTGGGTGCAGGTGCAAATCCGCAAGTCGGCCAGACCGCAGCAGAAGAAAGCCGTGAACTGATTCGCCAACAGCTTGAAGGGACCGATATGGTCTTTGTAACTGCGGGTATGGGCGGTGGTACCGGTACCGGTGCAGCGCCAGTGGTTGCTGAAATTGCGAAAGAAATGGGTATTCTGACCGTTGGTGTCGTGACCACGCCATTTAACTTTGAAGGCAAACGCCGTCTACAGTCTGCTGAAAAAGGGATTGAAGCGCTAGAGCAGCATGTAGACTCATTAATCATCATTCCAAACCAGCGTCTATTGAAAGTCTTCCGTGATATTTCAATGAAAGATGCCTATAAAAAAGCGGATGATGTATTGTTGAATGCAGTACGCAGTATTTTTGATTTGGTAGTCCGTCCTGGCCATATCAACCTTGACTTTGCTGACTTAAAAACAGCCATGAGCACTCGTGGTTATGCCATGATGGGTGTCGGTCTGGGTCGTGGTGAGAACCGTGCACGTCAGGCTGCTGAGCAGGCAATCCGTAGTCCATTACTCGACAACGTGACTATCATGAATGCCAAAGGCATTCTGATCAACGTGACTGGTGGCGATGACGTGACTTTCGGTGAAATTGAAGAAATTACTGATGTCGTGAACCAGATTGTCGATTTAGATGAGGGTCAAGTGTTCTACGGTACCGTTTTTGATCCGGATGCGCGTGATGAAATCAGCGTGACTGTGATTGCAACAGGTCTCACCCGTCATGCAGCGGATTCAGTTGAACCGACCAAACGTACTAATGTACAGGCAACTCGTCCAGCAGCAGCTGCACAGGCTGTGGTGGAAGATGATGATGTACCGGCAATTCAGCGTCAGCAGCATGAAACAGGTGCAGCAGCGAATCCAGCGGCGGCTTCAGTTTCTAGCCCGCGCCCAACGCCAATGAGCATTCAGGATTATCTTAAGAATCAACAGCGTAAATAACATGTAACATCATGTGTTTAGCTAGATTAGACAGGAAAGGTGGCTTTTAAGCCACCTTTTTGTTTTTTATCAATAGCCAAATATGCTAACGTATAGCGGTTTTATAGATGAACAGATGATAAAAGCATGTTGAAACAACGTACCCTGAAACGTGTCGTGAAAGCGAGCGGAATCGGTCTTCACAGTGGGCAAAAAGTCATGATTAACTTTGTGCCGCACCATGCCGATGGGGGAATTGTGTTTCGTCGTATTGACCTGAATCCGCCAGTCGACATTCCTGCCGATGCCATGCTGATTCAAGAAGCCTTCATGTGCTCGAACCTGGTTCAGGAAAATGCCAAAGTAGGCACCATTGAACATGTCATGAGTGCGATTGCTGGTCTAGGCATTGATAACCTGATTATTGAAGTGTCGGCCTCTGAAGTCCCGATTATGGATGGCAGTGCAGGTCCGTTTATTTACCTGCTCATGCAGGGCGGTTTGCAAGAGCTGGATGCCGCTAAAAAATTCGTCAAGATTATTAAACCGGTTGAAGCACTCATTGATGACAAACGTGCCATTTTTAGCCCACATGAGGGCTTTCAGCTGAATTTCACCATCGATTTTGATCATCCTGCCTTTAAAAAAGAACATCAGTCCGCCAGTATCGATTTTTCTACTGAAACCTTCGTTTATGAAGTCAGTGAAGCGCGTACCTTTGGGTTTATGAAAGATCTGGATTATCTCAAAGCCAATAATCTGGCGCTGGGTGCCAGCCTGGAAAATGCCATTGGTGTAGATGAAACCGGGGTCGTTAATGAAGAAGGTTTACGTTTCTCGGACGAATTTGTACGTCATAAAATTCTGGATGCCGTGGGTGATTTATACCTGCTCGGGCATCAGATTATTGCCAAATTTGATGGTTATAAATCTGGACATGCCTTGAATAATCAACTTTTACGCAATGTGAAAAGTGATCCAAGCTGCTATGAAATTGTAACATTTGATGACGAAGCCAATTGTCCAATCATGTATGTGAATGTGACATAAGTCATTGTGTTTGTGTCTTTATGTTTTTGTTATTGCTTTAATACTGTGATACACATCACATAATGTTTGCTTTTTAATTTATTACATTTGATTGCTATGTTACTTTTTATTGCTTGCCAAACGTAGTAAAGCTTGGCTAAGCTTAGGGTCGCTTATAAAGTCAGCAGCACTACGAAGTAATTCCTGTGTTTCTGCATTTAAGGCTCTTTCAGGTGTTGCTGAAACAGGTGATGTTTGCGAAGGATTCCGCAAGCAAACTTGAAGTTTAGTGAGATCTGTTAATTCATTTATTTGAGAGAGTTGTGAAATGTATTGCTTTTGAAGATAGGCCAATTGACTGATCATGGCCTGGTTTTCACCGGTAATCGTTAACACACCATTTTGATAGCAGACAACTTGCCAGCGTTCCGGTTGGGGCAATAGCGGTTGTACGAGTTTCGTAAGTTTCTGCCAGGCAGCGACTTGTGATGAGAGAAACGAAAAGTTTCCTGTTTTTATCTGTTTTCTTGTTTGTTGAAAAACGTTGACAGGTTCCGACATACATGATTCCTACATATTTATGTCTTAATCTTATGCGCTTCTTTTAGTGGATATCAAGGATAGAGATCTTCAAGGAACTCGATTAAAGCAGTTTAGAGAGGTTTTTTATGCATATGCGACGTATTTTGTTGGCATTTTCTTTATCAGTTTCAGCGGCTTCGGTTGCGTTCGCAGATTTAGTCAATCTAAATCAAGAAAATGGTTCAACAGATCGTATCGAGCAATTGACGCGTACTCTGGCACAGGGTGCATATACTCATCCAGATGATATCGATATTCCAGCACAGACTAAATTGAATGTTCAACTTCGTGAGAAACCAGTTGAACTGAACAATCGAACGCTTGCTCAGAAGTATGCCAATACTTCATCCAATAAAGCGGCAGCAAACAGTGCTTATTCTTGGCTAATTTCTCATCCTTTACCTAATTCTCGCGTAAGTTCAAATTACGGTGGTCGTACCATGAGTGGCCGTGCTGAAAATCATTCAGGCCTTGATCTTGCAGCGCCAAGTGGTACACCAATCTATGCAACAGGTCCAGGAATTGTGACCAAATCAGGTTGGGGCACAGGTTATGGTCAATACGTTGAAATCAATCATGGCAATGGCTATTTAACGCGCTATGCCCATGCTTCACGTCTTATTGCACGTGTGGGAGAGCAGGTGCAAGCAGGTGATCATATTGCCAACGTTGGCTGTACTGGTCGCTGTACCGGTCCACACTTACATTATGAAGTAGTAAAAGACGGTCAACGTAAAAACCCATCTACTTATTTGGCCATGTTACCTTAAGTATAGACCTGAATAACAAGAAGCATCTCTATACATAAAAACCTCCAATAAGCATTTTAAAGCGTTTAAACTGCAGGCTCTTCAAGTCAACTTGAAGGGCTTTTTGTTTTATCACTTTTAAGTCTCATATTATCACCAACTATTATAATGATTGTATAATAAATCGCCTTTATTGACTATTTTTTGTTATGTAGTGTAATTATACGTCACCCATCATTTAGTTCCTAAATAGTACTGCTAAATCGCATTCAGCTAAGGCCATACCTGCAGAGGTCTTAAATATGGTACATATAAGACATTAGATTAGGCTTTTAGGAACTGTAGATTATGGCGTTTTATGGCGATACAGACGCGCAAGAAACCCAAGAATGGCAAGATGCATTTGACTCTGTTTTGCAGCACATGGGCACTGAGCGTGCAGCATTTTTGTTAGAAAAACTTTATCAACGCGCAATTGCAAAGCATGTTCCTATTCAGCGTTTAAATACTCCCTACTTAAATACGATTTCTGTTGAAGAACAGCCTGCAATGCCAGGCGACCAGGACATGGAGCGCCGTATTCGCGCGCTGATCCGCTGGAATGCCTTGGCAATGGTATTACGCGCGAATAAAACCGGTGACGATCTCGGTGGTCACCTAGCGAGTTTTGCTTCTTCCGCAACCCTTTATGATGTGGGCTTTAACCACTTCTTCCGTGCCAACAGCGACAGCTTTGGCGGCGACATGATCTATTATCAAGGTCACTGTGCACCGGGTATTTACGCGCGTTCATTTTTAGAAGGCCGTTTGACTGAAGAGCATCTGAATAATTTCCGTCGTGAAGTGGGTGGTAAAGGTTTGCCATCTTATCCGCATCCTTATTTGATGCCGGACTACTGGCAGTTCCCGACCGTATCGATGGGTCTGGGTCCAATCATGTCAATTTATCAGGCACATATCCAAAAGTACCTGATGAACCGTGGCCTGATTAAAGAAGAAGATCGTAAGGTTTGGGCTTATCTGGGTGATGGTGAGATGGACGAGCCGGAAAGCTTGGGTGCAATTTCTCTGGCAGGTCGCGAAAAGCTCGACAACCTGATTTGGGTAGTGAACTGTAACTTGCAACGTCTGGATGGTCCGGTACGTGGTAATGGCAAGATCATTCAGGAACTTGAGTCATTATTCCGCGGCGCAGGCTGGCGTGTGATTAAAGTTGTGTGGGGCCGTCATTGGGATCCACTACTGGATAAAGATAAATCCGGTGCACTGAAAGCAGTGATGGAAGAAGCAGTTGATGGCGATTTCCAGCGTTACCAGGTAAAAGGTGGTGCTTACGCGCGTGAAAAGTTCTTCGGCAAATATCCAGAAGCAGCTGAGTTGGTTAAAGACTTAAGCGACGAAGATATTGATAATCTGAACCGCGGTGGTCACGACCCGTACAAAGTCTTTGCTGCTTATGCCGAAGCATGTACGGCCAAAGGTCAGCCGACCGTGATTCTGGCAAAAACCGTGAAAGGTTATGGTTTGTCGGAAGAAATCGAAGCAGTCAACAAAACTCATCAAATCAAGAAGATGCAAATCAATTCCTTGAAATATGTGCGTGATCGTTTCAACCTTCCTTTCACCGACGAACAGCTTGAAGAAGTACCGTTCTACCGTCCAAGCGAAAATTCCCCTGAATTGAAATATATGAAGGCACGTCGTGAAGCGCTAGGTGGTTACCTGCCTGCACGTCGTAAGGAAAGCGAACAGCTAGCGATTCCTGGACTTTCAGTATTTGATTCGGTCTTGGCCGGTTCAAATGGTAAAGAACAATCGACCACGATGGTGATGGTGCGTTTAATCTCTGCACTTCTTAAAGAGAAAGCGATTAAAGACCGTGTTGTGCCAATCGTGCCTGATGAAGCCCGTACTTTCGGTCTGGAAGGGATGTTCCGTCAGCTCGGTATTTATGCCGCGCATGGCCAGAAATATACCCCGGAAGACCAAGAACAGCTGATGCATTACCGTGAAGCCAAAGACGGTCACATGTTGCAGGAAGGGATTAACGAAGCCGGTGCGATGAGTGCATGGGCAGCATTGGCGACCAGTTATTCAACCAATAACCTGCCAATGATTCCGATGTACATGTACTACTCGATGTTTGGTTTCCAGCGTATCGGTGATATTGCATGGGCAGCCGGCGATGCACAGGCACAAGGTTTCTTGCTGGGTGCAACCGCAGGTCGTACTACACTGAACGGTGAAGGCTTGCAGCATCAGGATGGTCATTCACACATCTTGGCCAATACCATTCCAAACTGTGTCTCTTATGACCCATGTTTCGGTTATGAATTGGCAGTGATCGTGCATGACGGTTTACAGCGTATGTATGTGAACCAGGAACGTGTGTTCTATTACCTGACCGTGATGAACGAAAACTACGAGCATCCGGAAATGCCAAAAGGTGTTGAAGAAGGCATTAAGCGTGGTATGTACTTACTGGAAGAAGATGAAAAAGCCACTGTTCAGTTACTGGGCTCAGGTGTAATCCTGCGTGAAGTGATCAAGGCGGCGAAGATTCTGCGTGAAGAATATCAAATTCATTCAAATGTCTACAGCGTGACCAGCTTCAATGAACTGGCACGTGACGGTATGGCATGTGAAGAATACAACCGCTTGCATCCGCTGGCTGAAGACGTAAAAGAAGCATGGGTATCGAAACAGCTTCGCGGTACTGAAGGTATCGTCGTGTCTGCAACCGATCATATGCGTGCTTATAGCGAACAGATTCGTGCTTATCTTCCAGATGGCCGTCCATTCGTAGCATTGGGTACTGACGGTTATGGCCGTTCAGATACACGTGCCAACTTGCGTAGTTACTTCGGTGTTGATGCTGCCCATATTGTAGTAGCAACCCTGAAAAAACTGGCAGATGAAGGTGAAGTTGATGCGCGTCTGGTAAAAGATGCGATCTCGACTTTCGAGCTTGATACAGATCGTCCAGTGGCTTGGACACCTCAAGAAACCCCATCTGTACATGCTGTTGCTGACTACAAAGAGGAGAACTAAGCATGCAAATTACGACTCCTGATATTGGTGTAGATAAGGCAACAGTGGCCGAAATTCTGGTCAAAGTGGGTGATACGATCGCGATCGATGACAGCATTGTGTTACTTGAATCTGATAAAGCCTCTGTTGAAGTGCCTAGCACTTCAGCAGGCGTGGTAAAAAGCATTCTGGTGAGTCAGGGTGATGAAGTCGCTGAAGGCGCAGTACTGATTGAGCTACAAGCTGAAGACGGTAGCGCTGATGTGGTCGAGCCACAGCAAGCAGATGCCTCACAAAAAACCTCAGAAAATACTCCGACTTCATTACTGGATCAGGAAATCATGCAGGAACTGGCTTCACATCAGCCTAAAGCTTCTGCTGCTCCTGAGGCTCAAACAAGCTTACAAGTGGTTGATGTGCAAATCCCCGATATTGGCGTAGAAAAAGCCACTGTCGGTGAAATCTTGGTTTCTGTCGGTGATGAAATCGAGGTAGATCAAAGTATCGTAGTGGTGGAATCAGACAAGGCGACTGTTGAAGTGCCAAGTACGGTTTCAGGTACGGTGGAATCCATCCAGATTAAAGAAGGCGACACGATCAAAGAAGGTGTGGTCATTCTGAAAGTGAAAACGGCTGTTTCGGCAGCGTCAGCACAGACAGAAGCATCTCAAGCACCAGTTGCTCAAGCGGCCACCCAAGAGAAAGCAGTTGAAGCACCACAAACGCCAGCAGCACCTGCAGGTGATGTTGAAATTGCTGTGCCTGACTTGGGTGTAGACAAGGCGGCTGTGGCGGAAATTCTGGTTCAGGTCGGTGATACGGTTGAAAAAGATCAGAGCATCATCGTGGTAGAATCAGATAAAGCCACTGTTGAAGTGCCAAGCACTACAGCTGGCGTGATTAAAGCCATTCATGTTGAGCTGGGTCAAAATGTCTCTCAAGGCATTGCACTGGTGACAATTGAAGCTGAAGCTGAAGCGCAAGCAGCTGCTGCACCTGTCGTAGCCAAAGCAGAAGCACCGAAAGCAGCAGAAGCACCAAAAGCAGCCCCGGCACCTGCTGCATCTTCTACTCAAACAGTCACGACGTCGGATAATGCTGACAAGCTGACCAAAGAGCAGAATGCCGCTAATTCTAAAGTTTATGCCGGTCCTGCAGTGCGTAAACTGGCACGTGAACTGGGCGTTGTGCTGGCAGATGTCAAAGCATCTGGCCCACATGCGCGCGTCATGAAAGAAGACCTGAAAGCGTATGTCAAAACGCGTCTTACTACGCCACAGGCGGCTCCTGTAGCCGCTGCTGCTCAAGTCGCAGGTCTGCCAAAACTGCCAGACTTTAGCGCTTTTGGTGGTGTGGAAGAGAAAGCCTTGACGCGTTTGCAACAAGTGTCTATTCCACAGTTGTCGCTGAATAATTTCATTCCGCAAGTGACCCAGTTTGATGCAGCAGATATTACTGAACTCGAAGCATGGCGTAATGAACTGAAAGGCAACTTCAAGAAAGAAGGCCTGAGCCTGACCATTATGGCATTCATCATCAAAGCAGTTGCGCACTTGTTAAAAGAAGAGCGTGAATTTGCTGGTCACTTGGCCGATGATGGTAAGTCAGTCTTGCTACGTAACGAGATCCATATGGGTATCGCGGTCGCAACGCCAGATGGTTTGACCGTGCCTGTACTGCGTCATCCCGATCAGAAGTCCATTAAACAGATTGCCACTGAGCTGGGAACCCTGGGTCAAAAAGCGCGTGACAAGAAATTGTCACCGAAAGACCTGCAAGGTGCGAACTTTACCATCACCAGCCTGGGCTCAATTGGTGGTACAGCATTTACGCCATTGGTGAACTGGCCGCAAGTGGCGATTCTGGGTATTTCTCCTGCCACCATGCAACCAGTATGGAATGGTGAAGGCTTTGATCCACGCTTGATGCTGCCGCTTTCATTGTCCTACGATCACCGTGTGATCAATGGTGCAGATGCTGCTCGTTTCACCAACAAGCTGACCAAGCTGCTCAAAGATATCCGTACTTTATTGATCTAAAAAATCATGTATATGCCCTTTATTCTCTCTCTGGGAGAAATATAAAGAGGGTGTAAAGAGAAAACCCTGCTTCGGCAGGGTTTTTTGCTGCTGCATTGAAAAATAATCTATTTGATTCTATACTTGGCGCACTTCATTGGGGAGTAGCCGCCTTTTGCGCAAAGCAGAAGGGTGATGGTCAACATATTTGCTCAACCGAGCATGGTCATCATAGCAAAGAACCAAGTCAGCTTTTCCAAGCTTTCTTTTGTTGGCAAGACCTTTGATTTACCACTCTGCAGATTTTGGCTAGCAGGAGCGGTGAGTCATTGGTATTGGATGCTAGCCAGAGAAAAACCTCATGTATGAATTCCTACTGTCGACTGCAATCGTAGCGCTGGCTGAAATGGGTGATAAGACCCAACTGCTGGCATTGCTGCTTGCCGCACGTTTTCGCAAACCTGTTCCTATTTTAGTTGCCATTTTATTGGCGACGCTGATTAACCACGGCCTTTCTGCAGTATTGGGACAATGGGTAACCACAGTGATTGGGCCGGAAGTACTGCTGTGGATCGTTTCGATTGGCTTTATCGCGATGGCAGTCTGGATGCTGATTCCGGATGAACTGGGTGATGAAAATGCCAGTATCAATAAATGGCAAAAATTCGGGGTATTTGGTGCAACCTTCATTTTGTTTTTTCTGGCAGAAATTGGTGACAAAACCCAGATTGCCACAGTGGCACTGGCGGCACGTTTCGACAGCGTCTTCTGGGTGATGTTGGGTACTACGCTAGGCATGATGCTGGCCAATGCGCCTGCGGTATTTTTGGGTGATAAACTGGCGAACAAACTACCGATCAGCCTGATCCATAAAATTGGCGCGGCCATTTTCCTGGTCATAGGTGTCGCGACCCTGGTTCAATATTATTTCTTTTAAATTATAAAATAACAAATTGCATGAATCCTGAGCTAAAAACTCAGGATTTTTTATGCCTAAATCCTCTGAAAAGCTTGATAAAGCTCGTGATATGGTCGGTTTTATGGATTGTAAATTCTATTAAATCCTTATATGTTGTATGGGTATAAAACAGCAGTTTTAACTATAAATTGGGGAATTTACATGGTTTTTGAGCGCACCACATCGCAAGTCCTGTTTGATAATGGGACACATAAATGCATTAGTTTTACCAGTCTGGTCAAAGGTGAAGGCGTTCAGGCAAACCAGTTTTTGATTATTGATCATGAGCGCGCAGCGGTACTCGATCCGGGTGGTGATTTAACCTATGTGCCGCTGACCATGGAACTGAATAAATACACCCGCTTGACCCATCTGGACTATGTCATGGCTTCACATCAAGACCCGGACATTATCACTTCCATGCCGCGCTGGCTGGTATATACCGATGCCAAAGTGGTGGCATCCAAGCTGTGGGCACGTTTCTTGCCGCACTTAAACTCGGCCTTTATGAGCGACCGGATGAAAGGCAACTGGCTGGACCGTCTGGTGGAGCTTCCGGATCATGGTCAAATCATTCCACTGGGCCAATCTCATATTGTGGCGGTACCGGCGCATTTTCTGCATTCGGTAGGGAATTTCCAGTTTTATGATCCGATTGCCAAAATTTTATTTTCAGGTGATATGGGTGCGTCCATGGTTGAAGATGCCGCCAAGCCACTGGAAAACTTTGCCGCGCATATCCCAAAAATGAAAAGCTTCCATCAACGCTATATGTGCAATAACAAGGTGATTCGTCTCTGGGTGAAAATGGTACGCAGCATGGAAATCGAGATGATTGTGCCGCAGCATGGCACACCATTTATCGGCAAAGAGCAGATTACCCAGTTTCTGGACTGGATTGAAACGCTGGAATGCGGCACTGACCTGATGGATGAAACGGTTTTTACCTGTCCTGAATAGTTCACACAAAAAATAATTTTTTTCTTGTGTGGAAAAACAACATTTTTTATATTTCTTCTCCAAAAAACTTTTTTTTGATAATGAGAACTTATAAGAAATGTTGTCTCAAGTTCCAAAACCGGATGCGTGTTTAAGCTGCGGGGCGTGCTGCGCCTATTTCAGGGTTTCGTTTTATTGGGCTGAAGGAATTCATATGCCTGAGCACTATACCGAACCTGTGACAGCAGTCTATTCATGTATGGCTGGAACCAATCAAAAAAATCCACGCTGTATTGCACTTGATGGCACCATCGGCCAGCAGGTCAGCTGTGGTATGTATGAGCAGCGCAGTTCATCCTGCAAAGAAGTGCAGATTGCCGATGAGCAATGCAATAAGGCACGTATTGCACACAATATGTTGCCCTTTGTCCAGATTGAAACTGATGAAGCCGACAATGATGACAGTTTTGAATATGTCAGCTAAATCCATCCAAAGCAGAGCTTAGGCTCTGCTTTTCACTTCATTAAAATGATCGGGGTATATTTTAAAATAGGGAACTTCATGATCGGACGTATTATTGATACTGTTTTAGCACCCACATAGATCTGCGTGTACGAAGCTTGAATAAAAAAATAATTTTGCAATTGCAATGAAATTTAAGCCGATATTTGTTTATAATAGTGCACGGAAATTACCAGTGAGACTGTTATGTTGACCATCGTTCAAGACGCGTTAACCTTCGATGATGTCCTATTACTCCCTGCCTATTCTACTGTTCTTCCAAAAGATGTCTCCCTAAAGACACGTTTAACTCGTGGCATTAACCTGAATATTCCTCTTGTGTCTGCAGCAATGGATACGGTGACTGAGTCCCGTATGGCAATTGCAATGGCGCAAAATGGTGGTATCGGTATTTTGCACAAGAACATGGATATCGCGGTTCAGGCTGCAGAAGTGCGCCGTGTGAAAAAATTCGAAGCGGGTATGGTCAAAGACCCGATTACAGTCACTCCTGAAACCACAGTACGTGAACTGATTGCGTTGACTCAAGCCAACAATATCAGTGGTGTACCCGTTGTGAAAGATGGCAAAGTGGTGGGTATCGTGACCGGTCGTGATACACGCTTTGAAACCAATCTTGAGCAGCCAGTCAGCAATATCATGACTGGTCAGGATCGCCTGGTGACAGTTCGTGAAGGCGAATCGAAAGAAAATATCCAAGCTTTATTGCAACAGCACCGTATTGAAAAAGTATTGGTGGTCAACGATCAGCAAGAGCTGAAAGGCTTAATTACGGTAACCGATTTCCGTAAAGCTGAATTGTATCCAAATAGCTGTAAAGATGACCTGGGTCGTCTGCGTGTTGGTGCTGCTGTCGGTACTGGTGCAGAAACGCCAAGCCGCGTAGAAGCCTTGGTTGATGCAGGTGTGGACGTGATTGTAGTCGATACTGCACATGGCCATTCTGCAGGTGTGATCGAGCGTGTACGTTGGGTTAAGGCCAATTATCCACAAGTTCAGGTGATTGGCGGTAACATCGCGACAGGTGATGCTGCGCTGGCGTTACTTGATGCAGGTGCGGATGCCGTTAAAGTTGGTATTGGTCCTGGTTCAATCTGTACCACGCGTATTGTGGCGGGTATTGGTATGCCACAGATCTCTGCGATTGATTCTGTTGCCAATGCGCTGAAAGATCAGATTCCTTTGATCGCAGATGGCGGTATTCGTTTCTCTGGCGATATGGCCAAAGCGATTGGTGCGGGCGCAAGCACGATTATGGTTGGTTCATTGATGGCCGGTACTGAAGAAGCACCAGGCGAAGTTGAATTCTTCCAGGGCCGTTACTACAAGGCTTATCGCGGTATGGGTTCATTGGGTGCGATGGCTGGCGCAACAGGTTCTGCTGACCGTTACTTCCAGGACTCTAAGGCCGGTGCCGAGAAGCTGGTTCCTGAAGGTATTGAAGGTCGTGTACCGTACAAAGGCCCAATGGGTAATATCGTACATCAGATGATGGGCGGCCTACGTTCTTCAATGGGTTATACCGGTTCTGCGACGATTGAAGACCTGCGTCAGAATGCCAAGTTTGTGAAAATCACTTCTGCCGGTATGTCTGAGTCGCATGTACATGATGTGACCATTACCAAAGAAGCACCAAACTATCGCGTAGGTTAATTTCCTGTGATTTAAAATTTTAAAAAGCCGTCATGCAAATGACGGCTTTTTTATTTTGGTGTAAAGTGTGACTCAAGGAAAAAAATGGGTGATATCAATCATCCGCTAAGAAGTGAGATAAAGATGAGTTATTTTGGTACGGATGGTATTCGTGGAAAGTTTGGCGAATTGCCGATTACCCCTGAGTTTGCCCTGAAACTGGGATTTGCGGCTGGTAAAGTTTTAAAACGTCATAGTAAAAAATCCAAACCATTGGTGGTTCTGGGTAAAGATACCCGTTTGTCTGGTTATATCCTGGAAGCTGCCTTACAGGCAGGTTTAAATGCCGCTGGCGTTTATGTTCATCTTTTAGGTCCACTACCGACTCCAGCCATTGCTCATCTGACCCGTGCTTTGCATGCCAGCTTGGGTATTGTCATTTCCGCTTCGCATAACCCGTATTTTGACAACGGCATTAAGTTCTTCTCTGCGGAAGGCAAAAAACTGCCAGATGCCTTGCAAGACGAAATTAATCAGGAACTTGAAAAAGATTTTGTGATTGAAGATACGGCGAATCTGGGTAAAAGTATCCGGGTTAAAGATGCTAATGGTCGCTATATTGAATTCTGTAAATCGACGTTCCCGTATCATCTGGATCTGAATGAACTCACCATTGTGGTGGATTGTGCCAATGGTGCAGCCTATAACGTGGGACCTGCAGTGTTCCGTGAACTGGGCGCACGTGTAATTGCGATTCACAATGAGCCGAGCGGTTTAAATATTAATGAGGGCTGTGGTTCAACGCATCCGGAAAGCTTGCAACAAGCCGTGATTCAACATCAAGCGGATTTGGGTATTGCCTTTGATGGGGATGCTGACCGTGTGGTTCTCGTAGATAAAGCCGGTAATCTGATTGATGGCGACCATATTCTTTATATTCTTGCGACTCAAAGCTCGAAAAAACCTGCAGGTATTGTGGGTACCTTAATGAGCAATATGGCATTGGAACTGGCGCTGGAAAAAGCACAAGTGCCGTTATTACGTGCCAAAGTCGGCGACCGTTATGTATTGCAGGGCCTGGAAGAAAATGGTTGGACCATTGGTGGTGAGCCTTCAGGTCATATTCTGACTTTGGACAAGAGCACCACAGGCGATGCGATTATTGCCGCCTTGCAGGTATTAACGGTGATGGTTGAACAGAAAAAAGCCCTGCATGAACTTGTGGCTGACTTTAAACTGTTGCCAAATGTCCTGGTCAATGTACGTTTAAATGCCATGTTTGATCCTTATTCAGTGCCTGCACTGGCAGCTGAATTTGAAAAAGCCGAACAGCAGCTTAAAGGCCGTGGCCGTTTATTGATTCGTAAATCCGGCACAGAACCTGTCATTCGTGTGATGGTCGAAGGCGATGATCTGGCTGAAGTCACCACACTTGCAAACAGCCTGGCAGATGCTGTGCGTGCCAATGCAGCTTAACGGGAACATAGATAATGAGTGATCTGATCAAGGATCTGAGTGAACTACGCCTGAATTATGAAAAAGGCGAGTTACAGGAACAGCAAGTCAATCCGAATCCGCATATGCAGTTCTTGCAATGGTTTAACCATGCACTGGAAGCAAAATTGCACGAGCCCTATGCCATGTCGTTGGCAACAGCCAATGCACAAGGCCGTCCGCATGTGCGTACGGTATTGCTGCGTGGAGCGACTGACGCAGGGTATGATTTTTATACCAACTATGATAGTCAAAAAGGTCTGGATCTGGCTAAGAATCCTTATGCCGAACTGTTGTTCTACTGGCAGGATCAGGAACGTCAGATTCGTATTTCGGGTCGTGTAAAGAAAATATCGGAAGAAGAATCGACCGACTATTATCATAAACGTCCACGCGAAAGCCAGATTGCCGCGCATATCAGTACCCCGCAAAGTGGCATCGTGGCTAGTCGTGAGGAATTGCAGCAACGTTTTTGGGATTTGCATACCCAGGTTGCCAATCAGCAACAGCTGGACAAGCCGGTATTCTGGGGTGGTTATCGTCTCGAACCCGATTATTATGAATTCTGGCAGGGTCGTCCGAACCGTTTGCATGACCGTTTAAGTTATCGCCAAACCGATGCCGGCTGGACTTTAGAGCGCTTAATGCCATAACCATGCAAAAACTGGAAATCAAACAACGTCCATTGCTGACACGCCCTGAAAATTTACCGGGCGTCCCTGCATTTGTGGCCGAGATTCTGGCTCGTCGTGGGGTGGAATCCGAGCAGGAACTTGAGCTCAAGCTGAAGCATTTGCTGGCACCGACCATGAAGGGGTTGCCTGAAGCGATTCAACTGATCGATCAGGCGATTGATCGTGGCCAGAAAATCGTGATCGTCGGTGATTATGATGCCGATGGCGCGACCAGTACTGCACTCATGGTGCTGGCACTGCGCGATATGGGTGCCAATGTCGAATATCTGGTTCCTGACCGTTTTAAATATGGTTATGGACTGACACCCGCAATTGCAGATCTGGCCTTTGTCAGTTTCACACCTGATTTACTGATTACCGTGGACAATGGCATTTCCAGTCATGAAGGAGTCAAACAGGCACAAGATCATGGCATGCAGGTAATCATTACCGACCATCATCTGACGACCAAGCCGACACCAAAAGCCGAAGCCGTGGTCAATCCCAATCAGTTGGGTTGCGACTTTCCAAGCAAAGCACTAGCCGGGGTCGGGGTGGCTTTTTATGTATTGGCCAATCTGTCTACCCATCGCAAGAAACTTGGAAAATCCTCTACTGTAATTACCAATTATCTTGATCTGGTAGCGCTCGGCACCTATGCCGATGTCGCGAGCTTGGACTACAACAACCGGATTCTGGTCGATGCAGGTCTGAAACGGATCCAGCAAGGGCAGTGCCGTGCAGGGATCAGTGCGCTACTTGATATTGCAAAGCGTGATCCTGCTGGTCTGAAAGCTCAAGATTTGGGCTTTGTTTTAGGCCCACGGATTAACGCGGCTGGACGCATGGAAACCATGGATATCGGGATCGAATGTTTGCTGGCTCCTGATCTGACAACTGCTTATCCACTGGCTGAACAGCTGAATCAGCTCAATGTCGAACGCCGTCAGGTGGAAGGTAAAATCAAGCAGGAAGCCTTGCTTGAGCTGGATAAAATCCAGTGGGATGCCACTGAACTACCTGCTGCGTTGATCATGTTTGAACAGCATTGGCATCAGGGAGTGATCGGGATTGTAGCAGGGCGTTTAAAAGAGCAGTTCCATCGTCCGAGTATTGTTTTTGCCGCAGATCAGGATGGGATTCATATCAAAGGTTCGGCGCGTTCGATTGAAGGTATTCATATTCGTGATGCGATTGAACAGGTAGCAGAGCAATATCCTCATTTAGTCAGTCATTTTGGTGGCCATGCAGCAGCAGCCGGTTTAACCCTGAAAAAAGAAAATTTCGCCGAGTTTAAGCAGGTCTTTGAAGTACTGATTGGTGCGATGGATGAGGATTTATTCACTGCGACTTTATGGACGGATGGAGAGCTGCCAGCTTCTGCTTTTCACATTGAAACAGTCGATTTATTACAGAATTTAAGTCCATGGGGGCAAAAATTCCCCCAACCGATTTTTGATGGTGTGTTCAAAATCATGGACTATCGCTGGCTTAAAGATGTGCATCTTAAGTTACGTGTGGCGTTGGAGAATGGGCAGGTCGTGGATGCGATCGCTTTCAATGCAGCGGATAAATATGACTTTGACCCGATGAAAGATACACGATTGGTCTATGAGCTGGATAAAAATGTATTTAATGGCAATATCAGCTTGCAAATGCGGATTATCCATTTAGAACAATAGGCCATAAAAAACCGCTCGAGTGAGCGGTTTTTTTTGCTTTTAATCGGAGAGATTAGAAGCGGAAAGTACCGTTAATACCGAAAGAGTCAGCACCGTCAGTAGTTGTATAGTTCACGCCAGCTGCAATTGCAGGTGTAAAGAATTTTTGTGCGCGTAAACCAAATACTGTATCTGAATCATCTTCTGTAGAATCCGCGATTGATACACCCACACTTAAAGTTGGATCGATATAAAGATCAGCGCCTAAACGATAAGTTGTTTCATCACCGAAATAAGTTAAACCTTCAAAATTGGCAAAATGATTACCAATCTGAGTCACATATTTTGCACGTAAAGATAGTGCAGTATCATCACCTACAGTAACAGCATTTAGGAGGTTAGGGACAAAACCATAATTTGCTACCTGAACTGGATCAACGCTTTCATTAGCTGCACCAGCTGCTAATAGTAGGCCATTAACTGGTAAGTAACCAACTTCAAAAGCATAGCCAGTATTGTCTTCACCAGCAAAGTCAACCTGGTTAATAGTGCCGCTTACATAAAATTGAGTATTTGGAATATAAAACTCGCCACTTACACCAAATACATCAATATCCTCATCGCCATCACCGCTTGCATTTGCATAACCTAAGCCAATATTGCTTGCTTTATTTAGGAAAGCCGCTTCTGCAAGTGGAGAGTTCTTAACTTGAACAGTGTTTAAGTAATATTTTCCATTGATGAAAAATGTATCTAGATCCCCAACATTATCAATATCTGTATTTTCATACCCGACATTAAGTTCAGCTTGGTAAGCATGTGCAGTTCCCAGGCCAGCAAGAAGCGCTGTAGCAAGAGCAAGTTTCTTAAGCATTTAGATTTCTCTCTTTGTTATAAAAATATGACTGTTTGATGAACAGTTGTAACAAATTGTACAGTTTATATTCGCCCCGTCAATGTGCAAAAATACCTAAATGCTTGTTAAGAGTGCAATAAAAAAACCCATCCGAGGATGGGTTTTCTATGAATGACTAATTTTTGGTTTTAGATTAGAAGCGGTACTTCGCTGCTACACCAAAGGTATTGTAGTCATTGTTAAACTGTTCACCAAAGCCGACACGGCCTTCTAAGCTCACTTGCTGGTTAATGAACTTACGTGCATTGATACCAAATTCGCTCTTGTCGGTAATATCATTGTTGTGATAATCAGCACCGACACTCAAGGTTTTGTCGATGAAATAATCTGCTGCCAGATTGTATTCATCTAAATCACCAAACGCTGCACCTGCTTCCAGGTTGATGTCTTTACCGTTGCTAAGTGTAGTGACATATTTAGCACGCAATGTTGGATCTACGCCATCATCATTGTCGTTATCCCAACCTTTTACACCCGCCGCAATCAATAGACCTGGCGCTGGCAGATAACCGACTTCAGCTGCATAGGTGGTTAAATCATTTTCTACATCATCATTGTCTTGCAGATCATGGCCATTGACGTTACCGCTTAAGTAGAAGTCAGAATTCGGTACGAAGTACTCTGCACCTACGCCATAACGATGCGCTTCAGAATCACCAATTTCATTATATTGATATTGCGCACTCACGTTGCTAGCACGATCAAGGAATGCTGCTTCTGCTAATGGTGCATTACGTGTTTGAACTGGATTGAAGTAATATGTACCATCAACGCCGAAAGAACCGCTAGTTCCACCGTTGTCAGGATCAACCACTCCTGCTGATGCACCAATTTCTGCTTGGTAAGCATGTGCTGCTGTACCAGTCATTGCTATTGCTGAAAGTAGTGCCGAAGCAATCGCTAATTTTTTCATGGTTACTACCCCTCAAATCGTGAGTTAAAAACATTACACTTTTTGTTACAACTTTCAGTCTAGAGCAATTCCAAAGATCGTCAATCAAAGGAAAGTTACAGTAATGTGAATAGCGTAATCTTGTGTAATTTTTGCTGAACAAGTGACTGAATAATAAAATTAAATTTATAATGTAGTGTTTTATTAAAAGTGTGTAGATATTGTGGAATCTATTGAATTCGCTGATTTTTTATACAGACCAATAAGAAATCCTAAATTATAAAATCAATTGCAAAATTATATTTCGGTCATAAAACGGGGCTAAAAAGCCGATAAAAATTTCGGATAAAAAGACGCAAAAGAGTCTATGAGATGTTGAAAATTGGATGAGGGAAATACAGGTCTAAATGCTCAAGACATTCGAGCCTTAGACTGAATGGATCGTTAAAATAGCGGAAATAGACTGTGCTATAATATCGGGCTAAGAATTTTGTGCCTAATTTTGATTGAGAGTAATTCACGTGGAAATTAATCCGTATCTAAACCAATTAAAAGACTTAAACGAACGTGGTCAAACACTACGGGGGTATCTTTGACTACGATCTGAAAAAAGAGCGTTTAGAAGAAGTCCTGCGTGAATTAGAAGATCCAACCATCTGGAATGACCAGAGTCGTGCCCAAGCGATGGCCAAAGAGAAAGGCGAGCTTGAAAATGTATTAAATGTGCTGGATCGCTTAAGTACCCAGCTTGAAGATGCACAGGCTCTGCTTGATCTGGCGGTTGAAGCGGATGATGAAAGCTTGCTAGAAGATGTACAGGCTGAACTGAGCACGGCTGAAGAAGAACTGGCCAAGCTTGAATTCCGCCGTATGTTCAATAATCCGATGGATCCAAATCCTTGCTATCTGGAAATTCAAGCTGGTTCAGGCGGTACAGAAGCACAGGACTGGGCGTCTATGTTGCTACGTATGTATCTACGCTGGATTGAACGTCATGGCTTTAAAGCAGAAGTGATGGAAGAATCTGATGGGGATGTTGCCGGGATTAAATCTGCGACGATTCGTGTGGAAGGTGAGTACGCCTATGGCTGGTTACGTACCGAATCTGGTGTACACCGTTTAGTGCGTAAGTCCCCCTTTGACTCGGGCAACCGTCGTCATACCTCGTTCTCTGCCGTGTTTGTGTCACCGGAAGTTGATGACAATATCGAAATTGAAATCAATCCGTCCGATGTTCGTACCGATACTTATCGTGCATCAGGGGCGGGTGGTCAGCATATTAACAAAACAGATTCTGCCGTGCGTTTAACCCATGCACCGACCGGAATTGTGGTGGCCTGTCAGAACCAGCGTTCACAACATGCCAACCGTGACCACGCCTGGAAGCAGTTACGTGCCAAACTTTATGAGCTCGAGATGAGCAAACGTAACGAAGCGGCACAAGCACTGGAAGATTCCAAGTCTGACATTGGGTGGGGTAGTCAGATCCGTTCTTATGTCCTGGATGATTCACGTATTAAGGATTTGCGTACAGGTGTGGAAAATTCCAATACTGGCGCAGTTCTGGACGGTGATCTGGACAAATTTATCGAAGCAAGCCTGAAACAGGGCCTGTAAGAAATCGTTTAAAAGCTGGCGTAACAAAGCTTGTGCAGATTGTGATTATTATATCTAAAATTTTCGATATATAAATCGAAAAAATACGATATAATGGCCGCAGATGCTGAATAAAGTTTCGTTGCGCCACTGATTGTGATGTGCCTATGGACCTTGATCTAATTTTTAAAGCCTTAGCCAATCCGACCCGTCGACAAATTCTGGAGTGGTTAAAATCTCCGGAGCAATATCTGTCTGCGGAAGAGTGTGGTGGCTTTCAACGTGGGGTCTGTGCAGGTCAAATTGAACGTTTGGGCCAGGTTTCACAGTCCACCATGTCCAATCACCTGTCGGTATTACAGCAGGCTGGCCTGATTACTGCGACCAAGCATGGACAGTGGTCATATTTCTCCCGCAATGAAACTTTGATTCAGCAATTTATCGAACACCTACAACAACACCTTTAACAGGTGGGAGTAACGATGGCTGAATTAAATTCTCCTTTAACGCTCGGTGCGTTAGAGCTTAAAAACCGTGTCATCATGGCGCCGCTGACCCGTAGCCGCGCAACTGCTGATCGCGTTCCAACCCCCATGATGGTTGAATACTATGCGCAACGTGCAAGTGCTGGCCTGATCATTTCTGAAGCGACAGTGATTTCTGAAGAAGCCAATGGCTATCTAAATACCCCAGGATTGTTTACCGATGCTCAGGTCGAAGGCTGGAAAAAGGTCACTCAAGCGGTTCATGAGAAGGGCGGTCTGATTGTTGCCCAGCTTTGGCATGTTGGTCGTGTATCGCATCCGGATCTGTTAAATGGTGAAACACCAGTCTCTGCAAGTGCAGTACAACAGGCGGGTCATGTCAGCTTATTACGTCCAAAGCGTCCATACGTTACGCCACGCCCCTTGGAAGTTTCTGAAATTCACGCGATTACCGAGCAATACAAGCAAGCCGCGATTCGTGCCAAAGAAGCCGGTTTTGACGGTGTTGAATTACATGCTGCCAATGGTTATCTGATTGACCAGTTCCTGCAAAGCAAAACCAATCAGCGTGAGGATGAATACGGCGGTTCAGTCGAAAACCGTACACGTTTCCTGCTAGAGGCAACTGATGCACTGATTGAAGTATGGGGTGCGGATCGAGTAGGGGTACATTTTGCGCCGCGTGGTGATGACCATGACATGGGCGACAATGATCCACGTGAAACATTTGGCTATGCCATGGAGCACCTGGGCAAGCGCAAGATTGCCTTCTTCTTTACCCGTGAATATCTGGCTGAAGACAGTATTTCCGAATATATGAAAGAGCGTTCTGGTGGAGTGCCTTATATTGCCAATATGCAACTGAGTCGTGAAGATGCGATTGAGCTACTGGCAGCTGAAAAGGCAGATGCAGTCGCATTTGGTAAAGCCTATATTGCGAATCCTGATCTATACGAACGTCTGCTTCAGAATGCACCACTTAATGAGCTGAAAATGGAAAATATGATCGGCAGTCAGGTGGCTGAAGGTTATATTGATTATCCAACTTTGGCAGAAGTTAAAGTATTAAGCACCATAGAATAATTCGAAATAAGAGCCACATCGATTAACATGTTGATGTGGCTCTGCTATATTCTGCTCATTGAATCTTTGGACAGGGGCGCAATGTGGCCACTCCATTTTGGTATAACGCAGCCTTGGCGCTGGTTAAACCCTTATATCAATCGCGTATCCGTAAACGTGCGACCGATCCTGAACAATTACAACAAGAACTGACAGAACGTTTCGGCCCGTTTCAGCCACCCAAAAATCTGCATGCCATCTGGTTTCATGTGGTGTCGGTGGGTGAAACCAATGCTGCCCAACCGTTAATTGAACATTATTTAAAACTTGGCCATCCGGTGCTGGTCACCAATACCACCAAAACCGGTCAGGCACGCGCTAAATCACTTTTTTTAAAAGCGCCTTATCTCGATTTGTTTCAAGCCGTGTATTTGCCTGCTGACCAGAAAACTTTAATTCGTGAATTTTATCAAAAGTATCAGCCGAAACTTTTATTGCTGATGGAAACCGAGCTTTGGCCGAATCTGCTGGATCAGGCACCCCAGTTTAATGTGCCAACTGTATTGTTGAATGCGCGTCTGTCTGAAAAATCTGCCAAAGGCTATGCCAAGGTCAAAGGTTTGACCCGTGGCATGCTCAAGAATTTAACTGGTCTTTTGGCACAGGATACAGCCACCCAGCAACGTTATATCCAGTTGGGAATCGCAGCTGAAAAAACCCAAGTTTTGGGCAATATCAAATTTGATATTACTGCGCCCGAGCGCTTTATTCATCAGGCAGATCAATTGAAACAGGAGTGGCAGTTAGGGGGGCGAAAGATCGTCACGTTAGCTAGTACTCATGCTCCTGAAGAAAAAGAAATTCTGAGTGTTTTAAAAGCTGCTTTAGAAGCTGATCCATATTTGGTCTGTATTGTGGTACCGCGCCATCCGGAACGTTTTGATGAGGTGTTCCAAGCTGCACAGTCTTTGGGATTGAAAATCCAGCGTCGAAGTCTAGGGCAACATATTAAAGCAGATACCCAGGTTTATTTGGCCGATTCGATGGGTGAAATGTGGCTTTGGTATGCTTTGAGTCAGGCATGTTATGTGGGTGGTTCTTTAAATGAACCAGGTGGTGGACATAATATTTTGGAGCCGATTGCGCTGAATGTGCCGACTGTTTTAGGCAAAAACTATTTTAATTTTCAGACTATCGTGGATGAGTTCGTTCAGGCAGACGCAGTCGCAGTGGTGCAGGATGCCCAGCAGGCTGCAGAGGTATTACTGGAACTTTTGCAAGATCAGGTTAAGGCGGAAATCTTGAATGCGGCAGCGCAGCAAATTATGCAGTTAAATACGGGATCGCTTGCCAAGCATATTCAGGTGATTGATCAGTATCTCTAAGTGTGTGCTAGTCATATTCTCAATCTACCTTTCTGAGACAACTGGTCATTCGTAGAAGATTTCTACTTTTAAGGGATTAAAAGTAGCAAAAATCCTTTGCGGTACTGAAGGTACTTCCTGTACCTCAGTACCGCGGGCAACATCCATGTCGCCACACACGATTTCAAATTTGGCGATAATACCTAATTTGAATATTTTGCATGTTAATGTTTTGGTTTTATCTTCCTTATGAATATCGTCCTGCTTGACCCACGTCAAACCGAAACTGAACTTTGGTCCATTACCTCAACTCGGCAACTGGAACATTTACAGCAACATCTACAGATTCAGGTGGGAGATACGTTAAAAGTCGGAATTCGGGAAGGTCAGCGTTACCTGACGGAAATTGTCGAAATCTCTGAAAAAGCAGTGCGCTTGAAACCACTGCAAGAAGAAGCTGTTCCAGAAAAATTGCCAGTGACTTTAATTGTGGCTTTGCCACGTCCGAAAGTGCTGCGCCGTCTGATCATGGACAGTGTCACCTTGGGCGTTGAAAAAATCATTTTACTACATAGCTACCGTGTCGATAAAAGCTATTGGCAAACTCCATTTTTACAGCAGTTAAATCATTATATCGAATTGGGGCTAGAACAGGCAGGGGATACGGTTGCTCCAAAAATCGAGCTGTATAAACGTTTTAAACCCTTTGTTGAAGATATCTTGCCGGGTTTGATTAGTACAGATTGCCCGGCTTATGTGGCACATCCTTATGCAGAGCAGGCGATGCCATTTGCGATTGAGCATCCCTGTACGATTGTTATTGGTCCGGAAGGCGGATTTATTCCATATGAAGTCGATTTACTCATCAAAAACGGCTGTCAGGCAGTGAGTCTGGGCAACCGTATTATCCGTACAGAAACCGTGATTCCGTATGTTTTAGGTCGTCTGTTTAGCGCGGGCTGAGGCATCATCATTGCCTTCACCACGATAGACTTTGACTTCCTGTACCGGATACGGAATCGAAATATTATGCTCGGCAAAAGCCTGAATCACCCGTTCCTGCACCGCACTGATTGAAGTTCCGGTGCCTGTTTCAGTGGTATCGACCCACCAGAAAGCTTTTAGGGTAATGGAAAAGTCAGCCAACGCGGTGACATTGACACTAAAGCCAGGCTGGCTCAGGATGGTGGGGTCTTTATCTAAAATAGCGGTAATCAGGTCTTTGGCTTTCTGGATATCATCCTCATAGCCGATCCCCACCACGAATTCGCAGCGGCGACGGGTATAGGCGGTATTGACTGTGACCGCACTGGTGTAGACCGTGGCATTTGGAATCACGATACGGCGGCCATCTGGTGAGCGTAAAAAGGTCGCACGAATCTGGATATCTTCAACGGTACCTTCCATGCCATTCACGATAATATCGTCGCCAATCTTGAACGGTTCACTGAGAAGAATCAGCACACCAGAGAGCAGGTTCTGGAAAATATCCTTGAAGGCAAAACCGATCGCGACCGAACCAATTCCGAGGGCACTCATCAGCTGACCCGGGGTAAAGCCAGGAACCGCAATCACCAGTCCAATCAGAATACCAAAGAAAATAATAAAGGTACTGCCGACACGGTTGAGGACCAATACCAGATTCTGGCGGGTATAAGAACGGTTTTCCAAAGTTTTACGTACGAAAAACTTGAAGACTTTGGAGAGTAACCAGAAAATCGTAATCACGATCAGTGCGATACAGAAATAAGGCACACGCTCCCAGAAGCCCTCCATGATTTTGTCAATGGTGCTGTAGGCATCATTATACTTGGCGGTATGTTCAATCACGGTCTTGGTCGTTTTTTCAGTTGCCTGATGTAACAACTCCGTGGTGCCCTCAGTTACCTGGCTTAAGGTATTGTTTTGCTCTGCCACAAAAATTCCACAATTCAAATTTTGCCTATTTTGCCTGATGTTCAGCAAAAAATTAATAAGGGCTCGAAGTCACCATTGGATAATTTTAAAAATAACGGCGCTGTTGTTAAAAGTATTTGGTGGTTTTTTGCATCATTTCCGTGGGGGTAGGTGTTTGTTCTTCACCGCTCATATAACTGAATAAAGCGATAGATCCCAACAGGCTAAGCAGGGTCAGGATAATCATCAGCCAGGCCAGAATTTTTTCCCAGAGCAAGGTGATCCGTGCCGGACCATACTGATTACTGCCGCGATCGCCCGAACCAAAAACGATATAAAGCCATACAAAAATGTTTACTACCGGCAGTAAAAATAATAGCGCCCACCAGCCACTGCGGTTCATATCATGCAAACGGCGAACGGTCACCACTAAAGCGAAATACACATAGGCCAGAACCATGACCAGTACACCGATACTGGCCAAGCCTTGCAGTGAAATCAGCCAGTTGGGATCTAGAGAATGGGTAGAAATATTCACAATATCAATACTGAGACCCAGTGCAATACTGCCAAATAAAAAAATGAAATACAGAAATGCCGACCAGGCAATAAAGCTCAAGCGTCCGAAGCGGCCTTTCATCGACAGGGGATGATCCGATGCAGGCAGCGCAGGCGGGCTAAAGTAGGGAGATTCAGGCGATTTCATAAAGCGTATCCTGCTAAATCAGATGAAATAACCACAAGCGGTCAATTTTATTTTTAAGGGCTGTGCTACAGATCATACACATTTGCGCAGAAGATTCTGTACTGTAAGTTGTGGTTTATTTTGATTGAATTTGTATAAATAATCTACGACGAAAGCATGATTGCCGGATTTGAAATAAGCAGGCCATACTGCCATTATGCATAAAAAACAATCAACAACGCAGCATTAACCTCTCGTGATGAGATAGAACAAAATCAAGGAAGTGACCTATGCAAGAGATCTATCCAGTACCCGATGAATTTAAAAAAACAGCACGTACGCTCGAAGACCAGTACTTTGAACGTTATCAATATTCTATAGAACAGCCAGATAAATTTTGGGCAGAACAGGCGCAACGTCTGGACTGGATCAAGCCCTTCACCCAAGTCAAAAATACCAGCTTTAACAAAGACGATTTTAAAATCGAATGGTTTGCCGATGGTCAGCTCAATGTCAGTGCCAACTGTCTGGATCGGCACCTGAAAGAACATCCGTATAAACCGGCCATCATCTGGGAAGGGGATCATCCTTCGCGGCACAAGATTATTTCCTTTGCCGAGCTGCATGATGAAACCTGCCGTTTTGCCAATGTGCTGAAGAAAAATGGCATCCAGAAAGGCGACCGAGTCATGCTGTATATGCCGATGGTTTCTGAAGCTGCGATTGCTATGTTGGCCTGTGCCCGGATCGGGGCGGTACATTGCGTGGTATTTGGTGGTTTCTCGCCAGATTCTTTGGCCAGCCGGATTGAAGACTGTCAGGCGAAAATGGTGATTACTGCGGATTCCGGCATGCGCGGCGGTAAGGCCATTCCACTGAAAGCCAATGTCGATGAAGCACTGAAACTGGCGGGTACAGACTCGATTCAAAATGTAATGGTGGTACACCGCACCGGTAACCCAATTGAAATGCAGGACGGACGTGATCTGTGGTATCACACGGAAATTATGTCAGTGAATGACATCTGTCCACCCGAACCGATGAATGCCGAAGATCCGCTGTTTATCCTGTATACCTCAGGTTCCACCGGCAAGCCCAAGGGCGTGATGCATACCACTGGCGGTTATCTGACCTATGTGAATTGCACCTTCCGTGAAGCATTTGATATCAAGCAGGATGATGTATTCTGGTGTACCGCAGATGTGGGCTGGATCACCGGGCATTCCTATGTGCTGTATGGGCCGCTCTCGAATGGGACCACCACCGTGATGTTTGAAGGTGTGCCGCAATATCCAAGCTGGGCGCGTACTGGACATATTGTCGATAAGCATAACGTCACCATTCTCTACACTGCACCGACCGCGATCCGCGCCATGATGCGTGAGGGCGATGCTTTTGTGCGGGAAAGTGATCGCAGTAGCCTGAGAATTTTAGGATCAGTTGGTGAGCCGATTAATCCGGAAGCCTGGAACTGGTACTACACCGTGGTCGGTGAAAGCCGCTGTCCCGTCATCGATACCTGGTGGCAGACCGAAACTGGCGGTTTTATGATTACGCCATTGCCGGGTGCGACTGATTTAAAACCGGGCTCTGCGACACGACCTTTCTTCGGCGTACAGCCTGCCATTGTCGATGCCGATGGCAAGGAGCTGGAAGGAGAAGCTGAGGGCAATCTGGTGATTAAGGATTCCTGGCCGGGTCAGATGCGCACCATTTGGGGAGACCCGGAGCGCTTTATTGAAGCTTATTTCTCGACCTATCCAGGTACCTATTTTACCGGAGATGGGGCGCGTCGTGATAAAGATGGTTATTACTGGATTACCGGCCGGGTGGATGATGTCCTGAATGTATCCGGACACCGTTTAGGTACTGCAGAAATTGAAAGTGCACTGGTGGCGCATGAATCGGTAGCAGAGGCCGCTGTAGTCGGTATGCCGCATGATATTAAAGGTCAGGGAATTTGTGCCTTTGTGACCTTACAGGCTGATGTTGCCAGTTCAGATCAATTACGTGGAGAACTGGTCAGCTGGGTACGCAAGATTCTCGGGCCAGTGGCGACTCCCGATGCCTTGCACTGGGCACCGGCATTGCCGAAAACCCGTTCCGGCAAAATCATGCGCCGGATCCTGAGAAAGATTGCAGCCGATGAGCTGGACAGTCTCGGAGATACTTCGACCCTGGCTGAACCGCAAGTGGTGGATCATCTGATCGCAGAGGTACAGCGTAATAAAGCTTAAATTTAAACTTTTTAAATACCGGCATCCTGCCGGTATTTTTATATCGGGAATAAGCTCTGCATGCTTTCGGATATAGTGACAGGCTGCAATCTGCTAAGCTCGAGCCATGCTGAATATAGGTCCAAAAACAATGAATATACGACAATCATATCTCGATCAGTCGCCCTTAGAGATTGCCCGGGAACTGGCTGAAACTTTTGCCCAAACTGCAGCAGAGCGGGACAAACAGGGGGGTAATCCCAAAGCCGAGCGTGACCTGATTCGTCAGAGTGGCTTGCTTGACCTGTCCATTCCAAAACAGTACGGCGGTCAGGAGGCAGATTGGCAGACCATTTTTAAAACCATTCAAGTGATCGCCCGGGTCGACAGTTCATTGGCGCATGTCTACGGCTTTCACCATTTGCTGATTGCGACCGTGCAATTATTTTCCCAAGCGGAACAATATGGCCCGTGGTTTGAACAGACTGCCCAAAATAATCTGTTCTGGGGTAATACTCTAAATCCGCTGGACCGTCGTACCACAGCCATAAAAGTTTCAGAAAACGAATATATTTTCCATGGTGATAAAAGCTTCTGCTCGGGTTCGATCGATTCAGATATGTTGTTGTGTTCAGGCTATAATGAAGCCGGAAAATTGCTGATTGGTGTGATTCCTACCCAACGCGAAGGAGTAAGTTTTCTGGGGGACTGGAACAATATGGGCCAACGCCAGACCGACAGTGGTACCAGTCATTTTGAGCTGGTCAAAATTCATGAAAATGAATTGCTGTTAAATCCGGGTCCACTGAGTACGCCGTATTCCAGCCTGCGTCCTTTGATCGCCCAGCTGATTTTCGTACATCTGTTTTTGGGCGTGGCAGAAGGGGCATTTGAAATCGCCAGACAGGGTGTACAGACCCAAAAAGCCTGGTCCAAATCACTGACAGACGATGCGGTGAATGATCCTTTTATCCAGAAGCATTTCGCTGAGTTTTATGTACAACTGGAAGGGGTACGCTTACTGGCAGATAAAGCGGTTCAGGCTTTACAGGCAGCCTGGGAGCTTGGGAATGATTTAACAGCTGAGCAGCGCGGTGAAGTCTCAGTTGCCATTGCCACAGCCAAAATTGCCGCAACCAATACCTCTCTCTATATTACCCAGAATATTTTCCAGGTGATGGGTGCGCGGGCCACCACGGCCAAGCTCAATCTTGACCGTTTCTGGCGCAATGTCCGCACCCAGACCTTGCATGACCCGATCGATTATAAATATCAGGAAGTGGGGGAATGGGTGCTGACTGGAAAAGTGCCTGATCCGAGTTTTTATTCCTGATCTAAAAATAAAACAGCCTCTTTATCGGAGGCTGTTTTATTCGGGATGAAAAAGTTTGGTTTTAAATTTGCTTAAAAGCTTCAATCGCTCTTACACGAGAGGCTTTTAAATCCACAATCGGTTTTGGATAATCCAGTTCAAGATCCGGATTTTTGGCATAGGGTTCATGAATAGATTTAGCATCCAGATGCCCCAGTTCCGGCACCCAGCGGCGAATATAATCCCCATTCGGATCAAACTTCTGTGACTGGCTGACCGGGTTAAAAATCCGGAAATAGGGTACGGCATCCATGCCGGTCGAAGCACACCATTGCCAACCGCCATTGTTCGCCGCCAGATCACCATCAATCAGATACTGCATAAACCAGCGTTCTCCCAAGCGCCAGTCTATCAGCAGGTTTTTACACAGGAACATTGCAGTAATCATGCGTACCCGGTTATGCATCCAGCCAATGGCTCGCATTTGCCGCATGCCGGCATCGACAATTGGAATCCCGGTTTGTCCTTGTTGCCAGGCAGCCAAATCATCCGGTGCATTGCGCCACTGGATGTTATCGGTATTTTCCTTAAAAGGCCGATGCCTGGATACACGGGGAAAATCAAACAGGGTATGCAGATAAAACTCGCGCCAGAGCAGTTCATCCAGCCAGGTCTGCTGACCGATATCATCAATCTGGAAATAACTGTCCTTAAACAGGGTCTGCATACATTGACGGATCGAGAGAATACCGATATTCAGATACGGTGACAGGCGGCTGGTACCATCGACTGCAGGTAGCTCTCGCTCAGTTTTATAGTGAGCCATTTTATCCTCGATAAAATCATCGAGCAGCTCTAAGGCAGTATGATCCTGCGCAGGCCAGAGCTGGGCAGCATGATCGACTTCATAATTAGCCGCAAATTTTTGCAGATCAAAGCTGGTCAACTGGTCTGGTAATTCAACCGGATCTTGAGCCTGAATGTCAGGGTAACAGCCCGGTATATTCTGAATCAGTCGCTCATAGCACTTTTTCTTGAATGCGCTATAGATCTGATAGGGTTGATTGGACTGGTTACGGATACTGGTCAGTGGAAACAGGCTGCGATCATGATACAGCTCGACCCGGATCTGCTGCTGTTCCAGCATCTGCTGTACCTGTGCATCACGTTGCAGTTCATTCACGCCCACTTCAATATTGGCATGTAGCGTATCAATCTGAAGTTTTTGGCACAGGCTTCGCATTTCGGCCGGCAGGTCTTGCCATAAGGGAACATTTAAAATGATTAATGGAATATTCAGCTGCGCTAACTGCTGCTTTAAGATAATGAGTCGACGCAGATAAAAATCGATTTTAATCCGGGCATCCTGATGCAGCTTCCATTGTTCGGGAGAGAGCACCATCACTGCTATACAGCTGCCTTGCTGGGTGGCATGCCAGAGCGCGGCATGATCATGAATGCGGAGGTCTTGACGAAACCAGATCAGTTGCATTGTTAAAATTCTTGGAAAGTCGTTAGTGCAGAATTTTAAGGAATTGATGGTTTTAAACCTAGCCAGACAACAATTTTATCACATAAAAAAATCCCCCAAGCCGAGCCTTGAGGGAGGGAGTGAATCTGCTGAGATTTATTGGAATAATTATACGGGCTCAGCTTCTTCTTGCTGCACAGGCATTGCCTGTTGTGCTTCAAGCTCACGGACCAAAGGCAGCACCTTCTGGCCAAAATATTCAACCTCTTCAATAAAGTGCAGGAAGCCTGACAGAATCAGATCAACGCCAACTTTTTTCAGCTCGATAATCCGTTCAGCAATCTGCTGCGGTGTCCCGATCAGATTGGTGCGGAACCCGTCATTGTATTGCACCAGATCTTCAAAGGTGGATTTGGCCCAGTTGCCTTCACCTTCCTGACTTGCTGCGCCGGCTTCACGGGTCGCTTCACCAAAAGATTTCACTGCCTGCACATTGGCCTTGCTAATAATTTCCTGCAATACAGCCTGCGCTTCTTCTTCGGTATCCCGTGCAATCACAAAGGCATTTACGCCGATTTTCACCGAGTGATGATTTGCCTTGGCTTTTTCACGAATATCATCGATCTGTTTTTTCAGCTCTTCCGGGGTATTGCCATTGGTGAAGTACCAGTCAGATACGCGAGAAGCCATATCACGTGCTGCCCGGGAACTGCCGCCCTGAAAGATTTCAATATGCGGTTTTTGTAGCGGTTTTGGACTCAGGGTATAGTCTTTGAATTGATAATATTTACCTTCAAAATTAAAGTTATTCTGGCTCCAGACCCCTTTCAGGCTACGGATAAACTCTTCCGAACGGGCATAACGCTCGTCATGTTCTGGCCATTCTTCACCAATGGCATCAAACTCACCGCGGAACCAGCCACTGACCACATTGATCGCGATCCGGCCATTGCTCAGATGATCAATCGTCGCCAGTTGTTTTGCAGCCAGTGCCGGCTTCCATGGACCCGGCAGAATCGCGGCAATGACTTTCAGGCGTTCAGTTTTGGCCAGAATGCCATGACTGAAGCTGACCGATTCATGCTGGTTTTCTGCGTTATAGCCGGCAGTAAAACGGATCTGGGTCAGGGCATAATCAAAGCCTGCCTGTTCAGCGGTTTGTGCCAGACGCACGTTATAGTCATAGCTCCAGTCGGTGCGCTGCTCGATATTACTAACCACCAGGCCACCACTGACATTCGGCACCCAATAGGCAAATACGATATTTTTATCATTCGACATATTCATCACCCTCTGCAATGCTGTGTTCAAGCCACTTGAGTCTTTGGTGCTTTCTTGCTGTGCAAGCGCGATTCTGCGGCATCCAGGCTCGGCACGGCTGCTGAAGGCAGCACTTCTTCCTGTTCGATCTGCTTGTTAATGCCCAGATTTTGACTGGCTTGAATGGTTTTTTCTTTGATGACTTCAGCACGTTGTCCCTTGGCTGGTGCCCATTCAAGAATCGGCAAGGCACGCGCCACAGCCAGGGTAATCCGGTCGCGGAGCAATTCACTGTGAATGGTATATTCAGGGGTGAAATCGCGGTCGGTGGCATAGACCCCAATCGGTAAAGTCTGTGCCTGAAAGAAGCTGAATAAAGGACGCAGTTGATGTTCAAGCACCAGCGCATGACGGTCACTGCCACCAGAAGCTGCCAGTAATACCGGAACATCGACCAGCGCCGTTTGCTCAACAAAGTCAAAGAAATGCTTGAACAGGCCGGTAAATGAAGCGCGGTACACAGGAGTGCCAACAATCAGCGCATCTGCGGCTTCTACTGCTGCCAGATCATTCTGAACGCGTTGCGGCAACTGATTGCGATAAATCGCGCCGCCCAAGAGCGAACCAATTTCACTAAATTTAATGAAATGCACATTGATCGGTGTCGCTTCACCCAGCTCATCCAGAATGGCCTGAACCAAGGCTTCGGTTTTTGAGGGGTGATTTAAACCGCCAGATACGGCAACAATATTTAAGGGTTTTTGCGCATTAAAATTAGACATATTTAGAACCTGAAAATAGGGTTAATCTCGGAATGACCCTATTAATCCCGATTCAGCGAAGGGCTGTAAAATAACGAAAAGCTGAAAAGTTATCTGATTTTGCGATATACGACAAAGGCCTGATTTTTAAGGAAGGTTTTGTGGGTAAGTGAATGATATTTATATTTATATTGAATAAAGATAAGCTTTTTCAGTGAGGAATAAGTGATATATAAAAAAGTGATGAGAATTAAACAATTATTGCAATAGTGCAAAAATGGGCAATTTTGAAGAAAAACTGCATATTATTTTAAAAATTGTAGTGTCTTGCATATCCTTAACCGGGTTGTGTGGTTAGAATAGGGGCTACCGTGCCAAGATCTCTCTCACGTTGCCTATGAATATTTTAATCGTTGATGATCATCCACTATTTCGTCATGCCTTGATTCAAGCTGTACGTTATAGCCTGCCACAAGCCCAGATTCATGAAACTGCGGCAGTCAATGAATTTTATGAACGTCTAGAAAATGGCCCTGAGCCTGATCTTGTGCTGCTGGATTTAAACCTGCCGGGCGCTTCCGGCTTTTCTGCCCTCGTGCATGTCCGCGCACAATATCCGTCTTTACCGATTATTGTCGTGTCTGCACATGAAGAAGTCAGCATTATCCAGCGTGCGATCGCGCATGGTGCAATGGGCTATATTCCTAAATCTGCCCACCCAAGCCATATCGGTGAAGCGATTCGTGAAGTGCTGGAAGGTGAAATCTGGTTACCACCAAATCTGCCAGCCAATATGAATTTTGATCCGCGTGCTGCCGATGAAACGGCTTTGGCAGAACGGATCCAGTCTTTGACGCCGCAACAGTTCCGGGTATTGATGATGGTGGCTGAAGGTTTATTAAACAAGCAGATTGCTTATGAACTGGATGTGTCAGAAGCGACGATTAAAGCGCATGTGACGGCAATCTTCCGTAAACTCGGAGTACAAAACCGGACACAAGCGGTATTGGCCATTAATGCACTGAATATTGAAGACCGCAAAATGTAAGTTCTGCATAGCCGAATTGAAAAAGACCTCCTTGGAGGTCTTTTTTTATGGGTGAAATCTGAAAAATTGAGTGCAAAGGCCTGAGTCAGCTAGGCGATATAATCCTGCTTGCGGGTGAAATCATCACAAAACAATGGATTTAAGGCACATTGCAATTCGTCAATCTGCTCTTCAGTGACATAACCTTTCGATTTCAGATATTCCGCCACGCGATCATCACGCAAACTCAGGAAAGTCGCATCATATACACCCAGATCCACAAACAGTGCCGCAGTTTCCAGACTGTTAAAACGATCCAGATAAACTTCATTGTCATACATCAGGAAGACATGTTCGTCGCGCGTATTCGGATCGACATGTAAACGCTGCGCCAGCTCATGTGGGCAGGTTTTGATAAATAACAGATCAGACAGCTCATCAAACTGGCTGGTGTCCAGACAATCTTCTTCATTTTTGACTTTACCCAGCCAGGCCTTAAAGACCAGTACCGCGCCACCACGCAGCAACATGCTCCAGATCTGATGACGGGTTTTTGCTGGAAGGTCCTCTGTTTCAGCTTCTAAAGACTGAATCAGCTTGTCTTCCTGTTCAGCAATCTTTTCAAATAGTCCCAGACCTTGCGGCTTGTAGGCATAAGGTTCAAAGACATCAAAATGTAATTCGTCAAAGACTTGCAGTGCCAGGGGTACTGCACTCTGATACAGCGTTTCCAGTGCCTGATACTGGGCATCATTCAGCTTGCTGTATTTAAAGATCTGTGCCCAGTCAATGCTTGGCAATAAGGCGTTGGCGCCATATTGACGGTGAAACTGCTGGGTCTGATTCAGGCCATGGTTTTGATCTATGTTCATGTGAAGAACTCCGATATGCAGAAATAGATCAGCGACCAAAAAAATTAAGACTGCATGAGATGGCAACTGATCATTTCTTATTCCTCTATTTTTAGAGCCAAGTGCCGGGGATAAAAAATACGACTAAAGTTATAGTAGTGGAAAATTACTCTTTAATTTTTATTAAAAACAATAAGATAATTAATTGTAACTAAGTGTACACATGTATATTAATACATTCGTCAGTTTTTGCCATAGTGAATTAAAAAATGAGCATTTTGGTCAATTTATTCAGCTGTATTTTCGGCATATTTGCTGCTTTTAGCACATTAGAATAAATTTTATGCAAGCTAGGTAAGTTTATGTGGCAGTTGAGTATAAAAAATGCCCATCTCAAGGTTTGAAATGGGCATTGATCAGATCAGTATCTACTTAGGAGTCGGAAATTTTCAGTCCAGATAACCATGAACGTAATGAGGCCGGTTTCAGCGGTTTTTTCAGCAGAACAATGTTTAGCTCTTTTAGACGTTGCGGTAATTCCGGATCGGAGTCAGCGGTAATCAAGGCGACCGGAATATCCTTTGAACGATGTTCCAGAATGAAATCCAGACCAATCTTGTCTTGGTTGAGATGCTGATCCACCAGCCAAACCTGAATATTTTCCTGCTGAATCAGCATGGCTGCTTGCTCAGGTTCGGTGGCTTTAAATACCTGATAGCCCCATTTAGTCAATAAGGTCGACATGCCTTCCAGAATGGTTTCATCATTATCCAGACATAGAATCTTAAAGGCCTTGCTCTTTAAAGGTACGGCCTGAACCGGTGCTGCAACAACTTTAGGTGCCTCAATCACAGGCACTTCAATCATAAAGCAGGAGCCTTTGCCCAGCGCAGAAGATACATGCACCGGATAGTCCAGCATGCTGGTCATGCGTTGTACGATCGCCAAACCTAGACCCAGACCCTGTTCACCCCAAGGTGAGGTGTGACCGCAACGTTCAAATTCCTGAAACAGCTTGATGCGCTGTTCTTCGGCAATGCCGGGTCCGGTATCCCAAACGCCAATACGGATATGATTCGGTCTGCTGCTCGAACGTAATACACCGACCACCACTTTACCTCTGGCAGTATAACGCAACGCATTGCTGACAAAGTTCTGGATAATGCGGCGAATCCATTGTGGATCGGTATCAATCCAGAACTGTGCATCATGCACACTGAACTTGATACCACGTTGTGCAGCGATGGATTTGAACTGGAGTTCCAGATCGCTGAGCAGGTCATGCAGCGGATAAGCCTGACGTTTCGGCTGAATGGTGCCGCCTTCCAGTCGGGCAATATCCAGCAGGGCAGACAACATGCTTTCTGCACCATGCAAAGCACGATCCAGTTGTTGTAAGGTCTTGCGGTCTTCATCATTCTGCACGCTTTGTTCGAGTGCGGTACTGAACAGACGCGCAGCATGCATTGGTTGCAACAGGTCATGACTGGCGGCGGCAATGAAGCGGCTTTTCGACATATTGGCTTTATCCGCCTGTTCCCGCGCCAGTTGCTGCTCGGACAGGGCATCGGCCAGCTGCTGGGTACGGTCCTGAACCCGGGCTTCAAGTACGGCTTCATTTTCACGGAAGGCAGTAATATCGGCGAAAGTGGTAACGAACCCGCCGCCTTCGATCGGATTGCCGCGCATCTGAATGACGCGGCCATCTTTACGAATCCGTTCAAATTCATGGGCACTGCCGACCTGCATCCAGTGAATCCGTTTCCGTACATGTTCTTCAACCGAGCCCGGGCCACATTCACCACGTTCAGCGTTATAACGGATCAGGTCTGCGATTGGACAACCGACATAGACAATATCGGTCGGATAATCGAACAGTTTCAGATATTGATTGTTCCATGCGACCAGGCACATATTTTCATCAACTACGCTGACCCCTTGGGTCATGTGATCAATCATGGTCATGATCAGGTTCTGATTAAAGCGTTGCCATTGCGAGGCCTGATCGAGAATATTGGCGACCTGACCCAATGCCAAACCATTATTAACCATAGCTGTGGTCAACAGGGTACGTGCCGAGGCTGCCCCGATAGTCCCCGCCAGATACTGTTCGGTGAAACGCCACCACATGCCATTGGCACTGCTGTTTTCATTCAGCTCAACACTGTTTTGGGTGCAGAACTGCTGGAAAGCGCGTGTGGTTGGGCCTTCGCCGGTAATGCGTTTAGCTAGGGTAATCAGATCACCGACTTTTAAACGGGCGACATCCTGATGCGAATAGCTGACCTCGTTAGAAGGACTCTGCGAGGGTAGTGGCTTGGTTTCATAATAGAAGAAACTTTCGGCTTGAATCTGTTCGGCAATACTCGGACGGAAAATACGGGAAATCCAGATATACAGCAGGGTATTTAAGCCCAGTGCCCAAACTACGCCATGCGTCAGTGGATCAAAAGACTCAAAACCGATCAGGGCTTCCGGTCTTAACCAGTTCCAGCCAAAAGGCCCTTGATTCAGCAAGCTTTGGCTAAAGCTGCTATAGGCTTCTGGCAGGCTTCGCAAAATGGTTGGAAACAGCAGGGTATAAGCCCACAAGGCAAAACCGGTCAGGAGTCCAGCATAGACACCCTGTTTACTACCGCCACGCCAGTACAGGCCACCGATCAGGGCAGGGGCGAATTGTGCCACCGCACTAAATGCCAACAGACCAAAAACCGACAACTGGTCAATATCATTAAAGAAATTGAAGAACAGGAAGCCCATCAACATCACGCCCAGAATACAGACCCGGCGGGTAAATTTCAGCACCAGCGGCAAGCGTTTGTCATGCCGGGAAATCAGCTTTAAACGCCACAACGCCGGCATGATCAGGTCATTGCTGAGCATGATTGACAGTGCCACGGAAGACACCAGCAGCATCCCGGTAGAGGCAGAGAAACCACCCAGAAATGCCAATAAGGTCAACCAGTCCTGATTATAGCTAAGTGGTAAGGACAGGACCGCCACATCCGGAATGGCCAGATATTGCGGTGCAGCATGTAGCGCCCAGCTGGCAATTGGAATAATCGCCAAGGTAGTCAGAATCAAATAAACTGCAAACCAACGCCGCGCACCACGAATATGTTTTTCATCACGTAGCTCAACCACAGCTACATGGAACTGACGCGGCAGGCAGATAATGGCCAGTGCCGCGAGCAGGGTCTGAATCCAGAAACTTTGTGGCACGCCAAACAGTTGTACATCATGAAAAGTAGTGCTGATATCGCTACTGATCTGTGCCAGATTTTCTGGTGCTTCAAACATAAAGAAACAGGCAACTGCCAGCAGGGCGAAGAGTTTGACAAAAGACTCAAATGCCACGGCCAGCATCAGGCCGCCATGCTGTTCAGTATTGGCAATCTGCCGGGTACCAAACATCATCGCCAGTATTGCCAGAACCCCAGTCAGAAACAGTACGCCATTGGTCGTGCCGGTTACACCTGCGGAAGGTTCCAGAATGACGGCGGCACTTAAGGCAATCGCACGTAACTGCAAGGCCAGATAAGGCACAATCGCTACCACTGCCAGAATGGTTACCAGCGAGGCGAGGGGACCACTTTTACCATAGCGTGCTGCGACAAAGTCAGCGATCGAAGAAATGGCATGATGTTGTCTCACCCGTCCCAGACGGCGCCAGATGTCATAGCCGACAGCAACAAAGAGCAGCGGACCCAGATAGATCGGCAGGAAAATAATCCCTTCACGTACCGCAGCACCCGTGGCACCATAAAAGGTCCAAGAGGAACAGTACACCCCTAAAGTTAAACTGAACAATAACATGCGCCCACGGGTACTCAGCCGGCTGGCATGTTTTTCTCCGTAAAAAGCGCAGATAAAGAGTAATGCGATATAGAGGGCAAGTACCCCTATGATGAGCCAACTGTTCATATAGCCTGATGTGTGCTGAGCATGCCGCTATGATAGCGCATCATGAACGCTGCAGTTTAAATTGATCATTTTTTAACGACCAAAGTCTAAATTACAAGCACATACGAATCTTGTTAACTTGTGATAGTGATAATTCGAATTAAAAATAGTAGGCCCAAGGTTGGGCTACAGGAGTAGTAATTATGGATGAGGTACAAGTAGATCGTATTCTACAAAATCCAAAATTCAAGGAAATGGTCCGCAAGAAAAGTATGCTCAGCTGGACGTTGACCGGCATTATGCTATTTGTCTATGTGGGTTTCATGTTGCTGGTTGGTTACAACAAAGAATTTCTATTGTCTTCAATTTCAGGTGGTGTGACCACGTGGGGTATTCCACTTGGTCTAGGTATCATTGTCCTGTCGTTTATCTTGTGTGGTGTGTATTCCTACATTGCCAATAACAAACTTGATCAATTGACTGAAGAAGCAATCCGTGAAGTCGAAGCGATTGCGCATGAAAAAGGACACCACTAAGATGAAATGGAATTCTCTTATTGCCCTAGCGACCACGATAGTGGCTTCAGGCGTTGCATTCGCTGGTCCTGATCTGGGTGCAGCAGAACAGCAGGCGACCAACTGGCACGCGATTATCATGTTTGTGATTTTCGTAGGTGCTACGCTGTTTATTACCAAATGGGCAGCAAAACAAACCACCAATACCAAAGACTTCTATACTGCCGGTGGCGGTATTTCCGGTTTCCAGAATGGCCTGGCGATTGCCGGTGACTATATGTCAGCTGCATCGTTCCTGGGTATTTCCGCGATGGTATTCCTGTCCGGTTTTGATGGCTTGCTGTATTCACTGGGTTTCATGGTGGGCTGGCCGATTGTATTGTTCCTGGTGGCAGAACGTCTGCGTAACCTGGGTAAATACAACCTGTCAGACGTAGTGTCTTTCCGCTTGCAGGAAAAACCGGTACGTACCTTGGCTGCTTTAAGTTCACTAGTTGTGGTCGCGTTCTATCTGATTGCACAGATGGTGGGTGCAGGTCAGCTGATCAAACTTCTATTCGGTCTGAACTATAACATTGCAGTCGTGATCGTTGGCTTGTTGATGATGGCCTACGTGATGTTCGGCGGTATGTTGGCAACCACTTGGGTACAGATCATCAAGGCGGTGATGTTGCTGTCTGGTGCAACCTTTATGGCATTCATGGTTATGAAAGGTGTGGGCTTCAGCTTTACCAACATGTTTGAACAGGCGATTGGAGTCTACTCAAAAGTACATGACTTGAGCCTGACAGATGCGACCAAAATCATGGGTCCGGGTAGTCTGGCATCTAATCCGATTGATGCGATTTCTTTAGGTCTGGCATTGATGTTTGGTACCGCAGGTCTGCCACATATCCTGATGCGTTTCTTCACGGTAAAAGATGCCAAAGAAGCGCGTAAATCAGTCGTAGTTGCTACAGGTTTTATTGGTTATTTCTACCTATTAACCTTCATCATTGGTTTTGGTGCGATTCTCTATGTATCGAACAACCCGCAATTCCTTGATGTTGCGAAAATGGCAGTGACTGGCAAGCTGGAGCTGGTGGGTGGTAATAACATGGCGGCGGTTCACCTGTCTGATGCAGTCGGTGGTGACCTGTTCATGGGCTTTATTTCTGCAGTTGCATTTGCCACGATTCTTGCAGTGGTTGCAGGTTTGACCCTGTCAGGTGCTTCAGCAATTTCGCATGACTTGTATGCCAACGTGTTGAAGAAAGGCCAAACCACGCCTGAATCGGAACTACGTATGTCTAAGATTGCGACTTTAGGTCTTGCGATCTTCGCGATGATTCTCGGGATTCTGTTCGAGAAACAAAACGTAGCCTTCATGGTCGGTCTGGCATTCTCTGTTGCGGCATGTGCCAACTTCCCGGTACTGGTATTGTCTATGTTCTGGAAAGGCTTGACGACACGTGGTGCAGTGATTGGTGGTGTTGCAGGTCTGGTAACCGCAGTAACCTTGATTGTGCTGTCTAAAGCAGTATGGGTCGATACTTTGGGTATTTCTGATACGCCAGTGAACCCGTTCAATGGTCCTGCAATCTTCGCGATGCCATTATCATTCTTGTGCTGCTGGTTGTTCTCTGTGACGGATAATTCGGCACAGGCTCAGGCAGAACGCAAAGCCTTTGATGCGCAGTTTGTACGCTCACAAACCGGTATTGGTATCTCAGGCGCATCGGATCACTAAGATCTGCGCTACGCTAAAAAAGCCCCGTCAGGGGCTTTTTTTATGGAGATATCATCAAGTTTTTTCTTTAGGATAAATGCCGTATTGCATTGAGCTGGCTGGATTTGTGCAGTGTTATTTCAGTAATTTTCATACAAATCGTATATCTGCAAGTGGCTTTGAGCATGCTATGTTAAAAGCTGTTAACAATAACAATGTATTCCCTACATGAAGATAGTAACAAGAATAGCAACAAGAAGGGCATTATGAAGCAATCTCTGCAGCAGTTCTGGAACAGCTTTACCCATTTGCCTTCGGCATGGCTGTTGTGCCTGCAATTGCTGATCCTGATCTTGTCGGTATTGAGTTATGGAAGCATGTCTTATCGGGCGGGAACCTGGGTACTGGGTGTTCTGGTTTTGCTGGTGATTGCCAGAGTCATTCGCCAGACTCCGATGTTTACCATTTTAGGACTCAGCTTTGTCGCCGGTGCAATTCTCTTTTCCTCCCTGATTGTGCTGGGACTGCGTTATACCTGGATCCATGTCACCGCCCACCTGTTTGAAGCTGGTGCTTATTTTAGTGCAGCCTATGGCCTACTGCGTTATATGTTTCATGACCGTTATCTGACCAAGGATGAACTCTTTGCCGCTGGCGCAGTATTTACCTTGCTGGCCTGGGGCTTTGCCTTCCTCTACAGTATCTGTCAGCTGCTGGTGCCGTACAGCTTTTCAGACCCCGATCTGCAAGCCTATCAACCCTGGCTGGATCTGATTTTTCTTAGTTTCAGTGTGCAATCTGCAACAGGACTGTCTGATATCATGCCGGTCAGTCCGGTCGCACGGATGCTAGCCATTATCCAGATGTTTGTCGGGGTGATGTATCTGGCGCTGATTGTATCCCGCTTAATTGCCTTGCAATATATCGCACGTCTACCGCATAAAAAGAACGTGAAAAATAGAGAAAACCCGCCTGGGCAATAAGACTCATCCTTTTATTGTATTTGTTACAGTAACTTAACGGCTTTATTTTGTGTCACATCCTAAAATAGCAGGAGATCTAGCTCCCATAGACTGAATCTGTCTGATCATTTTGACCTTACCAATAATTATTTGACGCTGTTTGTCGATCCAATTTTTAAAAAATGGAGGATGTATGCCTTCCACAAAACCATCCTGTTTTGCCAATATCAATCCAAATGTTTTTATTAGTACTGTCGCCATTATTGCGATATTTTTAGCGTTGGTCGTATTTGCACCCGATGCTTTTTCAGTTTTCACCCAGCAACTGAACCAGTGGATTACTACGTCCTTTAGCTGGTTCTATGTATTGTCGGTGGCGATATTTCTCATCCTTCTGGTTTATATTGCCCTGTCGGATATGGGCAAAATCAAACTGGGACCCGACCATAGCCAGCCGAAATATAGCAGCGCCTCTTGGTTTGCGATGCTATTCACCGCAGGGATGGGGATTGGCCTGATGTTCTTTGGTGTGGCCGAACCGGTGATGCATTATGTCACGCCACCTGCCGGTGAACCTGAAACCGTACTGGCTGCACAACAATCTATGCGGGTCACCTTTTTCCACTGGGGCTTACATGCCTGGGCCATTTATACGCTTGTTGGCCTATCGTTAGCTTATTTTGCTTATCGGCATCAATTGCCTTTAAAAATCCGTTCGGCCTTGTATCCGCTGATTGGTCAAAAGATCTATGGACCGATTGGAGATGGCGTCGATACCTTTGCCACCATTGGTACGGTATTTGGTGTCGCTACTACGCTTGGTTTCGGGGTGACCCAAATCAATTCAGGTTTGAACTATTTGTTTGGCATTGAACAGGCACCCAGTACTCAGGTCATTTTGATTATTGTGGTCAGTGTCATGGCGGCGACTTCCGTATTTTTTGGATTAGACAAAGGAATTAAACGTTTATCTGAACTAAATTTGGTACTTGCACTGCTGTTGCTGATTTTTGTCTTTGTGGCAGGTCCGAGTATTTATCTGTTACAGACTACTATTCAGAATGCCGGCCAGTATGTTTCAAATCTGTTCAGTATGACCTTTAATCTGTATGCCTATCAGCCAAGTGGCTGGATTGGGGGCTGGACCATCATGTACTGGGCCTGGTGGATTTCCTGGTCGCCATTTGTCGGGATGTTTATTGCCCGGGTCTCGGAAGGCCGCAGTATTCGTGAATTTATCGTGGGTGTATTGCTGATTCCGACTGGATTTACCCTGATCTGGATGGGCTTTATGGGCAATGCCGCACTGTACAGCATTATGCATGAAGCCAATACTGGCTTATTAGAGGCAGTTCAGCGTGATTCATCAGTGGCCCTATTTGAGTTTCTGAACAATCTGCCTTTCAGCTCAGTGACCAGCATCATTGCAACTTTACTGGTCATGCTGTTCTTTGTGACTTCTGCCGATTCAGGGGCATTGGTGACTGATTATCTGACAGCGAAAAGTGATAATTCACCGACTTGGCAGCGTCTGTTCTGGACCGTACTCATGGCTTTATTAGCCATCATCCTTTTGCTGGCCGGTGGCTTAGAGGCCTTGCAATCGGCCACGATTATGAGCGCTTTGCCATTTACATTTATTATGCTGCTGATGTGTTGGGGATTAATCAAAGCCCTACATCTGGATGTCACCAAAATGCATGCACTGCAAGCCGCACGGATTACCCCGCGTGCGATCCAGAATCCACGCAGCTGGCAACAGCGCTTAGGCCTGATCATGCATTATCCGCATACTCAGGAAGAGGTGCAGCAGTATATTCACAATACGGTGAATAAGGCATTTCTCAGCTTTCAAAGTGAATTGAAACGGCGCCGATTACATGTAGCGATTAGCCCGCTAGAAGACGGTATACAGCTCCGTGTTGATCATCAGGATGAAATTAATTTTATCTATCAGGTCAATGCCACTCAGACTTTAAGTCCAAGCTTTATGGCTGAACTGGAGAATGCGGGAGTAGATTCCTATCAGGCAGAAGTCTTTTTAAGAGAAGGTGGGCAGGGTTATGATGTGATGGAGTGGACGCAAGAAGATCTATTGCAGGATATCATTGATCAATATGAACGTCATTTGCACTTCTTAAGTCTGGTACGTACGCCTGAGTAAACAGAGTCATAAAACAATAAAAAAGGACGCAATATGCGTCCTTTTTTGATTCAGAATCTAATCAGAAATTAGAAACGGAATTTGGCATTTACGCCGATCGTTTGAGTATCACGAACTTGAGCAGTTTGCGCAAGATTTGCTTCGTAGTTAGCATTTACATAAGATGCGCCAACTGCAACAGCAGGAGTAATGAAGTAGTTTACGTTCGCGCCCCAAGCTTTGTCTGGAGAACCAGCAAAGCTAGATTCCATATAAGAAGCACCAACGCTTAACTGTGGGTTAAGGAAAAGAGTTGTACCTAAGTTGTAGGCAGTATCTTCACCATAAACTAAACCGCTTTCAAAACCAATTGACATGTTAGTACCGTCGATTGCACCAACGTATTTAGTACGTGCAGTGATCGCATCTGTCTTATCAGCAATTGTTGCAGATTCAAGAGCAGCTTTAGCAACGCCGTTAGACACAATATTGAATGCATCTAAAGAAGCTTGGTCAGCAACGCTGGTATAACCAACAGCAACTAAGAAGTTAGGAGCAACTAAAGCACCAAGTTCTAATGCATAACGGTCGCCTTGATCGTCAGTTGCGTTAGCAGTTTTGCTATCAGCAATGGTATGGCTATAAGAAGCGCTTGCATAAACAGGCACAACTGAAGTTGGAACGTAAGCTTCACCTTTTACGCCGTAAGTATGATTTACAGTACGTGAACGTCCAGCTTCTTCTTGACCGTTTTCGCCATAGCTATACGCTAGAGCAACATTAGAAGCTTGGTTCAGGAAAGCAGCTTCAGCTAAAGGACCTTTAGAAGCGTCTACATCTTTGAAGTAGTAAGTACCTTGAACAGCGCCAGTGAAGTCTTTGTCATTTGCAGTGTTGTCGATGTACTCTGACTGACCTTGAACTTCGAATTGATATGCTTGAGCACCGGTCATCGCTAATAATACAGCAGTGGCTAAACCTAGTTTTTTCATGATATTTACCATTTTGTTACAAAAGATGTACAACATAAAACGTATTGTATTGTAACAATTTATTAAGTCAATCCAATTCGAAATCGCTATTTTTTTAAGCTAAATCATTGTATTAATTTTGTGTAAAATTCAAGTATTAGGCTCCGAAGCTATTTTATATAAAAACTCTTGTATAACAAAAATCTAGACTTTAAATATAGAATCGGGACTAAAGATTAAGGAGAAATTATGTTGTTATTTTAATCAATTAATACGATTAATTATAATACATTTATCTATTAAAACAATTAATAATAGGTGAGTTAATTCATAAATGTGTCAAGAAGTGCAAAATGTCTGGCGCATCAGGTCTTTGATTGGATTGCTTGATTTTAAAGCATCATCAGCTTGGATCTTAGAATAGGTGTCTGTTTTTTGAGCTAAATGGGCATGTTTTATAATCTTGACTGGAGCAATCGGCTTTACATTTTGAGGGGAATTTTACATAATATGAAAATCAAGTTAGAGTTCACACTTTTATAGTGATTTAGCCTGATTCTCCACAATTTTTTGTTTTATCGCCCAGCTTTCCCCAAGGTTGGGCTTTTTTTTGTCCAGCATTTTTTATTTCGGATCATTCCGTTTCTGAAAAAACCTTCAACTCAAAACAAGATGAGAAAAATAAATATTAGAATAATTTTAAGCACCAAAATAGTGCATATTGAAAAGTAAAAATAGAGGTCTAAAATTCAATAGCTAAAAAAAAGCCCGATTTTCATAGAAAATCGGGCTTTTTTCGCCAAAATTTGCGGGTAAACTAAAATATCTGCTGAGGAATAATTTAACTCGCCCTAATGCGGTGCATTATGCACCTATTTGTTGCAGGTGTAAATAGTGCAGAAAGCAAGTTTTTATATTTTTTAGCTGCTTAAATTCCCTTGCTTTTGTAAGACTTTATAGGGAATTGTGGTTATGAAACCCTGCATTAAAGTTTCAAATGAACTAACTTAAGTATCTGAAAATAATAGATGATAAAAATTCATTAAAAACATAAGTGAAGTAAGACTAAAGGCTTTAAGACCATCCTGTTTTATTTGTATAATAATCAATCTATTTAGCTTTGCTTGTCATATTGGGGCGTAATACAACAGCATGAATACCTTACGCTCTGAGTGGATCAGTAAACGTTTGGGTGGTGTTTCAAAAAGTATGCTGAAACAAAGCAGGTTGAATTTTGATAAAATAGAGAAATGCGAATAACTCTAGAAATCAAATGTCCAAC
>NZ_JAMXXK010000001.1 GCF_024129735.1 Acinetobacter lwoffii | reverse complement strand
GATTGAAAACCATTTTAAAGCTTTCGACTTAACCTTTTTTTACATCAATAATGGCTTCATTTAATGTCAGCATACTTTTTGAAACACCACCCAGTGTTGATATTTATGCAGTTGAGTTGGGTAATTCCAAAGATTTAGCATCGGCTGTGCAGGAAGCTCAGCAAGCTGGCTTGCAGCCTTATTCGCATTTTGATTTTCAATCTGAATGTGAGGTCTATATCGATGCATTATTCGGAATTGGTCTGAACCGTCAGCTGGCTTCTGACTGGCAAAATGTTATTCACGGCATTAACCGGCAAAATGGGCTCAAAATCTCGATCGATATTCCGAGTGGACTGGATGCCAATACCGGCCAGCCTTTGCCTGTTGCGATCAAAGCTGACTATACTTTCACGGGCTTAGGGCTTAAGGCAGGATTGTTTACTGGACAAGGCAAAGAATATGCGGGCAAGATCGAACTGATTTCTGCTATCCCGACAGATACTGAGCTTCAACCAATTGCTTGTCTTTCATCACATCAGATTCAATTGCCGAAGCGTGAAGCCTTTGGTCATAAAGGCAGTTATGGTCATGTCTTGGTTGTAGGTGGTCATGCCGATATGGGCGGAGCAGTGATCATGGCGGCAGAGGCGGCCTTTGCTGCAGGAGCAGGTAAAGTCACCATCGTTTGTGATGCAAAACACCATACTGCGATTTTGTCACGTGCACCAAATGTCATGCTGCGTGATATCAATCTTTTAACTCAGGAGCAACGCCAAGCACTAATTCAGCAGGTCGATGCAGTCTGTTTTGGCATGGGATTAGGTCGTGATTCTTGGTCAGAGCAACAATATACAGTTTGGTTTGAGCTGACTCAGCAATCTGATCTGGAGGTAGTTTTGGATGCGGATGCCTTATGGTTTCTGGCCAAGCAGCCTCAAGTTTTGAATTCCCAGACTTATGCGACTCCGCATCCTGGGGAAGCCGCTACGTTACTGGCGTGTAGCACTGCGGAAGTTGAAATGGATCGGATTGCAGCCATTCATGCCCTGCAACAAAAATATCAGGGACAATGGGTGCTAAAAGGTTCAGGCAGCCTGATTCTGGAAGAAAGGCTTTACATCTGCAATGCCGGGAATGCCGGTATGGGAACTGGCGGAATGGGGGATGTGCTGGCCGGCATGATTGCCAGTCTAAAGGCGCAATTTGCGCAAAAAATTTATTTGCATGAAATTGTGACGCTGCATGCACTTGCAGGTGATGAACTGGCCAAAAATGGCGAACGTGGCTTGCAGGCACAGGATATGAAACATGCGATTTATCAGGTCGTGAATCGCTAAGGAGAATAGTGTGCCAGTCATCAAACTGAATATTTCAGGCCAAGTTCAAGGAGTCGGATACCTTTACTGGTTTGCCGAGCAGGCTCAGGCGCTTGGACTGAAAGGATATGTGAAGAACTTGAGCACAGGTGAGGTGGAGGCCGTTATTGCTGGAACAGACTCCCAACTTCAGGAAATGATTACACGAAGTTGGAAAGGGCCTGCTCGTGCAATCGTACAAGCGGTTATTCAAGAGTATCTGGAATCTGAGCTAGATGCTCAAGACTTTATAATATTGCGTTAAACCTTATCGACGACGGCTACTGACGCGACTCCGGCCGCGTGCCATACCACCCAACGCATTCAATACCGCCATTTTACTCATACTGCCTGAGGCGTGGGCATGACAAATAGCAGCAGCTAAAGCATCGGCGGCATCCTGCTGCGGTTTGATGCTGAGTTTTAGAATATTCATTACCATCATCTGCACCTGTTCTTTATCCGCAGCGCCATAACCCACTACCGACTGCTTGATCTGGCGCGCAGTATATTCAGCGACTTTCAAATCCAGATTGACCAGTGCCGCAACAGCAGCACCACGGGCCTGACCGAGTTTTAAGGCAGAATCCGGATTTTGTGCCATAAAGACCTGTTCTACCGCAGCTTCAGTGGGACCATAAAATTTTACAATGCGCTCCACGCCGGCAAAGATCCGTTTTAAACGTTCAGGCATTTCTGTCGTTTCTGTTCTGATGGTGCCGGCATCAACAAAAGTCAGTTTGGAGCCGTCTTTTTCGATAATTCCGTAACCGGTTAAACGAGAACCGGGGTCAATCCCAATAATTAATGACATGCCCGCACTTTAAAAATAGAATAATGCCCATATTGTTACATAAGCGTATCAAAAAAGCTTGATCCTGATGAAGCAGTTGATTCCAGCATCCTATTATTTATTTTACTGAGATTAGATTAATTTTCATGAAATTATTTCTTATTATCCTTGCAGGCTTAATCCTAGAAGTATTTGTCTGGATTGGCGTGGGTGACCTCGTCGGGAGCATGTGGTACGTATTTTTCTGGTTTGTGGCCGCATTTTTTATTGGTATGAATCTGATCCGTAAATACTCGGCCGGTGTAATGCCACAAATGCAGCAAATGCAGATGGGACAGATGAGTGCAGATCCTGCATTAACAGGAAATTTACCTAAAATTCTGGCAGGTTTCTTTCTGCTTATTCCTGGATTGATTACCGACGTATTGGCAGTATTGATGCTCATTCCAGCGGTTCAGCAGGTTTTTAAGGCTGCTATAATGAAAGCGATGATGAAACGTCAGCAACTCATGATGGAAAAAATGATGGGTGGCATGATGGGCGATATGGGTGGTGCACAAGGCCAGAACCCATTTGCCGAGATGATGCGTCAAATGCAGGATATGCAAAATCAGCAATCAGGTCGCGGTGATTCCAACATTATTGATGGTGAAGCACGTGAAGTGAGACCTGAGGCGAAAAAAATTGAAATGAAAGATATCAATCCGAAATAAATGTTTTATTTAAAAAATTCTATTTAAGCCGAATCTGATGATTCGGTTTTTTATTGGAGCTTTCTAATCTCTTTGAACAAACGTTATAATATATTTTTATAAATTTACCTTATTTTAATGTCTCTGCTTTTTACGATCTGTCTCCTGCATTTTGTTGCTCAACTCAGTCCCGGTCCCGATATTTTGCTCATTGCCAAAAGTGCCGCATCTACAACACGCCAGAATGCCTTGAAAATTATTGCAGGGATCTCTGCCGGTATTGTGGTTTGGGTAGTACTGACACTTGCGGGTTTTACTGTGTTAATTGACCAGTTTCCATGGATCCAGCACGCCTTAATGCTTTTGGGTGGCATATTCCTGGCTAAAATGGGATGGACCATGTTAAAGGGTGGTGTGCATAGCTTTAAAAATGGACATCAGACCGACGACGATACAAATGGACAGGTGCAAGCTAAAAACTATTTTATGTTGGGCTTATGGACCAACCTTTCTAATCCCAAAACACTGATCTATTTTAGTAGCGTATTTTCACTGGCTTTGAGTTCATCTGCTTCCGATTATTTGAAAGCACAGCTGGCAGTGATTATTCCTTTGCAGACCTTTATCACCTTTGCTTTATTGATGCTGTTGATTTCCCAACCAAAAATTAAAATCTTGTACCAGCGTTCGGGGAGTTATATTGATATGATGTCAGGCGGACTATTTCTGCTATTTGCATTGTGGTTATGGTATGACGCACTTATTCTGATGAATTAAGGAGGGTATCTTCATTTAATGCTGGAGATATTGGTGAGGTCGGGGAAGGAGAGGCTAAATTGTCTGGTGTTTTAACCGCCGTTTGATAACGATTAGGCTTTAAGGTGGTTTCAGTATTTTCAGAGCCTTGATAACTGCGACTACGGTTAGCGCGCTCACGCAATCCACCTTTTTTAATTAACTGAACCATGGCACATCTCTCATTCAAATCCACAGCTATTGTAAATCAAAGCTGGATTTGATGAGGTTATTTTCCGCATCTCTATTTGAATTATTTAAGAGTAATAAAAAGACTTGTTTGAACTAACAGGTCTTTGCTGTGAGATGCATGAAATTAGCGAAGTCTTTTATCTTCTTCTTTTAAAACATCCAGTATAGAGTGTTGTATAGGAACTTCTTGTTGTGATTGCACATACAAATGCACGACTTTAAATACGATTGCTGTAACGAGGCAGGCCACAAGACAAAAAATCCAGAAACCAAAAGGGCTGCGAATATGATGTGAGCCACAGTTTGAGCATGATTTTTCTGTAGAGTCGACTACTTTTTCGCAGCAAGCACAATGATATTGATACTGCATTGTTCTTCTCCCAGGATGTTATCCTTTTTATTCTTCGATCATGAAAGATGATTCAATTGGTTTTTTATCATAGGTAGAGCAGCATCAGCTTGCAATAAGCAATTGCTGATAATTACATAGAGACAATAGAGTATAAAAATTCATTACACAAGCAGTAGGATTTTCTTAAAATGTAAGAAATATTTTCATTAATCAAATGATAATCAATGAATTAAGAGTTAATTCTCTTGAAAATATACATAATAAAGCCCGCATCAAGCGGGCTTTATTTGAGCTAGTCTAAAACTTACTGCCCAGAACGGATGATGTAATCAAAAGCAGACAGTGATGCCTTGGCACCTTCACCGGTGGCAATGATGATCTGCTTGTACGGCACGGTGGTACAGTCACCTGCCGCAAACACACCTTTGACATTGGTTTCGTTGCGGTCGTTAATCACAATCTCGCCACGGTTAGTTAATTCAACAGCCGTTTCTTTCAGGAAGTCCGTATTTGGCAACAAACCGATCTGCACGAAGATCCCTGCAAGTTCAACTGTGTGCTCTTCATCCGTGGCACGGTCTTTGTATTTCAGACCAGTTACCTGTGAACCATCACCCAGCACTTCAGTCGACAAGGCATTCTTGATCACGGTGGTGTTCGGCAAGCTATTCAGTTTGTCTTGCAGAACCTGATCCGCACGTAGTTTGGTATCAAACTCGACCAGCGTGACATGCTCCACAATTCCTGCCAGGTCAATCGCGGCTTCGACACCCGAGTTACCGCCACCAATCACGGCTACACGCTTGCCTTTGAACAGTGGGCCATCACAGTGCGGACAGTAGGCTACACCACGGGTTTTATATTCCTGTTCACCCGGTACATTCATTTCTCTCCAACGTGCGCCGGTCGACAGAATCACGGTTTTCGATTCCAGTTTGGCACCATTCTCTAAAGTCACTTCCACCAGACCATTGGCCGTTTCATCAGCACCTTTGATGTCAGATACACGTTGCAGGTTCATGATGTCGACACCATATTCACGCACATGGGCTTCCATCTCGGCTGCAAACTTCGGACCTTGGGTCTTCTGGATAGAGGTGTAGTTTTCAATATCCATGGTGTCCATGACCTGACCACCCATACGTTCAGCCACGATCCCGGTTTTGATGCCTTTACGTGCCGCATAGATGGCTGAAGTATTGCCTGCAGGTCCACCACCAATCACCAGGACATCAAAGGCGTCTTTGGCATTCAGCTTTTCAGCATCTTTGGCAGCGGCATTGCTATCCAGCTTGGCAATGATTTCTTCCAGCGTCATACGACCCTGACCGATGTGCTGGTTGTCCTGGAATACCATCGGAACCGCCATGATCTTGCGTTCTTCGACTTCATCCTGGAAGAAGGCACCATCAATCATGGTGGCTGTAGTACCCGGATTGTAGATCGCAATCAGGTTCAGTGCCTGAACCACATCCGGACAGTTATGGCAGCTTAAGGATACGAACACTTCAAAGTCGGATTGAATGCCCAGGCCTTTAATAGACTCCAGAACTTCCGCAGAGACTTTCGGTGCATAACCGGAAGTTTGCAGCAATGCCAGAATCAGGGAAGTAAACTCATGACCCATCGGCAAGCCTGCAAAGAACACGCGTGGCTGTTCACCGGCTTTGGCAATACCGAAACTTGGCACACGTTTGTTGCTGCCGTCAAAGCGGGCAGTCACCTGATCAGAAAGTGCTGCAATCTCTTCGACCAGTTCCTTGATCTTGGCTGACTTATCAGAGCCATCAAGGGTAGCCACCAGTTCAATCGGGCCTTCAAGACGCTCAAGTAAGGTTTTAAGTTGAGCTGAAGTATTTTGGTCTAACATTGCTAACGTCTCCAAAGGAGTAAATGTTTATTTGATAACAGGATATTAAATGAATTGCATAAATAGGTAAAACAGTTTGTTTTTATTTTATTGATCGGATTTACAGATTTATTGAAAAATTCATCATTAATTTCAAAATTCTATATGGCGGTGAAAGATTAATTTTCAAGTAGTTTAGAGCAAGAATAAGGATTTTCAGCTAAGATTAAAACAAGATATTTGAGACTTGAATGATGGAATTACGACGCGGTATTTATCAACATTATAAGGGACAGCTTTATCAGGTGTTCCATGTCGCCACGCACAGTGAAACTGAAGAAAAGCTGGTAGTTTATCAATGTCTTTATGGGGATTATTCAATTTGGGTACGTCCTTTAACGATGTTCACTGAAACCATTACCACCAACGATGATCGTGAAGTGGAGCGTTTTAAATTGATTCAGGCACTTTAAGCCCAACAGACTCAGGGAAGAGTGATGCAAAACTCAGATGAATTTGAAATATTCATGCAAGAATTATATGAAAAATTTCATAGGCATGATCTTAAGCAGGCAGATCGCCTGCACCGATACCGGAATATAGAGCCAGAATCCGGTCAATTTTTGTCTATGCTGATTCGTGCACAACAATCCAAAAATATTCTGGAAATTGGCACCTCTACTGGTTATTCCACCTTATGGCTGGCAGAAGCGGCTCGGCAGACTCAAGCCATGATTACAACACTTGAAGTTGATGCAGAACGGGTTACTCAGGCAAAGAAATATGCGACAGAAATAGATCTTGCAGACTTAATCAATTTTAAAGTGATTGATGCTCAAGTTTATCTGGAGGCAGAACAGGAAATATTTGATTTTATCCTGTTAGATGCTGAACGCGATGATTATGTCAGTTACTGGCCACATTTGAGTCGATTACTTAAAGCAAAGGGCGGGTTACTGGTAGTTGATAATGTCATTTCACATGCAGCAGAAGTCGAAGAGTTTATTGCCTTAATTCAGCAAGACCCACGTTTTATCATGAGTAGTGTACCCATAGGCGCAGGTTTGCTGATGGTGGGATTTCGTTAAATGGATTCACTTCAATCCATGCAAATTTTATTAAAATGTAAATTATATTCGAGATACTTTTCTACGAATGCGGCTTTGTCTTGGCGTCTTAACAGGTTGTCATAAATAAATTCAGGTACGGGATGATACAGCTCGGCATGACCATTACTGTATACAATTTTCAGGTGGCGGCTTGAGGGATTGTATTTCCAAGAAATCACGGTAAGCAGTTTTTGCATATGCGTTCCTCCACTGAATATTTCTTATCTTATCATTTGAACTTATGCCATATGGCTCTGCAGATGTATAGCTCAATTGTAAGAATCGGTAAGGATTATGAGAAAGCGAAGCAAAAGATATGCCTGAATTTTTATATGATGGATCAAGAAAGAAATAGGACTGCAATATTTAAAGTCCTAACAAAATAATTTAAAAAAATAAAATCCCGTATTGCACTGACATAAAAGTTCAAACCATAAAAAACCACGCTAAAAAGCGTGGTTTTTTTGAATCAGTTCAATCTAATTAAAATTAGATTTTACCCACTAGGTCGATTGAAGGAGCAAGAGTTGCATCGCCTTCTTTCCATTTAGCTGGGCAAACTTCGCCTGGGTGAGCGTGTACATACTGAGCTGCTTTAACTTTACGAAGAAGTTCTTGAGCGTCACGGCCGATACCACCAGCGTTGATTTCAACGATTTGGATTTTACCTTCTGGATCGATCACGAAAGTACCACGATCAGCAAGGCCGTCAGCTTCGATTAATACGTCAAAGTTTTTAGCAAGAGTCCAGTTTGCATCACCAACCATTACATACTGGATTTTTTTGATTTCTTCTGAAGAATCGTGCCAAGCTTTGTGAGTGAAATGCGTGTCAGTAGAAACTGAGTAGATTTCAACGCCTAGTTTTTGGAATTCAGCGTAGTTGTCAGCAAGGTCACCAAGTTCAGTCGGGCAAACGAAAGTGAAGTCAGCTGGGTAGAAGAATACAACAGACCATTTGCCTTTCAGGTCAGCTTCAGTAACTTCAATGAATTTGCCGTTTTGGAATGCAGTTGCTTTAAATGGTTTAACTTCAGTATTAATTAAGCTCATCATTGTCTCCATGATTGAGGTAGTCTTTGATTTTGAATAAGAGTATCGAAATTTTGGTTGATGATAAAATGGTATTTTTACATTACAAACATCGGAAAAACCGAATTAAGTAAAAACGCGCCACTTTGGCAAAATCGCTTTGTTCATTGAGCAGCATCAAGATGATGGCCTGATGACAAAATTATCTCTTTTTCCTCGTGCTAGCAAACATGATGTTGAAACCAAAAAATTCAAGGGTCAATTCGGAAAAAAGCATAATTTCCACAAAATAATTTAAATATCAATTCCAAACTTGGACTTATGATTAAATCTAATCAGGGAAACTCATGCGTGTCATTTAGATATTTTGACAGGTTTATAGTGCGGAATTGAGAGAAATCAGGCAGCCAAAGCCAATTTGTCCGGCACTTAACAGAACTACGACTATCTGAAATCTAATGAACCAAGTAAAATAAACCTTTCCGGTTTTTTGATGTGGGTGTTTTCTCTGTGCAGAGTCATTTAAATGTAGATCAATGGATAATGGCGCGTGACCGTCACCGTTTAAATCGACTGAAAAAAGGGAAAGACGCAGATGCTAAGCAGTATCAGGAATTATTTGAAAAATCCAATCTGAAAGTACGGCAACGGCTTGAGCGTCTTCCAGACATAAGGCTGAATCAGGATCTGCCGGTTACCCAGTACACTGACAAGCTGATTGCTGCGATTCAAAAGCATCAGGTGATTATTGTGGCCGGCGAAACCGGTTCTGGTAAAACCACCCAGTTACCGCAAATTGCCATGCTGGCTGGACGTGGCCTGACCGGAATGATTGGACATACCCAGCCGCGTCGACTGGCAGCCCGTAGCGTATCACAGCGTATTGCCGAAGAAGTTGGCGAAAAACTCGGTGAATCAATTTCCTTTAAAGTACGTTTTACGGAACAGGGTTCACAAGACTCAATTGTGCGTTTGATGACAGATGGTATTTTACTGGCCGAACTGACGCATGACCGATACCTGACCAAATATGACACGATTATTATTGATGAAGCGCATGAACGCTCACTGAATATCGACTTCATTATGGGTTATCTGAAGCAGCTTTTGCCGCGCCGGCCTGATCTGAAAGTCATCATTACTTCTGCAACCCTGGATGTAAACCGTTTTAGCAGTTACTTTAATGGTGCACCAATTTTTGAAGTGGAAGGCCGCAGCTTTCCAGTCGAGCTACGTTATCGCCCGATCTCGGAAATGAGCATTGGCGGTAGTGATGATGATGAGTTTGATGATTTTGAAGAAAACCTGCCTCGCGCTGTGGTCAAAGCAGTCGAAGAATGCTTTCAGGATGCACAGGAAAAAGGTCATCCCGAACATGCCGATATCCTGATTTTTGCCAGTACCGAGCAGGAAATTCGCGAGTTACAGGAAACCCTGATCAAACATGGGCCACGCCATACGGAAGTATTAACTTTATATGCGCGCCTGGCGCTGGCCGAACAGCAGAAAATCTTTAATCCTTCTGGTGGCGGGCGACGCATTATTATTGCCACCAACGTAGCAGAAACAGCTTTAACCGTTCCGAATATCCGGTATGTGATTGATAGCGGTTTTGCCCGTATTTCGCGTTATAACTATCGTTCACGTGTGCAACGTTTACCAATTGAAGCCGTTTCTCAGGCAGCAGCTAATCAGCGTAAAGGCCGCTGTGGCCGTATTGCACCGGGTGTCTGTATTCGTTTGTATTCTGAGGAAGACTTCCTGAGCCGTCCTGAGTTTACTGAACCGGAAATCAAGCGAACCAACCTGGCATCGGTAATTCTGCAAATGCAAAGTCTGGGGTTGGGTTCACTCGAAGACTTCGACTTCATTGAGCCACCAGATCACCGTCTGGTGAATGATGGACGTAAGCTCCTGATTGAACTGGGTGCAATGGCTGAGAAAAATTCTCCTAAAACTGAAGATGATCAAGCAAATCCCTCTCTTGCGTCGCATAACGCCTCACCCTTCGAGAAAGGGAGACTTCAAAGCCGTGGCTTAACCAAGATCGGTCAGCAAATGGCGAAAATGCCGATTGATCCACGTCTGGCCCGTATGATTCTTGGTGGTGCACATTTCGGTGTTTTGAATGAAGTGCTGGTGATTGTGGCAGCGCTTGCGGTTCAGGATCCGCGTGAACGCCCTGCAGACAAGCAGATGCAGGCGGATCAGAAACATGCACTATTCCGTGAAGCCGATTCTGATTTCCTGTTCTATATCAAGCTCTGGGAGACGCTGCATAATAACCGCGAAAGCATGAGTGAAAATAAGCGCCGTACATTTGCACGAAATCATTTCCTGAGCTGGCTGCGTCTGCGTGAATGGAAGAAAACTCATGAGCAGCTGGTGGATTTGGCTAAAGGCTTAAAACTGTCATTTAATGAAAAGAAAGCCAGTTATGAAAATCTGCATCGTGCCTTGTTAACTGGTCTATTGTCCTTTATCGCCAATAAGACCGATGAGCGTAATGTCTTTATGGCAGTACGTCAGCAAAAAGCACGGATTTTCCCAGCTTCTACCTTGCACAAGACCAATACACCGTGGGTGATGGCCTTTGAAATGGTCGAGACTTCCCAGGTGTATTTGCGTACCCTTGCCAAGATTGAACCAGAATGGATTCTGCTGGCCGCGCGTGACCTGCTCAAGCATCATTATTTTGAACCGCACTGGTCGAAAAAAGCTGGTGTGGTGAATGCCTATGATCAGATTTCATTATTTGGTCTGATTATTGAGCCGAAACGCCCAATCAATTATGAAAAAGTAGATCAGGCGGCCGCGCATGAAATTTTCTTGCGGGATGCTTTAACCACTGGGCATTTAGGCATTACTCCACCATTTTTAAAGCATAACTTGCTTAAACTGGAAGAAGTCGAGCGAGTAGAAGACAAATTACGCCGTCGTGATCTGGTGGTTGATGAAGAAACCATTTACCAGTTCTATGCCTCGAAAGTGCCGCCTGAAGTGGCCAGCCGTCGTACTTTTGAAGATTGGCGTGCCACGGTTGAGCCTCAGAATCCGCGTTATTTATTTGTCGATGATGATGCGCTATGGCTGAATGACCGGCCGACGACACAACAATTTCCGGACTATTTGCACAATGGTAGCCTGCGTCTGGCTGCAACCTATCGTTTTGACCCGAGTCATGATGAAGATGGCGCGACAGTTAAAATTCCCCTGCAAGCCTTGGCCCAGGTCGATGAAGGTATCTGGTCATGGGGGATTCCGGGTTGGCGTCTGGATCTGATTGAAGCATTGCTAAAAGCTTTGCCGAAGGATAAGCGCCGTAATCTGGTGCCGATTCCGGATACTGCACAAAAACTCATAGCAAAAGTAGATGCGCAGGATTTACAGAAACATATTTTTAGTTTCTTGGCATTCCAGCTGCGAGGCGAACAAATCACGGAGAAAGATTTCAGCTTTGACCGGGTAGACCAATATCTGTTGCCTTTTATTAAAGTGACTGATGAAAAAGGTCGTGTCATTGAGCAGGGGCGTGATCTTGCCGAGCTGAAAGCGCGCTGTCGGACTGAAACGCATAGTCCGGTCAAACAGCTTAAAGGTGAATTTAAAACCTTCCCGGAAAGCTTTGTATTTGAAGCCTCACAAAAAGTCACCGGTGTCGTGGTCAAGCAGTACCAGGCGCTGGTTCCGACTAAAGCTTTTTCTGCCCTGGAGCAGAAAGATGAATCGGGTGTGGTGATTCAGACTTTTAATGATCAGGCTGAAGCGATCAAAAAACATCGTGAAGGAGTGATCCGACTGGTGCATATGCAACTCGGAGACTTGACCCGCCAGTTGAAAAAACAGATTTCCAAACCTCTGGCGCTGGCTTATTCACCACTCGGTGATAAGGCACAACTGGAAAAAATGTTAGTTTATGCCACACTGCACATGTCTATTAATGAATTACCTGTCAATGCGCAAGAGTTCCAAAAACTGGTTGAAGATGTAAAAAAATCTTTCTTGACTTATGGCCAAGTTGCCCTGAAAGAGATCACGGATATTTATATCCAGTGGCAGGAAATCCGCCGGAAATTATTGGTTTTAGATCATTCTGTGTTTGAAAAAAATATCAATGATATTGAAGATCAACTTGATTTAATGAGCCTTTCTGACTTTGTGTATCGTAAACCTTCCGATGTATGGATCGAATTTCCACGTTATTTGAAAGCCTTGATCTTGCGTTTGGAGCGCTTGCCCAATAATCTACAAAGGGACAATTCCGCCATTGACCAAATTGATCAATGGATGGAAAAATTATTCAAGTTTAAAGATGACCCTCGCCTGAAAGAATTGTATTTCATGGTCGAGGAGTTAAGAATCTCATTGTTTTCACAACCGATGAAAACAAAAGCACCTGTGTCTCCAACTCGCTTGCAAAAAGTATGGGATCGTCTTGGAATCAGTTAAGATATAGGTAATTCAGATAAGGAATTTTACATGGGCATCCGCATTACGGGTACGGGCTTATTCCATCCGGAACATGTCATCACCAATGAAGAATTAGTTGAAAGTTTAAATGCTTATGTGGAACTGTTTAATCACGAAAATGCTGACAAAATCGCTGCAGGCGAAGTGGAAGCACGTCGTGGTTCTAGCGCAGACTTTATTGAAAAAGCATCTGGCGTACAACGCCGTTATGTCGTAGAAAAATCAGGTATTCTTGATCCAAAACGCTTACGTCCAAATTTACGTGAACGTGCAGATGATGAAATTTCACTGCAGGCAGAATGGGGTGTAATCGCAGCCAAGCAGGCGATGGAAAATGCCGGTGTGACTGCCGAAGACATTGATATCGTGATCTTGTCATGCTCGAATTTGCAACGTGCTTATCCTGCTGTGGCGATCGAGATTCAGACCGCTCTAGGCATCAAAGGTTATGCCTATGACATGAACGTGGCGTGTTCTGCAGCAACATTTGGTCTGAAACAGGCTTATGATGCGATCAAAGCAGGCGCGCGCCGTGTGTTATTAGTGAATGTGGAAATTACCTCTGCACATACCGATTTCCGTTCACGTGACTGTCACTTTATTTTTGGTGATGTGGCAACCGCTTCAATTATTGAAAATACCGACAGCAAAACCGGTTTTGAAATTCTGGATTCTGAGTTGTTTACCCAGTTCTCGAATAACATCCGCAATAACTTCGGTTTCTTGAATACCTCTGAAAATGCTGACATTGACGACAAGCGTTTCCGTCAGGATGGTCGTAAGGTATTTAAAGAAGTCTGTCCACTGGTTGCGAAAATGATTACTGCGCAACTGGAAAAGAATCAGATTGAGCCGACAGGTGTTAAACGCTTCTGGTTACACCAGGCCAATGCCAGCATGAATGAACTAATCCTGAAACTGGTCGTCGGCAAAGAAAATGCCAAACCTGGTCTGGTACCGATCATTCTGAATGAGTTTGCCAACACTTCTTCTGCCGGGGTGATCATTGCCTTGCACCGTACTGCACATGAAGTTGAAGATGGTGAATACGGTGTATTGTGTTCATTTGGTGCCGGTTATTCGGTGGGTTCGATTCTGGTCCAAAAGCGCGTGGCATAGTCCGGAGTAGATAAGGAGCAGACAGCTTGCAGGTCAAACATGATGGGCAATGGATTAGACGCTTAAGTGGCTTATCCAAATTATATTTTACCCCTACCTTTTTAGGGGCTGAATATATTGATGCCAGTCGGCCTGCAATGTATGTCGGTAATCATTCCATGTACGGCATCTTTGATTCGCCGATGCTGATTGATTATCTCTATAACGAACATAAGGTGGCTGTGGTCAGTGTTGCGGATCATAGCCATTTTTATGTACCGCTATGGCGTGAAGCCGTGAAAAAGTTTGGGGCAGTCGATGACATCCAGCATTATATACGTGCTGTGATGCAGCAGGGCTACTCCATTCTGGTGTTTCCAGGAGGTGGGCGCGAAGTACTTAAACGTCAGGGTGAACAGTATCAACTGATCTGGAAGCAACGTTACGGATTTTTAAAGCTAGCTCAGGAATTCAACTATGATATTGTCCCTTTTGCCGCGCTCGGTGGGGATGAAGTCTATGAGATCGGCTTTGATGCCAATAAGATCATCCAGCATAAATATTTTCAAAAGCTCCTCAAAGTACCACAACTGAACAAATTACTACGTCAGGGCGATGTGATTCCATCTTTGCCTAAACGATTATTCCCAAAACGCCTGCCATTTTATTTTCAGTTTATGCCGCGACAATCGATTGCTCAGGTTCAGACTCAGGAAGAGCTGATTGCATTTCGACACATCTTGCAGCAACATATTTATACCGGCTTGGCCGAGCTTAAGGTGCTACGTCAGCAAGACTAAAAAAGAAAAATTCTTCCTGTAAAATCTAGGCTATGATCTATTGAGATGTTCTATTTTTAGGAAAAAGGATGCATGGACTTTTTTATAGTGCAAGTGATGCCATAATGTATTTTTAAGTGTTCACTGATTGGTGATCAGGGACTCAGCATGATCCAATATAAAAATAAGATGATTCTAAGATGACCGAGGTGTGCGTATGGAACAGGATAGCTTGGTAGCACCTTTAAGGTTGTTGGCACAACAATGTTTACGGATTTCTCCGGAGCTCAACCAGCTTTATCTTGATCAGATGGCAATAATTGGTCATCTGAATGCACAAAATTTAATAAAAATTCAGCAGGATCAGTGCCGGATTGAATTGCTGGATGGTCTGTTTTATATCCAGTTTCATGCTCCACGTGCACTAGACTCTGGAACTGCACCTGCTTTGCTAGACAGTCATTTTTATTTCCAGCAATGTAAGGCAGAAGCCCTGGAGGAATTCTTTTTACAGGATATCTATTTCCTGACTGGCGATTTAAAACCACAGCATTCGCTGTATTTACGCGACAAAGCCAAACAGTTACGTCAGCTTATCCTGGCTCAGGTTTATGCGTGGGTTAATGGCCTGGAACGGGTGTCCGAATTTTTGCAGCAAATGTCGATTGTTCAAGCTGAGATTATCGACCAGCAGCTGATCAAGGCCGGGTTGTATACAGCACCTGTCATGCAAAACTTTATTCAGGATGAACAAGAGATTCCACAGCAGACTCTTGAAAGCTTGCAACAGGCTTTTTCTTTGGAGTGTCTACAGCAGGATGAATTCCTGTCGATCCAGTCATTGATGGACAGTCTGGATGAGTTCTGTTTTAGCGCCGCACAGTTTTTGCCTCCGGCACTGTTCCAGATTATGTCGCTGTCTTTTGAAGAGCGCTTTAATCTGCATGAATTGAATGATCATACTGATGATATCTGTTTGCTATATCGGCATGCTGAGGAGCAAAGTAATTTGCTCGGTTTTGTCCGATTGATGAACCGGGACGTGTGGCATCGGGATGATTTATTATCCAAACGGAATTTCCTGGAAAATCATCCGTATTTATGGCAGAAAAAAGTAGCCCGATTGCCACTATTTGATTGTCATCGTGCCGTGAACTGGATCTTCAAGCAACCGGCCGAGGTACTGGACTGGATCAGTAATAATATCCAGCATAGCAGTGTACGCGTTGCAGTAACTGCCTTAAGTTTTGTAGACAGCCATCATATTCATCCCCAGATTATTTTGGCGACTTTGCAATATTTTCAATATGTCTCGGCGCGACTGTTTATTCATAGCATGCATGAATATGCAATCCAGCATGACTGGTTTCAGCATCAGTATAATCAGGCGGTGGTATTAAAAGGCACACGCCAATCGATTGAGGATCAACGGATTGCGATTAGTCCCTCAATTCTGTATCTGGATGAATGGATGGAGCTGCTGCGTAATGTGGTCAAAATGGATGATCAACTGACCAAAAAGGTTTATCTGAACTTGAGCCGGATGATGCAGGCGTATATGCAGTATTTATATAAAATTACGGTGCATTTGCCAGATGAGGTTCTGGTGTATATTCAGCCTCCAAGCCAGCAGAACCGTGATTTCTATAATGTTCTGCACCGCTATCGAATTCCTTTTACTGAGTTCAGGCAGCTATTTTATTTGCAAAGCGGGCATGTACGGGAGTCGCTCTTTGACAGTTATGTGCGCGACTATCTGGTAGAGTATTTTTCCAGCCATACAGAAATACCGAAAAATCTGAGCTGGACCAGTTTGTTTAATCAGGCGGTCGTCTGGCATGATCAGATTCAAAAGCAGGAAATGATCGCCAAGCTGAAAAAACAGTTTGCACTGGTGAACTGGACGCCAATCACTCAGGTTTCATTTTTACTGTATTTCAACTGGCGTTTTGAAGAGCTTAAAACTTTGGATCGGATTTTAGAGGAATCTAAAATTTTCAGGAACTGTCTGGCGGCAAGCTATGCTCAGCAAATTGTGGAAAGGCAGTATGTGGCCTTTCGCATGTCTCATCCCGCTGTTCGTCTACCCTTGATCTTGGGGTGTCAATTGGTGAATGGACAGGTGATCTTTGATCAGCTGGAATATCCGAATAACCAGAAAGCAGAAGCTGAATACAGCAATATTGCCATGAATTTTATTAACTGGCTCAACTTGCAGGCCTGACAGTTCAATACAGCTTGTTTTCCGCCATGACGCTTAACTTTTCCGCTAAAAATCGTTAGGCTATAGCCGTTCTTTCACGGTATTGCTCTTATGAAACAGGAAACTGCCCTTAAGTTACTTAAAGCAGGAGAAAATGTCTTTTTAACCGGTTCTGCCGGTGCAGGAAAAACCTATACGCTGAATCAATATATTAATTATTTAAAGGCGCGTAAAGTCGCCGTTGCCATTACTGCATCTACTGGTATTGCAGCCACACATATGAACGGTATGACTATTCATACCTGGGCAGGCATTGGCATTAAAGACTTTTTGTCTGAAGAAGACTTAAAGCGGATGAAAGAGCGCAAATACTTAAAAGAACATCTGGAAAATGCGCAAGTCCTGATTATTGACGAAATTTCAATGCTGCATGCCAAGCAGCTGAATCTGGTCAATCAGGTGCTGAAATATTTCAAGGAAAGTGATGAAGCTTTCGGTGGTATTCAGGTGATTGTAGCAGGGGACTTTTTCCAGTTACCGCCAGTCGGTAAAAATGATGAGCGTAACCGCGACAAATTTTGCTTTATGTCGGATGCTTGGGTCGAAGCCAAGTTTCGTGTCTGTTATTTGACCGAGCAGCATCGTCAGGGCAATGATTATCTGAATGACATCCTGAACGCGATTCGTGCGCAGGCAATTAATCATGAACATCGCACGGCTTTACAGGCCACGCGACATCAAGAAATTGGCGAGACCTATACGCGCCTGTATACGCATAATATGGATGTAGACAGTATTAACTTTAAGCATCTAAATGAAATTGACAATGATCCGCGTCAGTTTGATGCACAATGCGATGGCAATGAAAAGCTGATCGAAACCTTAAAATCGTCAGTGCGAGCGCCTGAAGCTTTAACCCTGAAAAAACATGCCAAAGTCATGTTTGTAAAAAACAACTTTGATATGGGTTATATCAATGGCAGTCTGGGCGAAGTCATCAGTTTTGAAGAAGATGATGAATATGGTGTGCTGCCCAAAGTCAAACTGACCGATGGCACGACACTGGTGGTTGAGCCTGAAACCTGGTCGGTAGACAATGAGGCCGGTAAAACCATTGCCAGTTTCCAGCAGATTCCATTGCGTCTGGCTTGGGCAATTACCATTCATAAATCACAAGGCATGACCCTGGAAGCTGCTGAAATTGATCTGAGTCATACCTTTGAAAAAGGACAGGGCTATGTCGCCTTATCCCGTTTGAAGAGCTTAAATGGCTTACGCTTAAAAGGTTTTAATGAGCAGGCTTTGGAACTTGATAGTCTGGCGATTAAAGCCGATCGCCGTTTTCAGGAACTTTCTGATGAGGCTGAAGCGAATTTTGAAAATGTCGATTTGACTGCGCAGCACAAAGCCTTTATCCGGCATTGTGGCGGGACTTTGAATGAAGTTGAAATCCAGCGCAATGAGAAGAAAATTTCCAAGAATGCTGGAAAACAAAGCTATGCCACTGCAACGCTAGACGAAACGCGTGAACTGTTTGAAGAAGGTTATGAAATTGCCGATATCGCGACTGAACGTGGTTTGACTCCGGCAACCATCATCAATCATTTGGGGCGTTTGCATAAAGAGCAGGGGCTGGATATCTCGCTGGCACATCCGGGTGAGGAAGTGGTGGAGCAGGTTCGTAAGATTTATAAACGCCTGACCAAGCGTCAAAACTCGGAACATTTTAATGATGATGGTTCAATTAAGCTGCGTCCGATTGTGGAACTCACTACACCTAAAATGGCTTATGACCAGGTGCGTTTGGCACTACTATTTGTAGAATAATCATCACAATGATGTTTAAGAGTTCTTAAGATGAACAGTTTATTCGTATACGGCACGCTTCGTCCCCAGCAACCCAATACCCATGTCATGGAACGGATTGGAGGAAGCTGGAAAGCCGGTTTTATTCGTGGGCATTTGCAGCAGCGTGGTTGGGGTGCTGAACTGGGTAGCCCGGGTATTCAGCTCAGTGATTCGGGAGAGACTGTTCCGGGTTATGTATTCATATCCGAGAATCTTCCCCAATATTGGGATGATCTGGATGCATTTGAAGGCGATGAATATCAACGTATTCCGGTTAAAGTATATTTGGAAAATGGCGAGATGATAGAAAGTTTGGTCTATGCTTTGAAAGATTAGACTGATATGTGTCATTTATTGAATTTCTGATTTTTATCAGGTCACCGCTTTTAAAAATCATTTACTTTCCTTTGCTTGAATTTTGAAAGATCGAATTAATAAATATTCCGTTGATTTGATAGTATCTTCTGAGCAAGCCTGACGTACTGCGTTAGAGATTAGCGCAAGATAATCATCGGGCGATCTGCATATTTCCCGTTATATGATTATTTTTGAGAAATCTTTGCATACTGGTGAAGGGCGCTGATGATTTGAACATTATTGTGTACTAATCAATAAGGATAAAATCCCAGCCGCAATTAAAGGACCGACTGGAACACCGCGTAATACTGCTACACCTGCTACTGTGCCTAGTAACAGTCCGGCCACTACATCTGGCTGATTGGACATCAGCTTCACTCCACGTCCTCCCAGCCAAGCGACAAAGACCCCAATCGCGATTGCCAGCAAAGACTTCCAGCTCAGGAAAGATTTGAGAATACTTTCCCCTGAAATTTTGTCACTGGCAATTGGTGTCAGAACACCAATGGTCAGAATAATAATGCCGATATTTAAACCGTGCGCCTGTACATAAGGCAATAAACTGCTGAGAGGTGTGATTTTTAAAACAATTAATACCGCTGCAGCAATGGTGACGGCACTATTGTGACTGAAAATACCGCAAGCCAGTAAAACCAAAAGAACAATCAGATTCAAATCAAGTTGCGACATAAGGGGGAGAGATAGAGTGAAAAATAAAGCTATTGTAGAGCTTTTCAACGCATGATACCTAGAAAACAGCGGAAGAAATCAAATTCAGGACTGTTTCAGGATAGAATGCACAGGTCTTCACTCGATACAGGTATAAACAGATGCTATTGGAAAAAATGTTGCAGTCACAAGGTTTCGGCTCCCGCAAGCATTGTCAGCAACTGATTAAAAATGGTGCTGTTTCAATTCAAGATGAAGTGGTTGACAATCCTAAATATAACCTGGATTTAAATCACTTAAATTTCGAGGTTTATGGGAAAAGTCATACCTATCGGGAAAAAGTGTATATCGCCTTAAATAAACCACAAGGCTATGAGTGTTCGCATCAGGCGACGCATCATTTTAGTGTATTTGACCTGTTTGATGACATCCTGCTGAATCGGGGGATTCAGTGTGTGGGACGTCTGGATCAGGATACCACTGGACTATTATTGCTGACCGATGATGGACAGTTTCTGCAAGCGCTCACCCATCCGAAAAAGCATGTCGCCAAAGTTTATCAGATGCAAACTGCGGATCCAGTCACGGATGAACAGATTCAGCAACTAGAACAAGGTGTCGAATTGAGAAATGAAAAAGGTATTTTTGCGGCTACTGAAGTGACTCGATTGGCTGAAAATCGTCTGCAAATGACCATTCATCAAGGGGTCTATCATCAAGTAAAGCGCATGCTGGCTGCCGTAGGTAATAAAGTTGAACAGCTACATCGTGCACAGATTGGTGCTTTGGCCTTGCCTGAACTGGCTGAAGGAGAATGGTTGTATTTAAATGCAGAACAGGTGGCGCAGGCCAAATTCCGCTCAGAATAATAAATTTTTTATTCGCTTGAAATGTGATGAAAAGATTAGGACTTACTTCAGGAAACAGTGATAAGTCTGAAATTCATCATCCTTGATAAATCCCATAGATTCATACAATTTATGCGATTGATAATTATTTTTTTGGGTTTCCAGGGTGATTCTTAAGGCCTGTTCATGTTTGGCAAATAAAATCGCGGTATCAATCAGTTGTTTGGCTGCGCCCTGACGCCGAAAAACCGGGGTGATATAGACATCATCCAGAATATAATAGGTCGAGCAGGCCACTGAAGAAAAACCCAGATACAGGATAATAAAGCCGGTAAAAGTATCATCTTTGGTATTAATGAAAATGACGGTTTGCCCATCTTCAAAACGCTGTTTTAAAAATTGGTAAGAGAGTTCAGGATTGGAAGACGTACCATAAAACTGTCGATATTCATCAAATAATACCGCCAGCTGATTCAGGTCTGCTGACTGGGCGCGTCGTACGAGCATTGCATACTCCATGCTAATTTTTTATTGATTATCAGCATCAAGCATAGCGAAGTTTATGAGTGGCAGGCTTTAGAAATTGTTCGGAAATGCAACAATGTTAAATTTTGTCGCTTTCACCCAAAATGGCATTCAGCTCTTCAAATAAATCAAGATGATCATCATCCAATGCAATCTCCTGATCATCCAGCAGATTCAGGGCCGAACTGGAAAGCGCATTTTGCTCGGTTTTCGCTTCATTTTGTTTCAGCTTGCGCAGCCGGATCAGTTGTTCCAGATTGATATTCTGGTTTTCAATCGAGAAGGGGATCGATTTGGTAATCACCACTTGCTTGAAAAAAAGACGCACGGCCTGAGCTGGCGTAATCCCCAATTGCTTAAATACCGCAAAGGCTTGTTTCTTCTCTTGCGAGTCCAAGCGAATTTGATAAACTTCAGTTTTTCTCATAATATTTTTAAAGCTTTAAATTACTTAACTTTTCGCCTTTATTCTAATCAATTACGTTTGAAATTCAATCTTAAAGCGACCGATTTTAGAAAATAATCTGTAATGACAAGCGATTTACAGTGTCAATTCAAGTTGCGAGCTGAAATTCATGCTTTTCTGCGTGATCGGATCGATGAATTGAATATGTTTGGCCAATAAACTTAAAGGTGCATAAAAATCATCTTCCGCCTTGTGCGCTACCTGGGGATAAAAGGGATCATGACGGATCGGAATACCCAGATGATTCAAGTGCACCCGTAATTGGTGCTGTTTGCCAGTATGCGGTTTCAACTCATATTTAGCCCATTCTGTATTATGTTCCAGCAGGTCAATCGCCGTCTCGCTATTCGGCGTTCCGTCTAGCACGTGCATGGTATAAAAGGGCTGTCCCTTTTCCATTCTTAATCGCGTGATCAATGGAAATTTTAAATCAGGTTGATAGGCCGCAATCGCATGATAGGTTTTTTGCACCTGCCGTGTAGCAAATAATTGTTGATACAGGCCACGTGATTCCACACATTTGGAAATCAGGACCACACCTGCCGTTTCACGATCCAGCCGGTGAATAGGCGTTAAATGCTCATTGCCGGTTTGCTTTTTAAGACGAACCAATAGCGTTTCCTGCACATATTGTCCGGTCGGGCTCATGGTCAAAAAATGCGGTTTATCGACCACCATGAAATACTCATTTTCAAATAAAATCTGATGTTGAAAAGGCACATGCACTTCATGTGCCAAAAAGCGATAATAGAAACAATGGCTATTGGCCTGAAATGGACTTTCTGTGCTTAATCTGTTGCCTTGGGCATCATAGACTAAACCCTCGGCGAAACGAGATTGCCATTCATCTGCTGCGATATGCGCAAATTGCGTGCATAAATAAGCAAAAACTGTCAGGGGCGCATCCGGACTGGTTGGCAAAAACACTTTACTGGCACTGACCCCATTGAGCATGGGTGGGTTAAATTCAACAGTCGGTTGCATGGCAGGCAGATTAACCTCTTAAGGAACAGATGCTGTGAAAAAATACAGTTTCTCACACAGGTGAATAGGCTTTTAAAGCGTGGCGATGCTATCATATTTATTCTTTTGCATCATGTTGTGAGTAATATGCCTTATTCATTTAATGTCACTTTAAATCATGAAGACGATACCCAAAAACTGGCCAAGGTTCTGGCCGAAAATTTCTCTGCGGGAGTCGTATATCTGATCGGTGATTTAGGGGCAGGAAAAACGACCTTAACGCGTTATTATTTGCAACAGTTGGGTCATAAAGGTTCAGTGAAAAGTCCAACTTATACACTGGTCGAACCCTATCAAATTAATGGTCAGGATATTTTTCATTTTGACTTGTATCGTCTGAATGATCCGTATGAACTGGAACTGATGGGAATCCGGGATTATCTGGAAACACCGAATGCGCTATTTTTGTTTGAATGGCCATCCAAAGGTGGCGATGAAATTCCGCAAGCTGACCTGATTATTGAAATTTTAAAATCTGAAGATGAGCTGACCCGTACTGCAAGCCTGACTTCATCGAATCTTGCCTTACGAGAGGCTCTGGAGCGTCAATTTCCACATGTCGAATGATTTAAGCCTGCGCCGTATTCGTGCCCTTGATCCTGCACTTGCCAACCAGATTGCCGCAGGTGAGGTGATTGAACGTCCGGCCTCTGTGGTCAAGGAATTACTGGAAAACTCGATTGATGCGGGTGCGACAGAACTGATCATTCGGGTCGAACAGGGCGGCAGTACTTTAATTGAAATCATCGACAATGGTCGCGGCATTCATGCTGAAGATCTGGCTTTGGCCGTCATGCGTCATGCCACCAGCAAGATCCAGAGTGCTGATGAGCTGTATGCAATCAGCAGTCTGGGCTTTCGTGGCGAGGCACTGGCGTCGATAGCAGCAGTTTCACGCCTGACCATGATCAGCAGTCAAAGTGACGAGGGCATCGGTTATCAGGTCGAAGTCAATGGTACGGCTTTTGATCATCAGGAAATTCAGGCTGTTGCAGCCTCGAAAGGGACGCATATCCGGGTTCAGGATTTGTTTTTTAATGTGCCTGCACGGCGTAAATTCCTGAAAAAACCGGGCACTGAATTTGGTCATATTGAAGAAATTGTACGCCGTATGGCACTGACGCATTTTGATATCCGGTTTGTGCTAGAACATAATGAAAGCATCAAGCTGAATTTACCCGTGGCGGATAGCGGCGCTTTGCGTTTTCAGCGGGTACAACAATTGCTTGGCCGCCAGTTTACTGAAAATGCCTATTGGATCGATGCAGAAAGTATCAATATGCGTTTGTCTGGTTGGCTTGGCCATCCTTCAGATGCACGTGCGCAGGCAGATCTGCAATATGTCTATGTGAATGGCCGGATTGTCAAAGACAAAACGATTTCCCATGCCTTGCGTATGGCCTATGATGGTATCTTGCATGGACATCAGCATGCGGCTTATTTACTGTTTTTGGAAGTTGATCCAGAAAATGTTGATGTGAACGTTCATCCGACCAAGCATGAAATTCGCTTCCTGAATCAACGTGAAGTACACGAGTTTGTGCGGCATTATGCCAAGGAAACGCTGGCACAATTCCAGACTGCAACTGCGGATCTGGCCGAGGCAATGAAACAGGATCAACAGCCTAATTTTGTGACGCCACAACTACGTTATCAGGAGCAGTTTAGCCTGCATCAGAATGTGCATTCGCAACAGCAGATGGCTAGACCCATATCTACCACAAGTAGTCACGAAGCTTCGGATGTACTGACCGATTTTGAATCTTCAGGTCCGCAAGTTGTGAATTATGCCCGAGATTACAATGCATCCTATGCAGGTTCACAGCAGCTGAATAATGCATTGAAAAGTTATCTGGCTCCGTTGAGAGAAAGTTCAGAAGCCGAAGCATTCAGTCCTGAGCAGTCTTTTCAGACACATGTAAACACCAAAGTGGATGAGCATCCACTGGGTATTGCCATTGCCCAGTTACACGGCATTTATATTCTGGCGCAAAATACCGAAGGTCTGATTATTGTCGATATGCATGCGGCGCATGAGCGTATCGTCTTGCAGCAGATGAAATCGGCCTGGGATAAACCTGAATTCTGGACGTCACAGCAATTGCTGATTCCAAAAGTCGTGAATATTAGCCGGATGCAGGCGATGCGGGTAGAAGAGCTGAAAGAGCAGTTGGCACGTTTGGGTCTGGAAATTGATCAGTATGGTGATGAGCAGGTGATTGTGCGCGGCGTTCCCGCTATTCTACACAAGGCCGATTTTGATGCCTTGATTCCTGAATTATTGAATGATTTAGATCCGGGTGATCAGGCACAAAGTCTATTGCAGAAGCGTGACCAGATTCTGGCAGGCATGGCCTGTCATGGTGCAGTGCGAGCGCATCGTATTTTAAGCCTGTCGGAAATGAATGCTTTATTACGTCAGATGGAACAAACCGAATTTGCTAGTCAATGTAATCATGGCCGCCCGACTTGGCGCGCCTTTCCATTGGCTCAACTAGATAAACTTTTTGCTCGAGGAGAGTAGTTTTACATGTCCAATCAATTGCCGGTCATCAATTTAATGGGGCCAACTGCAAGTGGTAAAACCGCTTTGGCATGTGAACTGTATGAGCAAGGGGGATTTGAGCTGATTTCGGTCGATTCTGCACTGGTTTATCGGGAAATGGACATTGGTACAGCCAAACCTTCTAAAGAGGAACTGACGCGCTATCCGCATCATCTGATTGATATTATCAGTCCACTTGAAGTGTATTCTGCAGCCAACTTTGTCGAAGATGCTTGCTGCCTGATTGATGATATTCATGCGCGTGGTAAAACCCCGATTCTGGTCGGTGGCACCATGCTGTATTTTAAGGCCTTGCTTGAAGGTTTGTCAGATAACCTACCAAGTGCAGACTATGCTATTCGGGCAGAGATTGAAGCCAAGGGTGAGCAGGAGGGCTGGGAAGCGGTTTATGCAGAATTATGTGCAGTCGATCCGATTGCCGGTGAAAAATTCAAGGTTAGCGACAAGCAGCGCATTATTCGAGCCTTGGAAGTTTTTAAATTGACTGGTGAGCCGATTACAAAACTACAGGCAGAACAACCTAAAAACTTACCATATCGTTACAGTTTCCATAATTATGCACTGATGCCAGATCGGTTAGAATTACATGGGCGTATTGAACAACGTCTGGAAATTATGTGGAAAAGCGGTTTTTTAAATGAAGTTGTGAATTTAATTGAAAAATACGATTTTAATGAAAATTTACCTTCCATGCGTTCAGTGGGTTATCGTCAGGCTATGGAATTCTTAAAAAATGCTGATAAAACCAAGGAAAAGCAACGGGAAATGGAGGATAAAGCTTTATTTGCGACACGACAACTTGCAAAACGTCAATATACGTGGTTAAGGTCTTTGCAAGAAAAGCATAAATTTACAACATATTTTACGCTACAGCAGGCTCAAGAAGACTTGCGAAACTGTCACGGATAAAGCAAAATTTAGGGACTATCTTTTTTATAATTTTTAATTGAAAAATAGAGATAGTTTTTGCGCTGATTTTTAATTTTTTTGGAGTTATAACATGTCTAAAGGTCAAACTTTACAAGATCCATTCTTGAATTCTCTCCGTAAGGAACGTATCCCAGTATCTATCTTCCTGGTAAACGGTATTAAATTACAAGGTCATATCGAATCTTTTGACCAATACGTGGTTTTATTAAAAAATACAGTAAGCCAAATGGTTTATAAGCATGCAATTTCAACTGTAGTACCTGCACGTAATCCACGTCCTGCTGGCGCGCCTGCTGGTCCACAAGGTGCGGGCTTCGGTGGTCAAGGTGCTGCAGGTGGCTTTGGTGGCGGTCAAGGTGCTGGCGGCTTCGGTGGTCAAGGTGGTTTTGGCGGTCAAGGCGGCGGCTTCGGTGGTCAAGGTGGCTTCGGCGGTCAAGGCGGTGGCTTTGGTGGTCAAGGTGCCGGCTTCGGTGGTCAAGGTGCCGGCTTCGGTGGTCAAGGTGGCTTCGGTGGTCAAGGTGCTGGCTTTGGTGGTCAAGGCACTGGTTTTGACAACGACACTAAATTTGAAGACTCTTCAGACGATGAAAACAATCGTTAATCGAGTTTGAAAATTAAAAAACCTCTCTATATGAGAGGTTTTTTTATATCTGTACGTTTTAAGTTTTTTAAATAAAAAGCCAACGAGATGTCGTTGGCTTTTTAGGATTATGGTAAGGCTTAACGGTTACGTTTAGGATCCAGTTGAGGATCTTTGATTTCTACATAAGCATTATTGCGCGTTTCACGTAACCAGCTATCTAATTCGGCATCAAATTGACGTTCACCAAGCAATTGGCGAGCCATACGTTCCTGATATTCCTGTGTCATATCTTGTTGGCGTGTTTCACTCACTTGCAGAATATGCCAGCCAAACTGGGATTGAAATGGTTTACTGAACTGACCTACTGGGGTGCTTTTCATCTGCTGTTCAAATTCAGGTACCATTACCCCTGGGCTAACCCAGCCAAGACTTCCGCCATCACGAGCCGAGCCAGTATCATTGGAGAACGTTGAAGCTAAAACAGTAAAATCTTCACCTTGTTTGAGGCGGTTATACAGACTATCAATCATTTGTTTGGCATTTTCAGGACTGACCACTTCAGACGGTTGAATCAGAATGTGTCGTGTTAAATATTGAGGAACAAGGGCTTTCTGTTCGCCACCTTTACGTTCCAAGAGCTTCAGAACATGTACACCATCAGCGACAGGAATCAGTTCAGAAGTTTGACCTGGTTGCAGGGTGGTCACGCGTGCAGCCAGTTCTGCTGGAATTTCTGACAGGTTTCTCACACCCATATCAGCAGCTTCGACTTTAACGCCGCCAGTGCTGTACTTTTTGCTGATCGCCTGAATGTCATTGCTGCTATTTAATTCTTGCTTTACCTTTGTTGCAATTTGTTCAGCATTTTCACCGCTTACCCGTAAATGCAGTACATGGACCTGACTGCCAAGCAAAGCTTGACCTTGCGGGGTATTTAGGAAGTTTTTAACATCTTGATCTGTAATTTGAATACGTGAAGTCACGATTTGTTGACGTAAACGATTCAGTGCTAAATCTTCAGCGATACGGTTTCGTAAAGAAGCATAGGTATTGGGCGCCATGGCATCCAGTTTCTGCTGGAATGCTTCCAGACTCGGTGAACCAGAATCACGGGCAACTTTCAGGACGGCTTCATTTAAAGCTTTTTCATCTGGACGAATATTATAACGTTTAACTTGTTCAAGCTGTGCCTGACGAATAATCAGTTGCTCTAAAGCTTGTTGCTCAAGATATTGTTGTGGTGGAACTGCCTTTTTCTGTTTTTGCAGCTGATGTGAGATTTCGGCTACACCTTGAGCCAGGTCACTACGTAGAATGATACTATTGTCGACTACAGCTACAACTTCATCTTTAGGTTGGGCAACAGCAAAAGTCGTCATCGCTGAAGAAAGGCATAGCGCAAGTGCGGTTGCTTTAAAAATTTGTTTTAACTGTTTTGTCTTCATTAACGTTCTGTCCAAGTTTGATTGATATTGTTAAAACCTAGAATACGATTTTCTAGTAATGAGGTGAGTTTGCTGCTTAACCCACCTAAGCCTTTCAGGCTGACTTCGGCCATAATGGCGCGTTTGGCTTTGACGCTTGAATCATTAACGTCGTCTAAGTCATTGTAATATGAGCGACCGTAAACAGAAACTCCCCAACAGCATGACTCATAGTTCACGCCAAGTAAATATTCCCGTGCGACACTATTGTCGAGGTCAAACTGGGCATGTCCAACCAGACGCCAGTTGTTGGCAATCGGCTGGATAAATGAACCCACCACATGATCATAGCTCTTTTGACGGTTCGGAATATCTTTGCGATAGAAATAGCCTAGGTTATAAAGATTGCCTTGCTCACCGGTATAATAAACCTGCAAATCTCGTTGGGCATTCGATCCATTCGACATCCAGCTTGAGTTCAGATTAACGTGAACATTATTTGACAGCTGGCTTGTCAGTTGAATTACAGGGCCAGTATGACTTTCACGGTCGAATTCATCTGCATCATTTTCCAACGTTACACGGCGATCTTCAAAGAAAAAGCTCTGTCCAACGCTGGCACGCAGGCGCTCCAGACCTTCTTCATTAAATAGGCTATAGCTCAGACCTAAGGAGGCAAAGTTATTGTCTTCCAGGCGGTCATTACCATAAAAGCGACGCGCACTGAAAAGTTGATCATAATTAATCGAAGCGACGACTGAATCAAAGTTTGGCTGATTCTGCTGGTTCTCATAAGGTGAATACGCATAGAACAGACGAGGCGTTAAGGTCTGTAGATACGTACCTTCTTTTTCAAAAATTAAGCCGGTGTCCAGCGTGAATTGTGGCACCACAATTGAATTATTTTCACTAGACGCGCTACGGCTTTGGGTTTTTTCATCATAGAAAGTATTGATGTTGCGTACAGTCGCCTGAGGAATGAAGAATGACCACGGGGTAAAATGATTATAACGCACGGAAAAGTCATTATAGATCCGTGTACCACTCGGTTGATATACCTTCTCACCCGTTGGGTCAGTATCAGCGAAATTTCTCAGATCCTTCTGGAAATATGCTGTGTCGTTATTAAACTCAAGTTGTAATCCCAATGGATTGCCAGTTTTGTAATTGACTAAAAGCTGTGGCAAACGTGCATAAGGACGGTCTTCATCCAGTACAGTTGGATCTAGGGTTTGGAAGTCTTCGACTTTGAATTGTGCCTTTAAGCCAGGAATACCATTTTTATAATTGACTTCCCAGGCACGGCGTAAGTTCAGGTCAGTTTTAGAGTTCGGGTTATTGTCCAGATCGGCAAAGTAATCTTTGTCTGAAGCGTAGTTATATTCAAGGTTGGTGGAAAGCTGATTATTGATCTGCCAATTATGTAAAAAATGCAGGCTTTTACGATCTTCATCGCTATAGCTTTCATCGGAAGGCAGATAACCTCCCCAAATACGGCCTTCACCATAATTTTCAGTCAGATAACGGAACTCGCCATCCAGCATTACCCCACGATCGCCAATATAACGCGGCGTAATTGTCGCATCATATTGTGGTGCTAAATTCAGGTAAACCGGAACCCCCAGTTCCAGACCACCATCATTGGTAAAGCCAAATGTCGGCGTCAGAATACCGGTAGTGCGGCGGTCATCAATCGGGAAGTTGAAATAGGGAACCGCTAAAACCGGAACATCTTTAACATACAACTTGGTATTCCGGGTTTCACCCCGTCCGGTTTCCTGATTCAGCTTGATCTTTTCTGCCTGGATTTTCCAAGTCGGTTTTTGCTCAGGTGGACAGGTGGTATAGGTCGCATTTTCCAGTTCTACCGTCTCGGTCGAGGTTCTGGCGATCTTTTCTGCCCGACCATGCGCATGTTGCTGCTCGGCAATATAGAAGCTGTTATTTAGGTCGCCTTCTTGGGTCTTTAAATTATAATTAATATCATCACTTTGTGAGAGCAGGCCACCCTGAGCAAGTTGTACCCGACCTTCTGCTTTGGCATAGGTCTGGGTTTGATCAATCGTTACGCGTTCAGCACGAATCTGGCGACCTTGCTGGTCAATGATGACATTGCCTTCTAAATAAGAGTCACCTGCTGGATTGTAGTGTCCATAATCTGCAGTAATGGTGGATGTAGCCTGATCTGGCGCAACGGTTGCTGCATCTGGGGCAATCGGGGTCACCCAGGTGCCTTCACAATAAGCCGAACTTAAGTATTTTTCCTGCCGCTGCTGTGCTTCAGCTGAGGATTTGTCGACATAGTATTGCGAAAAGAATGCTTCACCTGGATAGGTCTCATTTATGCGCTGTTTGAGTTGTTCTGCATTTACATCGGACGAGACATTTGATGCAGCATAGCCGGAGGCTGAGCTGCCACATAAAAGGGTTAAGATCGCAGTCGCTAGAGGATTTATTTTAAAGTGATGCTTCATTTGTCTCATTAACCAATCATGCTTTTATCGCAATTAATTATTGTCGCATCATAGAGAAAAAGTTGATAAGTAGCTACACTTAGCACTTTAAAAACTCAGCCTGTATTAGAATTAATTGCAAATGAATACACAACGCGAACAATTGATACAATCTTGGATTGCCTCTGTACTCGGTTCAGATCAATTTGAAACTCATTTTTTAGCAGGTGATGCCAGCTTCCGTCGTTATGCACGAATCAAACTGAATAATAAAACATTTATGCTGATGGATGCACCACCAGAAAAAGAAGATTGTGTGCCTTTTGTGACGATAGATGAGTTTTTTGATGCACATGGCGTGCGTGTTCCGCATATCGTGGCAAAAGACCTGGAAAATGGCTTTTTACTGCTCGAAGACTTTGGTGATGTGCTGCTGTCGAATCTGCTGAATGACGAGACTGTAGATGCCTATTATGAGCAAAGCTTTAAGCAGCTCATTCAACTACAATCGATTGCTGGAGAAGGGCATTTCCCGGCATATTCTTATGAAAAACTGATCTCGGAAATGGAATTGCTGACTGACTGGATGTTACCAGCGTTAAAGGTTCAACTGACTGAATCAGAAAGCGCCTTGATCAAACGCACTTTTGCGATTTTGGCGAATGCCGCATTGGCACAGCCACAGGTGATCGTGCATCGGGATTTCCATAGTCGTAACTTGATGAAAATCGACAATGAAACCGAACTGGGTGTGATTGATTTTCAGGATGCTGTGATTGGTGCGGATACTTATGACTTGATCTCGATTACCCGTGATGCCTATGTACAGTGGAATGCCGATCGTGTGTATCGCTGGTTCAAAAACTTTTATGACTTGTTGCCAGCATCTGCTAAAGAAGAGCGTGACTTTGAACAGTTTAAAAAAGACGCCGACATGATGGCGATTCAGCGTCATATCAAGATTTTAGGTATTTTTGTGCGTCTGTTTGAACGTGATGGCAAGTCAGGTTATCTCAAGGACTTACCACGTGTGATGTGGTATCTGCTTGAAGAATCTAAGGCTTATGCAGAACTAGAGCCATTCATGCAGTTTATGCGTGACAGAGTGATGCCTGCATTTGAAGCTAAATATGGCTCATATGAGGTGGCTGCCTGAATGAAAGCGATGATTTTGGCCGCAGGACTCGGTAATCGTATGCGGCCGCTAACGCTGCATACGCCAAAGCCTTTGCTGGAAGTTGGGGGCAAGCCCTTAATTGTTTGGCATATAGAGAAACTGGCTGCGATCGGTGTTACTGAAATTGTCATCAATACGGCTTGGCTCGGTGAAAAACTCGCAGAAGCTTTGGGCGATGGTTCACGATTTGGCATCAACATCCTTTGGTCACATGAGGGTGAAGGTCTGGAAACCGCTGGAGGAATCATTAATGCCTTGCCGCTACTCGGTGATGAACCTTTTATTCTGTTAAATGGTGATGTCTGGACCACGATGGATTTTGCTCCTTTACTGGATATTGATCTAAAGGGTAATTTGGCGCATCTCGTACTTGTGCAGAACCCTGAACAACATCCTGAAGGTGATTTTACGCTTGCAGCTGGGAAAGCTTATACCTTTGATCAGCAAGTCGAAGGTGAAAACCTGACTTTTAGTGGTGTATCCGTGCTTGATCCAAAGATGTTCCAAGGCTTAGAGACTGGCAAGCGTCCTTTAGCGCCATTGCTAAAAGCGGCAATGCAGAATCAGCAGGTTGCCGCTTCTAAATTGGTAGGCATTTGGGTTGATGTGGGAACCCCGGAGCGTTTAACGGCACTGGATACAGCGATCCATGAAGGGAAGTTTGCTTAAGTGAATATTCGCTAAGCACTGCCTACTGTGCCAATATAGAGAAAACGGTATACTTCCACCTAACTTTTTCGAGCGTAGATTGTTTATGCACATGTTTTTTCAAGAACTAAAGCAGGGTAGCCAGGCTTTGGGTTTAGAGCTATCTGATGAAGCTTTAAATTTATTACTCAAGTATCAGGATGCTTTGGTGTTGTGGAACAAAGCATACAATTTGACTGCAATCCGTGATCCTAAAGAAATGCTGGTCAAGCATCTGCTCGACAGTTTAAGTATTTTAAAGGACTTGCCTGTAGGCAGACTGCTGGATATCGGTACAGGTGGCGGTATGCCGGGCATGATCATTGCTTTATGTCAGCCTGAGCGTGAATGTGTATTACTGGATTCTAACGGTAAAAAAATTCGTTTCCTCAAGCAGTTTATTGCTGACTTAAAACTTAAAAATGTTATTGCCGTGCAAACGCGTGTAGAAAACGAAGACAGCATCAATGAGCTGGGTCAATTTGATGTGATTACCAGTCGTGCCTTTGCATCATTAACAGACTTTGTCGATGCTTCTAAGCCATATATGCACGAACAAACGATTATTGCCTCAATGAAAGGCTTAATTCCTGAAGATGAAATTGCTACTTTAAAAAATGAATTTAGTTGTGAGATTATTGAACTTAAAGTTCCGCGCTTAGACGAACAGCGTCATTTACTTCTATTAAAACGTAATTAAGATTTTTAAAGGGATTGGGGGCAACATGGCACAAATTATTGCGATTGCAAACCAAAAAGGTGGTGTAGGTAAAACCACAACCGCAGTAAATTTGGCGGCATCTTTAGCTGTGTTAAAAAAACGTGTTTTGCTGGTCGATATGGATTCGCAAGGTAATGCGACCATGGGGTCTGGCATTCAGAAGAATGACCTGCTGTATTCGGTTACCGATGTGTTGCTGGGTGAAGTGCCGATTGAAACGGCGATATCTAAGGCGGAAGTCGGTTACAAGGTACTTGGGGCAAACCGTGATCTGGCTGGGGTTGAGTTGGCGATTGCAGAGCAGGAAGGGCGCGAGTTCATTTTACGGGATGCATTGCAGGAAATTGAATCCTCATTTGATTATATTATTGTTGATTGTGCACCGAGTCTTAGCCTGATTACTGTCAATGCTTTGGCAGCCGTGGATGGTGTGCTGATTCCAATGCAGTGTGAATATTATGCACTGGAAGGTTTGGCGGATTTAACCCAAACCATCGATCGGATTCAGCAAGCATTGAATCCGGACCTGCAAATTGTCGGTGTATTACGCACCATGTACGATGCACGTAATGCCTTAACCCGTGATGTCTCTGAAGAATTAGAACAATATTTCGGTAAAAAACTGTATGAAACCGTAATTCCACGAAATATTCGTCTGGCTGAAGCGCCAGCACACGGTTTGCCGGTGATTTATTTTGAAAAAAGCTCAAAGGGTGCAGTTGCTTACTTAAATCTGGCAGCTGAAGTATTAAAGAAAAGCAAAGTGAAAAAAGGAAGTAAAGCATGACCGTCAAGAAACGTGGACTCGCCAAAGGTCGTGGCTTGGATGCCTTGCTAGGCTCAATTCAAAAAGAAAAATTACAACTCGAAGCCCAAGGTCTTGATCATGGTCAGTTGAAACAGATTGATGTGAATTTGCTCAAGCGTGGTGAATATCAGCCACGCCGTTATATTAACGAGCAGGATTTGCAGGAACTGGCGGCATCGATTGAAAAGCATGGCATCATGCAGCCCATCGTGATCCGTCCGGTTGACGATGAACGCTATCCATACGAGATTATTGCAGGTGAGCGTCGATGGCGTGCTGCACAGCTGGCGGGTTTGACCGAGGTTCCTGCGATTGTACGTGATCTGAATGATCAGGTTGCGATTGCACTGGCCTTGATTGAAAACATCCAGCGTCAGGATCTGAATCCGATTGATCAGGCGATGGCTCTGCAACGTTTCCATGAAGAATTTGGCTTAAGCCATCAGGAAATTGCAGATACCGTGGGTAAAGCGCGTACGACAGTGAGTAACCTGCTTCGCCTGCTTAGCCTGGCAGAAGAAGTGAAAGACTTTATGCAGCAGGGTTTGCTGGATATGGGGCATGCACGTGCGATCTTAACCTTAAAAGCTAAAGATCAGCTCAAAGTTGCAGATATCGTAATTGAAAAAAGTCTGTCTGTTCGTCAAACCGAGCAGTTAGTCCGTGATTTCAATACACCTAAACAAGAAAAAGTAAAAGAAGCTGTAGCACCGGATATTCAGCAATTGACTCAGCGCCTTTCAGAGCGTTTCAGTGCAGATGTTAAAATTGACTATAACAAGCAAGGTAAAGGGAAACTGGTTATTAGCTATCACTCTTTAGAAGAGCTGGATGGCATTCTTTCTATTTTAGAAGATGAATAATTTATATATTTTTTTTATTGGGGAATAAATTAGATGTGGGAATTGGTTAAAGCAGGTGGCTGGCTTATGCTGCCCCTGGTCTTGTGTTCTATCTTTATGCTGGCGATTTCGATCGAGCGTCTGATTCGCCTGAAAAAGAATGCAGTACTTCCGTTGACACTGTTGATGGGGCCTTCGCAAAATACAGCACAAGTCATGCAAAAAATGAATCAAAGTGCGGCCTTAAAGCAAAGCACTTTGGGTCGGGTATTTACTGCAGGCTATGCCAGCAAGCAGCAAGGTGAGCAGTATGCTCGCGCACAGATGGAAGTGGTGGCATCACAGGAAATTGGTTATCTGGAAAAAAACATTAATTTTCTGGGAACTTTGAGTGCAGTTGCGCCTTTACTCGGTTTATTGGGAACTGTACTTGGGATTATTGAATCTTTCCTGGTGATCGATGTAGGTACCGGGAGTGATCCGGTCTTGATGATGCCCGGTATTTCCAAGGCTTTAATTACCACGGCAGCCGGTATGCTGATTGCAATTCCTGCACTGTTTGCTCACCGTTATTTTCAGCGTCTTGTTCAGGAATATGTGGCTGAACTTGAGCAGCAAGCGACTTTGTTTCATGCGGATCTTTTTTATCGTAATCATGCGGACATAGATCAAGACATGCAAAAAGCCAGCTAGGAGGCGGATGATGAAATTCAAACGCAACCAGGTGGAAGATGTACATATTAATCTGACACCGATGATTGATTGTCTGCTGTTTATTCTGGTCTTTTTACTTTTGTCGACGACATTTAGCCAAATGAGCCGAATGAATCTGACCTTGCCGGATGCGCAAGGTGTACCGCCTAAAAGCTATGATCAGAAAGTTGAAGTGATTGTGGATGCCAATGGTCATTACGCAGTCAATGGTCAATCCTTGGCCAGTAAGGAAGTCGCGGATTTAAATACTGCAATTAAACAGATTTCTAATGAACGCCGTGATTTAATGTTTGTCATTGCAGCTGACGCAAAAGCCAGCCATCAGGACGTGATTCGTGTCATGGATGTGGCCGGGCAGCTCGGCTTTGTAAATATTAATATCAGTACCAAAGTACCCACCCGAGGTTATTAGTGAAGCACGATTTTAAGGTCTATCTTCGCCTTTTAAGTTATTTAAAACCGTTTTGGGGCATTGCATTGCTTGTCCTGCTGGGTTTTTCTATTAATGCCGCTACGGAAGTCTCTGTCGCTAAATTACTGGAATATATTATTGAGGCGATTCAAAATAAAGACCAGAGTTTCACATCACTTTTCCCGTTTTTAGTGGTCATACTCATGTTCTTCCGGGGCCTGGGTTTGTTCATGGGTGGATATTTTACTGCGGTAATTTCCCGGAATCTGGTATTCAACATCCGTCAGGAAGTTTTTGCAAAATTGCTGCGTTTACCGTCCCAGTATTATCTGGATAATACCAGCGGGCATATTACTGCCAAAATCATGTATAACGTCGAACAGCTAACCGCTGCTTCAACTGAAGCTTTAAGAACCTTGTTGCAACAAGGTTTGATCACTCTGGCATTATTAGGCTACCTGTTGTATACCAACTGGCGTCTGACCATGTGTATCCTGATTTTTGCACCCGTCATTGGCTTTATTATCAGTAAAGCTGCAAGACGGATGCGTAAATTATCGCAGCAAGTGCAAGACACCATGGGTGATGTAAACCATGTGGTGCAGGAAACGGTGAATGCCAACCTGATCGTCAAGGGTTTTGGAGGGCAAAGTTCTGAGCAGGAACGCTTTAAACAGAACTCGCTTGAAAACTTGCGTCGTGGCTTGAAAATGGTCGCTGTGCAACAGTTGAATAGTCCTGTCGTTCAGTTGATCATGTCCATTTCACTGAGTATCGTGATGTTTATTGCCTTGCGCCCACAAATCTTGGGTGACACCTCTGCCGGTGAATTTGTTGCTTATATTACTGCGGCGGGTATGCTGGCAAGACCAATCAAAGCCTTGACGGATATCAATGAAAAGATTCAACGGGGTATGGCCGCAGCACATTCAGTATTTGAATTGCTGGATATGCCTGAGGAAAAAAATACCGGGACGTTGACTGATAGCCTAAAAGGCGATATCGAGTTTAAAGATGTTAACTTGATTTATGATGATGGCCATCATGCTATTCATGACTTTAATTTGCAGGTCAAGGCCGGTGAAACAGTAGCGCTGGTAGGACGTTCTGGTGCAGGAAAAAGTTCTCTGGTGAATCTGCTGGTGCGTTATCAGGATGCAACTTCGGGGCAGATCTTGCTGGATCAGAAACCGATTGAAGATTTTGAAATTACCGCCTTGCGAACCCAGATTGCCATGGTGAACCAGCAAGTAGTACTGTTTAACCGAACTGTGCGGGAAAATATTGCTTATGGTCAGCTTGAAGGTGCCTCCGATGAAGATATTATCGCGGCAGCAAAGGCAGCCTATGCGCATGATTTTATTATGGCATTACCGCAAGGTTATGATACTCAGCTGGGTGCCCAGGGTTTAAACCTGTCTGGTGGCCAGCGTCAGCGCATCGCGATCGCACGCGCAATTTTGAAAAATGCCTCTATCCTGATTCTGGATGAAGCGACCAGTGCGCTGGATAACGAGTCGGAATACTTTATTCAGCGTGCCTTTGATAAAGCCATGCAGGACCGTACGACCATCGTAATTGCACATCGTCTATCGACGATTGAAAACGCGGATCGTATTGTGGTTATGGATCAGGGCCGTATTGTTGAGCAGGGCAGTCATGCCGAACTGATTGCGCTACATGGTGCTTATTATCAGTTGCATCAGCGTAACTTTGAGGAACAGTAACTTATGGCACTGGCACAAATCATTCAGGATGCTTGGAATGCACAGGCAAAGTGGCTGGTGGTGCTGCGTCCTTTGTCATGGTTGTATCGCCTGGGTTTTGTCAGCAATCACTGGCTTTATCAAAAAGGCATTAAAAAAAGTTATAGTGCACCAATTCCCGTTATGGTAATTGGTAACATCACAGTCGGTGGTAGCGGTAAAACACCTTTGTTGATTCATCTGGTGGATTATTTAACCGAGAAAAATGTTCGGGTAGGCGTGATCAGTCGAGGCTATGGCGGCCAAGGTCCATTTCCTGCCTATGTCGACTTTAATAGCTTGCCGGAGATTGTCGGAGATGAGCCTGCCTTGATTGTACAGGCAACAGGCGTGCCGATGGCAGTTGGTCCCAACCGGCAGAAAAGTATCGAGTTATTGCTGCACAAACATGAACTGGATCTGATTATCTGTGATGATGGCCTGCAGCATTGGGCCTTGAATCGCCAGATTGAGTGGATTGTGCTGGATAATAATCGCGGTCTGGGTAATCAGAAACTGCTTCCAGAAGGTTATCTACGTGAACCAGTGACCCGTTTGAAAACGGGAACCGTAATTGAGCATTCGGCTAACCCAAGCTCTGAACTGCATATGCATCTGGCTGCATCACAGCCTTATTTGCTTAATCAGGACAACAATAAAATCTTTGATCCTCAAGCGGCTTTTTATGCGGTAGTCGGCATTGGCTTTCCACAGCGGTTTTATCAGACCTTGCAAAATTTAGGCATAGAACAATTTCAGTGTCATGAGTTTCCAGACCATCATGACTATGACATTGAAGATTTACAGTTCGATGATAACAATCCGATTATTACCACTGAAAAAGACGCAATAAAAATTATGGCGCTACTTAAACAATATCCAGATTTTAAACAGGATATCTGGGTGGTGCCAGTCGATGCAGTCCTATCGCCAGCCTGCTATACAGTCTTGCAGCAACAGTTACAACAATACGGTATTCAAATTTCTTAAGGCTCATTCATTATGAAACACATTGTTATTCCTGCACGTTTCGCCAGTTCACGTTTACCGGGTAAACCTTTGCTGGAAATTCATGGTCGTTCCATGATTCTGCGGGTAGTGGACCAAGCCAAAAAAGTGCAAGGTTTTGATGATCTGTGTGTGGCAACTGATGATGAGCGTATTGCTGCCGTTTGCCGTGCTGAAGGCATTGATGTTGTCATTACCTCGGCGGATCACCCTTCAGGCACAGACCGCTTGAGTGAAGTGGCTCGAATCAAAGGCTGGGCCAGTGAGGACATTATTGTCAATGTACAGGGGGATGAACCCTTACTGCCGGCGCAACTGGTAAAACAGGTTGCTCAACTCTTGGAAGATCAGCCTGAATCTTCCATGTCGACGCTATGTGAGCCGATCCATCAACTGGATGAATTCAAACGTGACAGCATTGTAAAAGTTGTCATGTCAAAACACCAGCAAGCACTGTATTTTAGCCGTGCTACCATTCCTTATGACCGTGATGGCGCGAAACTCGCTGAACCGAAGCTGCATGATCAGGCCTATCGTCATTTAGGTCTATATGCCTATCGGGTAAAACTGTTGCAAGAATATGTGACCTGGGAAATGGGTGTGCTGGAGAAACTGGAATCTCTAGAACAGTTACGGGTACTGGAAAATGGACACCGTATTGCCATTGCGGTGGCTGAAGCCAATTTGCCGCCAGGGGTAGATACTCAGGAAGATCTGGATCGCCTGAATCAGATGGATCTTTCCCATTTTGCCTAAGAAGAGTCAAATACATGCCTTTTGATGTCAATGCATATATCTATCCATGGCAGCAACAGGTTTGGGAAACCCTGACCGGGCGCTTTCCCAAGCTTGGACATGGTTTATTGTTTTATGGAAAAAAAGGCTGTGGTAAAGAAGCGTTTACCCAACAGTTTCTGGCTTGGGTGTTATGCCTGAATCGTCAGCCTGCCGGGCCATGTGGTAAATGCAGTAGCTGTCAATGGTTAAAGGCAGACACCCATCCCAACTATGTGCATATCAGTACCGACGACGACAATAAAAAACAGAATGCCAAAATCAAGATCGAGAAGATTCGCGATCTGCTGCCTTTTGTGCAACAGACTGTAGATGGCTGGCGCGTGATTGTGATTGAGCCGGCAGAAGCCTTGAATATTGCCTCTGCCAATGCCTTACTCAAAACACTGGAAGAACCCGGTGATAATACGGTCATTATTTTACTGGCGAATCATTATTTAAAATTGCCCGCGACTATACGCAGTCGTTTGCAGCATTTTGCTTTGGACCGGATTTCCGCAGAACAATTTAGCGATTATGTCCAGAATCAGCTCCCAGATGCAGGTGCTAGCCAACAACAGTTATTGATGAACCTGTCCAATCAGATGCCGTTACAGGCACTAGAGGTTGCACAAAGTGCCTGGCTGCCACTACGTCAGGAATTCCTGCAAGACTGGCAAAAACTGGTCATGCAAAAAAATATGCCACTGGCAATTGCGACCAAATGGAATAAAAGCCTGAGTTTTGGTGAATTTGCTCAAATGTTTGAATACTTGTTGTCCGATTTAATTTGTGTCAAGCTAAATCAAACGGTGAAAAACATTGATCTGGAATTCAATGTACTTGCCGAACAATATTCATTAGAAGCACTTTTTAAAATTTATGAAGATTTTCAGCGCGCTAAACAATTCCTTGAACAGAATGTCCAAAGCAATCTGGTTATTGATGAATTGTTTATCAAGCTGATGAATCTTTAATTAAGGGGAAATCACATGCAACCACGTATGGGCGGTATTATTCAGGCCAATATTCCTGACATTGAAACACTGTTTGCCAGCTATATGCCTTATGTTGTGGGTGGTGGGCTTTTTATTCCTTCCAAGCAGCCGGTCAAACTGGGCGAAGAGGTTTTTGTATTGACGACTTTGCCTGACCAGACCCAGAAAATTCCTTTAACCGGTAAAGTCATCTGGGTCTCGCAAAAGCAGAATGGCATCAAGCCACAAGGCTTTGGCATCCAGTTAAGCGGTGAAAAAGGCGTTTATTTTAAAAATGAAGCAGATCGTCTGGTTGCAGGTCTTAAATCTGAAGGACGTAAAAGTTACACTATGTAGTTAATTTACCCTTGGTAGGAACGCATCGTGTTTGTAGATACTCATTGTCATTTAACCCTGCTTGATTTGACACCATATCATGGTGATCTGGATCAGGCATTGGCTCAGGCTCGTGAAGCCGGTGTTTCCAAATTCATGAGTATCTCGGTCGATCTGGATGATCATATCGAGCTGGCCAAAATTGCCGCGCGTCATGCAGATGTCGGATATACCGTTGGCGTACATCCTTGCGAAGATGCTGCAACCATGGCGCGTGCCACGACTGAATATCTGGTCGAACTGGCGCAACCGGAGAAAGTCTGGGCACTCGGTGAAACAGGTCTGGACTATTATCACAGTACCGATTTTATTGCAGAGCAAAAAGCCTGTTTCGCCCGACATATCCATGCGTCACAAATCACCAAAAAACCTGTAGTCGTTCATACCCGTTCCGCCAAGCATGATACCGTCGATATTATTCGCGCGGAAAAATCTACGCATGGCATCCTGCACTGTTTTACCGAGGACTGGGAAACCGCTAAAGCAGTACTGGATTGCGGCTATTATGTGTCATTTTCCGGAATTGTTTCATTTAAAAATGCGCAGGATCTGCGTGATGTCGCCAAACAGGTTCCGCTGGATCGTGTGCTGATTGAAACCGATAGTCCTTATCTTGCGCCAATGCCGTATCGTGGCAAATCTAATGAGCCTAAATACGTTCCTTATGTAGCCAAAGCGCTTTGCGATGTATATGATAAGTCGCTAGAAGAAATGGCTTTTATCACAAAGCAGAACTTTGAAAATCTTCTGAATTTAAAGTAAATAAAGTTATATAAAGTACAAAGAGAGTTTATAGGGTGAAGATGGATCGTCAGGCTCAGTTTCGAGCAAGAGAAACCTTGATTTTTCAAGTTGCAGAACAGCTCCTGTTGGAAAATGGTGAAGCAGGAATGACGCTAGATGCGCTGGCTGCCGAGCTTGATCTGGCCAAAGGGACACTTTATAAACATTTTCAGAGTAAAGATGAGCTGTACATGCTGCTGATTATCCGTAATGAGCGCATGTTGCTGGAAATGATTCAGGATAGCGATAAAGCCTTTCCTGAACATCTGGCCTTCTTTATGCTGCATCATTTACATCATCCGGAACGAACCGTGCTGTTTCATCAGATTGAAGAACGCCTGTCGACAACTGGGGTTGGAATCCAGCACCTTTTTAGCGAACTTTATCAGGTGCGCAAACAGCGTTTACGCCTGATTATCCGTATGACAGAAACTTATCTGGCTTCTATTAATAGCCGCATGTCGGTACGCGATTATCTAGCGTCGATCTGGTCGCTGACCCATGGTGCAGCCGCAATTCTCAATTCCAGTTTCTATCAGCGTTACTTGGGTTCACGCGATACCTTGCGTGTGGCCTATATCGATCAAGCACTGGCTTTGCCAAAGCAGGTGCATTCTGCCGAGCAGTTTGCCTAAGGTTAGAGCTTAGTATGATCAGATCATCTCACAGCGCAGTTCGTGGCTTTACCCTCATCGAATTGATGGTGGTGATTGTGATTATGGGAATCATGGCCTCACTGGTATTGCTGAATACCAGTGGTGTCGATCAGCGTAAGGCCATGCAGGCACGCGAGATTTTGTTATTAGACTTGCAGCGGGTCATGCGTGAGGCGAATGACCAGTCCAGAATACTGGCGCTTGATCTGCAACCCGCTACCGATGTCTCGCCATTTCGTTATGGGATTGTAGAATATCGTTCAGCAGCGCAGACTAAACAGAACCTGCAAAATGAAAAATGGCAGAATTATACAGAGTTTAAATTACGTAAGCTGCCGGATCATGTGTCTTTTCGGATTCAGGGGCTAGAACAACAGCGTTATGCCCGTGCGCAAAATCGTGATCTGACGCAGGCGAATTCTCCTCAATTGATCTGGCTGGGGAATGGTGAGGTCAAGCCGGTACGGATTCAGTTCTTTTTAGAAGATCGCGAAGTCGGCTCTGCGATTGAGGTGGATCATCTGGGTAAAATCAATGAAATCTAGATCTTTCAAGCAAAGTGTGTGCTCTAGGGTGATCAAATCATTTAAGTCGAGTGCTGATCGATTGCATTGTGGGCACTTCGAGCAGAGCTCTTCGTCTTGCGCAGCGGTGAAACAGCATTTCACTCATCGCTGCTCCTCAAGCATAGCTTTCGGACTTTCTTGCGCGACAATGTCGCTCAGGTCGAGTGTTACTCGACTTAATCGTGCCTCAGGTTTTACCTTATTGGAAGTTATGGTTGCACTGGCAATTTTCGCTACCGCAGCCATGACGCTGACCAAAGTTGCAATGCAATATACCCAGTCAACCTCGAATGCCATTCTGCGCACCAAAGCACAGTTTATTGCCCTGAACGAAGTGGCTCAAATGGAAATCAATCAGCAATGGATGGATGGTACGGCCTCCAAACAGCTGACCCAGCAAGGCGAAACCTGGCAAATTGACAAGCGCAGTGAACCGACGATCAGTCCCAATGTGCAGCGTATTGAACTACAGGTCAGTCTGGTGAATCCGGATACCGGCCAGGTTACATCCGGGATCAGCAGTTTAATGTTCTTTAATCATCGCATGAACAATACGCCATGAAGCCTAAAGGATTTACCCTGGTCGAATTATTGGTTGCGATTGCGATCTTTGCAGTGCTGTCTGCTTTGGGCTGGAAAGTTTTTGATTATATTGTCAAAACCAAAGATCAAAATGCAGTACATGAACAGCGTCTAGGTCAGCTACAGGAAACCTATCAGCAAATTTTACGGGATACGGTACAGGCAGTCCCTTTAACGGCCAATATTAATGGTGATATTCAACCGGCTCTGGTTTTGCAAAATGGCCGTTTTAATTTTAGTAAAACTGGCGTGACTGATCCTCTGGAGGAGGGTATTTCGCCAGATGAACGCATTGAATATCAGTATCGGGCCGATGAACAAAAACTGTATCGACTGAAATATCGCAACCTGAATCAGACCGGTCGTGATCAGCCTGAATCCAGTATTTTATTATCAGAAGTTGAGCAATTTCAGATTGTGGTGCTGAATCCAAATGAACTCACACAGTGGCCTGATTCTTCTATGGATTTAAATCAGCGAGAGCAGAAACAGCGCTTGCCCAAAGGCATTAAAATCGATTTAACCGTGAATGGCGTCAGCTATGAGTGGCTGTTTAGTTTATTAAATACGGACTTTTTGCTTGATAATCAGAATACAGGTCAACCCGGCTAAGAATCATAAGAAATGAAAATGAATAAACAGAGGCTGAAGCAGCAGCAGGGCATTGCACTGATTACCATTCTGGTGATGGTGGCATTGGCGACTATTCTGGCAGCCACGATTGCGCAACGTCAGGCTGCAACTGCTGAAAGTACCGCCTATCTGATGCGGCAAAACCAGTCTCTCATGTATGCCAAAAGTGCCGAGGCCTTTTTTTCTGAATTGCTGGTGGATGATGCTGAAAATGCCGCAGAAGTTGATCATCTACAGGAAACCTGGGCGCAGCCCATGCCGGCTTTTCCGGTAGATGATGGTTATGTTTCCGGAATCATTCAGGATGAATCGGGCAAGTTTAATTTAAATAGCCTGATCACTGCTGAAGATAGCGTCAATGAAAATGCCAAGGCATGGTTCGAGCTGATTCTAAAACGTGCCGGTTTGCCGGAACAGCTCAGTGAAGCAGTCATTGACTGGCAGGATGCAGACGAGCTGGTCAGTGGCGGCATGGGCGCCGAATCTAACTATTATCAAGGCTTACCGAATGCCGCTTTACCACCGAATGCAAAATTTCACAGCGTAGAGGAATTAAAGCTGGTACGTGGTTTTGAGGAAAATAAGTACAAACTGATAGCACCTTATCTGAGTGCTGCACCGATGCAGGAAAGTCCGGTCAATATTAATACGGCTTCAGCTTTTCTTTTGGCCAGTATGGATGAAAAGCTGGATGTGAATGCGGTGCAGCAATTGCTGGATCAGCGTCAGGCCAATTTGGAGCACTTTTCCAATGTATCTGATCTGTGGTCACTGGAGCCTTTTGCTCAGGTCGATGCGGACAAGCGTAATTTGTTTAACAGTCTGCTTGGGGTGCAATCCAATTATTTTAAAGCCCGAGTCGAAGTGGTTTTAAGTGAGCGTAAGCGCCAGTTTAGTAGTGATTTGGTTCGTCAGGACAAACAGGTTTATGTGGCATACCGCAGCATGGCGCCATTTTGATCATAGTTTATAAATTATACAGATTGTAGAAGTAACAATGCCGGACTGATGCCTTTTCCCTATCATGCTAAACAGCAAAATTAATCCTCAAAGCTTTACTTTTGCTTTATAATCAAAATTAATTCACCTATTTTTTGACGACATTACGGCATATGTTAATTCGTAAGTTATTTAAGTTTGAGAATGCTCATATTGTGCGTAACTGCACGTCAGATCGCTGTAAGCGTTCGATCCATGGCCATAGTTATAAAGTCGAGTTATTGCTAAAAGCCTCGAAGCTAGATCATGGTCAAATGGTCTATGACTTTGGTCTGCTTAAAGGTGTGATTAAGGATTTCTTTGATTCTTTCGATCATGCCATTTGTTTCTGGCAAAATGACGATCCGGAATATATTCAGGCCTGCAAGAATTTCAGTGCGCGCTGGGTGTCTTTGCCGGTATCGCCATCAGCAGAACAGTTTTCACGTATTTTCTTCTTTCTGGCACAGCAGGTGCTGGCATCGACCGTGACTCAAAATGGTGAAGGCGATGTCGAAGTCTATTCTGTGATTGTGCATGAAACCGACACCGGCTATGCACAAAGCTTTTTAGAAGATATTCAAAATGAACAAATGGGCATCCTTAGTCTGGAGCAACTTGAGTTCTCTGAACAAGTGCAGGCTGAATGGACAGATCCGGACATGTTTGCCAAGCTCAAACAGGGCACACCATTTCATAACCCTACAGTAGATTTACAGGTACAGATTTAAAGTCTGCGTGACTTTAAATCCATTGACATAGATTTAGGATTGAAGAATGTCTTTAAATGAACAGCAACTGGCCAAGCTGAGTAAAGTTCAGTTGGATGAAAGCTGGAAATATGCATTAAGTGATTTTTTGCTGAGTCCAAAGATGGACCAATTAAAAGCCTTTCTGCTTGAAGAAAAAAAAGCTGATAAAACGATTTATCCTCCCAATCATCTGATTTTTAATGCTTTGAATACCACACCGCTAGATCGGGTGAAAGTGGTAATTTTAGGGCAAGATCCTTATCATGGCCCAAATCAGGCGCATGGATTAAGCTTTTCCGTGCAAAAGGGGGTTGCATTACCACCATCTTTGCGTAATATTTTTCATGAGTTACATGCTGATCTCGGGGTTGAAAGACCGAAGCATGGTGACTTGACACATTGGGCAGAGCAGGGTGTGCTTCTGTTAAATGCAGTACTGACCGTCGAAGCTGGTCAGCCGACTTCGCATCAAAAGCGCGGTTGGGAAGAATTTACCGATCAAGTTATTGATGTATTAAATGAACAGCGTGAACATATTGTCTTTATTCTTTGGGGCGCATACGCACAGCGTAAAGGACAGCGCATCAACCAAGACAAGCATCTCGTGTTAAAGGCAGCACATCCATCGCCTTTGGCCGCAAACCGTGGTGGTTTTTTTGGTTGCAAAGTATTTTCAAAATCGAATAATTACCTCAAACAACATGGCATTGAGCCTATAGATTGGCAGCTGGACGCATGAAATATTCTCCCCTTACTAAACATTATCATCCGGATTTGATTGTTGAAGAAGCGCACAATGGTTGGCGTATCGTTCGTTTAAATCGCCCGAAATCTTTGCATGCGCTAGATGAATCGATCGCTTCCGCACTCTTGGAAGTATTTCAGGACTTTCATCATGATGAAAGCGTAAAAGCCATCTGGCTAGATTCAACCACACCAAAAGCGTTCTGCGCGGGTGGGGATGTGCGTAAGCTGCGTCAGTTAGTGATTAATGATGAAGTCGCGGCTGCCAATAAATTTTTTGAGCAAGAATATGCACTCGATCTGTTATTACATAATTATGCCAAACCCGTTTTAGTCTGGGGTGAAGGTTATGTGATGGGCGGTGGCTTGGGCCTGTTTATGGCAGCGCCTTTCCGTTTAGTGACGCCATATTCACGTTTGGCCATGCCTGAAATCAATATCGGTTTATATCCAGATGTGGGTGCGACCCGCTTCCTGGCAGATCGTGGTGCGATTGGTCTATTTACCGGCTTGACCGGATCAATCATGACGGCTGCCGGCGCTTATGGGATTGGCTGGGCAACCCATATTTGTGATGCACAGCGTGATTCAGTTTTGGATAAAGTCATTAATATCGATTGGGATCATTATCCTGCAGGTGACTTTCGCGCCATTGATGACACCCTGAACGGTATGCATCGTCCAGTCGGCCCGGGACCATTGCAGAACTCTCTGGATGTCATTCATAGTGTGTGCCGTGGTATCAACTTCGAGCATGATTATGAATCGATTATTGGCCTGAGTGATGCACGTAGTGACTGGTTGCGTCAGGCCAGTGAAAACCTTAAAAAAGGTTCACCCACCACTGCAGCCTTGACCTGGCTATTATGGCAATGGGGTAAGCAGGTACATTCCTGGAAAGAAGTTTTTGAACTGGAAGTGCAAATTTCTGACTGGAAAATCCGTCATCATGATTTTGTCGAAGGTGTGCGTGCACGTCTGGTCGACAAAGACCTTAGTCCTGAGTGGAAAAAAGGTGCAGATATGAGCTTGAAAGGGATCCTGTCTGAGAATCCTCCAGTTACGACTATTGAAAGCTGGAATGAGCTGCTCAAGCATTATGGTGTGATTTAAGCTTCAATGTCCGAAACACAATTTACAGATGAATACTGGATGCAGCGTGCTTACGAGCAGGCTGCACTTGCTGCTGCACAGGGAGAAATCCCTGTCGGGGCAATTATCGTCAGCCAAAATCAGATCATTGGTCAGGGATTTAATGCACCGATCTCGTTGAATGATCCCACTGCGCATGCGGAAATTGTTGCGCTACGTGATGCCTGTCAAAACATCCAAAATTATCGTTTACCTGATGATGCGGTGCTCTATGTGACTCTTGAGCCGTGCACCATGTGTGTCGGTGCGCTGGTGCATTCGCGGGTCTCACGGGTAGTATTTGGTGCATTTGAAGCGAAAGCAGGTTCACTGGTGAGTGCGCGTCAACTGTTTGAAACCGGTTATTATAATCACGTATTTCCTTTCCAGGCAGGCTGCATGCAGCAGCAATGCTCTGAACAGCTCAGTTCATTTTTTAAGTTGCGCCGCGAGCAGAAACGAGAACTCAAGTTACAAGAAAAGTTATTAAATACGCAGAAATAAATCTGCTTTATCCGCTAAAATTTACTTACTTTCAAATATCTGCAATATTCAGGAACAATAATGAACAGCATTCAAGTAAAAAAAGAATTCCCGGCAGCGCTTGATGATGTCTTTGATTTAATGTCTAAGCATGCCACTTATAATATTGCCTTTGCGCCGATGCAGGTCGAACGAATCAAGGATTCTGCGGATGCTGAATATCCTGATGGACTCGGTTCGGTTCGTGCAATGGGTATGGGTCCAGTAAAGCCGCTGAAAGAACAAATTACCTTATTCGAGCCAAATAATCGCATCGAATATCAGATTATTAAAAATCCGTTGATCAAGCATCATTTAGGCATTATTGAATTTGAAGCACTGGCTGATGACAAAACGCTAGTAACTTATACGATTGAATTACAGGCACGTGCGCCTTTTGTGAGTAAATTAATCCTTGCACAGTTACAGGTAGCGATTAAACTAGGCCTGACAAAGCTCGCAAAATCTGTTTAAACAACAACGGGAAAGCAATGACAGTTCAAATTATTACCATTGATGGTCCAAGTGGGTCTGGCAAGGGCACGTTAGCAGCGAAACTAGCTGCACATTATCAGTTTCACTTATTAGATTCTGGTGCTTTATACCGCCTTTTGGGTTTGTCATTGCATCACCATGATTTGCTGGATTCGCTAGACACGAAATTGCCAGAATGCGTACAAATCGCAACAAATTTAGATATCCAGTTTGTCAGTACCGACACCGGGGTGCAGGTGTGGCTGGATGGTGAAGATGTGTCCCAAACTATTCGAACTGAACGGGTAGGAGAGTTTGCTTCAAAAGTTGCAGCAATTCCTGAGCTTAGAACAGCGATGGTTTCACGTCAGCATGCCTTTGCACAGGCGCCTGGTCTGGTAGCAGACGGACGTGATATGGCGACAAGTATCTTCCCGAATGCTCAGGCAAAAATATATTTGACGGCCTCGGCTGAATCACGCGCGCAAAGACGTGTAAAGCAGTTGCAGGGCATGGGGCTGGATGTTAAAATAAGCGACATTTTAGCTAATATCATCGCTCGCGATAAACGAGATACGGAACGCGCTGTCGCTCCACTCAAGCCTGCGGATGATGCTTACATTATTGATAGTTCAGATTTGAATATCGATGAAGTATTCCAGCTGATGACCACTTATGTGGATCAGCAGTTAGCAAATTAACCCAATTTTATCAGCAAACGCATAGCTTGATCAGTTTTATATGGACTATGTAGATGCTTAATTAAACCGGCCTTGTCTGATCCAAGACCGCTGACTTTATCGGAAATATCATGACCGAATCTTTTGCAGCCCTCTTTGAAGCAAGCGAATTAAACCTCAACGTTGAAAAGGGTGCAGTAATCCAGGGCGTTGTAGTAAGCATTGACTCTGATTGGGTAACTGTTGACACTGGCCTTAAATCTGAAGGCGTTGTTGACCGTGCTGAGTTCTTAAATGAACAGCGCGAACTTGAAGTTCAAGTTGGCGATACTGTAGACGTAGTTGTTGAAGCACTTGACAACGGTATGGGTCAAACAGTTCTTTCTCGCGAAAAAGCTAAACGCGCAGAAACTTGGACTAAACTTGAAAAAATCTTTGAAGACGGCGAAATCGTTACTGGTGTTATCTCTGGTAAAGTTAAAGGTGGTTTCACTGTTGACATTGGTCCAGTACGTGCGTTCCTTCCAGGTTCTTTAGTTGATACTCGTCCTATTCGTGATACTACTCACCTAGAAGGCAAAGAGTTAGAATTCAAAGTAATCAAACTTGACGCTAAACGTAACAACGTTGTTGTTTCACGTCGTGCTGTTATGGAAGCTGAATCTTCAGCTGACCGTGAAGCTCTTCTTGCTCAGCTTGAAGAAGGTCAAACAGTTACTGGTACGATCAAAAATCTTACTGACTACGGCGCATTCGTTGACCTTGGCGGTATTGATGGTCTTCTTCACATCACTGACATGGCTTGGAAACGCATCAAGCACCCTTCAGAAGTTGTTGAAGTTGGTCAAGAAGTTACTGTTAAAGTACTTAAATTCGACCGCGAACGTAACCGTGTTTCTCTAGGTCTTAAACAACTTGGCGAAGATCCATGGTTAGCGATCATGAACCGTTACCCTAAAGGTTCAATCGTTAAAGCGCGCGTAACTAACCTGACTGACTATGGTTGTTTCGCTGAAATCGCTGAAGGCGTTGAAGGTTTAGTACACGTTTCAGAAATGGATCACACGAACAAAAACATCCACCCATCTAAAGTTGTTCAGATTGGTGACGAAGTTGATGTTATGGTTCTTGAAGTTGATGAAGAGCGTCGTCGTATTTCTCTTGGTATCAAACAAACTCGTGCTAACCCATGGGAAGAGTTTGCTAAAGACCACGACAAAGGCGAAAAAGTTTCTGGTACGATCAAATCTATCACTGACTTCGGTATCTTCATCGGTTTACCAGGCGGTATCGACGGTCTAGTTCACCTGTCTGATATTTCTTGGAACGAACAAGGCGAAGAAGCGATTCGTCGTTATAAGAAAGGCGACACTGTTGAAGCGGTTATCCTTTCTGTAGACGCTGAAGGCAACCGTATCAGCCTTGGCATCAAGCAAATGAACAACGATCCGTTCAATGACTTCCTTGCTGCTAACGAACGCGGTGCGTTGGTTAAAGGTACTGTAACTGCAGTTGATGCTAAAGGCGCGACTGTTAAGTTAGCTGACGAAGTTGAAGCGACTCTGAAAGCATCTGAAATCAACCGCGACCGCGTTGAAGATGCAACTAAGTTCCTTGAAGTTGGTCAAGAAGTTGAAGCGAAGATCATCAACGTAGATCGTAAATCTCGCGCAATCAACTTGTCTATCAAAGCGAAAGACGAAGCTGAAGAGAAAGAAGCAGTTGCTAACTTGAAAACAGCTCCTGCTGGTCAAGACAATGGTCCTAAGACGATTGGTGACCTGATCAAAGCTCAAATGGGCAACTAAGTAAGCGTTTGAATTGTATTGTTAATGTAAGTTAACTAATACTTTTTATACAAATACTGTAAACGGTAGCGTAGTATTTAATTATTGCGCTACCGTTTTGTATTTAAACAGGTTATTATCGGGAAATAGATCCCAAGTAGCTTGATAATTAAAGAGGTCGCAGATGACTACTGAAGCACTTAATAAGTCTGACTTAATAGAGCGTATTGCGTTAAAAAATCCGCATTTGGCTGAGCCTTTAGTGGAAGAAGCAGTTAAAATTATGATTGATCAAATGATAGAAGCATTATCAACTGACAATCGTATCGAGATTCGTGGATTTGGTAGTTTTGCATTGCATCACCGTGAACCGCGCGTAGGTCGTAACCCTAAAACTGGTAAATCAGTAGAAGTGGCTGCAAAAGCAGTTCCGCACTTTAAACCAGGCAAGGCACTTCGTGACGCTGTGAACGAGTCTGCACAAAAATAATTGTAAATATTTTGCGGGGTGTTCATGCGTTACGTTCTGGTCATTCTTTTATTGGTACTGTTTGGTTATTCATTAGCTTTGGTTTTGCAAAATGGTACCGAATTGTCAGTGGACTTGTTATTTACTCAAGTTCCCGCAATGCGCCTGGGATTATTACTTCTCCTCACGTTATCTTTAGGTGTCGTTTTGGGCCTGTTATTGGGCGTTCAGATCTTCCGGGTTTTTCAGACGAATTGGGAAATAAAACGACTGCGTAAAGACATTGAACATCTACGTAAGGAACAGTTGAATACAGCCAAGTTAATGGCCGCTGAAGCAGCAGCCCATACCCGGCATGAAAAAACTGTATTAGATATTACCAATGAAAATCAAAGCCCATTATAATGGGCTTATTTTTTGCCTATATGAAGGGGTAATCTCTTGAGTATCATCGTCGCACTAGATGCCAAAAGCCAATTTGATGCCTTAGCCATTGCAGAACAGTTAGATCCTGCCTTGTGTCGACTAAAAGTTGGTAAAGAGTTATTTACCCATGAAGGTCCAATCATTGTCAAAGCACTTCAAGATAAAGGCTTTGATGTATTTCTGGATCTGAAATTTCATGATATTCCAAATACAACAGCACAGGCTGTATGCGCGGCAGCAGATTTGGGTGTGTGGATGGTGAATGTGCATGCATCAGGTGGCCGTAAGATGATGGAAACCTGTGTAGAGCGTTTGCAAGCAGGTAATTATAAGACTCAGTTGATTGCAGTAACTGTATTGACGTCAATGGGCCGTGAAGACTTGAAAGATATTGGTCTGGATATTGAACCAAATGAGCATGTAAAACGTCTGGCACAACTAACAAAAGATAGTGGTCTAGATGGTGTCGTCTGCTCAGCTCAAGAAGCGAAAATGTTGCGTGAAACGATTGGAAAAGACTTTGCATTGGTGACACCCGGCATTCGTCCAGAAGGGTCGAATGCAGATGACCAGAAACGTATTGTGACACCGAAACAGGCAATGATAGATGGCTCAACACATCTGGTAATTGGTCGCCCGATTACTCAGTCTAAAAATATGCGCCAAACCTTAAAAGATATTCTGGCAACGCTTTAATATGGTTTGAATGACAAAAAGCCTTTCAGTCGAAAGGCTTTTTTATATATTGAAAAAATGATTATAAAATAAAAAGGAAAAATGATGACTTCATCTGAACCACAATTAGAAAAAGCATAGAATGACGTGATTCAAAATATTCAACAGGCAGAACAACTTAAGCAACAAGAACAGCAACAACAGCAGGCAAGCTCAGCAGATTGGACAGCGGGGATCGATGTGGTCAGTTTGGCATCTGATGCCATCAGTCTTGCTTCGGATGTTATTGAAACAGTAGGCGATGCCTTAAGTGATATTGATTTAAGTTTTAGTCAGCCCTCCCGGCCTTCTTGCTTGTGCTTCGTTTTAAGATTCTGGTTTAGAGCTTACTCAGGGAGGAGAGGTCCCTCTTTATAAAAAAGGGATTTAGTGAGATTGAGAAAGCGATAAAACAATTAAATCGCTGCCAGTACACTCACCGTGACTGGTGCTAACAGTGACAAAATAAAACCACTGACCATAGCATGTGGAATAAAATCATGCCCGCAAGCCTGTTTAACCATCGGTAAAGTCACATCCATTGCAGTTGCCCCCGCGGCGGAAATGGCGGATCTTGGGTATCTCCAGCCCATACAATACATGAGTAAGATGGCAAAAATTTCTCTAAACAGGTCATTCATTAGCGCGATACTGCCGAGTTCTGCATTTCTGAGTTCTGTTACGACAACACCTGACATTGAGTAAAATCCATAGCCTTGTGACAGCATGATCAAATCTTTTAGACTGATGTCTGTATTCCAGAATGAATAAAGCATGACTGCAAATAATGAACCAAAAATACAACCAATCGGAACTAAGAGAATTTTAAAATTTAACCAGGAACGATCTAAAGGTGAATAAGCCAGATCCAGGCCAATCATGAACATAAATACCAGCAACAAATGCCAGGTGCTGATTTGCACGGATAGATCAAATAGATTCAAGCCCGTATGTAAACAATATCCGCCTGCGAGAGCCAAAAAGGCATAGCTCATGTTCAGTAGGGATTTAAGCACCAGGTCGACGGATACCCGACCGGAACTAGGAGGATAACCTGCCCATTTAAATAGTAGATAGCAAAATGCAAAAGCACCGAGCGAGGTCAGAAAGGCAATGCTGATCGACGTACTCAAAATCTGGAGAGGATGCTGCAATTCATCTACCAATTGTGAAAATTCAAAGGCAATTGCAATCAATAAAACATAGCTAAAATAGGGCAATAGCTTGAAACAGATTTTAATAATCGAAAGCGGAATTTGTTTTGCCATGGCAAAACCGAGTGCTAGACAGAATAGAAGCTGAAAGATAAGCCAAAGCGATTGCATAAATTTAATGGATTGAAAAAATTACCTATAAATTATGCCACCGCTTGATGTCAGATGGTAAAAGCTTTTAGGCGACTTTATTCAATAATCGATAATCTGTGGCATTTGGCATTTGGCATTTGGCATTTGGCATTTGGCTTTTTGGTTTTGAGCCAGTATTTCCAGGTATAAGTTGGCCATAAGGCAAAGTTCTTGCCACCTTCCTGCTGATACCAGTTGACACAGCCAGATTGCCACACGGTCTTTTCAAACATATGTTGCACCTGCTGATTAAATGTATCTTGTGCCTGGTCTTTAACCATAATGGCATCGCTTTGGGATTGATCGACCAGTTGCATCAATTGCAAAATATATTCAACTTGTGCCTCAATCATAAAAATGACAGAATTGTGTGCCAATAGGGTATTTGGCCCCAGTAACTGAAACAGGTTTGGAAAGTCTTTCATGCAAATTCCATAATAGCTTTCAGCGCCTTGTTTCCAGACTTCATTCAGCTCTGCACCATCGAGCCCGGTACATTGAAAATTCTTCATATAGATACGTGGATCGGTAATGAATCCGGTGCCATAAATCAGACAGTCAATCGGCCGCTCTTTTCCATCTTGTGTAATGATACTGTGTTCAGTCAGTTCCTGAATCTTCTCGGTCACCAGTTCTACATTGTGGCGGTTAAACGTCGGGAAGTATTTATTTGAAACCAGAATACGTTTGCAGCCCATGATGTAATCGGGAGTTAGTTTTTTGGCCAATTCAGGGTTTTTGACCTCATATTTAATGAATAGTTCTGCCAGTTTTTGGGTGAATTTCATAATGCCCGGTTTGACAATCGGTACGACACGCGATTCATTTGACCAATATAGGCGGGCACGGTGTAGCTTTCGAAACCAGTCATATTTTTTAAATAGTTTCTTCTCAAGGTCAGGGTAGGCACGTTCATCCCGAGGAATGACCCAAGCCGCAGTACGTTGCATGACATACAGATGTTTGCATTGCGGGGCAATTTCCGGAATATATTGAATGGCACTGCCACCTGTCCCAATCGATGCGACATTTTTGCCAGTCAGATCATAAGCGCGATCCCATTGCGCAGAATGAAAGACTTTGCCTTGGAATTTCTCAATACCTGGAATATGTGGAATCTGCGGAATATGTAAAGGCCCGGAAGCGAAGATAACAAACTGGGCTTCAAGGATACTTTGATCCTGAAGCTGTAATTGCCATAGACAGTGGTCTGCCTGGTAATGTGCTGCTAGTACCTCGGTATTTAAACGGCAAAAAGCACGCAGGTTATAACCGGTCACCAGATCCTGAATATAAGAAAATATCTCGGGTGCTTCCGCATAACGTTTGGACCAATTGCTTTTCGGTGCAAATGACAAGGAATATAAATGTGATTGCACATCACAGGCTGCTCCAGGGTACTGATTGTCCCGCCAGGTTCCGCCAAAATTTCTACCTTTTTCAAGAATAATAAAATCATAAATACCATGCTGTTGTAAACGTAATGCCATGGCGATACCACCGAAACCTGCTCAAATAATGGCAACTTTGGTATGGGGATGGGAACGTGTAGCGGTGGCATGATCTAGCATCAGTACATTCCTTACTTATTTTAATGTTGGATATTTATCGTAATTCGCTCCTTGATGATTAGATAGAAAATTGATCTAATCGGCAATAGCCGACACATTATTTTTATAGTACAACTAGAGCAATCACATTGTATTTGTATGGTTATGAAACGTTCTGTTCTCAGTCTGATGTATTTGATTCAAGGGATGCGTAAGGCTGGCATGGAGGTCGATCAGAAACTGCAAAACATTGGGCTGCGTGTAGATGCCTTTGATCCGAGCTCGGTGATTCACCCCAGTCTGGAACATGATGTGCTTAAGGTGGTCGGACAGGAAATCCCGCCTGAACAGGGATTATTGATTGGCCAGCATTATGCTTTGGCAGGTTATGGTCCCTTACTCATGTTGCTGGTGACCAGTCCTACGGTACGTGATGCACTGAATCAGGTGATCCGTTTTCAGCAGTTGACGCATTTGACCGGTCAGTTGGCCTTGCAGCAAAGCGAGCATCATAGCGCGCTGTGTTATCGAGCCAAGCAGCAGGATGATCATTTGGGAAGGCTGCTGGCACAGGCGGAGATTTCCGGGACGTTTAAGTTTATCCGGGAAATTTACAAATTGATGGGCTTATCCAAACCTGATTTGCGGATCGAGTTGCCATTTGCCTATCCAGAAGATCTGAATACCTTAAAGGTCTACCATGATTATTATGGAACACAGGTACAGTTTGATGCATCTCGGGCAGCATTCTGGTTTGATGATGCGGTTCTGGATATTAAAATTCCCTCTGCGGATGCGGTGACTTTTGCTGTCTATGAAGCCAAATGTCTGGCTGAACTGGAACGTTTGCAACAGGATGAGCAGACGCCGACTGTGGTGCAGCGCGTGCAGGATTATCTGGAAATTCAAAGCGGCCTGATGCCGAGCATGGCTGAAACAGCACAAGCACTGAATATCCCGGAACGAACCTTGCGGCATCAGTTACAGCAGTGTGATACCAGTTATAAGCAGATTCGCGAAGAAATTATTAAAGATAAAGCTTTGCGATTAATTGAATACAAACAGTATTCGATTGAAATGGTTGCAGAATTATTAGGCTATTCCGAGCCGGCCGCTTTTAACCATGCCTTTAAACGCTGGTTTGGGCAAAGTCCTCGGCAATATATAAAATAGCCTAAGTTTGTTTATGCCAAAGTGTTATAGCGTGTTGATTAAACTCCGCTATAATTAAATTGATCCCAAATAGTACGAAATTCTATGTCCGATTTTAATTCACAGCACAGCACCGCTTTTAGTCCGATTTCTCCTGCAGAACGTTATGCGCAAGCGATCTCTTCAGGACAGTTTATGCCTGATGAAGCACAGGCAATGGCAGTACATGAACTGAATCGTGTCTGGCTGGAATTGATTCAGCGTTTTAAGGCATCGAAAAAAGCATTTCGCCGTTTTCGTCGTCAGACGTCTCCCAAAGGCGTCTATATGTGGGGCGGAGTAGGACGTGGCAAAACCTGGCTCATGGATCAGTTTTACGATTCGATTCCATTTCGCCGTAAAACCCGGATGCATTTTCACCATTTTATGCAGCATGTGCATCGTGAGTTAAACAAATTATCCGGACAGCGTAATCCGCTAGATATCGTGGCGGATCGGATTTATAAAGAAGCGGTCATCATCTGTTTTGATGAATTTTTTGTATCCAACGTAACGGATGCGATGATTCTGAGCGATCTGTTCCAGAAGCTATTTGAACGCGGTATTACTTTGGTTGCTACTTCGAATATCGCACCGGACGGTTTATATAAGAACGGCATTCACCGTGACCGTTTTATGCCTACCATCGAACTGGTCAAGAAAAACTGTGTGGTCTTAAATGTCGATGCCGGAGTCGATTACCGTCTACGGGTTCTAAAACAGGCACAACTGTTTAAATTCCCATTAACCCATGATCATAAAAACTGGATTGCTCAACGTTTTAGTGCTTTGACCCAGACTCAGACCTGTTCTGAAGAGCCGATTATTATTAACAACCGTATTGTTGAAACCGTGTCACATACTGAAGATGTGTTGTGGTGCGAGTTTTCTGAACTGTGTTTAAAGCCCCGCAGTCCAGCTGATTTTATTGAAATCGCCAATATTTATAATACGGTTTTGGTGAGTAATGTGCCGCACCTGACCGATTTTCTGAATGATGGAACACGCCGTTTTATTTATCTGGTCGATGAATTTTATGACCGCGGCGTCAAGTTACTCTTAACCTCGGAAGATAATATCGTGGATATTTATCAAGGTGAGAAACTCGCCTTTGAAATTGAACGGACCCGTTCCCGTTTGCTGGAAATGCAGTCGGATGAATACCTGAATTCTGAACATCGCCAGATTGAGAAAATCGCCTCCGTGAACGGAGAGTAAGAATAAAAGCGCTGGTTATTTACTGGCGCTTTTTTTATAAAAATAGGTACTTAAATTATCGACAAGCCTGATCAAACATGGCTTAATCTTGATCTAAATATGATCGTGTATAATTAGAATGCATAATTTTTACTCGAAAATCTGAACTTAAGTCTAATTTCTACATTTCGAAAACTTTATACACTGTCATTAAGGTATTTAGCAGAATGATATCTATTTGCAACTGACAAAGATCAAATATGTTTATGAGGGTATTCATATTGGAAAAAATGCTCAGTATTTAGCAATGTGATAATACTATTCAGCTAGATTTTAATCGGTATACTAGAATCTCTTGTATAAAAAGTAGCAATATCAGGAAAGACAATGACTGCACGTATTCAAAAAGGCAAGTTAGCGATTGCTAAAGAACTTTACGATTTCATCGAAAATGAAGCACTACCAGGTTCTGGTTTAGACAGCGAAACATACTGGAAAAACTTTGAACAAGTCGTTGTTGATCTTAGCCCTAAAAATAAAGCACTTTTGGCTAAGCGTGATGACATTCAGGCGAAAATTGATGAATGGCACCGCAATAACACATTTGAATTACAAGCTTACAAAGCTTTCTTGACTGAAATTGGCTACTTGTTACCAGAAGTAGAAGATTTTCAAATCAGCACTGAAAATGTAGACGAAGAGATTGCAGTACTGGCAGGTCCACAGTTGGTGGTACCGGTACGTAATGCACGTTACTGCCTGAACGCTGCAAACGCACGTTGGGGTTCTTTGTACGATGCACTTTATGGCTTCGATGTCATCTCTGAAGAAGATGGCGCGGAAAAAGGCAAAGGCTATAACCCGAAACGTGGTGAAAAAGTTGTCGCATTTGCAAAGAATTTCCTCGACGAAACTTTCCCATTGGCACAAGGTTCGCATGCAGATGCAACTCAATACGCAGTTGAAGCTAATGCACTGGTTGTTACCCTAAAAGACGGTTCAAAAACAACTGTGGCAGATGCAGCTAAATTCGTTGGCTACAATGGCGAAGCTTCAGCACCGACTGAAATCGTATTTAAAAATAATGGCCTGCACGCTATTGTGCAAATTGATGCCAGCAGCCCGATTGGCCAAACTGATGCCGCTGGTGTAAAAGATGTAGTTCTTGAAGCTGCGGTTACGACCATTCAGGACTTGGAAGACTCGATTGCAGCTGTTGATGCTGAAGAGAAAGTAGAAGGCTACCGTAACTGGTTAGGCCTGATGAAAGGTACTTTAGAAGAGTCTATTGAGAAAAACGGTAAAACTGTTACCCGTAAACTGAATGAAGACCGTACTTTCAAAAATGTAGAAGGTGGTGAAACTAAAGTTCACGGCCGTTCATTGATGTTGCTGCGTAATGTTGGTCATTTAATGACAAACCCTGCGATTCTGGTAGATGGCGCAGAAATCTATGAAGGCATCATGGATGCATTGGTTACGCCATTGTTGTCTTTTGCAGACATCAAAGGTGAAAACACGATCAAGAACTCGCGTCAAGGTTCAATGTATATCGTTAAGCCGAAAATGCATGGTCCTGAAGAAGTGGCATTTGCCGTTGAATTGTTTGAACGTGCCGAACAGGCACTTGGCTTACCTGCAAAAACTTTAAAAATCGGGATCATGGATGAAGAACGCCGTACTTCTGTGAACTTGAAGAACTGTATTGCACAAGCCAAAGATCGTACTATCTTCATCAATACAGGTTTCATGGACCGTACCGGTGATGAAATCCATACCTTTATGGAAGCTGGTCCATTCGTTCGTAAAGGCGAAGTAAAAGGCCAAATCTGGTTCCCGGCTTATGAAAACCGTAACGTGATGATCGGTCTGCAAGCAGGTTTACGTGGCAAAGCACAAATCGGTAAAGGCATGTGGCCAAAGCCAGACATGCTGCTTGACATGTACAAAACCAAAACTGAACATCCTGAAGCGGGTGCGAGCTGTGCATGGGTTCCATCACCTACAGGTGCGGTGATCCACGCGATTCACTATCACCAGATTAATGTTGCAGACCGTCAGCAAGAACTATTGTCGACTCAGCCTTTATCTCTAGATGATTTGTTGACACCGCCATTGGCGAAAGACACTAACTGGTCTGAAGAAGAAAAAACCAAAGAACTCGAAAATAACTGTCAAGGTATCTTGGGTTATGTCGTTCGTTGGGTAGATTTGGGTGTAGGTTGTTCTAAAGTGCCAGACATCAATGATGTCGGTTTAATGGAAGACCGTGCAACTCTACGTATTTCTTCACAACACGTTGCGAACTGGTTGCGTCACGGTATCGTAAGTCGTGAGCAAGTAGAAGAAGTCATGCAACGTATGGCGAAAATTGTGGATGAGCAAAATACCAATGATCCACTGTATACGCCAATGTCTGCTGACTTTGCCAACAATATTGCATTCCAGGCAGCATCTGACCTGATCTTTAAAGGTGGTGAGCAGCCATCAGGTTATACTGAGCCGCTTCTACATGCAGCGCGTTTAAAGTTAAAAGGTTATAAAGGTGATTAATCCTGTCTAGCTTAAAAAGCCTCTTCGGAGGCTTTTTTATTGTCTAATGGTAAGCCGCTGTCGTTCTGACTAGAAATTTTCCAGCCGAACTTTTAAAGTGGGGCAAAGCATGCGAGGAAACAATAAAATGACAACGGTATATCAAAATTTAGACCAGCAGTTTATTCATGGTCAGTGGCAAGCTGGTACTTCAACCAGAACAATAAAAAATATCAACCCCTATACCCAGAGCGAAATTTTTAGCATGGCAGCTGCCAGTTCTGTCGATGTCGACAGTGCTTATACCGCAGCAGAGCAGGCTTTCCAGCAAGGGGGCTTGAAATCCATTGAAGTACGTAAAACAGTGCTGCAAAATTTAATCGCGATCATTCAGCAGCGTCGGGACGAAATCATTGACTGGCTCATTATTGAATCAGGCAGTACGCGCATTAAAGCCGGCGTTGAGGTGGATGCTGCTCTGGGCATCATTCAGGAAAGTCTGGCTTTTCCAGACTGGATCCAAACAGAACAGCTGGAAAGTAAGGATCCGGCACGTAAAAGTATGGTTTTGCGCAAGCCCTTAGGCGTGATTGCTGTCATTAGTCCATGGAACTTTCCATTTCATTTATCCTTACGTTCAGTGGCAACTGCAATTGCCTGTGGTAATACCGTTGTGCTGAAGCCAGCCAGTGATACACCAGTGACTGGCGGCACCTTAATTGGTAAATTATTTGAAGAGGCAGGTTTGCCTGCAGGTGCACTGAATATTGTTGCCGGTGCTGGCAGTGAAATCGGGGATTATTTTGTTGAGCATTCAGTGCCGAAAATGATTTCATTTACCGGCTCCACCGAAGTGGGAAAAAGTGTTGGCAGTAAGGCTCTAGCCAGTTCGAGAATCAAACGTCTGGCACTTGAACTGGGTGGCAATGCACCTTTGGTCATTCTGGATGATGCCGATCTTGATCTTGCGGTTGAACTAACGCTGATGGGGCGTTTTATGCATCAGGGACAAATTTGCATGAGTACTAACCGGGTCATTGTCGATGCCTCTATTCATGATGCTTATGTAGATAAGCTCCTGGATCGGATCAAAATAATTCCGGTGGGTGATCCAAATCTGGAAGATACAGTGATTGGTCCAATCATTAACCAGAGTCAGGTTGAAAAGCATCAACAGATCATTCAAACAGGCAGCGAGCAGGGCGCACAACTGGTCTATGAAGGAGGAATTGAAGGGAATCTGGTCTATCCACATATTTTTATTGATGTCGCGGAAGATTCCGATCTGGCGCAGCAAGAAAGCTTCGGTCCGATTTTACCTATCTTAAAAGCCCGGGATGAAGCGCATGCTTTAAACCTAGCCAATGCGACCGAGTTTGGCTTATCCAGTGCAGTATGTACTTCAAACATCGATCGAGGCACTGCTTTTGCCGCACAACTGGATATTGGTATGACGCATATTAATGGCATTAGTGTAGCAGACCAGTCAAATGCACCCTTTGGCGGCGAAAAAAATTCAGGATTGGGTCGTTTTAATGGCCGCTGGATTTTTGAGGAGTTTACCCGAACACATTGGTTGACTGTACCGAATTCATAACAGGCAATGCGCCTAAAACTATAGAAATACGACAGGCTTCGACTTGGCATCACGCTATAATCTTATGGTCGAATGATTTACATATATGAACCATGTGTGCCAACTTTAAGCCTTTAACCTTAGAACAGTTGCATAACCTGGGATTGCCAGAAATTCCTTTTGAATATCCAGAGGAGGTCTATCCCAATTATGCTACACCACTTTTATTTCATTCCGCTCAAGGACTGGAATGGCGTTCCGTGAATTTTGGACTCATTCCGAAATGGGCAGAAGACAAAACTATAGGCACCAAGACCTATAACGCCAGAAATGAAACCTTACTGCAAAAGCCCACTTTTGCTGAGGCCACTGCCAAATGTCATTTTGGCGTCATTCCGGTATCGGAATTTTATGAGTCCAAATATTTTGACAATAAACCGCAGCGTTGGGGTGTAAGACGTAAAGATGGTCAGGCGACTTTTATTGCAGCTGTGTATGAGATTGCTCGGGTACAAGGGGAAATTGTACGCTCTGCCAGTATGATTACCATGGATGCAATTGACCATCCCATGATGAAGGAGTTTCATGAGCCGGGTAATATCAAACGCTCGGTTATTGTGATTCCACAGCAGCGACTGCAAGAATGGCTAACGCTAAGGCATCCGGATATTCGTAGCTTTGTAGAGGGCTTTCCGGTAGAAGATTTTGAATGCTCACATGTACCAAAAGAAAAAATCAAAAAAGTCAGTCCACAACTGAACTTTTTTGATTTTTAGAAAGCTCTGGCGAATTATTTATTATTATAAAGTATGCGCCAATTCGCCAGCGTCTATTTAAAATAAAAAGTAGGTCTTTAACGAGCTAAATTTTTGAAAATATGACGTAAACTTTCCATGGTTTTTTCAATTTGCAAAGGCGTCAGGCCTTCAAATGACTGTTCCAGTACGACATTGGTCAGATCATTGATCTTATGTGTCATTTGCATGCCTTTGTCAGTCAAAAATACTCGGGTAATCCGTGCGTCATCCTCACATGAATAGGTTTCAACCAGACCTTCGTCTTTTAAGCGGTAGACAATTTTAGTCGTGGTCGACATTTTAGAAACAACCATCTCTGACAAATCAGAAACACTGGCATGCGGTTTGGCTTTTAGTGCAAGAAGGATGCGGCGGCGGGAATTGTCAACACCATACTTTTTTAGTGCATGATCGACATTAACGACGTATTGAGCATGAACCTGAGTTACCCAATAATATGGAAAGTTTTCTAAATTAAATTCTTCCGTACACGGCAAAAATTTTGCATATTTCTTAGTCATGAAATGTTCCTTGTATTTATTTTTCTAGGGCCCTTTCATTTTATGAAAAAGTTTATGCATATTTCAACCTTTATTTTAAAAATGTTAAAGCGCTAACACTTTTAGTTTTGCTTAACATCCCAAGGAGTTGATCAGTTCTGCATGTGAGCCTTATCTGGCGCGGAGACTGTTCTTTAAAATCGGATGAAAGGCGATAATATTTTGTATAAATTTAATTCCTCATTATGTATTTCGTGAGTAGAAATGTTTTCCAAGACTTTTTATTGTTCTTAAGCAGCCTGTCTGAATAGGTTTTAATGCAAATAATTGTATTTCAATAAATTAATCGATTTAAGAAATATAGGGTGATTGAGTGGTTTTAGTCAATATAGTAAATGATTATTTACAGCTATATTTTTAAGTGATTGTTCTTTCAATAAAAAAATAGTTTATGCTCTAATCTTTAAGTGACCTTAAAAGTAATGGTCTAATCAAACTAAATTCTGTTTATTTTTAATTCAATTCGAATAAATGATGTAGAAAAAATTAAAATTAATCAGTTTCAGCATCAATCAGTTGATCATAAAAGTCTCAATAAAATCATGATCATGTAATTTTTTTATAAATTAATACATTACAAAATACTCAGTTTATGCATAATGGAATAGTCTTAAGTTGCATAGGTTTTATTTTAATGGATCCCTCGCCGTGCGTTGATCTTCCATCTCTATTTCTAGCTTACTCGAACGGGGTAATTCTCTAATGGAATTTTTATTAGATCCCGGAATCTGGGTAGGTTTAATTACTCTTATTATTCTTGAAATTGTTTTAGGTATTGATAACCTAGTCTTCATTGCCATTCTGGCTGAAAAACTTCCTCCTGAACAACGCGATAAAGCGCGTGTTGTCGGTTTGTCACTCGCATTATTCATGCGTCTAGGCCTGTTATTTGCCATTGCCTGGTTAGTCACTTTGACACAACCACTAGTTACACTGTTGGACTGGACTTTTTCCGGTCGGGACCTGATCTTATTATTTGGTGGCTTGTTCCTGGTGTATAAGGCCGTTACTGAGTTGCATGAAAAGATTGAAGGCAAACCAGAAGTCACAGTGTCTACCAATGTGGTATATGCAAGTTTCACAGCTGTTGTTGCGCAGATTGTTGTTTTAGATGCTGTTTTCTCTTTAGATTCAGTGATTACCGCCATTGGTATGGTCGACAATATTTATGTCATGATGGCTGCAATGATTGTCGCAATGGGCGTGATGCTACTGGCATCGAAACCATTGACCAACTTTGTGAACCGTCATCCAACCGTGGTGATTCTGTGTTTAAGCTTCCTACTTTTGATTGGTATCAGTCTAATTGCAGAAGGTTTTGGTTTCCATATTCCTAAAGGCTATATCTATTCAGGTATTGGTGTCGCGATCATAATCGAAGCATTTAACCAGTTCGGTCAGCGTAATGCTGCTAAACATGAATCTAAGATTCCTTTGCGTCATCGTACGGCTGACTCGATCCTGAAGTTAATGGGTGGCAAGCTAGAGACGACCGATAATCAAAATAATGAGGCACAAGAAACCTTTGCAGATGAAGAGCGCTATATGATTGGTGGGGTGCTTACCCTTGCAGAGCGTTCAGTCGCTTCGATCATGACGCCGCGCGGTCAGATTTCATGGGTTGATCTAGAAGATAGCCCAGAACAGATCCGTGAAAAAATTCTATCTGTTCCACACAGTCTGTTCCCGGTATGTCGCGGTAGCCTAGATAAGGTGATTAGCGTAGTACGTGCCAAAGAATTATTGGATGTACTGGAAGAGCCGGAAGAATTAAAAGCACTGATTAAACGTCATCGCCCAATTTATATCTTTGAAAAGATGAAAGTTATTGACGCGATTAATACCTTGCGTACTTCTAAAGGTTCTTTGGTCTTGGTGAGTGACGAGTTTGGTAATGTGCAGGGTCTGATTTCACCGCTGGATGTGTTTGAAGCGATTGCCGGTGAATTCCCGGATGCTGATGAACAGCTGGATTTGGTGAGAGTCGATGATACGCACTGGATCGCATCGGGCATGTTAGACCTGTATCAGCTTGAGCTTGAGCTTGGCATGATTGATCTGATTGACGAAGATGCCGGTTATATCAGTGTGGCGGGTTTGATTCTGGATAAAACCAACAGTACGGTTGAAGTTGGCACCGAGTTAAATTATCAGGGTGTACAGTTCAAAGTCACTGAAATTGAAAGCAATCGTATCAAGTCGGTCAGCATTCATTACGCAGTTTAAACAGGTGTTTTAAATACGTTATTTGTTCAAATTCTAAAAGTCAGTTGCTTTAGTGGCAGCTGGCTTTTTTAATGCATTTTCTGAGTTGGGCTCATTAAAAAATTTAGATAGAAATAATGTTAGCTCATTGTTCGAACTGAGTTTTATCAGTCTATTCATACTATCATTCATGTTCTAGATTGAGCTAAATATCCCAGTATTGCACTGAAATTTTAAAGCCGAAAAAGTCAAATCAGCAATCAAAAATAAGCATGATCAGGCTTCAAATATTGATTCATGTAACCTGTTAATCAAAACTTAAAAGTCATATTTAAATACTGACAAAAAATTGAACTACAATTCACATGAACTAGATTTGCATGATGCAAACAGATCTTAAGTAAAATGGAAACCGTTTGTGTGGAAATCGCCAGATAAGTTGCATGAAGCCTACTCAGTTCAGAATAAAACTACTCAAAAATGATCTCCGAAAGAGCTAGACAAAACATTTCTAAGGAGATCAATAGAGCAAATGGGCAGGATCAATCTAAATAGGGGCGTTTATCTATTTAGGAGAACAAACACCCTGTGAAGCGACCAGTAAACTAAATGGATTCTGGCAGAATTTTAAAGTTGGCGTATTTTCGGATTGTTTCAGTATTGAGTTGGTGGATTTCATCCAGAAAGGCGACATTAAAACTGCCTAACTGTTGCGCACGTTCAAATGCCAATTGTCCGGCAATGGCAAAATGTACATGTGCAGTTAATGCAGCAAGCGCTGGAGACGTTACTGCGCTATATGCAGCAATCAGTGCCCCGAGTGCACATCCCATTGCCGTGATTCGGGGCTGTAAAGCAGAACCGCCTGACACCTGTATCACAGGATAGTCTTTCGAAATAATGTAATCGGATTCACCGGAGATCGCGATACATTCACAATGATCCAGCAAACTTCGCGCCTGTAAATAAACATCCGCACTGTCTACTGTGCTGTCTACACCCTTGGACTCGATCTGCTTGCCAGCCAAAGCACCAATTTCAGAAGCATTGCCTCGTAAAATCGTAGGCTGGGAATGCATCAACTGATCTACGACGCCAGAACGCCAGCGCAGAACTGTTCCATAACCGACCGGATCAAGCACCCACGGTTTTTGCAATTGATGTGCAGTTTTCGCAGCAATCTGCATCGCCTGAACCTGCTCGGTAGTTGGTGTACCCAGATTCAGACTGATTGCTGCTGCAATCTTGGCAAAACTTTCAGCTTCAAAAGGATTGTCGATCATGGCCGGAGAAGCATGTGCAGCCAGTACAATATTGGCGACATAGTTGCTGGCCACCGTATTGGTCATGATATGCACCAGGGGTTGCTGTTGCTGAAGTTTCAACCAGGCTTCACAGATCTGGTCCAGAAGTGTTTGCTGTAATGCTTGCATCGAAGTAGTCATCGTGGTCATTTAGAATAGGAGAAAGATTCGTTGTATTCGGTCAGCGGGTAAAATAATGGTCTTGATGCTTGCAGCTACGACAGAACAGGCTGACATAGTCACTGGCATCATAATCCACCGACAGTTCCTGTGAGCCGCAGTGCATACAACGTTTCTGGGAATAAAATTTCAGGCGAGGTTCGATCTTGTGCCACGAACGCCACACCGGCTGAAAGAAGATATTTTCATCATAGCCCAAAAACCGATAAAACAGGATTTCGCTCATCTTGCTGAATGCCAGTTGCGGTGGACGCGGCAGGGTAGAGGTTTCCCATTTTTCTGTAACTGAACGTTCGCGGTACTGCTGCAAGGTTTTTTTCAGCAGATTGGTATTAATAAAGTTTTCATTGCGGGGCTTGAGGGCTTTTTGTTTATATAGATATTCCAGCCCGGTCTGCACCAGATAATAAATCTGACCCACAGCCAGTACATCCAAAAGACGATAGCAAAAGGTCTGAAAGCTCTGATTTCCGGCAATTTGCACATTCCAGCTACGGCAATAGAATTGGGCAAACTGAATGATTTCTTCATATAGCAGGCAATAGAGTGCATCTTTGACTTCATCTGCACTTTTAAAGGGCACACCTTGGCTCAGGTTTTGATAAAACCAGTTGCGCAGCTGCTGGGTGATACTGAACAGGGTCGGTTCAGAATAACCATCCAGTCGCACATTAATATAATAATGCTGATTTTCCTGCTGGAGATCTTTGGGAATCAGAACCTGATCCCTGATTAGGATTTTTACCAGACCATGCTGAAACAGATAGTTGGGACTGATGGAATAATATCGAATTTGATGCCAGTCAATATATTCACGGTGCTGACTATATTCCTGCACCTGTTCATCCAGAACCGAAAGTAAAAACAGCTTATTGATAAAACTGAGCTGATTCAGCTCAAGAACCGGCCGATCCTGTTTTTTATGATATTGACGGTTTTCCTGTAAACGGACTTCCTTGAGCATGCGTTTACGCTGCGCCAGACATTGTTCGCAATAACAATTGTGCTTTTGATCGGAGTAAAGCTGATGCTGGCAATGGCTGCATTCATGATAGCTCAGCTCCTGATCATATTGTTCTGCCTCAATCCAATACATCGATGCCTTACACAATGGGCAGTGAGTACTTTCATCAAGCTGTTTTTGCAGAACACTGAATACCATGGTCGCGAGCAACTCTAGAATGGAAGGGCATTTGATTATACACGGCTGATGAGATGCAAACGTAGTGGACTGGTGCAATTTTTCTAAATCAAAATTAGTCACCCAAACAAGAGAAGAGCTACCGAAGTAGCTCTGATTTTAAAAACATGAAATGACGTTTTTTAAACCGGGCAGGGTAATGTGTCGTCCTCCTCGCCGCGGTGTTTGGCATGAATTAAGGCCTGAACCTTTTTAGAGGGCACTTTTTTGGCACCGAGTGCATCGTAGGTGTTGAGAATGGCAGTCACTTCATGGGCCTGAAGCGGAATGCCTTCACAGCTCATCAACAGGGCAATCACTTTATGGTCAATATTGGCCTGATCCAGGGTCTGCAAAGTTTTGATATTTTCGATCCGTACAACATGCTGTTTTAAATACATGGCTCACCTCATCATCGTTATCATTATTCTTTCATTGGAAGTGTGGAAAAACACAGTTTAACTGTAGCAAGAAGTGTGCTCATTTATTAATCAGAATTTATTCGGTACTCAGCAAATAAAATTATATATTTTTAAATCAGTTATTTATGAAAATGTCAGAAATTATGATCCTGACTATTTTTATGGCACAGATATTTCTTATGTAGAGTCGAGTGCTGCTCAATTAGGCAGAATGCATTGAAAGTGGTGCATGAAATGCCCATATTAGATCTAACAATACAAATGCACAGACAGCGTTTAAAACTTGGCGTATGATTTTGACATGAACAATGTCGAACACGATAAAAGATTAGGACAGGACATGAATATTGCGGCAAACCCGGTGATCGAAGCGGATCAAACCATTTATTTAAAAGACTATCAAAAACCTTCCTTTATTGTTGATTCCATCGACCTGAATATCCAAGTCTATAGTGACCACAGTCTGGTCAGCAGCAAGCTGGAGATGCAGCGCCAAACTGCTGGCGATCTGGTTCTGCTTGGCCGCGATCTAGAGCTGCAATCGATTAAGTTAAATGGTCAAACCCTGAATGCCAGTGACTACCACTTGGATGCTGAACAGCTGGTCATTGCCAATGCACCTGATCAAGTGTTGCTTGAAATTGTGGTTAAAATCCACCCCGAAAGTAATACGATGCTGGAAGGTTTATATCAGGCCAGTTCAGATCTGTTTGTGACCCAAAATGAACCAGAAGGGTTCCGTAAAATTACTTTCTATCCAGACCGTCCAGATGTGTTGTCGGTCTTTACGACGCGTGTCGAAGCAGATAAGAAATATCCGGTTTTGCTTGCAAATGGTAACCTGCTGGAAACCGGTGAAGTCGATGCCAATCGTCACTATGCCGTGTGGCAGGATCCGACCAAGAAACCGAGCTATTTGTTCGCTTGTGTGATTGGTGATCTGGCCGTGATGAAAGATTCTTATGTCACATCGGAAGGCCGCAATGTAGCTCTGGAAATCTATGCAGAAGAAAAAGATATTCCAAAATGCAAGATCGCCATGGAAGCGCTCAAACATTCCATGCGTTGGGATGAGGAGCATTATGGTCTGCCTTATGATCTGGATAACTACATGATTGTGGCGACCAGTGCATTCAACATGGGTGCCATGGAAAATAAAGGTCTGAATATCTTCAATACTTCATGCGTGCTGGCCGATGAAGAGTACACCACTGATGCCGCAATCATGCGAGTGCAGTCAGTCATTGCACATGAATATTTCCATAACTGGACTGGTAACCGGATTACCTGTCGTGACTGGTTCCAGTTATGTTTGAAAGAAGGCTTGACTGTATTCCGTGACCAGTCTTTCTCGGAAGATTTACAGTCGGCTGCGGTACAACGTATTGATGATGTAGCAGTTCTCAAAGCGCATCAGTTCCCGGAAGATTCAGGGCCGCTGTCGCATCCACCGCGTCCGGATCATTTTGTAGAAATTAACAACTTCTATACTGCCACTGTTTATGAAAAAGGTGCGGAAATTAACCGCATGATGGCGACCTTGCTTGGCAAGGAAAAATTCCGTCAGGGAACCGATGAATATTTCCGCCGTCATGATGGTCAGGCGGTAACAGTTGAGGATTGGGTGGCCGCGCTTACAGCAGGTTCAGGTGTGGATCTTTCAAACTTCCTGACCTGGTACAACCAGCCAGGTACGCCTAAATTGCAAGTAAAAGCTGAGTACGATGTTGAGACCCAAATCTATCGTCTTCACTTCAAGCAAAGCCTGAAACCGCATGCCAAATACCCGAATCTGAAAGCAGTTCCAATTCCAGTGGCTTTGGCATTGTTTGATGCTGAAAGCGGTGAGCAGCTAACGCTGAACTCTGAGGCACTCTTTGAAAATGGCGTCAAAGATGGCGTGTATCTGTTTGATCAGGATGAAGCCACGATCGAATTTAGCGGTGTGACAGCAAAACCGGTGGTGTCCTTGCTGCGTAATTTCTCTGCACCGGTGAATCTGGACTTTGACTATTCAGAAAAAGAACTGGCTTTCCTGTTGCAATACGAGACCAATGGTTTTAACCAGTGGCAAGCAACTCAGACCTTACTCGAGCGTATCTTGCTGGATGACCAGCCTGCAGAAATTTATATCGAGGCTATGCTCAATACCTTGCCGGATGTGATTGAGAAAGATCCGCTGTTGGCATCACGTCTGTTTGATGTACCGTCGGAAGGTTATTTAGGTAGCCGTATTGATCAGGATTATAATCCGGTCATGATTCAGGAAAAGCGTGAGGCTTTGCTACATACTCTGGCACGTGCTTTTGGAGAAACAGCGAAAGAAACTTATCTTAATCTGGATCCTGATCTGCAATCTGAATTCTCACAAGCGATGGGTGTGCGTGCTTTAAGAAATATTATGCTGACGATGATGGCTCGTCAGGGAGATGCATTTGCCTTTGATTTAGCCTATGAGCAATATCACACGGGGAATATGTCTGAACGTTTGGGTGCGCTGAAAGTCTTGGTCTGGAATGATGCACCACAAGCAGAAGAAGCTTTGGCAGATTTCTATAGCCGCTTTGAAGATGAAGCCTTGTCTTTAGACCAATGGTTTATGGTTCAGGCAGCACATCCAAAAGCAACGGATGCAACGATTGCGTATCTGACCCAGCATCCGGATTATGATCTGGCTGTGCCTAACCGTATCCGTGCAGTGAGCGGGGGGCTGAATGCTAATCCGGTCAATACCTGGAGCTTTGGCGTGCAGCATTTTATTGGACTGGCAAAATATCTGGACGAGAAAAATCCGATTGTAGGCTCACGTTTGCTACAGGTATTGTCACGCTGGTATACCTTGGCAGAACCGCAACGCAGTGAAGTGAAAGCACAGCTTGAAACCTTAAAGCCACTGGTTAAATCTAAAAATGTGTCTGAGACACTCAATAGTATGCTCAGCGTATAACATCAATATTCATAAAAAACCGGATCGACCTGATCCGGTTTTTTATTTCCTGTTTATTTCAAATGCTGGCTTTAAATACAGTTGAATTTCTCTAAAGGCCTAGGTAAGTACCAAAGGGTGTTACAGTATGATTATACGGAAAAGAGTATTTGTTTATTAAGCTGTAAGCTAGGTAAAGGGATCTACAGATTCGCTTACTAGAGGTTGTCCAAGATATGTTAGTGAAAATTGAAGATGGTTTTTATTTAAATAGCCAGCATATTATTGCCGTACATGTCAGCAAGAATCCTGAAAATGGCTTACTTGAAATCTCCATTCAATATACGCCGCATTCCATTCAGCAGGTCGGAGAATACAAAAAAGTATTTCAAAGCCAGCTTGATGCTGAAATTTTCTTAAGTGAGTTAAATCAAAAACTTCGCTAAAAGCCTGCATCATACAGGCTTTGATCAAGCATCTTATTGTCTGACGATGAGTACTGGAATAGAGGAAAGTGCCAGAACATTTTGAGCGACACTGCCCAGCATGAGTTTTTGCAGACCCTTACGACCATGTGAACCCATAATGATCATATCGGTCGGGGATTCATTTGCAGCCTGCATAATGCCTTCTGACGGTGCCATGCCATGCAGGATTTTTGTCGTCACCTGGATGCCATCACGAACAAAGTTCAGTTTCAGTTCATTTAAACGATCCAGCGCATTTTGTTCTGCATGCATAAAATAGTCTGTGACTGCAGGAGCAACTTTGTAAAAATCTACGCCCTTAAAGGGATCCACCGCAATCACACTGAGTAAAGTGACATGGCTATGAAATACTTTGGCCAGTTCCAGGGCATGATCTGCGGCAGCATAGGAAATCGAGGACTCATCGAGTGCTACGAGAAGATGATCATAGTTATTCATGGTGCTTCCTCATATTTATTATTGCAGTAAAGGGGGAGTGTGGTTTAAGCGAGTAAATCTCCACAGCATGTTTTGTTAGACTTCCAAATGTAAAAGTAGCAAGTACTGCGCATCTTGAAGATGCGCAGCATCAGGATTATTTTTTCACGATCAGTACGGGAATTTCACTCGCACCCAATACATCTTGTGCAAAGCTGCCCAGAATCATTTTCTGGAAGCCTTTACGGCCATGAGAACCCATGACGATCAGGTCGGCTTTCACCTCACCCGCGGTTTCAGCAATATGTTCTGCATTGACTAAACCTGTGACAATGCGGGATTGCGCTTCAATACCTTCACCGGCTGCGATGGCAGTGGCTTCTTTCAAGGCCTTTTTGGCATTGGCATGTGCCTCGATAAAATATTCCTTCATGATAGAGGAGCTGTAATAGAAATCAGCCTCGGTAAAAGGATCTTCTGCGATCAGGCTGATCAGGGAAAGCTGACTACCGAATGCCTTGGCAATTTTGGCAGCATGTCGTACTGCAGAAAAGGAAATTTCTGAACCGTCCACTGGGACTAAAATATGTTGATAAGCCATGGCTTTTCTCCGCAGGTTGTCTGATTTTTAGGCTTGGTTTATTGATAGCACAGTGCTGTGGCGGGTGCAATTGCAAAAAAGCGGTAAAATTGAAAAAACTCATTAAATTACAAATATTTTTCATGTAAAAGTGATAAAAAAAACAGAGTAAAAGACTCGGATTTGCAGTTTTAATGATCAAAAATAAGAGGATGAATAGTCCTCGTTTACAGCAGGATGGTTTAAACTGCCGTAGCCTGTTTTTAGATCATGTATAGGGGACTGTTTTGAGGTTTTTTGCCATTCATCTTTTGCTCATAAGTTCAGTTATTCTTTCCGGCTGTCAGACCGCACAGAACAGTAAAGTCATTGCCGGTGCTTTTAACCTGACCACAGGCTTGCAGCAAAAAGTGATGGATCATTATGCGCCTGGTGCGGTTATCGTCCAGCAAAATATTACCTATGCGCCGCAACAGAAATTATCTCTGGATCTGTATCAGCCGCAGAATATTGCCAGTATTGGCCCGCGACCGACTATTGTCTGGATTCATGGCGGCGGCTGGATTTCAGGTTCTAAAGAACATGCACGCGGTTATTTCAAGCTGCTGGCGGCACAGGGCTATAATGTGGTATCCGTACAATACCAGTTTGCGCCACAAGCGACCTATCCTAGCCAGTTACACCAGATCAATCAGGCACTTGAATTTCTAGATACCTATGCAGACACCTACCAAATCGATGCCCAGAACTTATATCTGGCCGGAGATTCTGCCGGGGCGAATATGGCCAGCCATTATGCCGCGCTTTTGACCAACCCTGTATTTGCCAACCAATCTGGTATTCAGCCTCATCTGCAACCTGCGCAGCTTAAAGGTTTAATCTTGCATTGTGGAATTTATGACTTGGAAGCATTTTCCAGCACAGCACCTGAAGAAATGAAAATTATCGAATGGGGTGTCTTTAACCTGATTCAGGCTTATACCGGCGAGCGTAAACATGATGCCGCGTTTTTAAAGCAGATTTCTCCGATTCAGTATATTACGCCGTCTTATCCACCTGTCCTGATCAGTGGTGGGAACAAGGACTTTCTGACCGATACACAGTCGCTACCATTTGTAAAAGCTTTGAAGGAACAGCAGGTTGCTGTGACTGAAATATTCTATCCAGAGTCTAAGGCCTGGCTCATTCATGAATATCAGTTTTTTATGGGCAAAAAGGAAAGTCAGCAAACTTTTGTCAAAACCCTGGATTTTTTACATCAGCTTTCCCCTTAAATAGAAAATTGTGCAAAATGAATCTCTCAGGCTTGATCATGTCAGATCGGCCCGACAGCAATCATTGAAAAATAGTTTGGAGTTTAAAAAATGAATCCTGTCTCATGGGCATATTTGTTGTTGGCGCTGGCTATTATTGCCGAAGTGACTGGATCAACATTTCTGGTGAAGTCAGAAGGCTTTACCCGATTATGGCCATCTCTAGCAGTAGTCGTTTTATTCTGTATTGCGTTTTATTTACTCTCTCAGGTGATTAAAGTAATTCCTTTAGGCATTGCCTATGCGATCTGGGCGGGAGTAGGCATCGTTCTTACGGCAATTGTAGGCTATGTAATATTTAAGCAGGCGCTGGATTTGCCAGCTTTTATCGGGATTGCACTGATCATTTCCGGTGTGGTGGTGATTAACCTATTTCCCAAACTGCAGGGCATTAAAAAGGCAGACAAAGTAGCTGCCTCATTTCTACAATAAGCTTATGCCACTTGCGGTTTAAGCTTAAACAGCAAATAAACCGTCAAACCAAGTAGCAGTCCCCAGAAAGCTGAACCGATTCCAAAAAACTGGATATTAGAGGCGCTAAACAGGAAGGTCATCAGTGCTGCTTCACGGTCATGACTATCCTGAAAAGCCAGTGCGATATTGTGGCCAATGGTGCCAAACAGGGCAATGCCTGCCAATACTGTAATCAAAATAGCGGGAAAGGCCATTAATAGGCTAGTTAAGGTCGCAGCAAAGAAACCCATCAGAATATAAAACAGGCCGCAGCTCATACCGGCAATATAACGTTTGGCCGGATCAGGATGCGCTTGAGCATCCAGGCTGACCGCCGCACTGATTGCGGCAAGATTGACACTAAAACAGCCAAAGGGCGCCAGCATCGTCTGTGTAATACCCGTCCAGCCTAGAATAGAATTTACTTTCGGCGGATAACCATAACTTTTGATGACGGCCAAGCCAGGCAGGTATTGCGATGCCAGATTAATCACCATTAAAGGTAAGGCCAGTCCTAAAACAGCTTGCAGGCTAAATTCAGGTGTAATCCATACCGGCTGGGCAATACTCCAGTTCAGCTGTGGAATAGTAAAATTAATAAAGAACGGACAAAGGGCAATAGCCATTAACACGGTAATCACGATGCTATACCGCGTACTCAGTTTTTTGGAAACCAGATAAATCGCCAGTACACAAAGCACAAATTCCCATGACTGTTGCAAACTACCAAACACAGAGATACCAAATTTCAGCAAGACACCTGCCAGCATGGCACTGGTCAAACTTTGTGGAATAAACTGGAAAATTCGCTCGAAAATTCCAAAAAATCCTAGACAAGCGATCAGAATGCCAGAAATCAGAAAAGCGCCAATTGCTTCCCCCAGACTATAGTGACCGGCAGAAGCAATGACCAGCGCCAGACCGGCAGTCGACCAGGCGGTTGAAATCGGATAGCGATATTTCCAGGAAAGCAGAAACCCGGAAACTCCAATGCCGATACCCAGTGCCCACAACCAGGAACTGATCTGTGCCTGATTGGCACCCAGGCTTTGCGCAGCTTCAATAACCAGTACGGCAGAAACACTGATACCAATCATGCAGGTAATAAAACCGGCCATGATGGCGGGAAAGGAGAGATCTTGTAAAAGTTTTGGCATCATCCATGACACTATTTTTAAATGCGTTTAAATCATACGCTTTTCACGTATCAACACAATGTTTTTAACAATTTTATCCAGAGGTCTGCTGGCTTGAAGCCGGTCATTGCTAGAAAGTTGAAGTCGCCAGTTTAAGGCCAAAACCGCAAAACAGGATCCCAACCGCCGCGACACAGCTGGCAGTCACTTTATAGTTCTGATTGAAATAGGAGGCCAGTTTTACACCAGAAAAAATCAGGATCGACAGATAGGTCATACTGATCAATTGCAAGATTACAGCCAGAAGCGTGAATGTCAGGGCTGGATAAGGATAGGCAGGATCGACAAACTGCACAAAAAAAGACAGATAAAACAGAATCGCTTTGGGATTTAAAATACTGATTGTGAGCGCTGTACGAAAGGGCTGAACAGATTCTACCGTATCTGGAGTCGTCTTTTTAATCTGGACGCGTTGTGATGACTTTTCCGGAAAGAAAGTCTGGTAGGCCGCAATGATTAGCTTGATACCCAAGTAACTGAGATAGATCGCTCCAATAACTTTCAGTGCAATAAACAGTACCGGAAAGGCATGCAGTAAAGAAGCTGCTCCCAATGCTGTACATATAATCAGGATCAGATCGCCCGTATAAACCCCCAAGGCACCCATATATCCCGTCTTAATCCCAAAGCGCGAAGCAATCGACATGACATACAGGGAATTCGGCCCGGGCAGTAGCACAATCAACGTGGTTCCAATGATAAAGGTCGTTAGATCTGTGATACCAAACACGAAAAACTCGCATGAACAAAAAAGCCGATGCGGCATTATAGCAACATCGGCTTGGAGAAATTTGCTAAATTTTCTTTAAATCTCAGTGGTACTCAGGAAAGTTTCACGTAATAAAGCAGCCAGTTGCTCACGGGCTTTAATGAAACCGTCAATGCCGCCTTGCAATAATTCACTGGCCATCGGATCCTGTTTCAGTTGTGCTTCAAAATCGGCAGGGCTGATTGGGCTGAGTTCACCTTGAACTTTAATATCTTTGGCTGAGAGTTGGGCCTGCACTTCACGCTGATCATTTTCCAGTTCGGCCAGCAGGTTTGGTGCTACCGTGAGCAGGTCACAGCCGCTCAAGCCTAGAACCTGATCAATACTGCGGAAGCTGGCACCCATGATTTCAGTCTGAATACCATGCGCTTTATAAAATTCATAAATACGCTTAACCGAAAGTACACCCGGATCTTTTTCAATCGGGTAAGACTCAACGCCTTCAGCTTTTTTGTACCAGTCCAGAATACGGCCGACAAAAGGCGAGATTAATGTTACTTTGGCATCAGCACAGGCATGGGCCTGATGCTGACCAAACAATAAAGTCAGATTGGTATGAATGCCTTGTTCTTCCAGTGCTTTCGCTGCCTGAATGCCTTCCCAGGTAGACGCGATCTTGATCAGAATGCGGTCTGAGTCAATTCCATATTGCGCATAAAGTGCCAGTAACTCTTTGGCTTTGGCAATGGTAGCTTCAGTATTAAAGGACAGCGAAGCATCGACTTCCGTTGAAACACGACCTTCAATCAGTTTTAAGATTTCTACACCGAATTTGACCGTCAAAATATCAATGGTACGTTCAATCAGGGCATCATCTGTATAGCCTTCTTGCTGGGCCTGCTGAAAAGCAGCTTCAATCAAAGCCTGATTTTCAGGTTGTTTCGCTGCTGCAGTAATCAGCGATGGATTGGTGGTTGCATCAAGCGGACGAAATTTTTCAATGGCACTCAAATCACTGCTGTCTGCCACAATGGTCGTCAAGTTTTTTAATTGGTTTAATGCAGTTAATGTCATTACGATCTAGTTCTATGGTTATTGCTTATGCTTTCTTATATATCATAAATGGCCGGTTTACCAAGTAGACTGTCGTTGAATTTCTGTGATTAATGCCTAGTTTTACGTTGTTTGCGCAAGTGATTAATCAAAAAATGAGCAGCTGTGCCTAATCGGGTTTCCCTGCTCCAGACCAGGTCAACAAAATATTCAAACTTTGGGGTGAAATCGAGCAGGTTGAGAACCTGTAACTGATCTTGCAAATGTGGCTGCTCATTCAGCATCTCGAGTGGCAGCACGCCCCAGCCCAGACCTTGCCGTATCATGCTGCAAGCCGAGTGGTGATTGTCGGTCCGCCAGTAGTGTCTTGAAAAGAGCAGTTCCGGTTTAATGGTACGATCCCGACTGGCGACCACAATCTGCCTGTTTTGCAAAATCTGTTCATAACTGACTTGATCGAACTGACTTAAGGGATGCTGTTTAGCGACTACAGCCACCAGTACCTCACGTTTCAACTCCACAAACTGTTCCCGTGTTTCCAGCTGTTCGCGTTCAAACATTAAAGCCAGCTGCGCTGAACCTTCAAACAGCATACGATGTGCATCTTCCTGAGGTGCACTAAACACATTGATTTGCAGTGCAGGAAATTCCTGTTCCAGCAACACGATATAATCGGTCCAGCGTGTATGCAGCAATTCTGAAACCACCACAATATTCAGTTCAGATTCCAGGCCTGAACTTAGGGCTTGAGCATGCTGTTTCCACTGGTTCATCTCGACCAGAAGTTGCTGGGTTTTTTCATACAGCACCTGCGCCTGTGCGGTCGGTTTCGGTTCACGACCTATACGCTGAAACAGTTCTAGATTTAGGTCAATTTCCAGATTGGCAATGGCCATGCTGACTGCTGAAGGGACTTTACCCAGTTGTCGGGCAGCCGCAGAGAAAGAACCGGTTTCCATCACGTTTTTAAACATCAGCAGCTGTTCTTGATTAACATTCATATCTTTAATCTTTCATTTTTATTGATAGATTCTAACTCGAATAATCAGATTTAAAGAAATAAAATTCTTGCATCATGTAATGAATTGAGCTGATTTAATATGTTAATTTCCAAAAGAAGACTGATTCATGCTGCCTTATATGAAGGCATTTTACTGGTCGTGATCGCTGTCCTGCTAAGTACGTTGATGCATATGCCGCTTGAGGTCACAGGTATGCTAGGAATTGCCATGGCTGTGACTTCAGTACTCTGGAACATGCTGTTTAATCATTATTTTGAAAAATTTGAAGCAAAACATTGTTTGAAAAGAACCATTAAAGTGCGGATTGCCCATGCAATTGGCTTTGAAGGTGGTTTGATGCTGGCGACCATTCCGATGGTGGCTTATGCCTTATACATGAGTCTGGCTCAGGCCTTTCTGCTGGATTTGGCTTTGACCCTTTGTATCTTGGTGTATACCTTCATTTTTCAGTGGATTTATGATCATCTAGAAGCCAGACTGGGGCTACAGCCGGATTATCGGAAAATCTCATCATAAAATATGCCATAAAAAATACCACACAGTTCAGACTCCCTTTTCAGAATGCGAAAGGTGAAATATTCAGCGATGAGGACTTTATCAAGTCCTCATTTTTTATGCTCGAACCCAACTAGAAATTAAGCTATAAGACTTTGATTTTTTATTTTAATTTTTAAATTTATTGGGGAATTCAATGCTATTTAGACGAGCGATCTTGTCAGTGTCCATCGTGTTGCTGATGTCTGGTTGTGGGGGCGGAGGAAGCGATAGCAGTACCTCACAGCCAACAGGGCCAGATTCAATGACATCACCCAGTACGGGAGAGCAACTGAGCAAAATTGCGGAATTTAAGGTTCTGGATGTAGGTTCAGAATTAACAGCAGGGAATTTTGGTCTGAAAATCTGGAATCCCACCGCCATGGTGGTGAATGGCGATGTGCTTTATATTGCCAATAGTCAGGCCGAATCGAATATTTTACGTTATGACTTAAAACAAAAACGTGCACTCAGTGCGATTGATCTTACGAAAATTTCGGGTCTGGCCAAAAAATGGGATAGCCTGAATGATCTGGAAATTCAAGCAGGGCGTTTGTATGTGGCCAATTATGGCTCGAACCGGATTGATGTTTTAGATATTAATAGCGAGCAACCGAACTTCATTATGGCACTCGGCACAGGTGTATGGTGGGGCGATGCGCTTAATTACGCGCTGGTACATAGCAATGCAGTGACTGCTGACGACCGTTATGTGTATGTACCTGATATTGAAGGCAGGATCAATGTCTGGCGTCAAAGTGATGTGACAGCGCAAAACCATTTAAAGGCCCGCAAATTTGCACGGCTCAGCTTGCCGGGCTGTGCACGCAACTGTAATGCACGTATGGAGGTCATGGGCGACTATCTGTATACCAGCCTGCCGGATGGTATGACTTATGTCCACGATATCAATCAGATTCAGGAAAATGGAAATAATATTACGCCCATTTTAACAGAAACCAATTTGTCGGCAGTCATGCATCGTCATAACGATGGCTTGGTCTATGTGTCACGAAATGATGGCACTGTAGAAAGTTACAAGGAAAAATCCTTTAACTTAGACTCTATCTTACCCAACAAAAGTGTGGATACCTTCCGAGATTATATTGTAAAAGGGCAAACCCAGAGCAGCCGACTAGCCAAGGCCAGCGATCTTTATATTTATGGTCAGAATCTATTACACATGGCCAATCAGAAAATTCATATTCTGCCAATGCTGACCTTGCAACAGAATAAATCCACACAGCTAAACCAAGCTATGATTTTAACCGAATCTAAAGCGCGCGAAAGAAGCCGTGTCTTGCAGGATGGTGAATCATGGGAAACCTTGACCAATAGCAGCCAGCGTTATGTCTATATGGACAAGATTTTATCGGCAACCCTAAATGGCAATCGCCTGCATTTGAAAAGCTACAGTGCTGTCCCTGTACGTGATTTGCAGATTCGTGCCAAGATTAAAAACTCAGAAGACTGGGTGATTCTGGCGAAGCTGGATCAGTTGACGCCATTTTCGAATGCCAGCTTTGATCTCAAGTTGACCGATCAATCCCGTTTCCCGTTGCTCGATGGCACAGGCTCGATCCAGCTAGCAGGTCTGAGTCAGACCACGCAAAATCCAAGCAATATTTTTGATCTGAAAATTAGCTCTGAGACTGATGAGCACGTCAAAAAGCTGAACCAGATTAAAGCCAAATGGAAAATTTATTTCGGTACCTATGATGAACCGAACAAATGGTGTCGTATTACGCCGGTCTATGCCCGGGAATGGGTCATGATGATGACCAATCTGGCCTATATGCTGAGTACTCCAGAATTTGAAACCTTATGGTTTAACCATAAAGCAGTCATGGGACACGATTTTTTTGGCAATCATGGTCAGGTAGAAGGACCGAATGGTTTCTTTCAGCCAGAAGATTATGTCCGGATCTATCGGGAAATTCTTAACCGCAATGAAATTAATCTTGGTATTACCCATATGGGCGGTGGTCTAGGTGGGGGTGCAGTCTTGGGGGTAGATACATGGTTGTTCTATGGCCATTACAGATTATCTGGCTATCGAATTGTTGCACATGAATTTGGTCATCATTGGGGCGGGCATAATAGTGCCTGGGCCATGTCGAATTATGGCTTTGAAGCTATGGTCGAAGGGTTAAACTTCTATTTCCAGCGCCGTCCAGGTTCAATTCCTTATATGGACCCAAATGTGAATGCTTTTCACTTGACGCCGGACAGCGCACTTTGTCAGGGTGTGAACCAGAATATGGTAAAAGGTGTGGCATCGACTGCACCATGGAATAAAGTAGATGAATATTTTAAAAATAATCCAATAACAAATCCCTAAAACATAAAAAAAGCCCCTCAATTGAGGGGCTTTTTAATTGGATCGGTCAACGGATTATTTTTCAATAATTGCCGTCACACCTTGACCACCGGCTGCACAGATCGACACCAGTACGCGGCCTGAACCTTTCTGGTTAATCAGTTTTGCTGCTGTCGCAATGATACGACCACCAGTTGCTGCAAACGGGTGACCGGCAGCAAGTGAAGAGCCTTTTACGTTCAGTTTGGCACGGTCAATTGAACCTAAAGGTGCATCCAGACCTAAACGCTCTTTACAGAATTTTGGATCTTCCCAAGCTTTCAGCGTAGACAATACTTGAGATGCAAAAGCTTCATGAATTTCATAATAGTCGAAGTCTTGCAGTTTCAGACCTGCACGCTCAAGCATGCGTGGTACGGCATATGCAGGCGCCATCAACAGACCTTCTTTTTTCTCGACAAAATCAACTGCGGCAGTTTCCTGGAAAGTCAGGTAAGCTAGCACTTCATGGCCATTTGCCTTCGCCCATTCTTCAGAAGCCAATAGCACACAAGAAGCACCATCTGTTAGCGGTGTAGAGTTACCCGCTGTCATGGTACGTGCATCACCTTTACCAAAAGCAGGTTTAAGTTTTGCCAGCTTCTCAACTGAAGAATCAGCACGCAGGTTATTGTCACGTTGAAGACCCAAGAATGGTGTAATCAGGTCATCAAAGAAACCTTCTTCATAAGCTGCAGCCATTTTCTGGTGTGAAGATGCAGCCAGTTCATCTTGCGCTTCACGGGAAATTCCCCATTCCAGTGTGGTAATCGCCTGATGATCACCCATAGACAGACCTGTACGCGGTTCACCATTTTTTGGTGCATCCATCAGGTCTTTCACATTGATCTTGGTCAATGCTTTCAGACGGTCTTTTGCAGTTTTCGCGATATTTAGCTCAAGTAATGCTTTACGTAAACCGTCACCAAAAGCAATCGGTGCATCAGAAGTCGTATCTACACCACCTGCAATGCCTACTTCGATTTGACCTAGAGCAATCTTGTTCGCTACCAGAAATGCCGCTTGAAGGCCAGTACCACATGCTTGCTGAATGTCATAAGCAGGGGTTTCCGGTGCAAGAGCAGTATTTAGTACACATTCACGAGTCATGTTGAAATCGCGGCTGTGTTTCAGTACAGCACCTGCAACCACTTCACCTAAGCGTTGACCTTGAAGGTTAAAACGTTCAACCAGACCATTCAGGGCTGCTGTGAACATATCAGTATTGGATGCCGTAAAGTAAGCACCGTTAGAACGTGCAAATGGAATGCGGTTACCACCAATAATAGCAACGCGGCGAACTGTATTTTGGCTCATGTTTGGTTCCTGTTGAACAGAAGTCTGTGTTATAGATGTTGAATCTTGTTGGCTTGAAGTCGTTTTTTTGGTACGTGCAGATGTACTGCGTGTACGTGTGGTTTTAGCCGGACTTTTTTCTGTGGCATTGGCTGTATCAGGATTTTTAGTGCTACGCTTGCTACGCGTTGATGGTTTTGACACAGTTTCTGTCGCAGAGTTCTCGACTGCTGGATTATCTTGAGTTGTTTTGCTCATAAGGCTTTACCAGGCAAATAGATCGTCTTCTTGGCGGTTACATTAGCATAGAAGAAGATAAGCTGTATTGACTACAATGACATTACAGACTGCGCTTAGGTCAAGTCATCTGCCTGTTATCTCAAGTATGATTGGGCGGAAACTGGTAGATCTATTGAAATATAAGTGTCTGGCATCATACTGAAGTTTAAGGATAACTTTAGATCAACCAAAAATTAATTTGTATGAGAGATAATAAACATGACTGATCAGTACCAAACTTTTGCAAAATCTCCTATTGGTAAATTTGTCATTAAAAATTTGGGTCTGCCATCCCCAACTTCTTTAGAGCGTTTTGAGTCTGCTACACCTGTAGTCAAAGGTGCAGTATTGTTTGGAGCAGCACCGGCAAGTACCTTGACTGGTGCTATTGCTCAGGTTCTGGCAAATATTCATGCCAATAGCTATGCAGGTAACAATGCTGAATTACAACAGGCTGCTGCATCAGCTGGACTGAATCTGGGTGCATTTAATCCAGGCGATAAAGAATCAAAATTCAAAGCTGTCATTTTTGATGCTTCAGGAATCGAAAACTCAGAACAGTTAAAATCACTTTATGATTTCTTCAACCCGATTGCACGTCAAATCCAAAGTTCTGGCCGTGTCGTGATTGTAGGAACTACGCCTGAAACTGCTAAATCAGTCAGCCAGTCCATTGCTCAACGCGCACTGGAAGGTTTTGTAAAATCTGTGGGTAAAGAGTTTAAAAAGGGAATTTCAGCGAACCTGATCTATGTAGATGCTGGTGCTAAAGCAAATCTTGAGTCTGCTTTACGTTTTGCAGTTTCTCCACGGTCTGCCTATGTTTCTGGTCAGGTGATCCGTGTTTCACCTGCTGAAAAAGTGGATGTGGACTGGACTAAACCATTAGCAGGCAAAACTGCTGTAGTAACCGGTGCGAGCCGTGGTATTGGTGAAGCGATTGCTCATGTATTGGCACGTGATGGTGCACATGTCATCTGTCTGGATGTTCCGCAGCAGCAAGCGGACCTTGATCGTGTAGCCGGTGAAATTGGCGGTTCAACTTTAGCTATTGATATTACTGCTGCAGATGCAGGTGAGAAAATCAAAGCGGCAGCAGCTGAGCAGGGTGGTCTGGACATTATTGTGCACAATGCCGGTATTACCCGTGACAAGACTTTGGCCAATATGAAGCCTGAGCTATGGGATCTGGTGATTAACATCAACCTGTCTGCGATTGAACGTGTAAATGACTATTTAATCTCCAACGATGGTCTAAATGCCAATGGTCGTATTATCTGTGTATCCTCAATTTCAGGCATTGCAGGTAACCTGGGTCAAACCAACTATGCAGCGTCTAAAGCGGGTGTGATTGGTGTGGTGAAATTCACAGCACCAACTTTAAAAAATGGTATAACCATTAATGCCGTTGCACCGGGCTTTATCGAAACACAAATGACGGCTGCGATTCCATTTGCGATCCGTGAAGCGGGCCGCCGTATGAATTCGATGAGTCAAGGCGGTCTACCTGTCGATGTTGCAGAAACGATTGCAATGTTTGCTGCTACTGCATCAACAGGTTTAAATGGCAACGTGATACGTGTATGTGGTCAAAGTCTTTTAGGGGCTTAAAGCATTCAAATTCTCTCTTGCGCTTTTATTGAAGCTCAGGGGGAGGATTTAGGAGAGGGAGATTAGGGGCCTTTTTTTAGCCCTCTCTCTAACTCTCTCCCAAAGGGAGAGAGAAATCCACTCATATATAAATGAAAAGAATATTTTAAAGGTTCAGTATGAATACGCGCCATTTTAGTCAACTTCCAAAACCTTATTTAGCCTATCCAAAAGTGATTCAAGGCTTGATTTTTAAAAAGCCGAAAGCTGAAAAAGTTCTACCGCAAGTTGAATATGTGGTGGATTCATTCAAGGTCGATCAAAAACATCTGAAAGCCTATAATGAAGTCTGCGGTTTTAAAAATAATGGTTATATTCCAGCAATCTATCTGACGGTGCTTTCACAAAGTCTACAAATGCACATGATGACTTCAGAAGCATTTCCGTTTCCGATCTTGGGTCTGGTACATATCCGTAACCAAGTGAAGCAATACCGTAAAATCGGCGTCAATGAAACCTTGACCCTATCATGCAAATTTGGTGAATTACAGCCACATGATAAAGGCGTTCAGTTTGATTTCATTACTACAGTCAAAGTGGCAGGTGAGGTCGTAGTTGAAGCATTAACCACTTATCTGTCACGTCAAAAGACCAATGCTAAAGCGGCTGCTAAACCTGCAGAAAGCCAAGCGCCAGAATACAAACTGAATAATGAATGGAGCATCTCGGAGAATACGGGTCGCCGTTATGCCATGACCTCAGGTGACTTTAACCTGATTCATATTCATGCAGTTACAGCGAAAGCCTTTGGCTTTAAACAGGCAATTGCACATGGTATGTGGAGCAAAGCCAAAGCACTGGCGAATCTGTCATTGCCAGATGCTTATGAAGTTGATGTCTGGTTCAAGTTGCCGATGTACTTGCCATCTAAAGTTGAGTTCCTGACCGCGCAGGCAGCGAATGAGACAGATTTCCTGATTCGAAACAGTAAGAGTCAAAAACCGCATGTCACCGGTCATATCAAAGCGATTTAAATCTGGATCAAAAGCCTAAACCCGATTTAGGCTTTTTCATTTTAAGGGATCAATATTCTATGGATAGAATGATGCAGCCAATTAAAGATTATCTGTTTGCTGATCAGCATAATTATCAGGGCAACGTCGATGAGCGTTTTAGCGATCTTGCCCGTCAGTTTAGCCGTTTGCAGGATGCACGTACCGAACAGGGTGGTGCTGCACTGGTGGTATATTTTGAAGGACAAAAGGTCGTCGATATTTATACCGGTAAAAAGTCTGTCACTGAAAACTGGCAACCCGATACCATGTCACTGTGTTACTCCACCGGCAAAGGCGTATTGGCGACTTTGGCGCATATTCTGGTCAGTCAAGGTTATCTGGATTATGATCGACTGGTTACAGAATACTGGCCTGAATTTGCACAAAAGGGTAAAGAAAATATTACCTTGGCACATATGCTCAGTCATCAAAGCGGATTGTTTGATATCCGTAATATGATTGATGATGCCACTGAAATGGCCGACTGGTCGCATATGCTGGACCGGATTGCGGCAGCGGAACCACGTTTTCGAGTTGCAACCGATGCAGCCTATCAACCGCTGACTTTTGGCTGGCAGGTGGGTGGTGTACTGGAAAAAGCGACTGGTAAAAAACTGGGTGAACTGATGCAGGAATATCTGGTACAGCCACTACAGTTAAATGGTGCTTATTTTAGCGTACCGACGCATGAGTTAGCTCGGGTGGCCTTACCTATTTTAAAGCCTAAAGCAGCCAAGTCTCAAACACAGCCTGTGAAAAAAACTGTGCCAAGGCAACCAAACTTGATGGAACGAGCCTTGGTCTTTAGCGGGCAGAGTCCACAGGATTTTCAGGATGCCATGATTCCCAAAGGCATGAAGAAATTTAGTTTCTTTAGTGAACAGGGGCTACAAGCGATTATTCCCTCCGCCAATGGTGTCTTTACTGCAGAGAGTCTGGCAAAAATCTATACCATGCTGGCGAATCATGGTGAATGGCAAGGTCAGCAACTGATTTCGCCTGAGGTGTTCCAGCGACTTAGTCAGATGCAATACAAAACACGAGATCGGGTCATGCCTTTACCGATGCACTGGCGTTTGGGTTATCACCGTGTTCTCACTTTAGGAAAAGCCTCTAAAGGTTTTGGTCATATGGGGTTTAATGGCTCTGGTGCCTGGTGCGATCCTGAGCGGAATTTAAGTTTTGCCTATACCCATAATTTCCCGACAGGTTCATTAACCGGAGATTATCGTCTTTGGGGCCTGACGCAGGAAACATTGCGCTGTGCGGATGCGGTACTGACCGGCCGCAAAGGCTGGCGCTAGTTATCCCTGATTTGGGAGTTTAGCCCATCAGACAAATATGTTATTTTGTCGCGCAGTCCATGGCTATGGTGTGAAGTAATGAAAAAAGTGCTGGTGATTCCACTGGTCGCAAGCAGTGCGTTGTTCGGATGTCAGGAGCCGAATCAGCCGGCTGCAAAAACGGTGATGGAAGCCAAAGCTCAGATTCCTGCCTGGGTCGGGAATTATCAAGGTACAACGCCATGTATGGGATGCTTTTCAAGTTGTGAAGACTGTCCAGGCATGGCAGTGGCCTTGACTTTGAATGAAGATCAGACCTTTACTTTACAGCGTGAAAGTTTAAGTGGTCATAATGAAATTGAAACGATGAGCGGGAATATTCGGTTTCAGGATGAATCACAACAAAAGATTGAATTGCTGAATGTCGATACCCGGAATCTACTCTATGTCGATCTGAAAAAGCATGTTCTGGAAATTCGTGAAGATCAAACAGGCAAACGCTACCAGATGCAAAGTGACTTTATCCTGTTTGAATCGGTCTAATTTTAAAAAAGTATTTGTTTTATATCCCTTTTTCAATGATTTTGATCAAGGGATTTTTATTTTTTATAAACCGACATTCATTTCACTATTTCATAAAAAAACAGTATGCTTAGACCTGTAAAAAGGAGCATACATGTATCAAGTACTTGCGCGAAAATACCGTCCTCGTAATTTCAATGAATTGGTGGGGCAAAACCATGTATCACGTGCTTTAACCAGCGCGCTCGAACGTGGCCGTTTGCATCATGCCTATTTGTTTACAGGAACGCGTGGTGTCGGAAAAACCACGATTGCACGTATTTTGGCGAAGTGCTTGAACTGCGAAACCGGTATTACTTCGACCCCATGTGAAGTGTGTGCAACCTGTACCGCAGTCAATGAAGGTCGTTTTATTGACCTGATTGAAATTGATGCGGCGTCCCGCACCAAGGTGGAAGATACACGTGAGTTGCTCGACAATGTGCCTTATGCACCGACTCAAGGTCGCTTTAAAGTCTACCTGATCGATGAAGTGCACATGCTCTCCACGCATTCTTTCAATGCGCTGTTAAAGACGCTGGAAGAACCGCCAGAACATGTCAAATTCTTGTTTGCAACCACCGATCCGCAAAAACTACCCATTACCGTAATTTCTCGCTGTCTGCAATTTACTTTGCGTCCATTGGCAGTCGATGAAATTACTGATCATCTGGGCCATATTCTTAGCAAAGAAAGCATTCAGTCTGATCAGGATGCCATCTGGCAGATTGCTGAATCTGCGCAAGGTTCATTACGTGATGCCTTGTCGTTGACCGATCAGGCGATTGCCTATGGTCAAGGAGCGATTCAGCATCAGGATGTTAAAGACATGCTAGGGCTGATTGACCGTACTATTATTTATGATCTGATTCTGGCGATTCACCAGAATCAGAAAGCGCAGGTTAGTCAGTTATTGCTACAGTTCCGTCAGCAAGCTCTGGATGTGTCACTGGTGCTCGACCAGTTGATTTCGACGTTGCATGAACTGGCCTTATTGCAATATTTACCAGATTTAAGCCTGAAATATAGTGCTGAGATCAATCAAAAGATCATGCAGTTATCCGGCCTGATTTCTGCTCAGGATCTACAACTTTATTATCAAATCGCCTGTAAAGGACGTGCTGACTTGCAACTCGTCGTCACCCAAGAGCAAGGCTTTGAGATGACGGTGCTACGCTTACTGGCATTCCGTCCCTTACAGCCAAGCGAAATTCCGGTGATGCAGGAGACTGCACCGCAACACGCAGCGCCCCATACCACACGCCTACAGCAGCCCGTTCAGACACAATTGCAATCTGAATCAGTAGAAACACAAGCATTTGAAGCAGAAATGGTATTTGATGATTTTTCTCTGGACGATGAGACAGATGAGGAGATTGATGTCGCATCAGCGTCTGAACCTTCTTCGGATGATTTTTTGGATGAAGACGAGCCAACCAGCATCAATGCGCCTGAACCTGTCCAGCCTGTAGCAACTCAAACAGTGATTGAAGAAGTGCGGTCTAGTGATCAAATTGTTTTTGATCCAAATGATGACAAAGGCCTATTTGGTTTTGATGAAATCAAGAGTACGCCAGAAGCACCTGCTACCAGCAACAGTTCGGATGATTTCCTGCTTGAAGAGTTTATTCCTGCAGATGCTGTCATCCCTACCGAGCCAGCACAAGACAGTATGCCTGCTGATGAGGAATTTAGTCTTGCTGCACCGGAATTGGAACTTTCACAGGATTCGATTGCTCAGCCTGCTCTTGAAAACACAGCTCCGGTTCAGCCAGTTGCACAGACAGCTTTGCTGGAAGATATTTCCCAAGATGTAAATACGCAGAATCTGATGCCACAGGATATTTTAAAAATACCTGAGCAAACCTTAGAAGGCGAGTGGAGCGTAGAAAAATGGGAATACTGGTTCCGTAATAGCCAGCTTTCTCCAGCGGTACAGGAACTGGCGCAGTATGGCATCATGACTGGTCAGATGAATGGCGAATCCGTTTTCCATATTCCTGAACAGTACCAGCAGTTGCTGACCCAGTTGCAACATCATCTGGAAGCTGCTTTGCAACAGCAATGGCCGCAAACCAATTTCCAGGTGAAATTTGAAAATGTGGACCAGTTAACGCCATATACCATGCAGCATCAGCGTAAGGCACGTGCCTTTAAACGTGCCGAAGAATTGTTACATGCTGAACCGGCAGTACGCAATCTGTTACAGCAGTTTGACGGTGAACTGCAAAATATTCAGCTGAAATAGGCTGGATTTTAAGTCACAACAAATCGCGATAAAGCATCCCGCATTTCGACTGGAATTGGGGTGCTTTTTCGTGTTTCACGATCAACAAATACATGGACGAAATTACCTTGCGCAGCGGCTGTATCCGAGTTGCGTTTAAAAATAGCCAGATCATAGCTGAGCGATGAATTTCCCATACTTTCAATGGCCACGCCTACTTCAATAATTTCCGGATAAGACAGTTCCTGATTAAATTGACAGTTGGAGCTGACCACCAGCCCAATCATCGGGGAATATTTAGGATCAAAATCAGCCTCCTGAATCAGCAGGGCATTGGCGGCGGTATCAAAATAACTGTAATAAGTCACATTGTTGACATGGCCGTACAGATCATTGTCTGCCCAACGGGTTTGAATGGGCAGGAAAAAAGTATAGTGTTCACGCTGTTTGATGGTGGCTTTCATCACTATTCAGTCCTCAGCTAGATAAGGCTTAGGTGGAAATTGATCTAGGAATAGATCGCCTGATAAATCTGATAAGCATCCTCCACCTTGAGTTCACGTGGATTATTCTGCAACAGCCGGCTTTGTTGCATCGCATCTTCTGCCATCACCTGCAGCATATGTTCTGGAACATTCAACTGATTTAGTTTTAGAGTCAAACCGCTTTGCATCAGATGATTATTAAAATGATCAATAAACAGATCGGTCAGGCCATCATGGCAACCTTTACTACGGGGATCCAGCCAGGTCATCAATTCCGCATAGAGCTGTTTGGCTGCTGGCGCATTAAACTTTAATACTTCAGTTAGAACCAGTGCATTGCTATGCCCATGCGAAAGATGAAAATGTCCACCCAGTGGATAAGCCAGCGCATGTACGGCAGCGACTGGTGCATTGGCAAAGGCTTGTCCGGCCAGCATGGAACCGACCAGCATATTTTGGCGGGCATCTAAATCATGACCGTTTTGCAGTACACGTTGCAGATTGGCATTCAGTAATCTTAAAGCCTGTTTGGCCAGCATATCCGAATAAGGATTTTTCTTGTGTTTTGAGGTATAGGCTTCAATGGCATGTACCATGGCATCAATGCCGGTGGCGGCAGTGATCTGTGCTGGAAGATTCTGGGTAAATGTTGCATCCAGAATGGCAATATCTGCAAAAAGGATCGGTGCCACAATACCGGTTTTAGTGGTTTCACCTGTGGTGACAATCGAAATCGGCGTCACTTCTGAACCTGTTCCAGCCGTAGTTGGTACCAGAATTAAAGCTAAACGCGGTCCGGTGGCATTATCAACGCCATACAGATCAGACAATGTCTGATGCTGTTCAGGATGCGCCAAAATTGCAATGAGTTTGGCCACATCCATCGAGCTGCCACCACCAAAGCCCAGCACCACATCAATATTTTCCTGTTTTGCAAAAGCCACCGCTTCAAGCACCACTGTATCGGGCGGATCGGCCTGAACATCCGAGTAAATCACATACTCCAGTCCGGCAGATTCAATAATATCCAGAATCGGCAGATGTAATTGCTCCTTCAGCATACCCGGGTCAGTCACCAGTAGAAGACGGCGATAACGGCCATTTTTTAGAATTTTAAATAATTCCTGAATCGTGCCTAGTCCGGCAATGATATTGGGGACGGTTTGAAACTGAAAACGATTCATGGCGATATCCTTGATTTTTTTATTGCAAATACGAGATTATTCTATGGTTGTAAGATAGGAATCAGTATATAAATAACTTAACATAAGAATCCTTAAAATAAAGTAGCTCTGAGGTTGTTTATGTCATCCAGAACGCCATACAAGGTGTTATGTGTTTGTTTGGGAAATATTTGCCGCTCTCCCACGGCAGAAGTTGTACTCAGACATTATTGTGATGAACAGCAACTGAACATTGTGGTCGACTCTGCCGGAACCAGTAATTATCATCCCGGCAAGGCACCGGACTTGCGTAGCCAGAAGCATGCACTAAAACGTGGCTATGACCTTTCAGCACTTCGCGCACGTCAACTCATTCCACACGATTTTATTGATTATGATCTGATTCTGGCGATGGATCTGGAGAATTTATCCAATATCCAGAACATACAGCGTCTGGCAGAAACTCAGTTTGGTCATGTACGTGCACGTGTGGCATTGATGAGTGAGCATGATCAGACCTATCCGAAACAGGCCTTACCGGATCCCTATTATGGCGAAGCGGATGGCTTTGAACGGGTGCTTGATCAGTGTGAGTCCAGCAGCCAGGCCTGGATTGAGATTTTTAAACAGAATTTACACAAGGTTTAAGCGATGCAGATTCAAACCCAGGTTCAACTTAAACCTTTTAATACCTTAAATTTAGAAGCAGTTGCTTCGCACTATGCTCAGATTCAATCAACCGCTGATCTGCTGGCTGCACTGGATTTTGCTGAACAACAGCAACTCAATGTGCTGATCCTGTCAGGCGGCAGTAATATGTTGTTGCCGGAGCAGATTGATGCGCTAGTTCTGCATATGGATATTCAAGGCATTGAAATGCTGGATGCTGATGATCAGTCGCAACGTTTACGTGTAGGCGGCGGACAAGGCTGGCATGACTTCGTGCTCTGGACCACGGCACAAAGTTTATATGGCCTACAGAATCTAGCTTTAATTCCGGGTCGGGTCGGTGCATCGCCAGTACAGAATATTGGCGCTTATGGTGTCGAAGTCGGAGAATTCATCGATTCTGTTGAGGTCTATGACCGACAATTGAAACAGTTTGCTTCGATTCAGGCAGCAGATTGTCAGTTTGCCTACCGGCATAGTATTTTTAAAGATGATCCCAATCGTTATGTGATTACCCATGTGACTTTTAGATTACTTAAACAGCCAGATTTGAAACTGAATTATGGTGATCTGAAGACTGCGGTCGGTGATCAGCTCACAGCAGAAAACTTGCAGCAACAGGTCATCCAGATTCGCCAGAGTAAATTGCCTGATCCACAAGAATTTCCCAACGTGGGCAGCTTCTTTAAAAATCCGGTGGTTGATCAGGCGGTCTTTGACCAAATTGCTGTATCTTTCCCGAATTTACCCCATTACCAGCAAACCAATGCTCAAGTTAAACTGGCAGCAGGCTGGTTGATTGATCAGGCGGGCTGGAAGGGTAAACAGTTGGGGCCTGTTGGCATGTTTCATAAACAGGCGCTGGTGTTGGTGAATTATGGTCAGGCCTCTCTCACCGATGTCCGTAAAACGTATCGTGCAGTACAACAGTCAGTTTGGGAAAAATTTAGTCTAATGCTGGAGCCTGAACCTGTATTGTTCGATAAAAATGGCTTGATCCGTTCTCATCAGGAAGAGGAATAACATGAAAAACACCCATTGGATGGTACGTTTGCTACAAATTGTCACTGGACTGTTTGTGCTATGCGGCTGTCTACTGGTGTTGGTTTATACGCCTTTTTACTCAAAAATGATCGTCAAGGGCTTAAACCAGTTTGTCTCCTTAGAGCTAAATGAAGTCGCGGCTCAAAGCCAGAAAATGGCTGCACTCAGCGAACATGAAAATCTGGAACCTGGCTCTGATTTGTGGATTGCCCGTCAGGCGTATTTAAAGGTCATGGAACAGGATATCCAGCAAAATAACTCGGCCAACCTCATGTTGATTCAGGCACGTTATAAAGCACTGCAGCAGGTGATTGAAGAATATCAGCGCGAACAGCAAGATCAAAAAGCAGAGCAAAGTCCACCTGCTCAGGTGCCCTTATTGTCCTCACAGGAAGATGCAGAACCAGCCGATCCGACAGCCAATGTCCGGGAATTGCTGGAGTGGGACAGTAGTGAAAATAAGGAACGCATTGAGCAATATATGGAGTTTCTGACGACGCATCCACTTGAGCAGGGTGAAGCCAGTTCGGTACAGGAAACCGATGGAGAGGAAATCCAGCAGGACTTGGCTTTACTACAAGAGCAACAGCAGGCTAAACCGGCGAATAGCTCCCAACCTTATGCCATTGTGGTATTGGGTGGTGGCTTAACCCTAGATGACCAAGGCAAAGAGATCATCGTCAATAACTATACGCGACTACGTCTGGAAACTACGCTGGCAGTAGAGAAACATTATCAGTTGCCGATTGTTCTGAGTGGGGTCGAAGCGCCGTATATGCAGCGCTGGTTAAAAAATCATGGTGTCGATGCCAAATTACTGGAAGATCGCAGCATGAACACCTGTGAAAATACCCGTTTCAGTTCATTATTATTACAAAAGAAAGGTGGAGCGCCTACAGTGATTCTGATTACGGATCGTTATCATATGCCGCGTACCCGCCGTTTATTTGCGTTAAATGGCATACAAACCATTCCGGTAGAAGCGCCGATGCCAACGCCATTGACACGATGGCGTCCAAGTGCACAAAATTATGATCACAGTCGTCGTGCCAATTATGAAATGTTGGCGACCATGCGCGATATGTGGTTTGGATCCAGTGACTGTCGGGAGGTGCCATAATGTCTGATATCCCATTTTTAAATCCCACCATTCTGAAACAGCTGGATTTACCCATTCCGAGTCGGGATGTTACGCCTCAACTCTTGCCACCTTTAAACTTGAATCGTAGTGATGAACCGCCGATTGATCTGCAGTCCTATCGCAAGCTTTATGGTTTTGATTTGCTGGATTGCAAACACTGGCAGGGCTATGTACAGATGCCTTTATTCAGGTTGCATGTACAGGTGTTTGAACCGAATCTGGAAAATACCCGCTTTGACAAGATCCAGGGAACCGCTTTTTTGCTGCATGGTTATCTGGAACATAGCGGTATTTATCAGCCCATTGTCAAAGAGCTTTTGGAACAGGGTTTTAGTGTATTGACCTATGATCTGCCTGGACATGGTCTTAGTGATGGTTCACCTGCCAGCATTCAGAATTTTGATCATTATCAGCAGGTTTTACATGCCGTGCATCGTTATGTGCAGCACGCCTCACAACTATCGAAACCTTGGGTTGGCATCGGGCAGAGTACCGGCGGTGCGATCTGGATGCACCATTTACTGGAATTTGCGCAGCGTCGCGAAAATCCTTTTGTGGAACGAGTTCTGCTGTTATCACCATTGATTCGTCCCGCCAAAACTGCTTGGTGGCATAATTCGGTCGGATTGGGCATTATTAGTCGAATCAAACGTGAAGTTCCCCGGCATTTTAGACGTAATAACCATAATCCCGAGTTTTTGCGTTTTATCCGGCTTAAAGATCCATTACAACCGCGAATGATGGGCATGGACTGGATTTTAGCGATGTCACGCTGGATGCTGGAAATGGAAGCGCGTCCGGCTTGTCGTATTCCGGTGTGGCTGGCACAGGGTGCACAGGATCAGACTGTGGACTGGCGTTATAATATCGAATTTATCCGACGTAAATTCCGGCTCCAGACTTTGCTGATGCTGGAAGAAGGTTCGCATCAGTTAATCAATGAGCGTGCTGATATTCGTGCTGCACTCACGGGACTGATTCCTGCCTTTCTGCATGCACATGGCAGCAAAACTTATTATTAATAGAGTGAAAATTGAATATTAAAAAAGGCGTTTGAATTAAACGCCTTTTTTGATTTTAAATGCATCAAATTAAAATTTTTCTAATTGGGCCAAGTTCCACATCCTGAAGTAGAAGTTCTCCTCATCCTTATTTTCACAGGACAATAATTCGCCTTCTTTCAGCCAAAAATGAATCTGCGCAAAGTTTTTTATTTCGTGATTATTCACACGTTGTGCCAGATGATGCGCCTTAATGGCTGAAGGATGTTTCAGACCTGCGGAAGCAATCAGTTCAGACAGAGCATGTAAGGTGTTTTTATGAAAATGAAATACCCGTTCGGCCTTGGTCGGCACATGTAAGGCTTTCTGGCGATCTTTATCCTGGGTCGTGACCCCAACCGGACATTGATTGGTATGACAGCTTTGAGCCTGAATACAGCCCACTGCAAACATAAAGCCCCGGGCCGAGTTGACCCAGTCTGCACCAATGGCAAGCGTACTGGCAATATCGAATGCACTAATTATTTTACCACTTGCACCAATTTTGATCTTATCTCTCAATCCTGCACCAACAAGGGTATTGTGTACAAACAGCAAACCTTCTCTTAAAGGGGCGCCAACATAGTCAATTAATTCAATGGGTGCAGCTCCCGTTCCACCTTCAGAGCCATCAACCACAATAAAATCTGGATAAATCTGGGTATGTAACATGGCTTTGACCATGCTCATAAACTGCCACGGTTGACCCAGACACAGCTTAAATCCGACCGGTTTTCCGTTGGAAAGTTCACGTAATTTTTGTATGAAATGCATCATTTCAATCGGTGTGCTAAATGCCGGATGACTCGAAGGTGACACACAATCATGATCACGGCTTATGCCTCGAATTTGGGCAATTTCTTCCGAAATTTTACTTTTAGGTAAAATACCGCCATGGCCAGGTTTTGCACCTTGCGAAAGCTTGATTTCAATCATCTTCACTTGGGGTAATTTGGCTTGTGCAGCAAAACGTTCCGGATCAAACTGCCCATCTAAAGTACGGCAGCCAAAATAACCACTGCCAATCTCCCAAACCAGATCGCCGCCATATTCCAGATGGTAGGGACTGATACTGCCTTCTCCAGTATCATGGAAAAAATCACCTTTTTTAGCACCGAGATTAAGGGCTCGTATCGCATTGGCACTCATGCTGCCAAAGCTCATGGCTGAAATATTTAAAATAGAAGCTGAAAAGGGCTGAGTACATTGCTCATTTCCAATCAGAATGCGAAAAGTCTGCGGATCGGCAACTTTGCAGGGCGTAATAGAATGACTAACAAAGCGGTAATTATCTTCATAGACATTCAGAATCGAGCCGAAAGGTTTATCTGAATTTTCATTTTTTGCCCGCTGATACACCAGACTGCGTTGCATACGGGAAAAAGGCAGTGCATCGCGGTCGGCTTCAATAAAATACTGACGAATCTCCGGACGGAATTCTTCAAAGATAAAGCGGAAATGTCCCATGATGGGATAATTTTTCAGAATGGAATGCTTATTTTGCAGTACATCATACAAACCCAGCAAACTCAGCAGAATACTCAGGATCCATAGGGTATTCACCAACGTTTGTGGAATAAAATAATAGATATAACGCGGTGAATAACCGATATGAAATGTAGTAAAAATCACTGCAATCAGAATGCAGGCAAACCAGACCGAATGGCGGGAAAAGAAAGTATTGAGCAGCTTGTGACGTACTAATTGAGCAGGGTTAGCCATTGTAAAATTAAGTCCCTATTTCTACTTCTATAGGGCTTTATGATGTGCAGAGCGAGGTATCTTATACAAGCAGAGAATTGTTATTCGATTTTATAAACTTGCCGAAAATAGTATTAAGCCAAGCAATGAATCAGCAGCGATTACAGATAAATTTTGCGGAAAAAGTACTATAGAAAAATTCTGCAAAAGACATGCATTCTATTTATTTCACAAGTAAGGCGGATGACTTTATAGTCGGTTTATTCACTATATAGGAGTCTTAAACCATGACCAAAAAATCCATTCGCTTTAATGATGCTGAACTGGCTTGCTTATGTCTCAGCTCTTTTTAACTATAGGGTTTTCATCCAAGCTGCATTTCGGGGGGGTAGAAGAAAGCAGGTTGGCATCGCGGCAGATCACCAGAATAATCATAAAAATATAAGCACAATTCTCCAGTCCCCAATTTGGGGATTTTTTTATTCTAAAATACTTAGAGAATCTTGATGAAAGCTGCGTGGTTAAGTAATGCTGATCAGTTAAGGAGTTTAGAAGTATACTCCTTAACTTTTTAATGATTCATGGCGGAGTCTTACTTTTTTAAATCAAACCCTTGCAGCTCATTTGTTACTTTGGTTTCGCCCAAAGTAACCAAAGGCATTTGTCATCCGCAAAACTCGTCAGCCTCTATCGACTAACAAATTTATCGCAGAAACAATCATTTTTTTATGCAGTCCAGCCTCAAACAGTTGCGGATGACTTTCCTACATATCAACTACAGTCATGAATTTAAAAAGAAAATGCCAGTCAATTTCTTAACTGACTGGCATTAGCGTGGTTAAGGGTTTTCCTCATCCAGCTGATGGACTGCATTGGCTACAATACTCGGTTCAATGTGTTTAATCTTTTTACCAAAGCTACGTAGCCACCAGACCAGTTGCGAGGTAAATGGCACGGTAGCAGTGATCAGCGACATGCCATCTTCCATTTTTTCAATTTTCTGGTCTTTGCTGAGCTGGCTTTCCTCAAAGTAATGTGCATCCGATTCCGACATCCTGAGTTTTAGCGTGACATTTTCAGTAGGGTGGTTGAAGTCCACCCGGAAGCCCAGCGCACCAGAATCAATATACTCATCAATATCGAAATTGACCGGATGCAAGGCACGTGAATTCAGCACGACGGCCGATTTAAAGCGGTGCAGGGCAAAGGTCTGGATATCGGACTTGTCATGACGGGTACACACCAGATAGATGATTGACCCTTTTTGTACCAATGCCAGAGGATTGAGAATATAGGTTTTTTCTTCGCTATTATGACCGCGGCCCTGATACACACATTCCAGCTGTTTGTCCTGTAACAGACCTTCATACACCGCTTGCTGCGCAGCCTTATCTACCACAGGTGGAATCAGGGGTTGGGTAGCCGGAACAATGCGTACGCGGTTAATCCATTGCCGGACATTGTTCTGGGAAGAAAGACTGCGTCGTGCCAGATCAAACCACGGATTCATTTCCTCGATCAGGCTCGGTGGCAGCAGATGTTTTAAATGTTCTTCGACCATCATGAAAGTGACCGCTTGCGAGCTGGTCATATGCGGCAAACTTTGCAGCGGCGCATCTGAACGCCAACGCCAGCCTTGCGGCGTGGTTTTACTGCTTTCAATCGGAAAGCGTTGAGCAATCTGATTCAGGTCGCGCTGAATGGTGCGCAGACTGATATCGATGCCTTCACGATTGAGGATTTCCTGTAATTCACGTGTTCCCATCCATTTGCCGGTAGAAAGACGCGACAAGATTTGCCATTGGCGATATAGACTGTTTGAAGTTTCTTTTTCTTGTGCTGACATAATTTATTTTGCTGGCAATAAAGAAGAGGGGATTTAGGCTTAGCTTAACACAATAAAAAAACTCTCATTTTTTCGCAAGTCCCTCTGTGCAACATTTGTCCTACAATTCTAAAACAACTTGGTCGAAAATGGCATTGAGTTCAAAGGGCATTTATTAGATTAATGGTAATTGAAATACAGATGTCATGGCATGGATATTGCTTTGATTTAATTATAATAGATGATAATACGAGGGTTTGTATGCTTAAAGGAAATCAGGATACAAATGTGATTGAAACAATTGATAAATTTAGTTCCCAGAATATTGGAAAAAATTTTATAGACACTAAAACTACAGCGGTATCTACTACAACGAATCCACAACTTTTACTGCAGCAGTTATCTTCAAAGTTCTTTAATGAAATGCAGGATGAACATGTGTTGTCCAGTCAGGCTGGTCAAAGACTGGAAGAATGGTTATCACAACATACGCTGGATGAACTCAATGCACTGAATCAGGTAGCAAAAGAACATTTTTTACATCACGGTATTACCTTTACCGTTTATGGCGATGAAGAAGGCGTAGAACGCACCATTCCCTACGATATCATTCCGCGAGTCATAGACCGGAAGCAGTGGAATATGGTGGCTTTAGGCTCGGCACAACGGATACGGGCGCTAAATTTATTCTTACATGATATTTATCATCAACAGGACATTTTAAAAGCCAATATTATTCCTGAGTTGCAGATTTTAACTCATGAGGCCTATCAGCCGCATATGTATCAACATAGCTTGAAAGGCGGGATTTATAGCCAGATTAGCGGGATCGATGTGATCCGTGATTCCAAGGGCGAGTTTTATGTCTTAGAAGATAATCTCAGAACGCCATCTGGTGTTTCTTATATGCTGGAATGCCGCAAGATCAGTGAAAAACTGATGCCGAAAGTATTCGAGCAGTCCAAGATTGCCGGAATCGAGCAATATCCACAATTATTGAAAGAAATCCTGATCGAAAATGCCTACGTCGACAAGCCATTTGTCGTGGTATTAACTCCAGGACGTTTTAATAGCGCTTACTATGAACATGCTTTCCTTGCAAGAGAGATGGATGTGCCATTGGTAACATCACGTGACCTTTTTGTTGATGACTCGAAGGTTTATGTAAAAACCATACGTGGTCGCCAACGAGTCGATGTTATTTATAGACGGGTCGATGATGCGTTTCTTGATCCCTTATGCTTTAAATCGGATAGCACTTTGGGTGTTGCTGGCTTGATGTCGGCTTATTTGCAAAATAATGTCGTGATTGCCAATGCGCCGGGAACCGGTGTGGCAGATGACAAATCGGTTTATCCATATGTCGACAAAATGATTCGTTTTTATTTGGGCGAGCAGCCAATTCTAAAAAATGTTCCGACTTATCAATGTCGTAATTCTGAAGAATTAGACTATGTCGTGGCTCATTTGGATCAGCTGGTGGTGAAAGAAGCGCAGGGTTCGGGCGGTTATGGCATGCTCATTGGACCACAAGCGTCTAAACAGCAAATTGAAACTTTCAGGGAGAAAATTTTAGCTGCGCCGCATTTATATATTGCGCAGCCAACTTTGGACTTATCGGTTAGTCCGACTTTGACCAATTTTGGTATTGCTGAACGTCATATCGACTTACGCCCATTTGTATTAAGTTCGCCTTATCGTACTGAAATCGTACAGGGTGGCTTGACACGTGTGGCGATGCAACCCGGCTCACTGGTGGTGAATTCATCACAAGGTGGCGGTATCAAAGATACCTGGATAGTCGACAATTTACATTCATAAGATTCCAAAGAAGGAAAATGTCATGGTTTTGCTGAATAGCAATGCGCAACATATTTTTTGGTTAGGGCGTTATTTATCTCGCACTCATTTTTTATGTGCGCGCTTTCCATTTTTAGAAGACGAAGCGGCAGTGGCATATGCCCATGCTTTCTGTTTACCTGCCTTTGATGCCAGTTCCTTAAATGAGCTGGTACTTGATCCTACGCAAGTGGCGTCTGTTAGCCAGCAGTTTAAAGTGGCCAAAGACAATATTCAGGAATTGCGTGGGGTGCTGTCTGCTTCAGGCTATGCAGAACTGATGAAACTGATCAAAACCGCAGACAAAAATGCCGGTTATATCTGTGAAGTGGTAACGGAATGTGAAGATATTCTGGAAGCCGAATCTTCCGATATCTTCCTGTTTTTCAGTTTAGGGCAATGTGTCGAACAGCTCGATCACCAGTTACGCCTGGGTGAAGAAACCAGTACTACACTGTGCAAGATTGATTATGTGGTCAGAATTCTCGTAGAAATGGGCTGGGATGATCTGGAACAGTACTGGGAGCAGTTACGTACAGAGCCGAATCGAATCCAGTTCTATCAGTTTAGCGACCATATTCATCAACTGTTTGAGGCAGATGTATGAAATTGATGGTGAATCACCAAACGCACTATATGTACACGGCCGAGGTGAGGAACAGTATTCAGTACATTAAAATGATGCCTTCGAGCAATGCGCATCAGCGGGTTCATTCTTGGGATATCAGTGTACCGGGTAATAAAGAAATCCGGAAAGATGCATTTCATAATCTGTGGATGACCTGTAGCCAGCGGGAGCCTTATCATTCCCTGACCATCATGGCGCAAGGGATTGTTGAGCTGAATCCTGCGCATCAGAGTGGACTGAATGATTTAATCAATCCCAATCTTTTTCTACAGCCGACCGAATCAACACAATGTAATGCAGCAATGAAAGACTTTGCACAACGTCATGTTCCTGCATTAACCCGTCAGCATTTGATTGGACTGGCACAGGCCTTGCTGGAGCATGTGCCTTATATTTCCAACAGTACTTCAGTGCAAGGCTCTGCAATAGATGCCTTTGAGTCCAGACAGGGCGTCTGTCAGGACCATAGTCATATTTTTATTGCCATGTGCAAATATCTAGGTTTGCCTGCACGCTATGTTTCTGGTTATTTATATGCACAAAATGCTTCGCATCTGGCCAGTCACGCTTGGGCAGAGGTGTTTGTAGACCAGACATGGTATTGTTTTGATGTCAGTAATCTGTTGTTTACTCCAAGTTCGCATGTTTATGTGGCGATTGGACGGGATTACTGGGATGTGGCGCCGGTACGCGGTGTCAGAGAAAAGGGCGGTGTGGAATCCATGCATTCCATCGTTCAAGTGCTAGGATGTTAATAAGGACGAATGAATGACGTATTGTTGTGCACTACGTTTAGAGCAAGGTATGCTTTTTATCAGTGATACCCGGACCAATGCCGGAGTAGATCACATTTCTGTATTTCGAAAGTTGTATACCTTTGGTATTCCTGGTGAACGTATGATCGTCATACAGGCATCCGGAAATCTGGCAACCACACAAGCCGTGATTGGGCATATCAAAAATCAGCTCGAACTGAAGCAGGAACCCAATATCTTGAGTCTGCACACCATGTTTGATGTCGCTGAGCTGGTGGGTAGTATGCTGAAGAAAGTGATTGCGAATGTTACGAGCGATATTTCGGAACAAAGCAATTACTATTGTAATCTGCTGGTCGGTGGACAACTTAAAGATCAGGATATGCAGCTTTATCATGTCTATCCGCAAGGGAACTTTATCTGTGCCACACGCGATACGCCGTATTTCCAGATTGGTGAAAGTAAATATGGCAAGCCGATCCTGGATCGTGCGCTGACTTATGATATGCCGCTGGATGAAGCTTTGCGCTGTTCCCTGATTTCATTTGCATCGACCCTACGTTCCAATGTATCGGTCGGTATGCCACTCGATGTGCTGGTCTATAAAAAAGACAGTCTGATCATGCCACGAGGCAAGCGTATTGCCGAAGATGATGAGTATTTCACGGCAATCAGCCGGCAATGGTCAGAGACCTTGAAAAAAGGATTGGCAGAACTTCCAGTTCCCTCTAATGAGTATTTCTTATAAAAACCTATCGTGAGTCAGGTTTTTCGCGTACAGTGTTAACTTCTATGCGGTTCAGCATAATAAAAATAGAGAAGTTAGCGCATGTACCAATTTTGTTACGCCAGTAAAAGTACTTCTCCCAAAACTGACTTACTCGAAGATTTGGCGAATATCCTGAAAGAAGCTCGTGATTTTAATTACCAGCATCAAGTGACAGGTGTACTGTATTTCGCAGATGGGCATTTTTTTCAATGTCTGGAAGGTGAATGTCTTACTTTAAAGAGTCTGCTGGTGGAGCGACTGAATAAAGATCCACGCCATCAGGATATTAAATTATTTGAGACCAAGGAAATTGAATATCCAAGTTTCCCGGACTGGTCCATGAAATATATTTCCAAACGCAGTCAGATCCAGCAATTCTGTCGGGAAATGGGATTTGATGACTTTAATCCTTTTGCCTTTCAGCAAAGCCATGTCGATGCCTTATTAATGCAATTATGCATAGAACAGGGCGAAGAACAAAAGTCAGCCTAAAGAAAAAGCCTAACCTATGTTGGGCTTTTTTTACTTTGAAGACTAGATCAGACCATTTTGCGTAGTGGACGATTGCTCAGTCGGCATAATAGTTCATAACCAATCGTGCCATTCGCTTCAGCCACATCATCCACCAGACGGGTTTTACCCCAAAGTTCGACTTCTGTGCCCAATTGCACTTCTAACCCTGTGACATCAATAGCGATCATATCCATCGCTACGCGGCCGATCACGCGAGTTTGCTGGCCATTAATCGCGATATAGTTCTGTTTAGGGAAAGCGCGAGGGTAGCCATCACCATAGCCAATTGAAACAATTGCTAAAGTCATGTCCTGTTCAGCTGTGAACGTAGAACCGTAACCGACATGCTCACCCGCTTGAATCTCATTCAAGGCAATAATCTCGGCGGTAAAGGTCATGACCGGTTTTAAATCTAGGTCATGTACATCACGGTCTGCAAAAGGCGTCGCGCCATAGAGCATGATTCCGGGACGGACATAGTCAAAATGCAATTCTGGATATTTATAGATTGCAGCCGAGTTACAGCAAGAAGCTAAAATTGGCGCGCAGTCATTTTTAATTTCCAAGAATTGACGGATTTGTTCATCATTCAGTGGATGCTCAGCATCGGCATTGGCAAAATGCATGGCAAGCACGCAAGTAAAGCCTGCGGCTTTTAGCGTATAAATTACGTCTTTGATCGCTTCAATCTTAAAGCCCAGGCGGTTCATGCCGCTGTTCAGTTTGACCCAGACTTTAAGTTCTTTGGCGATATAGGCATCTTTATGTGCAATTAACCAGTCGACTTGTGCCTGTTGATGCACAATGACTTCAATATTCTGTTCGATTATGATTGGCATCTCATCTGCAGAAAAAACACCTTCGATGAGCGTGATCGGCTGTAGATAGCCTAATTCACGAATTTCCAAGGCTTCTTGCAGGCAGGCGACACCAAAGGCATCGGTTTCGCTTAAGGCTGCTAAGCAGTCTTTAACTCCGTGTCCATAAGCATTGGCCTTTACCATGCTGACTATTTTCGCGGTTGGGGCAAGTTGTTTGACACGGTTTAAATTATATTGCAGCGCAGCGCTGTCAATATAAACTGTAGCTTGACGCACCCTAAATTACTCCTAGAGGGACGATGGAAATGTGATGACGAGAGTCTGATTACTCTTCATCATCATACTGAGCATAGAACTCAGGTGAGAGATTACTAAAGCGGGTATATTGACCTTCGAATGCCAGACGTACGGTACCAATCGGGCCGTTACGTTGTTTACCGATAATAATTTCGGCAGTGCCAGCTTCTTTAGATTCCTTGTTATAAACCTCATCCCGGTAAATAAACATGATCAAGTCGGCATCCTGCTCGATCGCACCGGATTCACGCAAGTCGGACATCACCGGACGTTTATTCGGACGGTTCTCCAGCGATCGGTTAAGCTGTGACAGGGCAATTACCGGACACTGCATTTCCTTCGCTAAAGCTTTTAAGCTTCGGGAAATTTCCGAGATCTCGCCAACACGGTTATCACCCATGCCAGGGACTTTCATTAGCTGCAGGTAATCGACCATGATACAGCCTAGTTTTCCGCCATGCATTTTGGCAATACGACGCGCACGGGCACGTAATTCTGTTGGTGGCAGCGCAGAAGAATCATCGATATACAGATTTTTTTCTTGTAAATGCACAATGGTACTGGTGACTTTTGACCATTCATCACTGTCCATTTTACCAGAACGTAAATGTCCCTGGTGCACGCGACCAAATGAAGAAATCAAACGCATGGCGATCGAGTCGGCAGGCATCTCCATTGAATAGACCAGAGCAGGCAGATTGTTATTGAATAAAACGCTTTCGACCAGATTCATGGCAAAGGTGGTCTTACCCATGGAAGGACGCGCCGCGACAATAATCAGGTCACCGGATTGCATGCCGGAAGTTTTGTTATCCAGTTCCACAAAACCAGTAGTTAAACCGGTAATGCTGCCTTCCATTTGTGACAGTTCATTTAATTTATCAAATACGTCTGCGACGACCGAGTTGATCGGCTTAGGCCCTTGTGCTTTGGCATTGTTATTATGTTGTTCGGCAATCGAGAAAATATTGGTCTCAGCCAGATCCAGAATTTCACTGACGGTACGGCCTTTGGTGTCATAGGCATTTTGTAAAATTTCAGAGCTGACTTTAATCATGCTACGCAGGGTAGCAAACTCTTTAATTTTCCCAGCGTAAGTTTCCAGGTTATAGAAACTCGATGGTGAATCTGCCATCAGCTGCATTAAATACTCTTCACCACCAATGGCATCGAGTAAATTCTGTTTGATGAGCCAGTCATGCACCAGAACGGCATCATAAGGTGAGTTTTCTTTAGAGAGCTGCTCAATAGCACGGAAGATATATTTATGTCGGGTGGCATAAAAATCATTTTCGGTCAGCACATCACCGACCTGTTCAAAAGATTCAGCCACAGTCATAAGGGCAGCAAGTACAGCCTGTTCAATTGCTAAATTGTGGGGTGGAGTACGGAACTCCTTGAGATTGCTATTTTCAGTAACAATTTCCCGTTTAGCAGGAGCTACCTTTTTGCTGGCATTCGCCTGTGACATATAAATCCCTGATTTTAAATACAATGGTTAAATATCGTCGGAGATGAATAGCGTTTATTCACTACGAGATGAAATGATACGCGCTCTGATCAAAAATGCGAAGTGCAATTTTTTGTAAACACGAATAATAAAATGAATTTGACAGTGTTGGCTAGATTATATTTTTTAGAGATAAAAAAAGAGCATGCTTTCGCATGCTCTTTTTGAGGCGAGAAATTACTCAGCTACGATAGTAACTAGAACTTCTGCAGTAACATCATGGTGCAATTGGATTGCGATGTTAAATTCGCCAGTGTGACGAAGCGCGCCATTTGGAAGACGTACTTCAGCACGGTCTACTTCTAGACCAGCATTTGTCAACGCGTCAGCGATGTCACGAGTACCGATAGAACCGAATAGTTTACCTTCGTCACCAGCTTTCGCAGTGATAACGATGTTCACTTCGTTCAATTGGTCAGCACGTGCTTGAGCAGCAGCCAAGATAGCAGCTTCTTCTTTCTCAAGTTCAGCACGACGAGCTTCAAAAGCAGCAGTGTTTGCTTCAGTTGCAGCAACAGCCTTACCTTGAGGGATAAGGAAGTTACGGCCGTAACCAGCTTTAACTGAAACTTTATCGCCTAGTTTACCTAGGTTTTTAATGCGTTGTAATAAGATAATATCCACAGCTCAACCTCACTTATGATTGTCAGTGTAAGGGATCAAAGACAAGTAGCGAGCTTGTTTGATAGCTAACGCTAATTGACGTTGGTAACGAGCTTTAGTACCTGTAATACGGCTAGGAACAATCTTGCCGTTTTCAGTGATGTACTGTTTTAAAGTGTCGATATCTTTGTAGTCGATGTACGTAACGTTCTCAGCTGTAAAGCGGCAGAACTTGCGACGACGGTAAAAACGTGCCATGTTATGTTCTCCTTAAGCTTCAGCAGAGTCTTGAGCGTGTTGTGCTTCTTCACGTTGAGCTTTACGCGCACGTTTTTCTTCAGCACTCTTCGCCAATAGTGACTCTTCAGTGATAGCGTTTTCACGACGGATGATAAGGCTACGAATGATTGCGTCGTTATAACGGAACAATTCTTCAAGCTCATCAAGAGTAGTTTGACCACACTCAACATTCATAAGAATGTAGTGAGCTTTGTGGATCTTGTTGATTGGGTAAGCCAATTGACGACGGCCCCAGTCTTCAAGACGGTGGATTTGACCTTCAGCTTCTTTGATGTGAGTTAGGTAACGTTCTACCATACCAACTACTTGATCGCTTTGATCAGGGTGTACTAAAAGTACGATTTCGTAATGACGCATTGTCAGCTCCTTACGGTTTGGACAGCCCCAATTTAAGTAAATTGAAGCAAGGAGTCACAACCAAAGTTGTGTCGCAGTGTTTGCGAAGGGGGAATTGTAGTGATGTTTAGGGATAATTTCAACCAGATAAGCGGTTTTTGCGAAATTATATCTATCGCTCCATATCTTTACGGGCAAAGTAGTTATAGCTTTAAACAGTCTTAGCCCGCTTAAACTTATTGAGATAGGACTCTAAAATAAAAATGAGTGAATGATATAAGAAAGTTAAACAATCAAGATCAATAGCGCTTAAGGCTGAAATGTTGATTCTGTATACAGAGGTTTGGAACAGGAAGAAAAATCAAAATAAAAAAAGATAGAGACTAACTCTATCTTTTTAAAAAAACACAATCTGTGTAGATGGCGCAGTTGAGGTAAAGCTAAAGATAATACTGATGACAGTAATCAGGATCACCGAGAACAAGAAATATTTCTTTGCCCAAAGTTGATCATTTTCAGCTTTAAATCCAATGACACCGATATATAACCAGTAAATGCACAGTAAGTTTAAAATCACTGCATAGAACCAGTTGGCATAACCAAAGACAAATAACGCATTCATGGTCAGCGTGAATAACACCACATAAACCAGTGATTCAATCTTGGTACGATGAATCGAACGCGCTACAGGCAGAATCGGAATGCCTGCATTTTTGTAATCATCAAAGCGGTAAATCGCAATCGCCCATGAGTGAGGCATTTGCCATAGCGCATAACCTAAAAAGATCAGTAACGCACCAAGGTCAAATTGATTGGCTACTGCGGTATAACCAATGACAGGCGGAGCTGCACCAGAAATACTGCCTACAACAGTTTGATGAATTGTGGTTCGTTTTGTCCATAGGCTGTAGAAACCAACATATACGACAAAACCAATCACCGCGAATAAGAAAGCGTACGCATTTACCCAGAACCATAAAAGACTAAAACCAACGATGCCTAATACCAGAGCAAAGGCCAGGGCAACAGGTTCGGAAATGGTTTTGGTGACCAGAGCACGGTTTTGGGTGCGCTGCATTTTTTGGTCGATGTCCTGGTCAATCACGTTGTTGACCACACATCCTGATGCTACGACAAGCGTAGTACCGAGAAGGGTAATAAGCAGGAGAAGGAAATCTACAGAACCTTGGGTGGCTACGAAGTAGCCACCCAAAGTGGTAACAAAGTTACCGAAGAGAATTCCTGGCTTAGTCAGGAATAAATACTTTTTCAGCATGACGACCAGTTTAGATCATCATGTTGTAGTGTAGGTAATTCATGATCCATACAGAACCCACTAAAAGAATAGCGATAGTTAAGATGGTATACACGAATGCAATCACGTTCCAGCGTTGCTCTGAAGAAGAGTTCATATGCAGGAAGTAAATTAACTGCACAAGAATCTGAGCAACCGCAGTAATCGCGATGACAGTAATCAAGATACCACGGCCAAAACCGCCTGCCATCACCATACCGAATGGAATTACGGTAAGGATGACAGAAAGGATAAAGCCAACAGTATATTGCTTAACGTTACCGTGTGATTCGCCAGCAGCGTTATGATCGTGACTCATTACAGAACTCCCATCAAGTAAACTACGCTGAATACACAGATCCAAACGATGTCAAGGAAGTGCCAGAACAAGCTTAGGCAAGCTAGACGACGCGTGTTTGCAAGAGTCAAACCATATTTCTTGATTTGAACCATAAGCACGATCATCCAGACCAGACCAGAAGTTACGTGAATACCGTGCGTACCTACCAAAGTAAAGAACGCAGATAAGAACGCACTTGTGCTTGGACCGTGACCAGCATGAACTAAATGATTGAACTCATATAGTTCCATGCCGATGAAGATAGCACCGAATACCCAAGTAATCGCTAACCAAGTCAGTACTTTTGCAACGTCTTTTTTGTATGCAGCAAGAACTGCAAAACCAAAGGTTACAGAAGAGATCAAGAGGGCGAAGGTTTCAGTAAGAACGAAACCTAAAGAGTCGCCAAACAGGTCTCTCGCACTTGGAGTACCCACAGGAATGTGGCTACTCAAAACAGCGAACGCAATGAAGAGTGTACCGAACAGGACAAGGTCACTCATCAAGTAAGTCCAGAAACCAAAGACGGTGATGTCAGTATCATCGTGATGATGATGCTCATCGTGTCCGTGGTTATCGTGATGAAGTACTTCAGCCATTGTCTTAGTCCTTCTTCAAGTGTTTTTCAAGAATCGCATAGCGTTCGTTTTCAATACGCTCAACTTCAGCAGCTGGAACATAGTAATCCACTTTCTTGGTGAAAGAAGACACGATGAAGCTAATGATAGAAGCAAGGAACGTAACAACTACTAACCACCAGATGTGCCAGATTAAACCGAAGCCCATAACAGTGATGAACATCGCGATAACGAAACCGGCAGCACGGTTAGTTGGCATATGAACATCTTCGTACTTCGTTGGTTTTGCATACGCAACACCATTTTCTTTCTCGATCCAGAAAGTATCAATACCATTGATCTTTGGAAGATGAGCAAAGTTATAGAACGGAGCAGGAGAAGATGTCGCCCATTCAAGGGTACGACCATCCCATGGATCGCCAGTCAAATCCAGACGTTGGTCACGTTGTAAGAAACCAACCACGATTTGCAGAATGAAACATACGATACCAAGCGCAATCAGAACTGCACCGAACATCGCGATATTTACATACGGGTCCCATTCTGGGTTGTCAAATGTATTCAAACGACGTGTCATACCCATGAAACCAAGGATATAAAGTGGCATGAACGCAAAGTAGAAACCGAAGAACCAGAACCAGAACGCTGCTTTACCCCAAGTCTCATTCAGTCTCCAACCGAACATTTTCGGCCAGTAGAAGATGATACCTGCGAACATCGCAAATACTACACCACCAATAATTACGTTATGGAAGTGAGCAATCAGGAATAAAGAGTTATGTACCAGGAAGTCCGCTGGTGGAACCGCCATCAATACACCTGTTAAACCACCGATACCGAAAGTTACCAGGAAGCCTAGTGTCCATAGCATTGGAGTAGTGTAAACAATACGACCCTTGTACATGGTGAATAACCAAGAGAAGATTTTCACACCTGTAGGAATCGCAATAATCATGGTCATGATACCGAAGAACGCGTTAACGTTGGCACCTGCACCCATGGTAAAGAAGTGGTGAACCCATACAACGAATGACAATACTGTGATTGCTACTGTTGCATACACCATTGATTTGTAACCGAACAATGCTTTGCGCGAGAAAGTCGCAACAACTTCAGAGTAAATACCAAATGCTGGTAATACCAAGATATATACTTCCGGGTGACCCCAAGTCCAAATCAAGTTCACGTACAACATCGGGCTACCACCCAAGTCGTTAGTAAAGAAGTGGAAACCGAAGTAACGGTCAAGCGTTAACATTGCAATTGTTGCAGTCAACACTGGGAAAGCCGCAATAATCAATACTGCTGTACATAAAGATGTCCAGGTAAAGATTGGCATTTCCATAAGTTTCATGCCAGGCGCACGCATTTTGATGATGGTAACGAAGAAGTTAACACCCGTTAATAGCGTACCCAGACCTGAAATTTGCAGTGCCCAGATATAGTAGTCCATACCTACGCCTGGAGAGTATTCAATGCCAGACAGTGGAGGGTATGCCATCCAGCCTGTTGCAGCGAACTCACCTAACGCGAGTGACACCATCATTAGACCCGCAGCACCGGCGAATAACCAGAAGCTGAGTGAGTTTAATAATGGAAATGCAACGTCACGTGCACCGATTTGAAGCGGTACAGAGATGTTCATCAAACCAACAACAAGACCCATTGCCACGAAGAAGATCATGATCACGCCATGCGCGGTAAAGATCTGATCGTAATGCTCAGGGTGTAAATAACCTTCGCCGCCACCTTTTGCAAGGAACTGCTGAAGACGCATCATGATCGCATCGGCGAAACCACGCACCAGCATGATGATCGATACGAACAGGTACATGATACCAATTTTTTTATGGTCTACAGATGTGAACCATTCGTTCCACAGGTAGCCCCATTTTTTGAAGTAGGTAATACCGGCAACAACTGCGATACCACCCAAGATCATCATTGCAACAGTTGCCAATACGATTGGATCGTAAGGAATTGCATCCGGACCTAACTTACCTAAGAAGCTCATGTCTTATTCTCCTTGAGAAGCAGTCGCATGTTCACCAGCTACATGAGCTTCAGAAGCAGACGCTTCATGAGCAACAGCATCAGTCGCTGCAGCTTCTACAGGAGCTGAATGGTCAGCACCGTGGTAGTTACTCATATACTTGTGAATCACAGATTCAAACAAACCTTGCTCTACAGAAGAGTAGTAAGTCACAGGATGTGGCTTAGTAGGGTAAGGCTTCATTGCTTCAGCAGCAGCCTTCTCTTCAGGAGTCTTAGCTCTTGCAATAATCGCTTCGATCTGGTGAACACCGCGGTTACCGTCACGTAAGCTTGCAAATTCAGCTTGGTCTAGAACAGTTTTTTGTACTGCATTAGGGTTAACTGAAGTACCGTTTCCTGCCTGAATAGCAGAAACCCATTCGGCAAACTGGGCATCAGTCACAGAATGTGCACGGAAGCGCATTTGTGAGAAGCCGTAACCTGAATAGTTTGAAGAGAAACCACGGTAGCCTTCAGCTGGGCTAGTTTCATCAGCTAATAGGTTGAGGTGAGTTTGCATACCTGCCATTGCATAAATCTGACCACTTAACGCCGGGATGAAGAACGAGTTCATCGTGAAGTTAGAGGTTAAACGAAGGCTTACCGGAGTTTTCTCTGGGAAACGCAATTCGTTAACAGTTGCAATGCCTTGCTCAGGATAGATGAAGATCCATTTAAATTGCTCAGCAATAACTTGAACAGTTAATGGTGCTTTATCTGCTTCAATTGGACGGTATGGGTCATACTTGTGGGAGCCCCACCAAGTTAACCAAGCTAAAATACCAATAATAATGACAGGGATACCCCATACTACAATTTCAATCGCAGTAGAGTGTGTCCATGTAGGTTTATAGTCTGCGTCTTTATTCGATGCACGATATTTCCAACCGAACCATAATGCCATGATGATTGATGGAATAACCACCAATAGCATTAAGTAAATCGCAGTCATCATCAGGTTACTTTGACCTGCTGCAACTGGACCTTTAGAGTTCAGAAGTACCATATCACCACCACACCCGGTCAAGAGTGCAGTCATCGCAGATAAAGACAATACAGCTAAAATCGTTTGTCTCATTTTACAACCTCGGTGAAGAGTCCCATTCCCTAATTTAATATGGGATAGCGATTAAAGTGCACATGACAAAAAAGGCTGAATTTTACAAAACATCCTATTAATCACAATACACCGCTACGTTGTAGGGCATTATGCCTGAGATTCACGAACTAAGCTATATCTAGGGCGCTTTAAATGCCTGTAATAAAAACCGATTTTGCTGGTCTGGATTGGGGGGGATTTATGGGAATTTTATTTCAATTTCAAAGTTCTGTAATCAAAATGGGATGATATTCATCCCATTTTGTGTATTCCTGCACTATTGTTTCACAACTTGCGTTTTTGCGAGTTTATCGTGCAAGGTTTGACGTTTTTTGCCCAACCCGAAGGCCCAGTCAATAATTAAACTCAGTGGCATAAATACAATATTTAAAAATATGAAAAATACGCTACGAATAGTGAAGGCGCGTAACAGGCTGGTCTTTTCACCTGATTCGGCATCTACAATTTTGATTTTTGTCAGCTTTTTACCAATACTTTGGCCTGATTTGGCAATCAGAAAGGCTTGAATGGCCAGCATGATAATCAAATAGACCGCTGTGGCAAGCCACGCCTGCTGAGAAAACATCTCAAACATTTGAGTCTGTAATTGTTGGGCCAGTGCAGGATCTGCATCGCTACTCAGCACGACATTCATGAACTCTTCATTCAGTTGTGCAAACCGCGTTTCCTGTTCAGGGGTAAAAAATGCAGTCAAAATGAAGGTTGCTGGTAACCACAGTAACACATCTACAATTTTGGCCAGGATACGGCTTGGAATACTGGCGAGTTCATTTTTTTGAGTCGCTGTTTGAGTATGAGGCTGTGAGTAGGCCGAAGTCGTTGGCTGGCTGTTCTGGAATATCGGTGTTTCAGGTGTGACTGCCGGAGCGACATAACCTTCAGGTTGATATACCGATTTTCCTTGGGTAAGTTCACCTAAGGCTTTCCATTCTGTCATGCCTTGATGCCATGCCAGGTCAGTCAGCATGACTTGTTGATTCGCCAGCATCTGATTCAATTGCTCGAGCGTATATGGACCAGCTTGTTGATTGTTTCGTGCCAAGTAAATCTGCATATAGACTGAATCTCAATATATAAATGTGAACTGATAATAGCTTTGATCAAGATTGTATTGAATTCTGTTTTGAAAACAAACATCCTCTTATCGTAAGATATAGATTAATTGAGGATTTTCAATCATATTTCTCATTAAAAATGCGCCCATACAAAATTGCAAGGATCACCACTCTTAAAAATATCTTCCCGAACATCCAATGGTTATTCATTATTATTGCCATTTTGATATGACTTTACTGTTGGTATTTGTTTGTCATTACAGTTTTCATGTGTTGATAAGCTTTGATTTAATTATATTTATAAATTCAATCGTTTATCTTGCGATTAGGCCTTTAATTATTAATTTTCAAACAGTAAATCATAATATCTATCTCATAAAAAAGACCCTATAAAAGGGTCTTTTTTATTCACAATTGCTTATGCTTTTTGCACTTTTTCTTCAGCCAGGAAGAACCAAGTTTCAAGTACCGAGTCTGGGTTTAAAGACACAGAGTCGATACCTTGTTCCATTAACCATTGTGCAAGATCTGGGTGATCGGAAGGACCTTGACCACAAATGCCTACATATTTGCCAGCTTTACGGCATGCTTGAATTGCAAGAGAAAGCAACGCTTTAACCGCAGGGTCGCGCTCATCAAATAGGTGAGAGACAATACCAGAGTCACGGTCAAGACCAAGTGTTAATTGTGTCAAGTCGTTTGAACCAATAGAGAAACCATCGAAATGTTCAAGGAACTGATCTGCCAATAAAGCATTGGTTGGAAGTTCACACATCATGATCACTTTAAGGCCGTTTTCACCGCGCTTAAGACCATTTAATGCAAGAAGTTCAATTACACGTTTCGCTTCAGCAACAGTACGAACAAATGGAATCATGATCTGAATATTGGTTAAACCCATTTCATCACGTGCTTTTTTCAATGCACGACATTCAAGTTCGAAGCAATCACGGAAGTTATCAGAAACGTAGCGACTTGCACCACGGAAACCTAGCATCGGGTTTTCTTCTTCTGGCTCGTATAACTTACCACCGATCAAGTTTGCATATTCGTTAGACTTAAAGTCTGACATACGAACAATGACTGGCTTGTCTGCAAATGCAGCAGCAAGTGTCGAGATACCTTCGACCAGTTTCTCTACATAGAATTCGATTGGAGATGCATAACCTGCAGTACGCGCCATGACTGCTGCACGTGTTTCACGTGGAAGGCTGTCAATATTGATCAATGCTTTCGGGTGAACACCAATCATACGGTTAATAATGAATTCAAGACGCGCCAGACCAATACCTGCGTTTGGAATTTGAGCAAAGTCAAATGCACGATCCGGGTTACCCACGTTCATCATTACTTTAAATGGAAGAGCAGGCATAGACTCAATTGAATTCTTTTGAATTTCAAAATCTAGTGCGCCTTCATAGATAAAGCCAGTATCACCTTCAGCACAAGACACAGTCACTTCCTGACCGTCTACAAGAACTTCAGTTGCATTACCACAACCCACGATTGCAGGAACACCAAGCTCACGTGCAATAATTGCTGCGTGACAAGTACGACCACCACGGTTTGTTACAATCGCAGCTGCACGTTTCATGACTGGTTCCCAATCCGGGTCAGTCATATCAGATACAAGAACATCACCATCTTGTACTTTGTCCATTTCTTTAATAGACGTCACAATGCGGACTTTACCAGAACCAATGCGTTGACCAATTGAACGGCCTTCACAGATCACAGTACCGCGTTGTTTCAACAGGTAGCGTTCCATAGTGCCGACATTTTCACGGCTTTTTACAGTTTCAGGACGCGCCTGAACGATATAAATCTTGCCATCATCGCCATCTTTTGCCCACTCGATGTCCATTGGTGCACCGTAGTGGTTTTCAATGATCAGCGCTTGTTTAGCAAGTTCTTGTAATTCCTGGTCGTTTAAAGCGAACTGTTGGCGTTCAGCTTTTTCAACATCCACGACAACAACAGATTTACCTGCAGATGCTTCTTCACCATAAATCATTTTCTGGTGCTTAGAACCCAGGTTGCGACGAAGGATCGCGTGTCGGCCTGCATTTAAAAGCGGTTTAGAAATATAGAATTCGTCCGGGTTAACTGCACCTTGAACGACCATTTCACCCAAACCATAAGATGCAGTAATGAATACTGCATCACGGAAGCCTGATTCAGTATCTAGCGTAAACATCACACCTGCAGCGCCAGTTTCTGAACGAACCATGCGTTGTACACCAGCAGACAGGGCAACTACATCATGGGCAAAGTTTTGGTGTACACGGTATGAGATTGCGCGGTCGTTGTACAAAGATGCAAACACTTCTTTGATTGCGATCAGAACGTTATCGATACCACGAATGTTCAAGAAAGTTTCTTGCTGGCCGGCAAAAGAAGCATCCGGCAAATCTTCTGCAGTTGCAGAAGAACGAACGGCAACCGCGATGTCAGGGTTGCCGTTAGAAAGTTCTGCAAATGCTGTACGAACTTCTTGTTCTAATGCAGGCGTAAGTGGAGTATCCACAATCCATTGACGAATTTTTGCGCCAGTTTCAGCAAGTGCATTTACATCATCAACATTGAGTGCAGCAAGCTCTGCATTGATTTTAGCGTTTAGGCCACTTTGCTCGAGAAATTCACGGTAGGCATCGGCAGTCGTTGCGAAACCACCTGGCACAGATACACCAGCATTTGATAAGTGGCTGATCATTTCGCCTAGTGATGAGTTTTTCCCACCGACCAGCTCAACGTCGTGCTTCCCTAATTTTTCCAGACCAATTACGCGCGCTTCCAAAGTTGTTACTCCACTTTTGCAGTATTAATCACTATCTCGGCATGAGAGTATAGCAAATCATCTAGGTTTTTGATTTTACTAAGCGACAGTCATGTAAGATCGGTTTACTATAAAGATTATATAGCACTAAGACAAATGTTGGAGGAGAATTTTAATGTCGGAAGGTAAACAAATTCAGCGTAGTGTTTTCTTTATTTCAGATGGTACCGCCATCACCGCTGAAACCCTTGGACACTCGCTGTTAGCGCAGTTTCCGCATGTGAAATTTGACATTCATATTATCCCTTACATTAGTTCCGAAGAAGCGGCCACAAACGTGGTTGCAGAGATCAATGCAAGAGCTCAAATCGACGGTGAAAAACCGCTGGTATTTGATACCCTGGTTGATCCCTATGTGCGCGACATTATTAATACTGCGAATGCAGTAAATCTCGATGTATTTGAAGGGCTTATTAGTAAGTTGGCTGATGAATTAGGCACGATTCCTACAACTTTAGTCGGGCAGACCCATGCGGTGACCGACTCTGAGTCTTATAAGGCCCGTATTGATGCTGTTCATTTTGCTTTAGATAACGACGACGGCGCACGTACCCGTCATTATGATAAAGCTGACCTGATCCTGATTGGTGTATCGCGTTCAGGTAAAACCCCGACCTCTATTTATCTGTCTTTGCAGTTCGGTATTCGCGTGGCGAACTATCCACTGACTGAAGAAGATTTGGATGATAACCGACTGCCAGCCGTGCTGCGACCGCATAAAAACAAGCTGTTTGGCCTGATGATTGATGCGGAACGCCTTGTGGCCATTCGTTCTGAGCGTAAGGCCAATAGCCGTTATGCCAGCTTTAGTCAGTGTCAGATGGAGTTACGTGCGATTGAAGGGATTTATATTTCGGAAGGCATCAAGTACCTGAATGTCTCTGAAATGTCGATTGAGGAAATCTCAACACGTGTGTTGCAGATGACCGGTTTAAAACGTCGAATCGGTTAAGAAACCAGCCAGAGCCAAACTTCGGTTTGGCTTTGATTTATAGCTAAAAATTACAAGTAAGCATTGATTAATCGAAATAATGTATGAATTTTATAATTCTAAGAAAATACCAACTATCATATTCTGAAATATAAAAGAGTCTTCTTTGCTCATTTTGTTGAATAAATCATCATGTCGGTTCTTGATACGTAAATAAAAATCTCATTATCAGCTTACCAATTTTTCATTTTTACTCGCCAGCGTGAGTTATTTTTCTGCTAAATAAGTATGAATAATGATATCGACCGGATGCTGTTCACCATTAATACAATGAATTGAATTTTCCGAAATTTTCAGAATCGGCCAGGTAATTAGGTGGCAATTTTCACGCTGTAGGGCAGCATAATAATGATCTGATTTCAGATAAATTTTACGGGAAGATGCAAGATTTGGCATTAACTGGCGTCTTAGCCACAAATTCTGCACCTGATTTTCTAAAAACCGCAGAGAAAGCAGGCTTTTAATGCGGTTGTTAAATAAGCGGCGATTTTTACCAATCAATGGGTGATTAATAATTCGTTGCAGAATTCGGTCGGAACCGGGCAGTACAAAAGCAGGATTAATCTGGAAAACTTTTACCGAACGGGCATGTTGACTGATTTTATCCAGCTGGCTCACGGTAAACTGATCTGTGCCAATAATAGCAATATCTTTATCTGCATAATCCAATTCTAACAGTTCGGAAGAGGGCACTTTAATTCCATTAAACTGCTGAAAATGTTCGGGGCGATTTTCAAAAATACCAGCGTGTGGATCCTGCTTGGTAGACATTAGAATTCCTTGAATTTATTTAATAATTAATTTTCTTTGTATGAGATATAAACAAAAACTCAAGCCAGGGTAAAGTGAAAAATTTAACTTAGACAGTCATCTATTTGAGCAAAATATAAAATCTGATTTTATTGAAGACTGAATAGATTTACATGCGATCCAAAAGGAATGACTTTTAACTTGCTGAGATGGATGAAGGAAAAGAAGTGAAGTGTTCGTTTAGGGAAGAAGTTTTTTAATGGAGGAGGTCGATAGAAATGATTTTACTGGGATGTTTCTTTTAGTCATTTATCTTTAAAGATGAAAAACATCTACCCATTGCTGAGAATAGGTAGATGCAACTCTCATTCATTTACTGACCGTTTTTTATTTGCATCAATAGCTCAAAGTTGTGCAGACGTTTGTCAGTGTCATAGATGTCACAAGTAAAGATAAACTCATCCACATCATATTTGGCTAAAAGCGATTCTAGCCCAGCTTTAACGGTTTCTTTGGAACCGACCTGAGCCATGGCAAAGAAATTATCGACTGACATTTTTTCCGGCGGCGACCACAGACCTTCCATCGAATCAATTGGTGCTTTAAGTTTCAGGCTTTGCCCACGAATCAGTGATAAAACCCGTTGATAGGCGCTGGTCGCCAGATATTGTGCTTCTTCATCGGTATCTGCGACACAAGTCGGAACGCCCATGGAAACATAGGGATGGTCGAGATATTCAGACGGTTCAAAGTTTTCACGATACAGCTGAATGGCCTGACCCAGCATACGCGGGGCAAAATGCGAAGCGAAGGAATATGGCAGACCAAGTTTCGCCGCCAGCTGTGCACTAAACAGGCTGGAACCTAAAAGCCATACGGGTACGTGCGTGCTTTGACCCGGCGTCGCCACAATACGTTGTCCTGGAATTGGATCTTTAAAATACTGCAAAATTTCCAGAACATCCTGCGGAAACTGATCTTCGGTTTCCTGACGGCCACGACGTAGGGCACGCATGGTCATTTGATCGGTGCCCGGAGCACGGCCCAAACCCAGTTCAATCCGGTCCGGATAGAGCGTCGCCAATGTGCCGAACTGTTCAGCCACGACCAGCGGTGCATGGTTGGGCAACATAATTCCGCCAGAGCCTAAAGTTAAGGTTTTGGTATTCGCCAGTAAATAGCCTAAGAGAACTGCAGTTGCTGAACTGGCAATACCATCCATATTATGATGTTCTGCCAGCCACATCCGGCGATAACCCAATTTTTCTGCTGTTTGGGCAAGTTCCAGCGCATGGTTCAGCGCGAATTGAATGCTCTTGTCGTCACGAACAGGAACCAGTTCGAGTATAGAGAACTGGGTATCGTTAAGCGTACGCATAGTATTACTCTTAAATAAACATCTCTAAAAGCATACGACTTTAGAATGTATTTGTATATCGAAAAAAATCGATATAAGTGTAAACCAAAAGATAAAGATAAAAAATAAAGGCAAAAAAATAAGCATCCGAAGATGCTTATAAAGGAGGAAAGAATAAGGGGGGGAGAATCTTAACGACGACGGTTGTTATAGCGATAATCGTTATAACGGTAGTTACGAGAAGAGTTATAGCGACGTTCGCTGCGGTCATCATAACGACGGTCTTCGCTAACTTTCTTACCTAAGGCTGAACCACCTGCTGAACCCAGTGCCGCACCGATATAACCACCGTTAGTGCCTGCCATGTTTCGGCCTACCGCATACCCGGCACCGCCACCTAGGGCACCACCGATAATCGCACCATTACGGTCACGTTTATTTGCAGCTACTGCGGCACCTGCACCGCCACCAATCGCTGAACCGATTGTTGCGCCAGTGGTACCACCCATTTTATTGCCTACTGCGGCACCAACGACACCACCCAAAGCAGAAGCTAAAGCTGTATTGGTTGTATTGCCTGCATTGGCAGCTGTCATACCCATGGCTGAGGTTGCTACGACAGCGATCATTAGAGATTTATAGTTCATGAGGACACCTTTTATATATCTAGCTATATTTTGTTGATGAGATAAATTTAATCTAGCAAGCGCAAAACAGCATGAAGGCAGTGTTGGCGAATTGTGATTTTTATCTCCTTAATTTATTCATGATGTGGACAGGATAATTCCATGTATTAATTGAAAATTCACGTATTAAAGCCACAATAAAAAAAGCACCAAAAGGTGCTTTTCATGTTAAATATAGCGTCTGGTCTAAACTGCCTGAGCGCAAATTAACGGTAACGTTTTTTCCAGTGTTTAGAGCGTTTTTCAGCTGCTTTATCTTTGGCAATCTTGTTACCTAGTGCAGCACCACCGGCAGCACCCAAAGCTGAACCGATATAACCGCCGTTAGTACCGCCCATATTTTTACCTACGGTATAACCTGCACCGCCGCCTAGAGCGCCACCAATGGCAGATTCAGTCCGGTTTTTTTTGCTGCTTGCAACCGCTGCACCGCCAGCACCACCTAAAGCAGCACCAATGGTTGCGCCGGTATTACCGCCCATGTTTTTACCTAATGCTGTACCTGCAACACTACCTAAAGCACTTGCTGCTGCAACACGCGCTGTACTGTCGGCATGTGCGTTTACGGTCATCATTGAACCAGCAGCTAAAACTGTACTCATTAAAAGTGCGTTGAGTTTCATGTCATCACTCCGTGTCCATCTACAGGACTGTAGTTATTTCGATGCGGAAAATGTAACAAATCATGCCCAAAACAATATGAAGATGTTTCTTCATAATTCCCTGCTTTATTTGGCGAATTGTAAAATCGGCAAGAAATAAGAATAAGATCGACTATAAAAAAAGCAATTCCACTGTTTTTAATCATATTTGTTAACAAATGCTGTAGAGCACGAATGATAGCAACGCGGACTTACTCAATAATGATGTTCATTAGAAGCCAGAGTCGTTAAACTAGGCGCAATTTTTTGATTTCGCTGTGCTAAATCGGTTTTTAGTCGCAGCCTATGTTTGAGATTTTTTAGAAAATGAAAGAATCGTTACGTTTACGATTAGACCAACTCTCTGACCGCCATGAAGAATTGACCGCATTACTGGCTGATGTAGAAGTCATTTCTGATAATAAGCGCTTCCGTCAATTGTCACGTGAGCATAATGACTTAACAGAAATCACCAATGTTTGGACCAAGTACAGACAGGCTGAAGAAGACATTGAAACAGCTCAGGCCATGCTGTCAGATCCGGACTTTAAGGAAATGGCACAGGAAGAAATTAAAGAGAATAAAGCTTTAATTGAATCGCTTGAAGCTGACCTGAACATCTTGATGATTCCGAAAGATCCGAATGATGCCAACTCGGCTTATCTGGAGATTCGTGCCGGAACGGGTGGCGATGAAGCTGCGATTTTCTCGGGTGATTTATACCGCATGTATAGTAAATATGCGGAGTCACAAGGCTGGCGTCTTGAAATTCTATCTGAAAATGAAGGCGAGCATGGCGGTTATAAAGAAGTCATTTGTCTTATTAATGGTGAAGGGGTCTATGGTCGTTTAAAATTTGAAAGTGGGGCGCACCGTGTACAGCGTGTACCGGCAACCGAATCACAGGGCCGTGTACATACGTCTGCTTGTACCGTTGCGATTCTTCCTGAAATTGATGTCGATACCTCGGTTGAAATCAACTCATCTGATTTGCGCATTGATACCTACCGTGCTTCAGGTGCAGGTGGTCAGCATGTTAACAAAACCGATTCTGCAGTACGTATTACTCATATTCCAACCGGCACCGTAGTGGAGTGTCAGGAAGAGCGTTCACAGCATAAGAACAAGGCCAAAGCGATGGCACTGCTGGTATCACGTTTAGAAAATGCCAAACGTGCAGCAGCAGATGCAGCAACCTCGGAAATGCGTCGTGACCTGGTGGGTTCGGGGGATCGTTCAGAACGTATCCGTACCTATAACTATCCGCAAGGTCGTATGACAGATCACCGCATTAACCTGACTTTATACAAGCTGGATGCCGTGATGGAAGGTGATTTGACTGAATTGCTGGACAGCCTGCATCGCGAATATCAGGCGGATCAATTGGCCATGCTTGCACAGCAGAATGGTGGATAATGAATATTTTACAAGCCTTGGCTTTACGCGGCGAAGCTGAAAGTTACGAACGTCAGGAAAATGCCTGGTTACTGGAACACATCACCAAGATTGATTCATTTGATCTACTAATGAAAAAGGATCAGGAGTTAACGCCTGAACAGGAACAAGCGTATAAAGACGGGTTGGCGCGTATTGCTGCCGGTGAGCCTTTGGCCTATGTCACTGGTTCACAGCCATTCTGGACTTTAGACCTCAAAGTGACCAAAAATACCTTAGTGCCACGTCCGGATACTGAAGTGCTGGTTGAGACCGTGTTGAAGTTAGACCTGCCTGATGACGCCCGTGTAGTAGATTTGGGTACAGGTACTGGCGCAATTGCCTTATCACTGGCATCTGAGCGTCCAAACTGGACAGTAACGGCTTCCGATATCTACGAGCCTACGCTTGAGGTGGCGAAATATAATGCGGAACAACATGATATTGAGAATGTAGAATTTGTTCTGGGTTCATGGCTGAAGCCATTTGGCCGTCAATTCTTTGACGCCATTGTATCGAATCCACCTTATATCGACGCTGATGATGTGCATATGCAGAATCTGGCGACTGAACCGGAACGTGCGCTGGTGGCAGATAAAAAAGGTCTGGCCGATATTGAAATGATTATTCTGCAAGCCAAGAAGCATTTGACTGTGAATGGTTGGGTGGTGCTTGAACATGGTTATGATCAGGCAGATGCCGTACAACATCTATTTAAACAGGCGGGTTATAAGCAAGTCCGCACGGTTAAAGATTATGGCGGGAATGATCGTGTGACTTTGGCGCAATGGCCGCATTAATCTGTAATTCTTTTTCTATAAAAAAGCGACTACATTGGTCGCTTTTTTATTGGATTTTTTCTTTATAAATTCCTGACTGCATTTGAAACCTTAAGTATTTTGAATGACATGACGCCAACGCAGTATAACTAAAAACAAAAAAAGCGATGCCAGAGCATCGCTTTCGAGGAATTCTTAAAAAGAATTACATCGGATAATCCTGTAGACAGTCATAGACTTCTACCTGATCTAGGCTACCGGTTTCCATTGCCAGACAAAGTGCCACAACTTTCAAAGTATCTGCCAGATATTTTTCATCTTTCAAGGCGATACCTTCCTGTAATCCACTTATACGTTCTGCTGGAATTTCAAGGGCCTGAGCCGCTTCCACAGCATCTACCTGGTTAAAGAAGTGCAAAATTGCATCTTTCAGTTCTGCATCCGATGCATTTAAAATCCCTTGATTCAACTGTTCTGTGATGAGATCAGTCGAAGAAAATAAAGCTTTAGAGAAGTTTTGAACAAGATTTTGCCCAAGCACATCAGTCATCTTTAACATGGAGATACCTTCAACTAGAAAGGAAAATGGAGAGTACAGCCAATAGCAAAAGTGCTATAAATTGAATGAAAAATAATCTATTTCCGGGTGAATTGCAAAGCTTTCTGGGTGACTGTGTAGTCCTGCTAATATATATTTTAGGGCTTGAAATATATAATCATAATAAAAATAAATGTTTAGAATCCAAGTATTTTTTCGGTAATATTTTTAAAGTCTAATTTTATATAAATTATCTAATATTATTTTGTCGATACGCACCTGGACTGACGCCAGTCCACTTTTTGAATGCACGATGAAATGCACTGGATTCCTGAAAGTTAAGCTGATCGCTGATCTCTTGTAAACTTTGTTCAGTACGGGTCAGTAATTCAATTGCGGTATCCCGGCGTATCTCATTTTTTAATTGCTGATAGCTGACACCTTCACTTTTTAAACGCCGTTGCATGGTGGCTTCAGACATATTCATTTTTAAGGCTAGTTCATTCAGTTCCAGCCATTCTGCCGGCGAAACCTGTAGCAATTTTCGGCGAATCTGGGTGCTCAAGGCATAGGGGTTTTTAAAACGCACCAATAAATTTTGTGGTGTTTGCTGAATAAACTGATACCAGGACTGAGCATCCTGTTTAATCGGCAATTGCAGATAGCTTGCATCAAATTGCACGTAATTTTCGCTGGCCTGATATTCAATCTGTTCACAGAATCGAACTTTGTAATCAAAATCATTCAGTGGTGCTGCACATTTCAATTGAATCTGATTAAGCAAAATCCGTTGTCCACTTAACCAGCAGATCAGGGTATGAATCAGCATCAGATAAGTCGCATAACTAAACATGCGTTTGGTTGTTTTTAAATCATAAATCACGATATAGGCATAGTGTTCCTCAACCATGAGCGTGCTTTGCAGGTCGTCCAAAACCAGATTGAGAAATTGCAAAATATGTTGCAGGGCTTTTTCCAGCGTATCTGCCTGCATGACCATTTTCGAAAGCAATTTAAAACTACCACGACGCATGGCATGGCTGTCCATGCCAAAAAATTCGTCATTCATGCTGTCTGCAAGCACAGTCCATAATTGGGCAAATTGATTAACCGATACGCGTGCCTTGGGAGCATTCAGGACCTCCACTGGAATATTGGCTTTTTTCAGAATGGCAGGGATATCAAATTGCAGCCGTTTGGCATCCAGCAATGCTTCATTCACCAGATCAATCGAGATGGTGCCTTTGCTATATTCCAGTGCAGGCTTATGCATATTCAGTCTGACATCCTTGTTTTCATTGTCCAAATACATCATGCAAGATGCAATATTTGGAAATTGTACAGAATAAAAACTCTGTTTACTCTGCATATTAAGTCGTATCTGAAATAGAAAAATCGCTAGGAAATAAACATGAACATTCAGGGAAAAGTTGTTGTCGTTACAGGTGGTGCATCAGGTTTAGGTGCAGCTACAGCGACTCATTTGGTTGAACACGGTGCTAAAGTGATTCTGGTTGATATGAATCAGGAGCAGGGTCAGGCATTACAGCAGCAACTGGGTTCACAGTCTGAGTTTGTACAGCTTGATGTTACCGATGAACAGGCCGTTGAAAGTTTCTTCGCTCATGTTGAAAGCACCTATGGTCAACTGAATGGCTTGGTCAACTGTGCCGGGATTGCGCCATCTGCCAAAGTATTGGGACGAAACGGCATCCATGAATTGGCGATGTTCCAGAAAGTGCTCAATATTAATGTAAACGGTACTTTTAATATGTTGCGTCATGCGGCGGCTTTAATTGCAAAATATGAGCTGCAAGCTGGTGAAGAAGAACGTGGCGTAATTGTGAATACAGCTTCGGTTGCCGCTTATGACGGTCAAATTGGTCAGACTGCCTATGCGGCCTCTAAAGGTGCAGTCGTCGCAATGACTTTACCTTTGGCACGTGAACTAGCTCGTGAAGCGATCCGTGTCATGACCATCGCGCCGGGCATTATGGAAACTCCGATGCTGAAAGGCATGCCGCAAAATGTCCAGGATGCTTTGGGGCAAATGGTGCCGTTTCCACCACGTCTGGCAAAACCACAGGAATTCGCCCAGCTGGTGGGACATATTTTTGAAAATAGTTATTTGAATGGTGAGGTCATTCGTCTGGATGGCGCGATTCGCATGCAGCCTAAATAAGTCTTCGATTTATATAGGACATGATGATTTGCACAGCTACCAATTTCTCATTGAATTCAAATGACTTTGTTTAAGCATGCATTTTCTTTTGAAGGGTCAAAAGAAACAAAAATCCTTTGCGAAACTGAAGATACATCCCTGTATCTCAGTTTCGCAGGCGACATCCATGCCGCCTTAACTGACGTTCCAACGATCTCAATAGTAAAAAGCTTGAAGTAAATAAAATAGATATAGAAAGGGAAGTTCAATGATTTTAAATGATGAACAAAAAATGATTCAGGACATGATGCGCAATTATTCGCAGCAGAAGCTGAAACCGACGGCGGCCTTACGCGACAAAACTGCACAATTTCCAGCACAGGAATTGAAAGAACTCGGTGAACTCGGTGCACTTGGTATGACAGTGGCTGAAGAATGGGGTGGTGCAGGTCTGGATTATGTATCATTGGTTGTGGCGCTAGAGGAAATTGCCGCAGGAGATGGTGCAATCTCGACGATTATCAGTGTGCAGAATTCTTTACCTTGTGGCATTACCCAGCGTTATGGCACAGAGGAACAAAAACAACAGTATTTAACCAAGCTTGCAACAGGTGAATGGCTTGGCTGTTTCTGTTTGACAGAACCTCAGGCCGGTTCGGATGCCAGTTCGCTGGAGTGTAAAGCCGAACGTGATGGTGATGAATGGGTGCTAAATGGCACCAAGCAGTTTATCACGACAGGTAAACACGCACAGATTGCACTAGTCTTTGCTGTGACTGATAAATCTGCAGGGAAAAAGGGTATTTCATGCTTTCTGGTGCCGACCGATGCACCGGGTTATATCGTGTCACGCCTAGAAGAGAAAATGGGTCAGCATTGTTCGGATACCGCGACCATCGTTCTGGATAACTGCCGGATTCCGGCTGCCAACCTGCTGGGCCAGGAAGGTGAAGGCTATAAAATTGCCTTGTCGAATCTTGAATCGGGTCGGATCGGCATTGCAGCACAATCAGTCGGTATGGCGCGGGCTGCACTAGATGCTGCAGTGGAATATGCCAATGAACGCAAAGCCTTTGGTGTGGAAATTGTGCAGCATCAGGGTGTGGCGTTCAGGCTTGCAGATATGGCGACCCAAATTGAAGCCGCACGTCAGCTTGTCTTGCATGCTGCAACCTTAAAAGATGCAGGCTTGGCGTGTTTAAAAGAAGCATCAATGGCAAAGCTGTTTGCATCGACCATTGCAGAGCGAGTCTGTTCAGATGCGATCCAGATTCATGGTGGCTACGGTTATGTCTCTGATTTTCCGGTTGAGCGTATCTATCGTGATGTGCGAGTGAGCCAGATTTATGAAGGTGCATCAGATATTCAACGACTGGTGATTGCACGTGAAGTGTGTCAACGCTGATTGTTAAATTAAAAAAACAGACTTTGATTGATGTTCAAATCCTGCACTTACATGGATGGATATGGAAATTGCAGGATTCAACTGAACATGATGATCTAAAGACATACAGTACGAATAATCGAAAAATAAGCCTTATCCATGTTCTAGTCCTAGGGCATGAATGCAGATTTGAAAAAAGTATGCTGATGGAATCAGCAGGAACAACAAATACAAATGGACAAACTCAGGCAAGGTCGCCTGAAAAATACAATAGGAAAGAGGTTGTCGTCATGAAGACACTAGAGCAGGCATATGCTGATTTTAATTTTGAAAATATGGTTCAGGAACATCTGGTTGGAAATGCAGAGAACATCAATGCGTATACCGAATGCTGTGGTCGCTACCTGGGTCAAAACCGAACTGCACTGATTTGGGAAGGCAAAAACGGAGATGCAGAGCAGTGGACCTTTGAACAGCTGGCCGTAGCTTCAGGACAGCTGGCCAATTATATGCATTCTCTGGGTTTAAAAGCCGGTGACTGTATTGCAGGATTGCTGCCAAGAACGCCAGCACTCTTAATTACCATATTGGCCACCTGGCGTATCGGTGCCATTTATCAACCTTTATTTACTGCCTTTGAAAGCAAAGCCATTGAACATCGTATCAGTACCGCTGGCACCCAGTTGATCGTTACTGATGAAGAGCAGCGACTGAAACTCCATGATCTCAATGTTCCTAATATTCTGACTGTGCATCAGGCAGCAGCAGATGATTATCAAGATGCGGACTTCTGGATAGCCTTACAGCAACAACCGGAAGAGTTTGAACCGGTAAATTGCCAGTTTAATGATATTTTTCTAATGATGTTTACTTCAGGTACGACAGGCTTAGCAAAATCGGTTCCTGTGCCTTTAAAAGCGTTATTGGCCTTTAAAGGTTATATGCTGCACGCTGTAGATCTGCGAGATGAAGATTTCTTCTGGAATCTGGCAGATCCGGGCTGGGCGTATGGACTGTATTATGGCATTGCAGGGCCGCTCAGTTTAGGGCACAGCATCATCATGGATGAACGTGGCTTTAGTGTCGATAATGCCGTACAAATCATTCAAAAATATCAGGTTAGTAACCTGACCGGTTCGCCAACCGCATTTCGCATGTTCTTTGGTTTTAAAGAAAAATTTGATGCAGGCATCAGTTCGCATTTACGCGTGGTAAGCAGTGCAGGTGAGCCGCTCACGCCTGAAGTGATTCAGTGGTTCAATCATGATTTAAATGTGAATATTTACGATCAATATGGACAGACTGAACTGGGTATGGTGATCGCCAATCATCATGGCTTGGAGCATTATAAAAAAGTTGGTTCAGCCGGTTTTGCTATTCCTGGGCATCGTTTTGCTGTATTGGACAAAGAACATCAGGAAGTAGAAAAAGGCGGGATTGGAACCTTGGCAATTGACTGTGCAGCTTCACCGTTGATGTGGTTTGAAGGCTATGCAGGCCACAACCGCAAGTCATTTGTCGGGCAGTATTATCTCACTGGTGATACCGTGAAGCTGAATGAATATGGTGGTATTGATTTTATTGGGCGTGCAGACGATGTCATTACAACTTCGGGCTATCGGGTTGGGCCTTTTGATGTAGAAAGTACCTTGCTTGAATGTGAAGAAGTGCTTGAATCTGCCGTAGTCGGCAAGCCAGATCCAGAACGAACTGAAATTGTGAAAGCCTTTGTAGTGCTTAAATCGGCTTATCCGGCTACTGAAGATTTGATGTTAAAACTGCAAAGTTATGTACGTTCACGCTTATCCAAACATGCCTATCCGAAAGAGATTGAGTTTGTGGCGTCTTTGCCTAAAACATCGAGCGGCAAGATTCAGCGCAATTTACTCAAACAGCAGGAAATAGCCAAACTTCAAGAGATGAAGCGAGTCAGTTAATTTTCAAAATTCATCCTTTAATTGAATGTTCAAAGGCTGCTATGGCAGCCTTTTGGTTTTTGAGAAAATAAATTTTCTTCTATTTAAAATTAAGCTGAATGTTGAGCTGATTTTCCTAAGCTTATATTTTTAAGAGAGCAGATTGAGGCAAGCCAAAATTATAATTTTATGTCATTACAGTAAAATTACATTAATATTTAAAATGAAATATATCAAAAATTTAGCCTCTTAAGAAAAAGAGGCTAAATCTTGGCAACTACCAAATATTGCCTTGTAAATTCACTTTTTGATGCTCTGCATGCGGTTCACCCGCTTCACCGGTAACGCCGCCTTTTAAGGCTTTAAAAAGCTGGGTGACTTTGTTGTCTGTCACATTCCAATATTCTGCGCTGACTGCTTCTGCAATCAATACCCGTACGGTAGGATCATCCTTGCCTTCAAACCAGTTTTCAGCCCATGGATTCCATAATTGCTCAATCAGAATACGGTCAGTACTGATCTGGGCATGTGCACTAATCGACACATAAATACCATCTGATGGTTTTGCAAAAGACAGACCGATCTGACCACGGCCTGTTTCTGCTGCTTTGACCAGATCATTGGTATTACGCAGGATGAAATATAAGTTTTGACGTTCATTCATCTGCTCGGAGTTCAGCATGGTCATCGGCTGGGAGTGGATTTCATGGGTGTCGGTTAAATGGCTGATCATGGTGTAACGGACATCTTTGATCAATTCCCATAATTTTTCACGATTATCATGTTGAGTATTGTTATGCTCGGTCATGTATGTTCTCCATACGATTTTATGAAAGCTGAAAAGATTGCTTGGTATTTTCAGATTAATCATATTTAGAGACAGATGCCTTAGGTCTCACTGAACTCATACATTTTCATACTCAAATATAGGCAGAGACTACAGAATTGCTAAACAAGACAGCTCGATTTACAGGGAAATTTAATAACAAAGATTTTAAAAACTTCAGGTCTGACACCTTTTATAAGTTAGAAAAAGCTGTTTGCCGGAACCATTGAATTGAGGTGATTCAAAAAATCTTGCCAAGCCATAGCAGCTGCAGCTTGATACCGAGCGTTTAGCTGATATGCTATTTGGCTCAACGATTGCCGAACCATTTATTGATATGCTGTAAATTGACTGTGAGATTGATCTTCCAGAGATTTATCAGCCTTTAGAAACTTCAGTAAGGCTAATTTTTGCGATCATTGTTAAAAATTTTCGAAACAAGGAAAGACGTTGTCTACATTTAACATGGATGCCATCTCCCCAGAATTTGAACTCACTGATGCTGAACTACATCTGTATAGCCGTCAGATTCTTCTGGATGGCTGGGATATTGACGCTCAAGAGCGGTTAAAATTTTCTAATGTCTGCATTATTGGTTGTGGCGGGATTGGCTGTGCACTGGCAGAACTTCTGGCACGCGCAGGCGTAGGAAAAATTACCCTGATCGATCCAGATACTATCGAGATGAGTAATTTACAGCGACAACTGGCATTTATGCCGCAGGATATTGGATTTTATAAGGCAGAAACTCTGGCCAAAAGACTAAGTCAGGTTAATCCGCACCTACAGGTTGACTATGTGAATCAGGCATTAACGGCTGAAAATGCAGCGCACCTGATTGAACATCAGGATCTGGTGCTGGATGGCTGTGACCAGTTTGCCACACGTTATCTGGTCAATCAGATTTGCGTGGAGCTGAATGTGCCATTATTGAGTGCTTCTGCGATTGGCTTGCAAGGCCAGCTGTTTATGGTTGAAGGGGATTCTGCCTGTTATGCCTGCCTGTTCCCGCCAGAAAATCAGGCCGATGAAAGTCTGCGCTGTGCAGATTCCGGTGTATTGGCGACCACACCGAATGTGATGGCCAGCTTGCAGGCACATCATACCTTGTTATATCTGGGATTGGGTCAGATGCCACTCAGACAAAAATTGTTGTTGTGGGATGGACTGAGTTTTAAGCAGCGGATTCTAGCTTTCGAAAAAGATACAGATTGCCCAATCTGTCAGGCAAGATAAGCCTGCAAAGTGAATTTTTTTTGCTACACTGCATTTAATTAATTTTTCCTAAGACATTATGAAAAACAATATCTGGTTAGATGGAATACGTTCAGTTGCCCGTATGGGAGAAACAGCAGTCGTTGCGGCAAAGGCGGGCTTTAAATATGTCACTGAAAAGCCGAGCAATGCCAAACTGATGCGTGAAACTTTTGAATCCTTAGGTTCGACTTATATCAAGCTGGGTCAGTTTATTGCCAGCACGCCGTCGCTGTTTCCACGTGAATATGTAGAAGAATTTCAGGGTTGTCTGGATCAGACTCCACGCTTGCCGTTTAGCTATATCCAGCAGGTTTTAGCCTCTGAATTTGCAGGACGCAATCTGGATGAAATCTTTGCATCGATTGATGAAACGCCATTAGCCTCTGCATCTATTGCACAGGTGCATGCAGCCAAACTGGTATCTGGCGAAGATGTCGTGATTAAAGTACAAAAACCGGGCGTAGAAACCATTTTGTACACTGACTTGAATGTGCTGCATTGGGCAACCAAGTTGCTGGAAAAAGCAGTCCCGAAAGTTAAGTTTGCTTCACTGGCTGACATTGTCGAAGAAATCAAAACCCGTATGGTGCGTGAAGTCGATTTCATTGAAGAAGCTCAGAATCTGGATGATTTCGTCAATTACCTAAATATCACCAACAATCAAGCAGCCACTGCGCCGAAGGTTTATCATCAATATTCGACCCGTCGTGTGCTCACCATGCAGCGTTTATACGGTGTGCCTTTGACCGATTTTGAAGTGGTTAAAAAGGTATCCAAAGATCCATCTCAAGTACTGATTACTGCGATGAATACCTGGTTTGGCAGCTTGATGATGTGTAACAGCTTCCATGCCGATCTGCATGCAGGCAACCTGATGCTCCTTGAAGATGGCCGTGTCGGTTTTATTGATTTCGGTATTGTTGGTCAGCTCAAGCCTGAGGTATGGACGGCATGTATGGCATTTATGGATTCATTGCAACATACCAATTATGAGCTGATGGCGCAAAACATGCTGAAAATGGGTATGACCGCTGTGCAGATAGACACCAAAGTTTTGGCTGCTGATCTAGAGCGTTTATTCAGTGGCGTGTTGATGGCAGATCCACAGGAATTGTTAACGTCCAACCCTGCTGACCTGAACGATATCATGATGGATATGGTGGCTGTGGGTGAACGTCATGGCATCCGGTTCCCGCGCGATTTTGCCTTGCTGTTCAAGCAAATGCTGTATTTCGACCGTTTCATGCGAATTCTTGCGCCGTATACCGATATCTATGCCGATCAGCGTTTGCAAATGGTGCAAAGCATGGATCCGAATCTGCTGTTAAAGCATTAATCTTAAACTCATCTAGACTTGGAAAATCCCCCTAAATCCCCCTTTTTTAAAGGGGGGGCTTTAAAAGCTCCTCCCTTTGAAAAGGAGCTTGAGAGGGATGTGGTCAGTATTAAATTCTCGAGCAATCCAATGGACGCCATTATTATTGAAGGTTTAAAGGTTGAAACAGTCGTGGGCTGCTTTAACTGGGAGCGTCAAATTATTCAGCCTCTAATGCTGGATTTGACCATTCAAACCGACTTGGAACAGGCATCAAACTCAGATGCACTTGCAGATACGCTGAATTATGCAGAAATTTGTGAGATTTCCAGCAAAGTCATTCAAGAGGCCAAGCCTGAATTGATTGAACATGCAGCAAAGTTAGTGCTGAATGCACTTTTTACTACCTTTACAGCAATTGAATCGATTAATATTACGATCCGTAAGCCTGCCATTATCGCGCAAGCCAATTCTGTAGGGATACGTCTTGAACGCCACCGAAACGATTTTCGCCCTAGCATTAGCGAGTAATTGTCATCCTCAGCAACATTTTCAAGCTGCACAGCAACGTATTTCCGAATGGGGAGAAGTTCAGTTTTCTCCCATTTATATGATTCCTTGCCGTGATGGCATCGGCGCAGATTACTGGAATGCAGCGTGTTTATTGCGAAGTTCGGTGTCTAGTGAAGACCTGATTGAGCTGCTCAAACAGCTGGAACAGGCATCAGGGCGAGTACGTCCATCACATCAGATTACTTTGGATGTTGATTTGATTGCCTGGGGATCCGATCTTCAACATATGCAGTTTAATGAAAAAAAATTGCCTTTGGCTTTGGATGTGAAAGTGCCCATGTTTGATATCTGGCATGATGCCATGTTTGAACATGGATCACATAGTTTCCCAACAGTTGAACAGCTGATTTAAATCGAATCACATGATTTTCTGCTAATACAATTTATCTAGTACGAATGGTTAACCAGCCTGATCAAACAAGATCAGGCTTTTTTATGATGCAGTTTTTTGTTTTTATATGAAAAGAAAAATTCAGATAAGATGGCTCAGGTAGATTTTAGGAATCATTTAAAAATGAAAATATTGGAAATTGTGGTTTCGGTGATTTTAATCCTTGGGATCCTTTATGTGATCCAATGGGGATTTCATGGTTTTCCGACAGGGAATTAATATTTGATTGATTTAAAGCTCTGGAATTTATTTTAAGTTCGATAAAAATTTTCAAAATAGCAAGAAATGAATCATCGCCCTTTCACTTTTTCTTATTATAAAAAATGATCAGCAATACGATAATGATCGCCAAGATGGCAAGAATGATCTTAGTTTCCATAACAATACCTCTCAGACATAAATCTTAGGTTTTAAGCATTTAAATTAAAACTGAACGTAAATTAAAATAAACTCTAATTTTGTTAGCACAGCAGTTTTTCGAAAAAGCCTTATTCATGAACGTTAAAATGATAGTTGTTCAATCATATGGTGTGCCTATTAAACGATGAACAGATGTTTAGGCGACGGACACATTAAATAATGATCCGATCCACGCACTGAATAACATGGCGATAATTCCCCAGAGCATCACCCGAACAGCGCCTCTCCAGACACTTACTCCACCGGCATAGCTCGCCAGTGCACCCATCATCCCCAAACTTAAAACGCCAATCAGCATGACGCCTTTATCCAGATAGTGTTCCGGTAAAATCATGATTGAAATTAAAGGGAATAATGAACCTACCGTAAATGCCATGGCGGAAGAAAATGCAGCGAGAAAGGGTTGGGCAGAGGTATGTGCTGAAATACCAATTTCATCCCGGGCATGGGCATCCAAGGCATTATGGTCGGTCAGCTGTTCAGCGACCTGTTGTGCCAAAGCAGGTTCCAGACCTCGTTGTATATAAATCGTTTTGAGTTCATTTAACTCATGCGTGGGATGGCGCTGAAGTTCGCGCTCTTCCATGAGTAGATCATTGGTTTCAATATCTTGCTGGGATTTAACCGAAATATATTCACCGGCCGCCATCGAGGCAGCGCCAGAGATTAAGCCGGCAACACAGGTCACCAATAAAATTTCTGTGGATGCTCCACTGGCTGCAATACCCACCACCAGACTGGTGACCGAAATAATTCCGTCATTTGCCCCCAGTACAGCTGCACGAAGCCAACCCGCGCGTTCGATATAATGTTTTTCAAGATGGTATGAATGGCGCACAATGAAGCCCCTTTTTTATTATCATCATGATTATAGTAAATTTAAGTCATGTATAGATAGTAGGATTGAATCGATCTGAAAATTATCTTGAATGATCTGATCATCGTGCGCTTGGCTGAGCATTTTATCAATCCAAGATAAAATCGAAGTGAGATTCATAAGTTCAAGAAATCAGACGCACTTGATACATAATTGATTTACGAATGGTAAAAATGATTAAAGCAAATCAAATATATCGAACAAAATAATAGCTGAGTGAGCTGGTTTAAAAAGAGAATCATCATGAAAGAAAAACATGAAAGCCATAAATGCTTGGTATGCGGCAAGCACTTTCTTCTGAAAAATCTCACTCCGATGGGAACAGTCAGAAAAGTCATTACCGAAGAGATTGCCAGGGATATTCCAGGCTGGACACCGCAAGATTATATTTGCCAGGCAGATTTAACCCGGTACCGCATACAGTATGTACATTCATTATTAAGTTCGGAAAAGGGTGAAGTGACTGATCTTGAGTTTGAAGTGATTGATAGCATGCATCAGCATGAACTGATTACCAAAAATGTGGAAACAACCTTAGAGCAAAAGTGGACCTTGGGAGAAAGGCTCGCCGATAAAATTGCAACTTTTGGTGGAAGCTGGACCTTTTTGATTTGTTTTGCAATCTTCTTGGGCCTGTGGATTACGATAAATACTGTGGTGATGGTGACACGACCTACTGATCCTTATCCATTTATTCTGTTGAATTTAATCCTGTCCTGTCTTGCGGCGATTCAGGCACCTATTATTATGATGAGCCAGAACAGACAGGAAGCAAAAGACCGCTTACGTTCGCAAAATGATTATCAGATCAATTTAAAAGCCGAGCTGGAAATCCAACACTTGCATGAAAAATTAGATCATCTGCTGCTACATCAATGGGAACGGTTGGCGCAAATTCAGGAAATCCAGCTGGACCTGCTTTCTGAAATGAGCAAAAAAGATTAAAGGAAGCTGTGGGGAATCTCTATTATTTTATAGAACTTATAAGCAATAAGATAACGATATCCCTTGAGCTGATAGATACCAGTGAGGATTTCAGATGTATTAAAAAGCCCACAAATGAGTGGGCTAAAATTAAAATAGTGGGATTTAAATAAAATAACTGGTTTTGGTCATCAACTTGGAAATGCCTGTCATGGCGATCTTAACTGGAACGGGTAGATCTACACCGCCAGCATTTAACGCTGTATCCCGATGATGCAGTTCATCTTCATTCATCTGTTCTAGAATACGACGAGAACGTTCATCCTGCGGTGGCAACTGGCTAAGATGATGCTGTAAATGCATGCTGACCTGACGTTCTGTTTCAGCCACAAAACCCAGACTGTATTTATCGCCTGCGATTCCGGCAATTGCACCCATACCGAAGGAAAGACCGTACCAGACCGGATTGAGCAGACTGGTATGGCTATCCAGTTCTTTTAAGCGGTTTTCACACCAAGCCAGATGATCCTGTTCTTCAATCGCTGCCTGTTCCATTTCGCGACGTACATTCGGGAGTTTCGCCGTCATCGCCTGACCATGGTACAGCGCCTGTGCGCAAACCTCACCACTATGATTGACCCGCATTAAACCTGCCACATGACGTGCATCACTGACGGTTAACTGTGTTTCTACCGGTTGGGCCGGATTTTCACGTTGGGCCGAAGTCGTGCCCGGGACTAGACTGCGTAATGCCTGGTCAAAAGAGTGAATCAGTTTATCGAGACCTGTATATTGACGCATGAATTAATCCTCCAAGGGCGCTTTTGCAGTTTTGATCATTGGTTTCAGCCGGTAAAGTAGCCAGAGAGTAAACAGGCCGCTTAATACTGCGGTAATACAAAAAAGTATTTTAAGATCAAGCTCTAAAACACTTAAAATAATAATCGAGAATATAGCAGAAGATACCATGAAAACGGCATTCAGAATGTTATTTGCTGCAACCACACGCGCACGATGTGAGCGGGGAGAATGCGCCTGCATCATGGCATACAGCGGTACAATATAAAAACCGCCGCTAATTCCAAGTAAGGTGACGGCCAGCATCACATGATAATAGCTCCAGCCTTGCTGAAAGACATCTGCCAAGCCGATTAATGCACCTGTACGCTCCGGAACAAAGGCCAGACTCGCGGCCAGATACAGGGCAAAGATCACCAGACCGATCGCGCCAAAAGGCACCATCTTGATATTGACCTGGCTGCCACCAATTTTACGGCATAAGTATGAACCCAGACCAATTCCGACAGAAAAAAAGGTTAAGAGCAGACTGGCGACATTTTCAGATGCATGCAGATTTTGTAATGTCAGCTGAGGAATCTGGGTCAGATAGGTTGCACCATAAAACCAGTACCATGAGTTGCCCAGTAAAATTGTAAAAATCAGAGGTAAGCTTTTGGCATATTTCAAGGTCTGCAAGCTGGTGCGGAAGAAATTCCAGTCAACTTGCAGCTCAGGCGCGGGAATACTTTGTTTCAGGATATAGCGACTGGATATATAACCAATCAAGGCGATGCTGATGATGGTTAAACTGATCCAGATCAGGTGACCAGCAGACGCTGCAATAACTGCGCCACCCAGAATCATACCGAACAGGATTGCCAGAGAAGTTCCGGACTGGAACAGGGCATTACCGGACATCAGTTCATTCGGTTTTAGGACTTCAGGTAAAATGGCATATTTGATCGGGCCAAAGAAAGTGGACTGGGTGCCCATCAAGAATAAGGCAAATAACAGAATCCATAAATTACCCAGCAGGAAACCGATAGTTCCCAGCAACATGATGACAATTTCCAGAAGCTTGAGATAGCGAATCAGCTGTGAACGTTCGTATTTGTCGGCAATCTGACCGGCAGTGGCTGAAAAAATAAAATAAGGCAGAATAAATAGTAATGCCGCCAGATTATTCAAGGTGCTGATGTTGGCTGATTGCTGTTGAATCCAGCCATAAGTGATGACCAGCAGTAACGCCTGTTTAAATACATTATCGTTTAATGCACCAAAAAACTGCGTCAGAAACATCGGTAAAAAGCGCCGAGAAGCTAACAAATGTTCATTTTTGTTCATATAGGCCGTGCTACATTAAGTTTTATTAAGAAATGTCAGTTATGCGTAAACATTGAGAAAAATCATGTAAGATACTTTCAGCCATGTAAAGGTAAAAACCAATTAATTAAGCTCCTTAGCTTATATTTTTCGGTCAAATAATCAATTAAAGAATGTATTCGTTTAGAGTTTGCTATGCCTGCAAAGAAAAATTTTAAAAAAACGATGCTAAATCGCAGTATGGGGCCTCTCATACCACAGCATAGTGGTATGCAGCTGTGTATGAGCATCTTTTTTATGATGTTATCCCATCAGAGCATGGCACAAACCGAACAGCCAGAAACACCCGTAGCCATTTCTCAGGCAGAAATGGTGGACGAGCTATCTAAAGAAGCGATTCGTCAGGGAGTGGCCACGTCTGAAACTGAAGCAGAAGAAAAAATCGAAGAAGCCTTGGAGCCGGAAGTACCAGTTGACAGCATGTTGATGCTGGAACAACAGCAAAATGCAGGATCTGGTCTGGGCGAATTTACGCCGATCGAGTTTGATGATCTGGAAGATCTGCCAGTACAGACTATTGATCAGAACATGGTCAATGAAATTTATCAGGTAGCCGAGCAAGCCAAACAGGAAGCACAAAACTATCGCAATACTCAGACCAGCGAAACGGTGGTGGCTGATATCAGCCAGCAAGAACTGCTGGAAATTAATCAGGCGCCGGTTAATGTCGATCAGTTGATGCAATCGATTCAGGCAGACAGCCAGATTATTGTAAAAAATAATGAAGCCGGATTGACCTTGCCAGAAGTGCCGGGTCAGTTGGTTGCTGAGGATGATAAACGTCCAAATCTGTTCAAACGGCTATTTTATAAAATCCGTCCTCCACGTCAGATCATGACCGCAAGAGTTCCTCGAATTAGTGCAGATGTGGTGATCATAAATGGGCAAGGTGTGGCGCAAAGCAACGGTATGCTGAATCGTAAAGATGTACCTGAAGGCCATCTGAATTTAAGAAATAATGTCAAAGCCAAATTATCCAGTTTTACCCAAGAGTCTTTTGGCGACTTTAATTCGGCTTTGCCGCAATTACGCACCTTGTCCAGACAGGCAGCGCAGGCAGTGGGTTATTATAATGCCCAGTTCAGGTTTGAAAAAATCTCTGACAGCCGGGTTCGAGTTTTTGTGACCCCGAATGAACCTGTCCTGATTAGCAGTCAAAATATTGAATTTACTGGAGAGGGCGCCGAACAGCCACAATTCCAGGTCATCAGTCTTTTGCCTGAACAGGAAGAAGGCGATATTTTCAATCATGGCAATTATGAAAAAACCAAAACACGGATTACTACTGCAGCCAATAACAATGGTTATTTTGATTCATTCTGGCGTCTGCATGATGTAAAGATTGCCCAGCCACAAAATACCGCCGATGTGAACCTGCGTTTTGAAACCGGCGAACGTTACAAGCTGGGTAATGTCGAGTTCAGAATGAGTGATCCTGAAAAGGAATTTCCGCTGGACCGAGACGTACTGGAAAGTCTGGTCACCTGGACAGATGGTGCAGATTATACCTTCTGGCGGGTCAATAGCCTGGCCAATAACCTGACCAACTCGCGCTATTTTAACTATACCCTGGTGGATGCGATTCGCCCTGATCCTGTTGACAGGGAGCTGGAGCTGGCACCGGATATTCAAAGCCTGATAGAAGAGCAGAAACTTTCTGAAGATCAGGTGACTGCGACACAGCCTGATCGCTCAGTGGCATCTGCTAAAGAAGTCACTCAAAATGTCGTCGATGAAGACCAGTTTGCCGGTAGCCGCGATCAGGAAAATCCAAATTTAAGAAGCTTGCGGGTCGAGCAGCAGACCAAAGAAAATGAGCAGGAGCGTTTAAAGGCACAAGCGCGGGAAGAGAAGAAAGTTCCAGTGATTGTGACTTTAAATGCAGACCGTTTAAACAGTGCTGAACTGGGTCTGGGTTATGGAACAGATACCGATATACGCCTACGTGGTCAGTACCGCCGCGCCATTGTAAATAAGCGCGGACATTCTTTTGATGCCAACCTCGAGTTGTCCGGTATCCGGCAGTCCATTGATGGTCGTTATAACATTCCTTATCACCATCCGCTGAATGATTATGTCAGTATTGTCGGTGGTTATGAGCGCGAAGAACGTGATGGCGTGGCTCAAGGCGAAGGTCTGCAAATTGAATCGGCAGTGCTGGGTGTAGACCGGATTATTAAAAACCCGCTGGGTAACTGGCAGCGTACTTTTGGAGCGCGTTACCGTCTGGATCGCTTGAAGCAGAATGGTTCTGTTGATTTTAACCAGATTCCGGAAGCGTTTCGCTTTAATACCGAAGATGAACAGCAGTCGTTACTGGTCGGTTATGAAGTTTCACGTACCGATACCGATCGTCGGGTCAATCCGACCAAGGGTTTCAAGCAGACCTACAAAGTCGAGCTGGGTAGTGAGGCGTTATTGTCTGATGCAGATATGGCGATTGTAAATGCAGGCTGGCGTTTTATCTATTCATTGGGTGAAAATGCAGATCATCAGTTTGTTGGACGTGCCGATGCCGGTTATATCTTCACTGAAGATTTTGCCAAAGTGCCGTATAACCTGAGATATTTCACCGGTGGTGACCAGAGCATTCGTGGTTTTGATTACAAGAGTCTTTCTCCGGAAATCGAAGGCTTTAAAGTCGGTGGTCAGGCCTTAGGGGTTGCTTCCTTAGAGTATAACTATCAGTTTAGGGAAGGCTGGCGTGCTGCGGTTTTTGCAGATGCCGGAAATGCTTATAATAAAGAGTTCAGTAATCCGACCGAATATGGTGCGGGTGTGGGGATACGTTGGGCCTCACCGATTGGACCGATTCGTATCGATGTGGCGACTGGATTGTCTGATGACAATCACCCAATTCGTCTGCATTTCTTTATTGGTTCGCAGTTATAAAACATCATTTTTTAAAAATAGTTATTTGGGTACATCATGGTCGAGAACCAACCACAGCCAGAACAACAACCACAAGATAGCGTTGTGCCGAAAAAGCGCCGTATATTGAGAAGTATCCTATTGTCGGTACTTTTCTCACTCATTTTCCTGCTCTCTGTGCTGGCGCTGCTGTTTTCGACCAATCAGGGCAGTAAGTTCCTGCTAGATCAGGTATTACAACGCCAGCAAATTATTCATTATGAATATGAAGGCGGAAATTTATGGCGTGGAATTATTCTTAAAAATGTGCTGGTCAGCCTGAAACCGGTCGATGTCAAAATTGATCGTGCTGATGTAAAGCTGGGCTGGCGCGCGATTGTCAAAAAAGAAATTCATCTGACTGAAGCAGATGTCCGTAACCTGCAAATTATTAATAAAACTGCGTCTAGCAGCGAACCTTTCAAGTTCAATGCCATCCGTTTGCCTTTTGTGCTGCGCGTCGATCATCTGTTGCTGGATCATTTGGTCATTAAAACCCAGACCACGGCAGTTGATTTCTATAATATTGAATTAAATGAGGCGCTCTGGTCTGGCACCGAATTAAATTTTGAAGATTCCCGAATGGATATGGGCTATCTCTCGGTGCGTGAAGCGACGGGTAAAATGCAGTTTGAAGGCAAATATCCACTGGATGCCCGCGCAATCGTCAATCTGCCTTCTTTAAGAGACAGCTTGAATATTCATGATATTCAGGTTCGGGCACGTGGAACACTGGACACGATTCAGGCTGGCGTAGCGACCAATACGCCTGATTTATTAACCGGTTGGGTTATTGTACATCCTATGCGCCCTCAGGTACCGATGCGCGGCGAGTTGAAGTTCAAGGATTATCACTGGCCTATTCTAGCCGAACAGAAACTGTTTACCAAAGACGGCATTGCCGAGTTCAATGGTGATATCCAACGTCTAGATCTGAATGTCCAGACTGACCTGATTGGGGAAAATATTCCGCAAGGTCAGTATAGTGCGGTGATGTATACCGATCTGGTCAATCAGCTGAATATTACCGATCTGAATGGTCAGTTGATGAAAGGTGCAGTTAGCCTTGCCGGGACAGTAGGCTGGAAAGACCGGGTCAGCTGGGATCTGGCTGGGCGTTTGAACGGGATTGATCCCAAGCACGAGCGCATTCCGCAAGTCGTACAAGATTTCTTGCCGCCAAGTCTGGATGCGAATATTGCTTCTGCGGGTAACCTGGAAAATGGCTTGCACCTTACCGGGCTGGTTGATTTCGACCGTTATGAAAGCTGGAATCTGAAGCTGGATCAAAACCCGGTCAAAGGCAATAAAGTACAACCGATGCTGTTAGATGTTGCCTGGAAAAATATTGATCGCGCCGTACCTTATGTGGGCTGGCTCAGCAGTGAGTCTGGCGATGTCAAATTGGCATTGGTCGAAGGTCAGCAGAATATTCATGTGGCGACTAAAGTCGAGCAGCATGAAGAAGGACTTCTACCTGCAGGCATGTACCAAGCCAAGCTCAATCTGAACAAAAATATCCTGAATGTCCCAAGCTTCAATTACAGCGCCAATGCACAGGCAGGTAGCTTAAGCGGTCATGCGCGAATTGAACTGCCACAAGAAAAACGCCAGTTGAAATGGACTGCATTATTAAACGCCAAAGACTTAAATACCCGAAGTCTGGCTGCAGCTTCACCGATAGACCGTTTAAATGGTCAGATCAAGGCAAATGGCTATGCACAACCCAATCAGCAGATTATTAAACTGTCTAATGTAGACCTGACTGGGCGCCTGGCAGAACAGAACGAAACAGTACGTCTGATCGGTAACAGTACCATTGCCTTATTATTCCATAATGAAAAAGCCGGCGGTGGTTTTAGAGGCTATGCAGTCAATTATGATGGAGCTTTAAATGCCAGTCAGTTGCAAGCCAGTCAGGGAATCCTGAAACTGCGTGTTTCAGGTACACCAGAAGTATTGAGAGTCAATGAATTGCGTCATGATGGTATCGCTGGCAAGATTAATGCCAATGGTCTGGTGAATCTGGCAAATGGTATTGGCTGGGATATTAACGCTTCATTAATCCGCTTTAAGCCGCAATATTTTAATGCCAACCTGAAAGGCGAGTTGTCGGGCAATGTAAAAACCCAAGGGGTTTGGTCAGATGCCTTAAAACGCATTCAGATCCAGCGTTTGAATCTGGCCGGTATGTTAAATAACAAGCCGGTACGAGGTACAGGTAATTTATCAGTCGTTATTAATTCAAATCAGCGTGGTTTTGTCCCAGAGCAGTTTGAAGCCAATAACCTGTTCCTGTCTTATGCCAGCAACCAGATTCAGGCCACTGGCAATGCGCAAAATCTGCAACTCAAAGTCAACGCACCAGCATTGTATGAGTTATATCCGGGCTTAAGAGGTCGTGCGCAGGGCTATATCAATGTGCAGGCGCAGCCACGTTTGCAGGCTTCGGCAAACCTTTCGATTGATAATTTTGCCTTTAAAAACCTGTTTAGCGTGCAGAAAGTTCGTGTTCGCGGACAGTTGCCAACATCGCAAAGCACACCAACTTTATTAACCGCGACAATGGATCGCCTGCGTAGCGGTTCACGCGAGATTGTACGCGGTGAGATATCACTGGCCGGTACCCGGGCTGCACACATTCTTAAAGTTCAGGCAGAAAACCGCCTGTCAAAATTCTTTGTACAGCTCGCCGGTGGCTTTAATGCGCAAAATAACTGGCTGGGTCAGATTCAAAAAGGTGATTTCGACTCTTTACGTGCCCGTCTGGTGCAACGTCAAAATGCAGCAGTGATTTATAACAGTGCTCAATCGGATCTGTTTGTTGGTGCCCATTGCTGGATGAGTCAGCAAAGCCAGTTGTGTTTTGATCAGCCGATTCGGGTCAACAAAACCCGTGGCAGTGCCTCTTTTATTACTCAAAACCTTGATCTGGAAGACTTCAGTGCATTCTTGCCTGATGGATTGGCGTTAACAGGGAAAGTCAATGGTTATGCCAAGGCTGCTTGGGCACAAGGCGCCAAACCTAAAATTGACGCACGTCTGGTGACGCGTAATGGTGTGGTGGGCCTATCTTCTGAAGATCCGGATTATTTGGGTTCTACACTGAAATATGATGAAGTCGGTTTGGTAGCAAAAAGTGTGGCAGATGGCTTGCAACTTCGGCTAGATGTTAAAACACCGGATATCGGAACCGGCTATGCCAATGTCATCATTGATCCATATCGTGACAGTAAACCGATGCGTGGTGAAATTGCCTTTAACCAAGTACAGCTCAAGGTCTTTAAGCCATTTATTCAGGACATCCGTAATCTGGACGGGATCTTATCTTATGCTGGAAAAATTAGCGGAACTTTAACAGATCCTTTGCTTGAAGGTGAGGTTCGGGTCAAAGATGCGTCGATTAGCATGATCTCCTTGCCGATTAATTTGACCAATGTACAGCTCTATTCATCCATACGTCAGAATTCAGCCAGCATCAATGGCGCATTTAACAGTGGTCGTGGTGTGGGTAAATTAACCGGATCGGTCGACTGGAAAGGCGATCCGCGAGTGCAGTTAAAATTGCAAGGTGACAATCTGCTGATTCGTCAGGCCCCATTAATTACCGCTGTGGTGACACCTGATTTGACTCTGGACATGTATCCATTTAATAAAAAACTGAGTCTGAGTGGCACAGTTGATGTACCGCGTGCGCTGATTTCAATGCCTGAAGCCTCAGAACCTGTAGTCGGTTTATCTTCAGATGTTCGTGTCGTACATGAAGGTGATGATCAGCTGGCGATCTTGAAGTCTGCACGTCCTTGGGATATCCGGGCAGATGTTGCTGTTTCTTTAGGTAATCAGGTGATTTTCCAGGGCTTTGACAGTCGTATTCCACTCTTGGGTCGAGTCAATCTGTCACAGCGTGGTCTGGAAACTGCAATGCGTGCCAATGGTGCAATCGGGGTATCACAGCGGGTGAAAATCGAAGCCTATGGCCAAAGTCTGGACTTGAATCGTGCTATCGCGCGTTTTAATGGTGAACTTACCAATCCGACACTGGACATTGATGCCAATAAATCGGTTCAGGGTAGTACAGTCGGGGTACGGGTAACAGGGACTGCATCGAGTCCAAGTATTCAGATTTATAATGATGCGGGCCTGTCAGAACAGGAAGCCTTAAATGCCTTGATTACCGGTCGTGTTAATGAGGGTGTATCTGGTTTAAGCCAGGCTGAAGGATTTAGGTCCGATGTGAATAATACGATCGCTGCTGCGGGGATTAGTTTGGGCTTGGGTAGCACCCGCGCGCTGACCAACCAGATCGGGCGCAGTTTTGGCTTAACTGGTCTAGCTCTGGATGCTCAAGGTACAGGAGATGATACCCAGGTTTCTGTGACTGGTTATATTACGCCTGATTTATATCTCCGTTATGGAGTCGGGGTATTTACACCGGTGAATAAGCTCACTTTACGCTATCAGGTAAATCAGCGCTTGTATCTGGAAGCGAGTCAGTCTTTAGAACGTGCGATTGACTTGTTCTATAATTGGCGCTTCTAGTGGTGAGAAAGTGTAGTGTGATGCAAGTTGTTGTTATAAAGTAATTTATTATGCATCACGTCTACACTAAAAAATAACGTGTAGACTATATGTAGACTGTTGAGTAATTTCAGGCTTAAAATGCAAGTGTCGAATTTGTAAATTAAGCTTGAAATGAAACTCAACAAATCTAATGTTGATGCTATTGCATTGACCGAAAAAGGGCAAGCCATCTATCGCGACTCAGACCTGATTGGTTTTGCAGTCCGAGCCACTACCAAAAGTAAATCTTATATTGTCGAGCGTCGGCATGCTGGAAAGTTATTCCGTGTGACGCTGGGTAAGACCAATGAGATTACACCTGCAGAAGCTAGAAAAAAGGCTCAGTCTATTTTGGCTGATATTGCCAATGGTGTTTTTGAGAAAAAGAAAGATGCCTTAAATAATGAGATAACCTTAAGCCAGGCTTTCGACCTGTACCTAAAGCAAAGAAAGTTAAAACCGCTTTCTGTGAATACCTACAATCACTGCATCAATACCTTCCTTCCAGACTGGAAAGAACGGCCTATATTTGAAATCAATAAAAAGGATGTATTTGACCGGTTCATTAAGCTGACAGAATACAGTCCCACTCAAGCCAATCTTACTTTAAAAATGTTCGGGTCCATCTGGCGCTTTGCTCAAATCCATTGCTCTACCGATGAAAACCCAATTCTTAAACAAAACCCGGTTGACGTGATTCCTGCAAAACGTGGCTGGAATAAAACCAAAGCACGTACACGCCACCTGGATGAAAGCAATATCCACACTTTTTACAATGCGGTCCTGAATTACTTTACTGAGCGCTCCTTGTATGAAGATGCTTCCAAGAATGCTACTCGTGACTTAGTGTTATTTATTATGTATACCGGGTGCCGCAGAAACGAAGCCCAAACCCTGAAGTGGGAAAATGTAGATATCGAAAAGGGCTTATTTGTATTCAAGGACCCAAAGAACGGTGACGACCACTTGTTACCAATGGGCGACCACTTATTTGAAATTATCAAACAGCGTTATGAGCTGCGAAGAAATGATTATGTTTTCCCGGGTTCCAATATGACATCAAATGCAAAGCATATTGCGGGCGCTCAAGGCTTACTAAGAACTATTGGTGAACAGACTGGTATCCAAATTTCATTACATGATTTGCGTCGAACCTTTGCGACGATCTGCAATAATTTGGACTATGGCCCATATACCATTAAGCGACTACTCAACCATAGATCTGGGGCTAAAAATGATGTGACTGGTGGTTATGTGCAGGTATCACTCAAAAAATTACGGCTTGCAATGAATGACATTGAAGCCGTGTATCAAGGTAAGCTCAACTGCTTCGATTAAGAGGCAAGTTGAGCTGTATTCATTACTGTTTGTCGCTCTTGGTAGGCTAGTACGTCTGACTTCTTGTAGGTAACACATCGACCAACCTTAGTGTAAGGGATTCCGCCACCCACACAACGCAAGCGCTGCAAGGTGTGGATAGAGCAGGAGAGGTAAATTGCTACATCTTCCTGCGGAAATAACTGTTGATCTGATGCAGCAAGGAAGCGATCTAAACGCATATCTTTATCTTGCTGCGACATTTCATTTAGCTTAATTTTCACTTTTCACCTCCATACAACTTTCTACGTCTGCGATGGCTATCTTCAAATCAACAAACCACAAACAGTTGTCCTCACTGTCTTTCAATTCAATCTGTTTTTTAGCGCTATCTAAGCCTCCAGCATGTTCAACCAACTCATGACTTTCGACAAGGCGTTTTAGATCGTTAAGAGATACAAATGGGCAGTTTTCCGTTGGCTCAATTGCGATAAATGTATACTCCATCATATCTGGTAGATAAACATCCGTTTCTGGATAATCAATCCAGCAATCAACAATAAGCTTTGCCGCTTTAAGGCCTTTATTCTCCACAAACTCATTTGCTTTCATGACACCTCTCCCAAAGCCTTTACCACGCCATACTGATCAAACTCCGCGATATATGACGACAGCATGTGGTAATACAGGTCAGCATTGCTATTAATCTCAAGAATCACGCCAGTACCATTGTTCACGCGCTGCCTTAAAGTTGCTTCCAGCTTGCGAACAAAGTCACTGTGCAAGTGATGTGATTCACTCGCGATGTGATACAAAGCACCCGTTTCACCTGCATTTAAAACCAAATTGAAAGGCTTATCCTTGTGCAGCTCATCAATGATGTAGTTGGCCACAGCAATGTTTGTTTGTTGAATTTCAGTCATTAGCTGGATCCTGTGCTTTGATTGCAAAAAATTCATTAATCTCGCAAGCCAAACTATGCGCATACCCTCTTGCTTCAAAACACTCAGGGCATCCATATTGTTCTGCATAGTTTGCCATGTGGCCCCATTGGCTCATTTGCTCAGCAGAAACCAAAACAAACCCTTCCGGCACCGCTTGGGCTTTGGCTGCTTGCCACATCTCAAAAGAAACCTGCACATCATCCAGTGCGTATTGGTCGTCACAAAGCATAAGAGTGCTTAGATCACCATGGGCTATGTAGTAGTCGGTTTGTTTAAACTCACATTCAAACGCTTCTCTTTCTTTCTGCAAATCCATCACGCCACCTCATAGAAGCGCTTAGCTTCATCAAAATCAGAAGTAATTAACTCAGCACCATCTTTGTAGCAGTGCACGATTTCACCGTACTTAAATACTTGTTCGGCTTGCTGCATGTTTTTGCATTGATACATTGGCTCTTTAAACCAGGCTTCCGTATAAAACATTTGTTCCTGATGTTCTTCAGCTGTGCCTTCCCACTCTTGAACCTGAAAGTATTCATCAAATGATTCAATCATGAACTCATTACCTTCAGCTTTAGTCATAGCTCTGTAGCGAGCCAAAGCACGCTCAGCAATTTCTTTTGATGCAGCAGGTGACTGTTCATGCGGACTATCATCTTCAGGGCAGATTCCTACGCACCACAATTTATTCTTTTCCATCACGCCACCTTCTTTAATTTTCATGCTGCTTTACCTCGCAGTGCTTTTTCGAGATATGGATCCAAGTCATCCTGGCGCAGCAGCCACGAAACATAGCCAGCATCAAGATCCTTAATTAAAGTGCCCTTATACTTGCCAAAATTGATGCGTTTCGGGATTCGTGCAGTTTCTGACATTAGATAAAGTGATTGCATATCTTTGATTGCAAGCCTTTCAACAATTGCTTGAAGAATCACACCAGTAAAATAGATGTCAGCTCTAGCGTTGTGAGCATTGCGCAGGTGCTTTCGGGCTGCCTGCTTATCACTCATGACAAAGTAGTACAAAGCGCCAAGGGTGTGAGTTTCCAAATCACCCCAGATCATGCGAGCAAGAGCGAGTGTGCAGATACCTTTTGCTTTAAAGTCAGGCTGACATTTTTGAACAGCCTCAATGTCATAATTGATATTGTGACCAATCAGATATTCGACATCTTCTGGCATACAGAAAGTGTCGTAAGATGGCTTTTCCGCAATATCTACTTCAAGAATATGATGCACTGCCATAGCGCCGAGGGAGATCAGCTCAGGGCAAGAGAAATACTCATCAAAAACCTGATCCTGATGAATCACCAACACCCCTTGCGCAAAAGCGCAAGGTGCGAAAGCGATTTCAATTGGATAGCCATTTAATGTGTGGGTTTCGGTATCCAAAATTAGTGCTTTAAGTTCAGTCATTAGCCAATCCTCAATACGGAAGATCATCAAGGTAAGAGGGGGCATCCAATACAGGTGGTACATCATTGGCGTATCCACCTTGATCATAGCCACTCTGATTAGAGCCGCCATTCTGACCATACCCACCGCCATAACCGTTGTTTTGGTTTTGCTGGAATCCACCGCTATTTTTAGGTTTGCGCATAGTGATTGGGTTTGCCATCAATGCAGCAAGTGATTTTGGTAGTGCTTCTGGCGTGGTTTTCCGATCAAGAATTTCTTTGGCCATAAGCTCACTTTGAGCATGAAAACAAGAGAAAAAATTCATCTGGTATTTCAAATCACCACTGTCATTTTTGTAGTTTTCGCGCTGAAGTAACAGCCCAATTCGCTTGCCCGCAACCTCAGGAGCCACAACACAATTTTTCATGACGCGCTCTTTGAGGTCGAAGTCGTACTTTTCGAGCTGCTGATTCGTTGGAGTGAGTCCCCGTACACCCACACAAGCAAGCAGAGCATTGATCTTGTGAACACCACCTAATGGAGTGCCGTCTTTCTTTTCAGTCCAGACGGTGAATGACGCAGACTCCTTATTGTCCGTTTCAAACTCAACTTCAAAGCCAGTTGTGCCAGATTTAGCAGTGATGAATTCCATGCTTTTGATAACGCCAACATACTTACCAGCTTCTTCGATACGATTGCTACTGTCCGCTTGTTTTGCAGATTCAGGGTTAAAGCCAAATTGTTTGTATTGCTGAGTCATGATGATTTCTCCAAGAGATTAAATTAAGGATTTTGAGCAGATTGTTGTTGCTGTTGAGCGTTTTGAGCTTGCGGCATAGGCAAGCCATAAAATTCGCATATCGCCTGATCGACAAGGTTTAAGTCATTTTCAATGTGATCAGAATCAAACATATCCATAGGTGATTTAACGGTTGTGTTGCCGTTGTTCTTAGTCACAAATAGGTTTTGATCATTAATTACAGCTGTCTGTAGGCAGATAGTGACCATGCCTTCTAGGGTGATTTTTTCATCGAGCATTTTCCCGATGGTCTTAATCTTGGTCTTACCGTGCTGGTCTTCTTCGGTGTGGCTTAGGATGTAGACACGTTTTTGCGGATGAGCATTATTTGCTTCGGTGATGATGTTCCACGCATTGAAGCCAATTTCTGTGAACTTATCGAAACCACGTTCAGTGCTACGACGCATAAATTCATTTGCCATCACATACTGAAAGTCATCAATAATTATTATTGGGCGACGAGTCATGCGGATGTGCTGAATGATTTCTTGCGGATTGTCAGACACAAGGATTGAGCCATTTGGGTCTTCAGCAGTGATGTACTTCCAGTCTGCTGAACGGAAAGGCAAAGGTTTTCTAATCGACTGGATCAGCAACACGCGACGCGGATTAAGGTTGCGAAGGCTGGTTGACTTACCAGAGCCTGATTGTCCCAGTATAAAAATAGATGTACTCATTATTCATTCCTCATTATTCGGTATTCAGTATTCATTCGGGGTGCCGTAAATAGCATCTAGCTACTAACGCGCTTTGTTTTGATGGTTATTACGCTTAAAGTTCTTATAGTCTTCGGATGCAAAGAAGCCAGTACTTTCCAAAACTTGATGACGCTTGTTCTTTCGCATAGCAACACGCGCATTTTCCAACCCATCTAAAATCCATTTCGGAGTAAGGGATTTATCCATCTTCCTCAATGAGCCGTCCGGCTGAATGGAATAGATAGTTGTGTTGCAGAAATAGTCAGCAATAGTTCCTGAGCTTTTGACACGTAGAGCGAAATAGCTCACACGCGTTTTACCCACTCGATATATTTCAAGTCCTTCGAAGGTCTTGATGTATTCAGAGAAATAACGATGAGTTGAGCCAAATTCTACTGGCATTGGAACTATAGGTAGTTCATCTGCTTTGAATTGCAGGAAACCGGTGTAGAGGTCTACAAAATTAATTTGAGTTCGATCATTTAGAGGAGACCAGTCATCAGAGCCGCATTCACACCAGTAGACCGATTGACCATTCAAAAGCGCCTCAAATATTTGATCAGCAGAATTTAAAATCATGACTGAACCTCCACCAGACGGTGCTTCATGATGTAGCCGGCGATCATTGAATTGATTTCGCGGTGATCCTGGTAATCAGTGAAGTCGTTATATGGATTGCCATTAGCATCGAACACCTTGATTTCACCTAGTTCAACGACTTCTATATTTGTGAATTCGGAACCTGGTACACCGTAATCATCCGGGTGTGCTTCAACTTCAAATGAAGTGATTTCCAAACGGAAACCATCCAGATTTACGACAGCTTCACCGTGTACATGGTCGAGCATCTTTAAAGAGACGATTCCATATTCAGATTGAATATTTTGAGCTGGTGCTACCTGGTCAGCACCAAAGTCAGCAAGATGAGCAAATGCCAAGGCGCTTACAGTTAAGGCAGCGGTAAACAGAGTTACCTTGAAGCTATTGTGTGGAGTTAATTTTGTGTTCATAATAATTTCACTCAGTAGGGTGATGGGTCACGCTCCAGGTTGCTCGAACAACGCTGGGGCTTCTTTTTACTTAATAATTAAAGCATACTTTAATAAATGAGTTATGTAAAGCATACTTTAATTATATTTATAAACTTTGCTTTAATTTATGCTTTAATAGACAAAAGAAAACCCATCGCAGGGATGGGTTGGATGGAGTTTGTTATGGATAAGCTAAATTACTTGGCAGTAGAAAGCCTGCAGCATGATCCGCGTGCTCATATGGTTAATCGTTTAATTTTTAATGGTCTTACAGACGCAGAGGTGCTGATTAGTGTTACTGATAAGCTCTTAAATTTTATCGGAGAAAGTGGATTGTTTGATAAAGCCACACAGGATGAAAGGGCTTTATCAATCTGGCGCAAGGATATGGTTGATCGCTTAATGCTTCAAGGTCTTACAGACGCTAATTTAATTATCGATACAGCAAACCAGATTCATGATTTCTTGATCTCTGAGATGCTGAAAGATCAAAAGAAAGCAAGAGAAAGCTTTAACGCTCAACAGGGAACTTAAACACATCAACTCCGTCTTTAAAATAAAAGATATGGTAGGTGTTTGTTATTTTTCCAACATACTCTTGAACTGCTGCAAGTGCATGGGCTGATTTGTTTAGGTCAAAAAGAAAAGCGTTAGGTGCAATTTTTTGAATCGACTCAAGGGAGTCTTTTGAAAGATATTTCATTTCTGAATCAGGTATATTTTGACCGTTAATTATAAGCAAGGCTTTCATTCTTTTCTCCACCCGATCCAAGAGCCGCTCGGGTATGCGGCTTTTTATCAATCATTATTAATAGATTTAATTAAGACTTTATCCTGATACATTTTTTCATCTGCCTCTATGATAGCTGCTGATAGACCATATGTTGGATTTCGCATTGCAAGACCAATTGCCGCACTAACTTCAGCTTTCGCAAAAGCATTTTGAATTCTTGTTACAAGCTTCTCAGCATTCTGCAGATTAGTTTCGATACTGAGTACGGCAAATTCATCACCACCTAGGCGAGCAATAATATCATTGCTACGTACTATGCCTTTTAAAGCTACAGCCATTCTTTTGATCAGCTCATCACCAGCAGCATGTCCTAGATTGTCATTAGTGATCTTTAGATCATTTAGGTCAATCATAAGCACAGCAGTAGGGTGACCATATCGCTTACACCGTTCTTCTTCTAACTCAACTAATCGATCCCAAGCACGACGGTTATAAAGTCCAGTCATTGGATCAGACAATGCTTCCATTTCAAAGCGTTCAGCTTTACGTATGTGTTCGGTTGCTCTTAATTCAGCTTGAATCGTGTAACTAAGCACCTTTCCTATAAGATCAAACAATGGAGCATCCTCAACAAGGACTTTAGACTGAGGTTCGGGATCAATTGCACAAAGAGTGCCAAACAAGGAACCATCTTCTTTTAAAAGAGGTTGACCGATATAGGCTTTAATAGTGACAAGTTTATTTATTGGTGCATCTGTATAAACTTGAACATCGGGCGAGTAAGGGGCAATGCGGGGCGCATTATTTTGTACCATGTGTGAGCAGAACGAATCTGCCCATTGAAATACTTGTCCTGGCTTAACGTTATAGCCATTATCTTCACTTAGTAACACAATCCAGTCATCACCTTCGGTACGGGTAATCATCCATAACTTAAATCCAAATCGTTGAGATAAGAATTTTAAAATAGCTTGGCCAGCCTCTTCGAAATTCTTAAAGTTAATATTATTCATTAAGTTAGTCCGTATTTGTACTAAGAGAGATATGGAAAAACAATTTTTAGACTACAGCGTCATATATTATAATTTTAAACTGATAGGAATATTACTTCATATAATAAAAAGACAACCCACCACTGGGGTGGGTTGCCCTAGAGCAATAATCTTATTTTTTGTATTCAGTAATACTGATAGGTTTGTCTTTCATAAACTCTACAATACCTTCACCAGCTTTGAAGTGAATTGAAACACCATCATTATTGGCTAAACGCATACCACTTCCTGAAATAGCTCGCTTAAGGTGATAAACCTTGCCAGAATTATCTGTCATTTCTGCAGTTTCAAAATTATCCGAAGATTTCAATTCAACTGTAAGATCCATTGGACCAGTAAAGTTAATTACCTGAGTTTCAGCCGGAGTATTGCTCACAACTTTTTCTTGTACCACTTCGTTTTTTGGATTTGAAGTACAGCCAGTAATTGCTAATCCTAACAATGCTGCACCTAACAAATATTTCATTGATACTTACCTTTCTATTTATGAATCATAGGTATCTTTATATTAATTGTTATAATGTAACATTTAAAGATAAGGTTACACTTACCTTACATAAAGAAAACCCGCGGATAGCGGGTTAGTGATGCTTTACTTAGTTATTACAGACCCGGTCATGAGAGGTCTTAAGTCTAATATAAAGATTTAATATTTCAGAAGTAAGAAAGCTTGAGCACTGAATAGCATCTTTCTCTTTGTAGTTATCCTTAGTCACTAGTACTTAATCTTTAAGCACTCTGAGACAACCTAACTAAACTCAGGCCGCCTCAGGTTTCTGTATTTAAAATCCTTCGTAATTACAGACTTCTATGCTTGAAATAAAATCGAGAGGCATAGTCAATCTCTCAGCAGTAATAGTTTCGAAATGAACCCAGATAGCAGCTTCTCTATTCTCAAAACCAATACTTACAATTTTCACTAAATCATAAGGTTCAGCATTATGGGTCAGAATAATATTGTAAAGTTGATCTGAACGTACGTAAGAGATAAGCATTTGATGGATTGCCGCTTGTTCATCACTACTTAGTTCACTGTATTTACTTAGTTTGGGTAAGCCATATTGCGTATTCACTTCAATCCTTATTGATCTTAAGTTTTCTGTAGAAAACGGCGATTCTATCAATTTAGACAAAGCTGAATATATTGGCTTTTGTTAATTCTTTCTTATCAACCATCTTTTGGCCAATTTTCCTTCTTCAGCCAACAAAAATTGATTGAGGGATTTATAGCGCAGAATACTTTTCTAAAAATTCATCTATCCATCCTTGTGCCACTTCAAGATTGGTTATGTCATTCAGCTTTAGATTCGTTTCTTCTGCTTCGTTAAAGCCTTCAATAATAGCTTCAAAGATATTTGCCTCACTAATGACCTCGCGTGCTATTTCAGCAGCGTCATAGCTTTGCTTGGCCTTCTTAAGCGAAGCTATTTGCTTATCAACCCCTTCACCAATTTTACCTAATGCCAACTTAAACTCTTGACGATTAATTGTTAGCGCAGTTTTGGATTTATTAAGTGTTGCGATCATTATGCTTTCCTTCTTTTTTGGGGAGCTACCATATTCAACATCTTGATAAAACCTAAGCCGCATATAGCGGCTTTTATAAATATTTATTGACTAGGGGCACGCTTGAAATTCTCATCATTCATGCAGTACTCAAGACTATCTCTAAGAATACCCACCATTCTGTAAATATGTTCCGGCTTTTCTAGAAAAATTTGTCCATTATTTTGAAGTTCTAGACCAGCGCGCTCAAGCTCAGTTTTACGAGATTCATCTATTGATACATTGAATTGAATTGTAGGACGCTTACGATTAACATCGTATCTAAACAACCATCTGTTTGTTTTATTTTGATATAGAACAGAGTAATAGCTCTCAGTATCACGCCCTTCAATCTCAACTTCTGGGAATAACTCCGTCACAATACGCAGTAAATCTTGCTCATCCTTTGTGGTGATGATTTTTTCATTGTCGGGATGCACAATAAAATCGGACTCTGGTATTGCTTGATTCACTTCAGGCTGATTTTCAGTTGGTTTCTGCTCAATTGGCTGTGCGGTAATAATTGTTGGAGAGGATAGGCCTTTAACGACTGTATCACTAATAGCTTGCTGTACCGCTTGCTGAACAAATGGCTGTATGGATTCAAGAAACTTAGTATTTAATTGGCGTTGTATGCTTGCTTGTTGTGCAACATATCTTACAAAATCAATATCAACCTCATTAATACTTTTCTTAATTACAGTTTTAAATTGCTGGATATATTGATTTTCTTCTGCAAAAAATCTTAACTTTTCCGCATGAAAATTGTCATGTTTAAATTCCGCTAACTGTGTCAGATCTTCAGGGTCAGCTTTTGTAAAATCAATTGTTAGAAATGGCTTTTCATCCATAACATTAGTGTTGATTAGATCTGTAAAAAATCTCCACTCACGACCATTTGTAATAGCACCAATAGTTACACCTAGGCTGCTGTTAAAATACCTTGATAGTTGTGGTGCATGATTGGTTAGATTTGCAACATAAGGCTTGGCTTCAATAAACATTACAGGCTGACCATTGCAATATAGTGCGTAATCTACACGCTCAGTTGCCTTAACTCCCGGGAAATCAGCTGCAAATTCCGCAAGAACTTTTGTGGGATCATATGGATTAAAACCCAAAATATCCAATAAAGGTAATATCAGCGCTTGCTTCGTGGTCTCTTCCGTTGAGCAGTGGACACCTACTTTTTTTACATGTTCAATATGATTTTTTAATCGTTGTACAAAATTATCCATAGTTTCCCCCTGGAATATTATCTTTACCTTGATTGGTAAATTACTTTTAATTAAATTTTTCTATACAACCCGACAACTTTACCTACTAGGCGGCAATCTTCTGTCAGTTTAATAATTTGCTCAGGCCAATCTGGATTAAGTGGCTGAAGGTACTTATCGCTGCCTTCAATAATTAGCTTTTTAAACGTAGCCTCACTCTCACCACAGCAGGCAATAATCACTAAATCATCGGTATGTAAGTCGAAAGTTTGAATATCAGGATTTACATAGATACGATCACCTGGCTTAAAGTCAGGCTTCATGGAATTTCCAACCACTACTAAACCATATCCATTTTTTCCACATTCTCTTATTGGCGGAAGATATTCATCCACTTCAACATCTTTAAGCACGGTTTCAATAGGATCAAATGAACCAGCAGCTACCCATGAAATAACAGGTACAGGAAAACCTTCCATAGGAATTTTTTGAGATAGATCGATATTGTTATCAAGTTTCTGATCACTTGATGCATCAAGCATTCCATACTTAGGATCACCGGCTAACCAGTGGGGATTCACACCTAAAAATTGAGCAGCTTTAGCATTTTTAAAGCTATCAAGCGACTTTGTTTTTCCATTAATCCATTGGCCTACCGCAGCTACAGATGCTTCGCAATACTTAGCCATGGCCGCTCTGTCCAGTTTCTTAAGTTTATTCTTGGACAAAAAATGAGATATGGCCTGATTGATCCGATCCTCAAGAGTACTCATATTAAAATTCACTTTAAATTTAAAGCCAGCTTACAACAATATTAATAAAGCTTGCTTGCAAAAATATATTAAAGTACACTTTAATAATAAAGCATACTTTCGAGATTGAACATGAGAGTACTCATCAAAACCAGTGACGCTCTTGATCATTTTAAAAATGCATCACGCCTAGCTGAAGAAATTGGCATCACTCCCCAAGCGATTAATCAATGGGGTGAATACATCCCAGATCCTTCTGTTGGAAAAATCATGGCTGTTATACCAGGGATTTCCTACAAGATTGTTAGAGAAGTACCCACGCCATCGCGATTAACCGCTTAAATTAATTATTAAGCATTTGATTTTAATTAAATACGTTCGAAGGAAGGGAAAATGAACATAACAGATGCAGCGTACAACACAGTTCGTGACTACCCAGGTGGTTCAGCCTCATTAGCTCCACGTATGGGAATCAAAAGCCCCGCTGTTCTAAACAGCAAGATCAACCCAAATACTGAAACTCACCATCTAACACTTGCTGAGGCTTCTAAATTGATGGCTTTGACTGGTGACTTTCGTATTTTGCAAGCATTAGCTGCTGAGCATGAAAAGGTTGCAATTAACCTTCCCGAAATCCCTGAATGCCGCGATATGGCGCTTACAGATAAGGTTTTGTGCGTCGGGATGCGTGGCGGGGATGTGATGAGTACGTTTCGCGAGATTATGGCTGACGGCCGCATCACTCCAGGTGAAGTGCGTGATATGTCAAAAGTAATTCACCAAATGCACGTTGTTTTGGCTGAGCTGGATAAACAAGTCCAGGCTTGTATCAATAACCCAGAAACAGAAAAAGCCTGACGGTCGAGGTCAGGCTTTTCGGTGTTTAAATCGTTGGAGATCCAAACAATGAATATGTTAACACAAGGAAATTTTAACATAAACGAAGTAACAATGTCATCACCTGAGATTGTTGATTTCATTAATAAATTTCGCAAAGAAACTGCCACTGTAGAGAAGCCATATAAAGAACTTCGTCATGATGACTTTATGCGGAAAGTCCCAGGTGTTTTAGGGGATAATCACGCTCCGAAATTTATCGGAACGCAAAACTACGGCAACAACAACACGCGACATATCTACAACTTCCCAAAACGCGAAGCCTGCTTGATGGCTATGTCATATAGCTATGAGTTACAGGCTCGAGTTTTTGACCGCATGACTTCGATGGAAGACGCGCTTAAGGCTAAAAATAGTTTTGACATCACCAATCCTGCACATCTACTTCAAGCAATCGAAGTCCAAGCCAAGCTCAACATTGAGTTAAGTGAAAAAGTAGCAGTACTTGCACCTAAGGCTGAAGCATTAGAAGTCATTGCTGATACATCCAATACTTATTGCCTGCGTGAATGTGCCAAAACAATCGGTATTAAAGAATCAGACCTAATCAAGCTATTGATTGACAGAAAGTGGGTTTACCGCGACTCGGATCGCAAGCTTCAACCACATGCCCAGTATGTCATTAATGGCGTATTCACCAACCGTACATCACCAGTAATCACAAATCGCAACGATGGCAAGGAGCGTGTGTTCTTGCACATGCGTGTCACTGCTTTTGGCCTGACTCGTATTACAGGCCTAGTCAATAAGATGCGTAAAGCACAGCAGGTGGCAGCATGAGCATAACTTTAGAAGATGTTCTTGGCTTCATATCTTCATCTAGTGGTTCTGACTTAAATACGATTGCCGATGAAATGAAAGAAAGCGGCTTTGAGTATGAATGTCTTGAATGTGAGACCCATGAATGCGAAGAGCATGAATGTCATCACGATGAAGAAATGGCTGAAGTGAAAAATGAGTTTATTCATTATTTAGTTGAGCGGAACAATCAATTTGGCTTAGACGACATGCTTGATGAGCTAAAGCGTGAAGGTCAGAGCATTGGTGCATACCTCAAAGTGGAAGAAAAGTTATGAATTATTACCAACATCATATAGGGGATTTCAACAATGCAACTCGCCATTTGAGCTTGGTTGAGCGTGCGATCTACCGAGATCTTCTAGATATGTATTACGACACTGAAAAGCCAATTGATGCATCCAATTTGGAGCGTTTGGCTCGCCGTTTGCAATGTACAACTGAAGACCAGACAGCTGCTTTGAAATATGTTCTTGATGAGTTTTTTACTCTTGAGGATGGGGTTTATATCAACAATCGTTGTGAACGTGAAATCGCTGAATATCACGGTAAGCGCAAACAGGCTAGTGATGCTGGAAAAGCATCTGCTAAAAAACGCGCAGAGAAAAAGCAACGGAACTCTGATGGTGGTCCATCAAATGATGATCATTCGAATAGCAGAAGTTCAACAGACGTTGAAGGTCAGTTAAATGAGAATCCAACGACCGTTGAAGCAGCGTTGAACGGAAATTTAACGGACGTGCAACCAACCATAAACCATAAACCATTAACCAATAACCATGAACCAATAACCAGTATTTATAGTAGTGGTAGTAGTAATGCGTGCGAAGAAAAAATTCCTTTTCCACCGATTCAATTTTCTCAATATCAAGCTGAGGATCACAAACGCTATTCGATTCTTGAATGCGTACATGTATATCCAATTCACTACGATTTCATAGAACTTGGAAAGCAGCGTAATCCTGGTCTACCAGAACAAGATCTGATTGCTATGTTTACAAACTTTGGTGATTTCTTCTCAGCTAAGTCTGATAGCAAAAATACACCAAGCTTATGGCTGGTGAAATGGTTTACCTGGATTCAAAACAACAAAGACGAAGTACGCCGTCTACGTGAAGCCAAGAAATCTGCACCGGCTGCCAAACCTTCTGGATACCAAAGCCGAGCAGCACGTGAAGCACAGGAGTGGTTTGCTGAATTAGGTCAACCTGAAGAACAAGCCATAATTGATATCCATGCGGTTGAGGGGGTGGGCCATGCATAACCAGATCTCAAATCAAGTGAATGGACCTGATCAACAAGTTCGCAAATTTGGCGAAGAAGATGCCCGTTTACTGATCAAGGAAATGATTGAGCTACACGGCAAAAAATTTACTGATCAATGGGCCGGTCAGACTAAAGGGCAAGTGGTTGCCAAGTTTGCTCAGAAACTTTCTGTGCTGACTTATGAGCAATTCTTGCGAGGTCTTAAGCGACTGGACACGGCAAGCTGGCCACCATCGATTCCAGAATTTAAAGACTGGTGTTTAGGTGGGTATGAATATCAGACCGCTGATGAGGCATGGTTACAGGCTCTTAATTTTGAGAAAGAAAACCGCTCTGCTCGAATCAATCACCTAGCTAAAGCAGCTTATGACGCTGTAGTGGGTCCATATGGGATGCTAAAAACCACTGATACCGTACACAACGTATTTTGCAGTGTGTACAAACGACTCGTTACTGAAGCTAAAGAACGTGGTGAGCCTGATGGCGTGTTGGATGCTGTGATGCAGATTGAAAGCAAGGCTGAGGATCATAACCCGGTACCAAATGAAGTGGCAAAGCAAGCGCTTGAAGAACTTAAAAAGCGCATGAACGTGAAAAATCGCCAGGTACCAAAGCCTCAACGCCTCCAGTGCCAACCAACTGCAATAGCCGATCCTTGGCCAGATCCTTTTGAAAATCCTGAGTCGTACTTGGAAAAATGCGAGATGGATGGGGTGAAGGTGCCTAAGGTTATTCGTGAGCAATTGGGAGGTCACTGATCATGTCAAAAGAATATGACTTTCAAACCATGGATTGGTGCCCATCGATGCATGCCGTAACCCAAGGCGAGAAAATGATTCGTATATTGCGTCAAATGATGGCTAAACGGGGCAAAACAAGCGTTTCTGATGTGATGGTACTAATGGAGGGTAATCGTCGCACTGTACAGCGTTATTTAGGTCAGTTGGAGCATGCCGGATATATCCAGAGAGATGGCGCTACACCTGCAGGCTTCACCGTAACTGAAAAGACTAAGCAGATTTTCACAGTGAAGGTGGCGGCGTGAAGGATCTAAACAAAACATTGATGTTTATTTTCATGGCAATTGGCGCCGTTATGTTGAGGATGTGGGGTGCATGACCAGCTACTCAATCGCTGAATACAAAAAAATGGTTAAAGCCACCAAACCGAAAGGGCGCTCTAAGCGTCCTAAGGTGAAAGGCGAAAAAGTACCGAATGAGTTTGAGGCGAAACTGGCCCGAGAACTAAAGACTTTAAAAATTGAGTTTGAGCAGGAATTTGAGTTTCACCCAAAGCGGAAATGGAGAGCAGATTTCCACCTGGTAGGAAAAAAGATACTGGTAGAGGTTGAAGGTGCGATCTGGAGTGGAGGAAGGCATACCAGAGGCAAGGGGTATATCGGGGACATGAAAAAATATAACGCCGCAACAATGATGGGTTTTCAAGTATTAAGGTTTAGTACAGATCAAGTGAAGTCAGGTCACGCGATCCAGCAAATTGAGAAGATGGTAGGGGAATAGGGATGAATGCGATGGTTAAGACGGAAGTGATGAACTGGGATCGTTTTAGTATTGAAGATTGGCTTAAGCAGTATGGGGCATACATCCAGATTTCACGTATGAAGTCAGGAAATCAACCAGACTCACTTGGGGTAAATCAGATTTACTGGCTGATTCTTGAAAACAACAAAGGGGCAGCACCACGTAAGGATCAGGTCATTTGCCAGATTAATGACTTTGAAGCTGAACAGGTGCGGAAGTTGATTGTGGATTTTAACAAGTCGAGTTCGGTTTGTGCTTCGGCAAAAGTGGCTGTGCAGTTGTTTATTGAGAAGAATGTGAGAGGGATGTCACTCGATCAAATGGTGCGTGAGTTTACTCTCGGCAGAACCTCAATCAAGAGCATGATTTACTGTGGCAAGTTTTATTTATGTGGCCATGATAAACGGTTGAAAATAGGTTGAATGGCTATTGACCGTGCGCACGCGATATGGCATATTTCAGGTATAGTGCGCTTGAGTAGTCGGGTACACTAGCGATTAAGGCTCATCGAAAGGTGGGCTTTTTTGACATTATTTATTCATAAAATTAAGTGATAATGCCTTTTTGTTTTTGAGCTCTAATTGAAATGGCGATTTTAACTGTTAAAAAACTAGAAGATACTCTCGGTAAATTAGTGGCTGAAGGCAAAAAGCCTGAAAAGATTTTATTAGGCTATAAAGCGTATGGCGAGCTAATGAATGATCGTAGCTTTTTTGAGGAAGTGGCTGGCTCGGCAATGGATCCAAACAAACGAAAATATAAAAATATTAAAATTAAGGTCACTCAAGACGAATACCAGTTTAACGTGAAATGTCAAAAATAGGTTTAAGCATCAAGGAAAGCTCGCCAAATGGTGGGCTTTTTTATTGCCTGTAAAAAGGCAACCCATTCCTGCTGGAGTGCTGACCAGTGGAACATGCCTTTGAGTAAACTTCCTTCGGGAATCTAGACTAGGGAGTAGCGTCCCGACCTAAAGAGGATTGAAAGCAAGTAAAGCAGACCGTGCATGTTAGGTGTGTGTGATTGTGAGTAGCGGTAGATTAGTTGCCGAGCTGGTCAATATCGTAATCTAAGGCAGGGTGTGGCAGATCGCCACATCCTTATTTAAGCGCCATTAGCTCAACTGGTAGAGCATCGGTCTCCAAAATCGGTGGTGTGGGTTCGAGTCCTACATGGCGTGCCAGATTCTAAAAACGAGAAGCAAAACAGTTTGTCTCTCGAAAACAATTAAAAAGGAGAATCAAATGCTCCAATTTATATTCTGTTTATTCGGCCTACACGGTGCGACTGAGATCGATTACACGGTTGATGATGAAGAAATCAAGGTGTGTCGTGATTGTTTGAAAGAAGTTGAATAACAACCACTCAAGCAAAGAGCTGTTTCATAAAGCTGTAATATTTAAGCAATATAGTTGCTCTGCAAAAGAAGAAAGACGTTGTGACGCAAGTCAAGCCCGTTTAATTGGAGAGAGTTAAACGGGTTTTTTATTGAAATATATTGCTATTTTCCTTTTGTCGAACGTATTACGACTCAAACCCCGTCATTAATTTGTCGGGGTTTTTCTTTTCTTATTGGTGATTACATGACAGATAAAGTACAAGCGAAACAAGACTTAGAATTTTGCAGTACTGAGCTGTCTAAGTATCAGAATCTCAGCAGATCTGGATTGTCGCGTCATCAAATGATAGTAATCGATGAAATTATAATTAAGCTGAAAGAACGCATTAATAATTTACGGTTCACTTTGTATGGATGAAAAGGCTTATAAACTTTTCACCCAAAAAATCCCGCCAAAAAAGAAATCGCGTGTCAGACCCCTACCCAAAGCTGGTGAAAAATACTTAGAAGCATTCGATCGATTAAAAGAAATCTTGGATCGGATGGAAATCAAATACGAAGAATATTTTCACTTTAAAAGTACGAAGCACTGGCGTTTTGATTTACACCTGGTTGGCTATCTCACATTAATTGAAATTGCTGGTGGGCCTTGGTCTGGTGGTCGAAAAGGTAAATTAGCCACAAAAGCCTGGAGTATAGATCGCTATGACCATGCTGAAGAAATGGGTTATCGATATCACCGCTTTGAAGTTAATGATATCAACATGGGCCGTGCAACGGCATGGCTGAGAAATTTAAAGGCATCTTATGGAACAGTTCAGACCATTCCCGCCGACGGAGCTGATTGATCAGGCTGAGGAAGAGGAGGCTATTCGTTTGGCACCTGCGCCAGAGCTTAAAGAATGGGTCGTGAATAACTGGCTTACTTTAGGTGGTGAGTTACATAACCCGGATCATGATCATATTGCTGAATTACTGCATGACAATGAAGAGTTCCTTGCATTCGCCTGGGCTTCATCTGCCGCCGTAGCGAAAAAACGTATGGTGTTAGGCCAATGTGAAAAGGTCATGTTTAACGTGGGCGGATGGAAGAAAGCACGCCAGGAACAACAGATGCGGGACTGGTTTGGCTTTGTACCTCAATATCTGATTACCGTTGACGCTACTTATTGTGAACAAGCTACAGATCGTGACTTCTGCCGTTTGATTGAACATGAGCTATATCACATTGGTGTTGAACGTGATGAAGATGGCGAAATCATTTATAGCGATATGACTGGGCTGCCTAAGCATTACCTGGCTGGCCATGACGTTGAAGTGTTCTTTGGTGAAGTTAAACGATGGGGTGCAGACGAGTCTGTCAAACGACTTCTGGAAATTGCCAGGAATGCGCCGTTTGTATCAGAGGCAAGTATGGCTGCGTGTTGTGGGAACTGTGTGATTAATTAAAATGGGATCAGATTTTAGCTTTACTTTATTTCATTTTTTTGTAGATTTGATCTAAAGGAGGGCACGTATGGCTACATATAAACAAATTCAAGAATTCCTTACTGAAAAACATGGGCGTACTTTTAAAAGTTGCTGGATAGCAGATATTAAAAATCAGCATGGTTTAACTAAAAGGCAAGCACCTAATAGGTATGATCCAGATAACCGTGTTCATCCTTGTCCTGAAGAACATAAGGGTAAGGTTGAAGAAGCATTGAGGCATTTTGAAATGATTTAAAAAAGCTCCCCGATTAAAGGGGATTTTTTTTGCCTACTTTGCATGACGTAGCATGACAAAAGGGGGATTTATGGCAGCACTTAAAGAGCCTGTAAAAATATTTATCGTTCAAGCTCTTGCATGCCGTGATACCCCTCAAGAAGTTGCGGAGTTGGTCAAGCAAGAGTTCAATATTGAAATTGATCGCCGTCAGTGTGAAAACTATGACCCGACTAAATATGCAGGTCGCAATCTCGGGAAAAAACTTGCAGATCTATTCAACCAGACTCGTAAGAAATTTGATGAAGGTTTGATAGATATTCCAATTGCTAGTAAGTATTACCGGCTTAAGCAATATCAGAAGCAACTTGAAAAAACCAAGAATGCAAAATTAGCACTCAAGATTCTTGAACAGGCTGCTAAAGATGTAGGTGGTCAATTCACTAACCGACAAGAAATTACCGGTAAGGACGGCGAAGCATTACAAACAACAGTTGTGCACGCTACCCAAGACCAAGTTGAAGCTGCTGTAAAGAAGGCCCAAGAGGAGTATTAAATGGATCTGCAAACACAGGTTGAAAAGAAGCTGTGTGAAGATGAGCATTTATATTTCACCCGGCGATTCTTTAAGCCCCGTATGGGTTTTAAATTTACGGTGAACTGGCACCATGTTTACATCTCATGGATTATTGATCAGGTGATTGCTGGTGAGATTGCAAACGTGGTTATCAACGTTCCACCAGGGGCCGGAAAAACTGAACTGACCACCAACCTAATTCCACGCGGCTTAGCCTTAAATGCGCGTTCTCGATTCTTGTATTTGTCATTCTCTCAATCATTAGTTGAGGGCGTATCCGATACGGCGCGTGACATCGTGAAGTCGAAAGACTACCGCCAGATGTGGGATTTAACCGTATCGAACAGTACCGACTCTAAGAAAGAGTGGAAAATCACGGTTGAGGACTATGACGTTGGCCATGTCTATGTGGCTTCCATGGGTGGGCAGGTCACAGGACGGCGGGCAGGGACGCTGGCAGATGATGGCTTTACTGGCTGTATCATCATTGATGACCCATTAAAGCCTGAAGATGCTTTCAGTAAGATCAAGCGGGATGCAGCGAATCGGAAGCTACTGAACACGGTGAACTCTCGTAAAGCTAAATCTGATACACCTATCATCATGATCATGCAGCGCCTTCACACTGAGGATCCCACTAATTTCGTCATGACGGGAAATCTACCAGGTGAATGGACTCAGATATCCATCCCGGCACTGATTGATGATAAGTACATTGCAACCCTGCCAGAACATATTCAAAAACTGGTACCGCAAGATGTTGAGCGTGATGAGCAGGGTCGCCAAAGTTACTGGCCCAAGAAAGAATCATTGCAATCTCTTTTGCAGCTAGAAAAGGGCGGTAAGGATAAAGAGGGTGCGACGGTATCGCGCTATACATTCTCAAGTCAGTACATGCAGCAGCCTAAGAAATTAGGCGGTGACCTGATTAAATCTGAATGGTTCGGGTTCTATAAAGAACATCCAGAGCTACAGTGGCGAGCTGTCCTTGTAGATACGGCGCAGAAAACCAAAGAGCACAATGACTACTCTGTATTCCTGCTTGTAGGCATGGGTATAGACGGTAAGTTGTACTTGCTTGATCTTTTACGTGGCAAATGGGAAGCACCGGAACTAAACCGTCAGGCTAAAGCCTTTCTGGATAAGCATAAAGAGTACACCTGGCATACCAAACCAATCCGCTACATGAAAGTAGAAGATAAGGCATCTGGTACCCAGTTGATCCAGACACTAGGAACTTATTCCGGTGTTGCTGTGATTCCGGTCCAACGTAATACAGACAAGCTATCCCGATTTATGGATGTGCAGGTTCATCTTGAAGCGAACTATAAGGACAAGCCTGATGACCGGTTTGTATTGGTACCTAAAGATGCACCATGGGTCGGTGAGTTTTTTGAAGAGTGTGAAGCGTTTAATGCGGCATTTACCCATGATCATGATGACCAAGTGGATACGCTCATTGATGCAATTGAAGATGCAGTAATTGCGATTAATTATAGCCCACCAGCGGCTTAAGGTTTTATTTATGGCTAAGAAAAGTAAAAAGTCTGAAAATAGTAAGCCCGAATCTGGTGCACTCTATTCTCATGAGGCAGAGCAGGCCTTAATCAGTTATCTGACTAAAATGCCGGATGGTGATGAAGTTTTGCGTAAAGCCGGTGTTACCCGCCCACGGTTAAAAGTCATGATGTATGACGATGAGATTTATCAGGCAATTGAAAAACGCCAGGATAAACTTGAGAGTGCATCATGGCGTGTAGAACCGATGGATCGACCGGAATCCAAAATCATCATGGAGCACTTACGGGAGTGGTGGTCTGAGATTCTCTTGGGTGCACAGAATGCCCGTTGGTATGGATACTCAGTCTTAGAGGCGATTTATACCAAGCCGGAAGAACCAAGCTTGCATATTGAAGGCGATACTATTACGCCTTTTATTGGTTTTAAATGGATTGGTGAAAAGCCAATGCAGTGGTATGAGCCTAAAAATGATGGTCGCTTGATGTTGCTGGCCAACCACAACACGACTCGACAGGATCAAGAAGTAGACCAGCGTTTCAAGCACTTTTTGACACGTTGCAAATCTACTTATGAAAATCCATTAGGTGAGGCTTTATTAAGTCGACTGTACTGGGTCTGGTTCTTCAAAACATCTGGCTTTAAGTTCTGGGCCAAGTTTGTTGAAAAGTTTGGCTTACCAATGCTGGTTGGTAAAACTGCCGGCAAGACGACAGATATGCGTGATGCACTGCTTAGAGCACATGCCAGTTCGGTTATTGCCTTAAGTTGCACAGATTCGGTGGAGATTCAAACTGCTAATACTAATGGCAATGCTTCCCAGACATTTGAAGTCTTTGATAAGAACCTTGAACGCCGTATTCAAAAAGTTATCCTTGGCCAGACTTTGACAAGTGGTACCGACGGCGCAGGTTCGCGAGCTTTAGGTGATGTGCATTTAGAAGTACAGAACTCAAAGTACAAAGCCGATGTACGAATGATCATGCCAACGATCCAAGCCATTATTAATGCTTTATGCGATCTAAATGGCTGGGAACGTCATCGGGTAATCATTGGTGAAGAAAAATCACTCGAAGAGCCTAAAGCAGATCGTGATGTGAAGTTAAAGAATGCTGGTGCAGTCTTAACGCCACAATATTTTAAGCGTGAATACGGTTTAGAGGATGGGGATGTGATTGAACAGAACCAGATTGGTTTCAATCAATTCTCTGCATTACCGCGTCAGGCATTCAACTTTAAGGCATCAGCAAACAAGCTTTCACCTGAACAACAGGAAGTTGAAGAACTGACTGATGGCCAGGATGAATTGCAGCTACTGAAACCGGATCAGGTCAAGGAATTAGTATTCAAGTCTGATAGTCCTGAAAGTCTGGCTTATAACCTGATGCAATTAATACCTGGTGCAACTCAGACACAGTTCACAGCCAATCTGGATCAGGCTTTGTATGCTGCGGATGTATTGGGGTATGTGACGGCGCAAAATGGGAAGTAAGTTATGCAACCAGTCACGTTTCTTGAGGCACTTCGGTACGCTCACAGCAAAAAGATTGTTTTACCTGATGAGTTTTATTCAATGGACCTCAAGACCCGGCAGATGGTAACTACGGTTAGTTTTCTATCGAGTCTTGAGCAAATTGAGACTGTCATCAAGGCGGTGAATAAATCCATTGCCGACGGCGGTACCTTTAAAGATTTTCAGAAGCTAATTGAAGAATCTGAAATCATTCTGCCAAAGCATTACCTGGACAATGTATTTCGTACCAACATCCAAAGTGCTTATGGTCATGGCCGGTGGCAACAACAGCAACGGAATAAGGCTAAACGACCATATCTGATGTATTCGGCGATCAATGATAGTCGGGTACGTCCTAGCCACTTGGCTTTAAATCGGACTGTCCGTCCGATTGATGATCCATTCTGGCTGACACATTATCCACCATTGGGCTTCCGTTGTCGCTGTACCGTGATTGCCTTAACCGAGAAGCAGGCATTGAAATACGGCATTACGCCAGATGATCAGTTGCCAGAAGTGGCCGAGGCGTTGGACTGGAGTTCTCATCCATTGCAGTTTGGTGAACTTGAATCACTGGTGGATAAAAAGATCAGTACTTCAAGTCTGGATAAGGAATATCTTCTGGAGCAGAAAGAGGTCATCAGGGCAGAATGGACGGCAAGTAAAAAACTCACCAGCCTGTTTGCTCCGATGGATGATAAGACTCGGGATCTGTTCGACACGGTGGCTAATACGGTGATTCCACTTGATCCAAGTATTCGGCCAAGTGCAATCCGCACCTTCCTGGATTATGTGCAGGGGAATGATGCTGCACTGACTGGCTATTTAAACTCAGCTACAAGCTCACTGGCTGATGATGTGCTTAAGCGCTGGCTTGCTACTGACATGAAAGCGATTCAAGCTGTAGCAAGTAATACGGCTTCAACCGTAGTAGGTGCTGCAACTCTTAATCAAGTAGCGGCTTATCAGGTAGGGCAAACAGTTCAATTGAATGCGCCGTTGCTGATGGCTGATACAGCTTCAGATATCGTGATTAAGATTGAGAATGCTCAAGGGTTGGGTATCGATCTGGATATGTTGAATGCCGGTAATGGTGTTTTATTTCCAATTGGACTGTCGTTTGAGGTTATTTCGATTGAAGCGGTTGAAGGGCAGATGGTTTATACACTCAAGCCTTTGTTGAATTAGTTTTTAAAATGAATATGACCGCCTTCTGGGCGGTTTTTTATGGAGCATGAAAAATGCCAGATCCAAATGAAGAGCGGCTGAAGTATTTATTTAATGCCTCTGCGATTGAGGTACCCAAAGCCGAGGAAGGGCAGAAACGGAAATTTAAAGGCACTGCTTATGCTGGTGGTCGTGTAGATGGTCACTGGTATTGGGGGCGCTCCGGTGTGGTCTTTGATCTTGATGGAATTGAGATTGATAAGCCGACAGCCTTACTTGAAGAACACTTCGGCTCAAGTCGAATTGGTGTCGTTCAAACCGTGGATACAAACGGAAAGATTGATGTATCAGGTGATTTCCTTACAAACGCCAAAGCACAGGAAATTGTCCAGGACTCTGATGACGGTTTCCCGTTCCAGATGTCGATGATGATTGATCCGGGATCGATTGAAGAAGTGTCTCAAGGCAAGACAGTCACTGTGAATGGTCAATCCTTTGAAGGCCCGATCACAATCTTCCGTCAAAACCGTATTCGTGAATTTACAATCTGCTCGACCGGTGCTGATCGCAACACATCAATCAAAGCCTTCTCGGGCAAAGCAAACCCAAACCCAACCAAAGAGGACACCAACGTGACCGAATTAGAAAAAGCACAACAGGCCAAAGAGCAGGCAGAGCGTGAACGTGATGATGCCCTGACTGAACTTAAGCAATTCAAAGCGCAAAAGCGTGCTGATGAAATTACAGCTTTAGAAACTGAGCTGAAAACGCAATTCAGTGCTGAAGATAAAACGGCTTATACCAATATGGATGATTCAGTTTTTAGCTTTACTGCTAAGCAGCTTCGTCAATTCTCAGCAGGTACTACTCAGCAGCCACCAGCTGGACAACAGCAACAACAAACACCAGGTGTAAATCCGGCATTTGCTCACCTGTTTAGCCATCAAGCTAATCCGGGACAAGGTGGCCAGTCGAATAATACCGACACTCACAAATTCACTTCTGGTGCACAAGCATTTGCAGAACAAAAGGGGAAATAATTCATGGCTATTCACTATGTACCGCCTATTTCAGTCACCTCAAAACGACTGATCCTGGACAATGAAAAATTACGTCGTGCCAATGCCAAGGTGCCAACCGCCACAGCATTTAAATACGGTGATCTATTAACGCTGTCAGATACCAATGTACTGGCTCATGCTGTAGATGAAAAAACATGGGATGTGATTTGTGGTCAGGATGTATCGGCTGCAGAAGCCACAATCAAGGCCGCTGACGGGATCGAAATCCCGGTGTATTACGGCGGCGTATTTAATGTCGAAGCTGTATCGGTAAATGGAACCTTGCTTACAACTGCTCAATATGACGCAGCACGTGCACAGGCAACTAAAAACAAAATCGAACTTTCTAAGGTGTAAAACAACATGCCACAGTCTTTTAATATTGAAGGTGCTCCACTTGAACTTCTTGATGTGGGCGAGCTTGCACTGATCCACTCAAATTACCGTCCAATGGATACCTGGCTTTTAGACAAGCTTTTCCCAAATCGCCCGTTATTCACCCGTGATGATGTGCCTTTGGCTGAAGTGTCTGCCGAACATGATCTGGCACCACTGGTATCTCCGCAACAGCCTGGTAAGCCATTTGATACTACTCAATCTGGTGAAGTACGCCATGTTAAACCGGCTTACTACAAGCCAAAAAACCAAGTCACTCCGGCTGAAACTTTTGAAATTGCCTTGCTGGAACGTTTACGTACCGCAGGTATCATCTCAACTGGTAACCAGCGACTATCTGAGCAAGAGCAAATGATCATTGCTCAAATCTCGGTAATGAAGCGCAACCATGATGCAATTGATAACTCTGTCATGATGATGGCAATTGATTTACTGAAAAATGGTAAATACGCGCTTCACTCAGATGATTATGAATACAACCTGGTGGATTACCGTCGTGATGCATCTTTGACATTTACACCGTTAACCAAGTGGAATGAAGCGGGTGCCAAGCCGGTAACGGATATCCGCACCATGCTTGAACGTCAATTGGCAGCTGATGGTGGCGAAGCTAAGCTGTCTGTTATGTCTGGTTTGGTTTGGGCAGCCCTCTGGAACAATGAAGAGTTCAAAAAAGAATTCATCACGCCGTATGCCGGTATTTCTGTTCCAGTGAATCCAAGTTTTGGTGTTAAGGAATCGGCGACCTTCAAAGGTACTTTTGATGGGGTCGAATTCTGGGTATATGACGCAACTTACCGTAACAAAGGTCAAGTGAAGCGCTTTATTCCTAAGGATTACTTCTCTTTGATCTCTGATACCAACGGTTCGGTAGCTCACTGTAAGATTAAAAACATGTTGGCCAACGGCGTTGCTCAACAGTACTTTGACCGTCAATGGTACTGCGAGGATCCAAGCGGCATCATGCTGATGACTGAATCTGCTCCACTAGTTGTGCCGTCTAATAAAAACGGTGTGGTTGGTGGTACTGGCTTTATCACTCTATAAGGAGGCTTAAATGCCGAAGTACACAGCAAAACAATCCATCGGGCATTTTATGCCAGGTGATGAAATCAAAGGGCTTGAAGCTAAACAACTTCAGGCCCTTTTAGCATCTGGGGCTATTGAAGAATATCAAGAGCCGGAAGAACCTAAGGCAGATGGTACCGCCGCACGTTTAGCTGAACTTGAAAAGGCTAATACTGAGCTGACAGCAGCAAATAAAACCTTAACCGAAGCCAATCAGACAGCAGCTGCGGACAAGGCCAAGGCTGATCAAGAAGTTGCTGAGCTAAAGGCAAAAGTGGCTGAACTTGAAAAGGCGAAACCTGCTGCAAAACCTAAAGCAGACCCAAAGTCTGCTGACGAAACCAAGTAGGTGATCTATGTATGCGACTGAATCAGATTTGGTCGCACGATTTGGTGATGAGATTGAAAATCTAAAAACGATGCTTCCTTCTCAGTCCTCAGTAACTGATGCAATTCAGGATGCGACAGAGGAAATTAACGGCCACATCGGCGGCCGTTATCCTTTGCCGCTTCCCAATGTGCCGAGTAATTTAAAGCGCATGGCGTGTGATATTGCACGCTATCGCCTTTACTTCCAGCAGCCGACAGAAGAAGTTCGACAGCGCTATGAAGATGCAATTGCATTCCTAAAGCGTGTGGCTGATAACAAAGCACATTTGCAGATTCAGTTACCTGAAACAAACCAGATCGTGGATGACCAACCTAAAGGGCGACCTTCGACAGCACCGGTCGGTACTTCATATACCGATGGTGTATTTGGTGATGCCACTTTAGACATGATGCCCAGCATGAAGTGAGGTGTTTATGGCTTTTGCAATAACCATTCAGGCTGACAGTTCACCTATTGAAGCAGTGCTTGAGCAATTAGGTGACTTTGATTCACTCAAGAGCCAGTTGTTTGATGAGATTGGTGCTGGGCTTGTGAATAGTATTCAGCATCGGTTTTTAACCGGCACTGGTGTGGATGGTAACCCGTGGAAGATTTCATGGAGAGCCAAGCTGCAAGGTGGCGAGACGCTACGTGATACTGGCCGCCTAATGAATTCCTACACACACAATGTACTTTCAAGCGGTGTGGAGGTGGGTACAGATGTTGCGTACGCACCACATCTGCATTACGGCGCAACAATCCTACCCAAGAATGGCCAATACATCACTTTTGCAGTGGGTGGTCAATATCGGAAGGTTAAGCAGTCGATTCTACCACCTCGGACACAACTAGGTTTGAATGCTGAAGATGAAGCCATGGTTTTAGACATTGTCGGGAGTTTTATAGATGACATTCTTCGCGGTGCGTGATGAGATTGCAGAAAAGCTGAAAGAAATTCCAGAATTTCTAAAGATCTATACGCCGTTAAACTCAGTCAGCGTAACCGAGATGTCGCAAGTCACGCCGTCGGCACACGTCAATTTTGTCCGCATAGACAAGAAAGCCAGTGCAGGTCGTGGAAGTATCAACCAGATCGGTCAGCAATGGGCGGTTACGGTGGCATGTCGCAATGCTCAATCTCAAATGACCGATGGACGTGCTGTAAGTGATGAAGCGGGGTTTTTGACTGAGAAGGTGATTCAACTGCTTTCCGGTTGGCAGCCTCAAGCATCACGTACGGCGCTGGAATTTATCTCAGTTCGGGATGGTTACAGTCCAGGCTTTGCATACATCACTATTATTTTTGAATCACAAAAATTCATTTAGGAGCCAGTCATGGCAAAACAATACAAGGCAACTCAGCCTGTCGGCCGCTTTCAAAAAGGCGATACCGTCGGCGGATTGGATGATGCTCAGATTAAAAAATTAGTGGCAGATGGCGTGATTCAGGAAGTACCTGAACCTAAAGCTGCTGCTCCAGCCAAGAAAACCACAGGGGATGAAAAGTAATGGCTAAAGAATATATCTCGTTGCAGGGTAAATTCTATTTATCCAAGCTAACCAATGGTATTGCTGGCGCTATGCGCCATCTGGGCAACGTGCCTGATTTTGAACTTGAGATTGGTGCAGATGTTATTGAGCATCAAGAGTCAACATCAGGCAATCGCACAACTGACTTTACGATGGTAAATACAACTTCTGTGAATTTCTCTGGAACACTTGAAGAAGTAGACAAAGACAATCTGGAGTACATCGTATCTGGTACCAACTCTGAAGTTGTAAGCAAAGCGATTGCTGATGAATCATTGGGTACTGTGGTTGCTGGTCAGGAAATCCAATTAAAGGGCTATAACTTATCAGAAGTGACCTTTAAGGACTCAACCAGCGGCACACCAAAAACACTTACTGATGATCAGTACACCGTGGATGCTAAGTTTGGCACTGTGATTTTCCATAATGTAGCAGACCTCACGATGCCGATCCTAGCCACCTATACAACAGGTGCTGTAACACATACCACTTTGGCAAATAACTTCAATGAAGAATATGAATTGTTCTTTAAAGGGGTGAATACAGCCAATGGTAAGCATATGGCTGTGCGCTTATGGCGAACTAAAAAGTCACCTGAGACCACTTTCCCATTGATCCATGAAGAATTAGGGCAATATGAAATCTCTGGTCAGGCCTTATCGGATGTAGGCAAGGAAATAGACCCAACACTTGGTTTGTATGGTCATATTGTGACGATTCCAGCAGCGACAGCACCGTAACCCACACAGGCACAAAGAACTCCACAGGCGCTATGCGTCTTTTTTTGTGCCTGTTTTTTAGATTCTTTTCATTTGCATTAAGCGATTAATGAAAACGAAAGGGATTTTTCCCACCACTTAATTAAACCGTCCTTATTGGGCGGTTTTTTTATGCCTGTTTTCAGGCAAACCACTGGCTAGGCTGATCCCCGAAAAGAAGATGGTCGTTTCGGCTATTCATTGCATCTTCTTGCCAGTGTTTCTTTTTTAATGAGTAGTCGGAGCATATCAATGAATGCAATCGTAAAAATTGAAAATCAAACTCCATTTATTGAAGTTGAATTAAATGGAAAAGTTCAGCTCGGCGTGAACGCTCGTGACCTACATAAGATGCTGGAGAGTAAGCAGGACTTTTCAACATGGATTAAGCGCAGAATCTCCCAGTGCGGATTTGAAGATGGCTTTGATTACGTTCGCCTCCACCAAAAAATGGAAGCCAATAACGCCACTCTGATTGAATACATTATCTCAGTAGATATGACCAAGCACCTCGGAATGATGGAGCGCAATAAAAAAGGTCACGAGATCCGCAAATACTACATCGAGCAAGAGGAATTAGCCCGTCAACTCAAAGATGGGTTACAGGTACGCATTGGCAAGCTTTCAGCACAACTTGAGCTGATTACCCAATCACTTTCTGAGGCTGGTCGATTCTTGTCAGTAAATGGAAAACAAACTAAGCCAGCACTACTAAAAGAACTGGATGATCTGATTAAAGAGGCTCAACCAGAATTAAAATTAGAGGGTGGCATTTGAAATGCTGGATTTTTCATTTCCGCAACCCAAACGGCGAATTCTAGATTTTAAATCCAATAATCATCTTGGTCGCATTCAAAAGGTGACCAAGAGCCTATGCCACCTTCGGGTGGCTTTTTCGAGACCCCATCATGAATAAATCGGTATCCGTATTTCTCGTATGCTTAATTGGCGTAATGAGTTTGTCTGTGTTTACTTTTTTCGCTTTTAAGAAAATGAATTGTGATGGTGAGACAAAGTTTTTTATTTATAGTGGCACCCAATACAAGTGTTCAAATTATCAAAAGTAATGAGATCCCATCATGAATGATTTTTTCCTAGCAATGAATCGAAGCATCAAAATCAATGACATTGAAGTTCGCCAGATCCAGATGAAAGACTTTGACACCTGGGCAATGCATGCTGAAGCACTTAAGAACTTCATCAAAGACCAAAATCATTCAGATGAGATTTTGACACAGTTATTTAAATCTCATGGCGTGCAAGTCATTTCAACCATGGCATGCGTCACCGATCTGGACAATGAATCATTGGTCGAACTTGCTGTTGATGAGCAAGGATTTAAAGAGCTACTTAAAGCAGTACTTCTGGTCAATCAGGCTTACTTCAGATATGAAAGACCGAAACGCGGCGTTAAAAAGAAAGATGACTCCACCTGGTTTGATTCATTCCAGTTTCTGGTATCCATGGGCCATCAGCATAGTGAAATCATGGAAATGACCTATGGCGCATTCCAGAGCTATGTTAAAGCAGCAAACAAGCTATATAAGCAGGGAATCTTTAATAACGCCGTTGCCGCACGTGTCGCTCAATCAGACAAGAAAGGCTTTGAGTCATTTAAGAAAGAAATGGTTTCTGATTGATCAGGATTCACCCTAAAGTTATGATGTGGAAATAATAATTTATGGATATGAATATGAAACGTTCTTATATTTTATTGGGGGTGTTCGCATTACTGCTTTTTATTGCTTTGCCTTTTTTAGCAAGTGATGATTCCGATTCTCAAGCCGAGCCAGTCCAAGCCTCAGTAAAAACTGTAGCCAGCAGCCAATCTGAGCAGTCAAAAAGAATTCAAGTACAAACAGATTCACGTATTGCATTAAAGAACTTTCTAAAAGACTCTAATAGCGCTGAAATAAGAAACCATAATGGTAACTGTGGTGAAGTTAATAGTAAAAATAGTTTTGGTGGATACACAGGCTTTAAGCGCTTTATTGCAAGCCCAACAATAGTTGCCGTTGAAGGTGAGAATATGAATCCAGAAGAATTCCAGAAAGCTTGGAATCAGGTCTGCTAATCTACAGATCATCGTGATTAAGAAGGCATCATAAGGTGCTTTTTAATTTCTAATTTATACCCGCTTCGGCGGGTTTTTTATTGCCTGAATTTTAGAGGTCAGCATGTCTGGTAAAAATTTAACATTCAAATTAATCATGGATGCCGACACTAAAGGTTTCGTTGGCAACATCAAGCAATCAGAAGATGCAGCTAAGTCAGTATTTAATGCAATAAAACAAGAATCAGAACGGTTAAAACAGGCGACTACTGATGCTTCTAAAGAGATGGGAAATATTATCCCAAAAGGTACCAGTGAATTAGCGGACAAGCTCTCTCAATCTCTAAATGCTGCTACAGGCATTATCAAAGATGCTGGTGATAACGCAAAATCCACAGCGGGGAACTTTACAGATTTTGGTAATAAGGCCGAAAAAGCCTTAGGTCAGCTTAAGAGTGATCTGGCTCAGGCTAAGCAAAATCTTGAATCATTTTCAAAAACCAAAGCTTCACCTGCAGATATTGAAAAAGCACAAGTCCAGGTTGATCAACTTGAAAAAGAAGTTCAGCAAGCAGATCAGGCTTTTAGTGGATTTCAGGCAGAAGTAAGTAAAGCCAACAACAGCTTAAGAGAAACAGATACAGCAGCTCAAACGGCGCAAAAAGGTATTGGGGCTCTAAAAACTGGATACACCGCTCTTATTGGGGTAATGGGTGGTATCGGTATTGGCTTGGGTCTTCGTGAGCTGGCTGAGGCTGCCGACTCATATACCAACCTATCGGTACGCATTCAAATCGCCACTAAAGAAGGTGGTAATTTCCAACAAGCAATGGCAGGTGTTCATCAGGTAGCACTTGCCACAAATTCTAGTTTACAGGCAACAGGTGATTTATTTACCCGACTGAATACAGTCGGCAAAGAAATGGGGATGACGCAACAACAAGCGCTAGACCTGACTAAAACAGTGACGCAAGCGATTCAGATCGGTGGTGGTTCAGCTCAGGCCAGTGAAGCGGCTGTACAGCAATTCATCCAAGCCATGCAGGGCGGTGTTCTTCGCGGTGAAGAATTTAACTCCATTATGGAGAATGGCTATGGGTTGGCCGAAGCGTTAGCAAAAGGGCTAAATTCAACCACTGGCGAACTCCGTAAGATGGCTGAAAATGGGGAGCTTACATCTGAAAGAGTTATTAAGGCTGTTCAGAGCCAAGCTACACAGATTCAGGAAACTTATAATCAATTTCCTACAACAATCAGTAATGCTTTACAGCGAATTGCAACGTCATGGCAAATCGTTATTGGTGAAATGGATCAAGCGAATGGCTCAAGTGCCACCGTTGCTGATGCCTTAGTTGTGGTAGCTGATAATCTAGGGATTATAAAAGTATTTTTGGATGATGTGGGTTTGGGGCTGGCTTCACTGATTGGTGATTTACAAGGTGGTATTGACGCAAGCACTATCGAAGCCTTTAAAAATGCCATATCTGCTGCTTATGATGCTGTTAAAGATTTAGTATCCCAAGTATATGAATTTGGTGTGGATATTCTTGATATTCTCAATACATCAATAACCAGCACATTGTCTGTTTTTTCATCGTTCACAGGAGGTGTTTCATCTGCAGGCGAGCAAGTCAGTTTCTTAGAGCGAATTCTCCAGGGCTTAGGAATTACATTTGGCTTTATAGGGGATGGTCTTACAGCAATCGGTATTATCCTTAAAGTAGCAACGGGTAATTTTTTCACGCTAGCCTCTGCTGCGAATAGTGTTATGGCTGCACTCACTTGGGGTGATGTTAGTAAGCAATTCGCAGCAAATGCAGACTTGATGAAGGATAAAGCCAAAGAGTATTACGCCGAGGCTGATCGTGAGGCTCAAAATTTTCAATCCAAAGGGGTTCAGCGCTTAAATGAGGCAGCTCAAACTCAAGGACAAAAAACTGCGGAAAGATTAGCTCTATCCAAGCAGGAGTTGGAGCAATTACTTTCTGATCAGCAATCAGAAGTTAATGGGAAAAAAGCCACAGAGTCTGAAAAGCTAAATGCTGTTCAGGCTTATGCCGAGGCTGCTATCAAGGCCAATGGCGGTGTCATGGACGGCGTGATGCAGGCTGATCTATTAACCAAAGGCTATATCGTTACCATCGATGAGGCTGGCAAGGTTAGTGTTCAGGCGAGCCAGAGTGCAGAACAGGCTGCTGAAAGTGCTGCTAAAAAGGAAGAAGCTCTAAGGCTGGCCAAGGAGAATGTTAAAAAGGCTGACGAGGAATATCTGGCTTATCAGAAACAGGCTGCAGTTGAACGTGCACTTCTGGAACAACAGATTGAGCAAGCCAAGAAAACTGGTGATCTAAATGCTTTAGCTTCTGCCCAAACCTCAATTGATGCCATTAATGCTAAAGAAGCAGAGTTGGCCAAAAACCGTGATCTGCGTATAGCTGAATTAAATAAGGCTAATACCGGGTCCGGCCAAGTGGCTGAAACAGCATATTCAAGAGCATCTGCCGCTGCCAAGCTATTTGGTGTTGATCTGGATGTCTCGCTAAATAAGGTTTCTAAGTCTTTTTCTAGTTCTGGAAATGAACTGGATGGACTTAAGACTAAGTTGGGGGAGGCAGGGTATACAGGTAAACAGGCTGGTGATGTGCTTTACCAAGCATGGGAGGAGTGGCTTAGTAAGGCCAAAAGCCAGGCGGAGATTGATGCGGCGAATGCCAAGATGCGTGAGTTTGAGGCCCAAGGAGTATTCTCAACCAAGCAGGTTGAAATGGGCATTATGGCTATCCGTAAGGCTAATGCTGAATTACCAGATGAATTGGATGAAACAGGGAAGGCCTTTGAGCGTCTCGGGATCAAAACCAAGGAGCAATTAAAGCTGTCTGCTCAACAAGCTTTGATGGATTACATCACAATCCGGGATAGCGGCAAGGCTACAGCTGAAGGTATCCAGAAAGCTTACGAAAAAGCTGCTCAGTCTGCGGCTGCATCCGGTGACGCAGGAAGAATTGCAGCGGTAAATGCAATGAATGCCGGGCGTAATCTTGAGATTCAGATTGATGACACCGGTATCGCTGCCGTCAAATCTATGAATGACTGGACTGAATCCAATCACCGCGTCCGTGATTCAGCGCATGGGATTGGTGATGGTTTCCGTAACGCCGGAGAAATCGCTCGGGAGGAGGCTAAATCTTCCAGCGAGGCTTGGGCTGAGGCATTAAATGCAGCAAGAGAAGCCGACAAGGTGAGCGCTGGAGCCAAGAAAACAGTCAATCGCGGGTACTACACGGAAAATGAAATCAGGGATAAGGTTTTGTCGTCCGGAGAGTACACATTTGATCAAGCTGAGGAAATAGCCAAGCGCTGGCTTTCCGAGTATCTAAGCAAGGGCAATGGCGGTAATCGCGATGAGTTTATTAATAAATACGGCTTAACCAATGCAACGTATATTGATGAGCAGCTCCAGAGAATGAAGTACGGATCATCTAAGGGTAAGTCGATTTCGTCTGGGCCTGTAAATCTTAACGATTATGCACCGTCCACCCCATCATCACCATCAACCAGCAATCTTCAGGGCGGTGGTAAAACAGTGAATTATCAGATTCAGTTTGATGGAAAAACACTGGACTTTTCCGGTACGGCCGAGCAGGAATCATTGATGAATCAACTGGTCAATCAACTTAAAGTACAGGCGAAATCAACATGAAACTCATTCGCTTAGCAACATCCGAAACCGTCCCATTGGAGGACGGTTTTTTATGGCCTGATGAATTCTCATGGAAGGCCATTGAACAGAATCAGGCCTACACCATGGATGGCACTTTGATCATTCAGGAGGGCAAAAAGAAGTCTGGCCGACCGATTACCTTACAACCGGCAGATTCACAAATGGGCTGGATCAAGCTGCGTGAACTACGGACTGTTTTGGAATGGTCCAAGCTGCAAGGTGAGAATTTCAGACTGCAGTTTGAGCAACCGCATGACAACCGACAATTCACCGTCAAATTTAACCACCAGGATGGGGCCTTAGAGGCCGCACCGGTAAAAGGGATTCCAGCGGTATCACTGGATGATTATTTTAATGTGACCTTACGCTTTACGGAGTTGAACGATGGCGATTGAAACTAAAGACCTCGTGATTTATGAGTCAGAACGCTTATCTGATACGCCAGATGGCGGGGGGAAATACAATGGGCAGGTTGTACAGGATGGTTTGAGTAACAACCTGTTTAATGATATCTCAGAGCTGGATCGAACCATGGGCGATGTGTCCATGCGCAAGATCTTCCCGGCGGTCGTGACCGAAGACACGGATCTGCTGATGGGGGCAACTGTATTTGTATCTGAGTTACCTAAAGATCCAAATGTTTCAGCACTAATTTTCGGTACTGGCAGCTGGACTGATCAGCGCAGTGCTGCACAAGGCCGTGTAGAAAATTATTTGGGCAGAGGTGGCCAGATTGCCGGCACACCACTGGATACCCAAGGCAAGGGGATGCGTGCGCTACAGTGTGTCATGTTCCCGGAAGAAGCGGAAAGCGCAGTGGGTGATACCATTATTCTGGTCTCAAATGAAGGCAAAGTGACCGAGCATGAGCAGTTTGTGCGGATCACCAAGGTTGAAACCCGAATTGCAATCATGATCATTGAAGACAAGCCGGTACAGTACAAGATTGCCACGTACACGCTAAATGATCCGCTAGATGCTGATTATGTTGGTCTTTCGGCGCGTCAATGGTTCAATGGAGCGCAATCAACCACGATCATCCGCGAGAGTATGCTTGCAGATACCGGTCTGTATTACTCCAGCACTCAACTAAAAGAAGATGCCAATGTGGGTGAGTACACGGTTCAGGCACAAAGCATGTTCACCCAGATTATCCCATCAGCTCAGACTGAAACTCCAATTCTGGATATTGATGCAGCTGCAGAAAGTACAGTTTTGGTACCAGGTCGTGATGGCACCATTACAGCAAGTTTTACTTCAACCGTAGTTGGTGTAAGTCAGAACCTGTTTATTGGTTCCAGTGTCATGCCATCCAGCATGTCATTCACTTTGGCTGGCCAATCGATTTCCGATCAGGGGGGGCTGCTGAAAAATGCACAGGGCACACAAGTTGGAACGATTGATTATCAGCGTGGCCTGATCCAGTGGACCGCAAGTGCGTCAGCTGGAACTCATAATCTGACCATTACATTCACACCTGCAGCAACACCAAAACAGCGTGGCCAGTCCTTTGCCATTCCAGTGACTATTGCATCACAGTCAATGAACTTCACCGGTGTTCTGGTGCCAAAACCGTCAGCAGGTAGTTTATCAATCTCCTATATGTCGCAAGGTCGATTCTATGAATTGCATGATGATGGTTCGGGTCAGTTAAAAGGCTCAAATGCATCCTTCGGTTCGGGGATCGTAAATTATGAGACCGGTACCTGGTTATTGACTACCGGTGCGCTGCCTGATGTGGATTCAGTGATTCTGTTGCAATGGGGTACACCGATTTCCACCTTCTCACGAGCCAATCTTGCTGTGATGCCTGCCAAGTTTGAATTTGATCTTGAGCGTGAAGGTTTAGCTGCGAGCAGTGTAGTGGTGACCTGGTTGCTCGAAGGCGTGGAAAAAACAGCCACTTCCAATGCACAAGGCAAGTTCACAGGTGATGCCACAGGTGAAATCAACTATGCATCCGGAAAGGGTTTTATCATTCCTAATAAGTTGCCTCAGAAAAGTACTGTATTCAGCATCAACTACAGCTATGGCACACCACTGACACAGCAAAAAACTGCTTTACCTGATGTGGATCAAAAGCTGACGTTCACGATTGGTACAGGAACGGCAATACAGCCCAATAGTATTGAGTTTTCGATGTACCTGCGCTCAGAAGACAACTCTGCATCTGCGTTAAATGTGATATTCCGCGATGTGCCAGTGAATGCTAGTACTGGAAATATTATCAATGAGGCTGGGGAAATTGTAGGAACGGTTGTTTATGCCACTGGCGCGGTTGAAATGACACCTAAAGTAAAACAGACCAAACTGATTCCGCAGTATGAGCCGGTATCTTACACCCTGTATGGAGCTGCTTAATGTCCTTCTTTTTTAACCTGCCCAAAACCTCAGGATACGAACGCAAAACTGTAGAGTTGGGTGCTTATGACAGCACCTTGATCAACATTAAATATCGTGATACATCCGGAGTGAATACGGGTTTAAAAACAATTACAGCTGACAAGTTGCGTCTTGATTTAACCACGGGCTTTGATGAGCAGATTATTGCCAACTCGGCTCGTTTCAAGATCGGTTCAGATACTTTTGTTGAGCAAAACGGTACCCTATATCGCAATATCAATCCAAGTAATGGTACTGGCACTGTCGCTGGCACTATTCAGCTGGGTACAGGTATTGTGAATATTGACTCATGGAGTCCAAATGTTGACAACACTATTTCACTTGAATCACTAACCACAACCACAGACCTGCCACCAATTAACCAGGTCAGCTTCAGAACACCAGTGATCCCGATTCGCAACGGATCATTGACCGTAGTGGTGTCATCACTTGAATATGGCCAATTGACCATTCGTGCTGATGAAGATGGAGTCATTGAAACGCCTGAAGCCCATGGTTCTATTAATTACATCAATGGCTTTGTAGATATTTATTTCTATAAAAAGACTTTATTGACAGAAGATAACCGGGGGGAGATTGAATCCCAGCCATGGTATGACATTGCCCTTGAATACGATGATGTGGGTGGCAGATTTATTAATGTTCCGGTCTGGGTGGATGCCTCATCGGTACGCTATAACGCAATTGCTTATACCTATATTCCGCTGGATTCATCAATTCTTGGCTTGTCTGCTACACGCTTGCCACTAGATGGGCGTGTGCCAATCTTCCGTGTCGGCATGATCGGGATTGTAAGTGCGACCAAGCTCTTTGAAATGCCGGATCATGTTGCGGGTACAACCTATAATTTGAATGATCAGCGGATTTCATGGCTGGAAATTGAGGACAGCAACGGGGTTAAAGTTCCTTTTGATATGTACTCGGTTGATTATGATTATGGAAAATTTACTCTGAATGGTGATTTTGCGCTGGGGGCACTGGTTGCGCCATTAAGGGCTAAATACCGTTATCAGGATATGGGTTTGATCCGTGATGTGCAGATCAGTGGCCAGATTACTTTTACCAAGCCGCTGACGCATAACTATGAAGCGGAGAATACCATCGTTGGATCTGCTTTAGTTATTAATGACATGCAGGCACGGTATACCAGCAAGTTTGTTCAAGGTGCCTGGAATAACATCTGGAGCAATGAGCCGGCAGGTGCTGCAATTACAGCAAACTATAACGATGCACTGTATCCCATACAGGTCACCAATAAAGGCGCGATTCAGGAACGCTGGGCAGTTGTTTTTACAAGCTCCACTGACTTCAGAATTATCGGTGAATATTCTGGCCAGATTGGGCAAGGCAATGTAAATAGTGATTTCGCACCGATCAATCCAGTCACCGGTGTACCGTACTTTACGGTTAAAAAGGAAGGCTGGGGCGCAGGTTGGGCCAATGGTAACGTGATGCGCTTTAACACCATTGCGGCCAATTACCCGGTATGGGTGATCCGTACGGTCAAGCAATCTGAGCCAAGTCTTTTATCAGATTCATTCCAGATCATGCTGCGCGGTGATATTGACCGAGTTGCTTAAACCTTCAATTTAGTACGGCCGCCTTGAGCGGTCTTTTTTATGGATAAAGACATGGTCGCAAATACCGATATTAAGTTCTTTGTACACACTAATAACAATGCGCCACAGCTTCAGAACGCTTTTGGATCAATGATCAATGTACTGGATGCAGCCCTGGTCAATGGCATTCAAGTGGGAACGGTCTCCAGTCTGACCGCATCCGGAAAAATTGTAACGGCTGTTTTTGGAACTGCTCACAATCTGATGCCATACCAGGTAGTCAAAATCGCTGGGGCAAATCAGGCAGAGTACAATGGAGAGTATCGTATTCTATCTGTGCCAAATGCCACCACACTCACCTTTGAACTGGCTGAAGTGCCGAGCACAACCATTGCTACAGGCACGATTAACTGTTCACTGCCTCCACTAGGATGGGAAAAGCCATTTTCTAGCAGCAACCCAAATGGGGGTGGAAAGGCCGCATATCGCTCCAAAAACCTGATGCTATCAAGCCGGCCTTTTCTGCGAGTTGTTGACGAATTGGACCCAGTATATACCGCAACTTATGCCAAATATGCAAAGGTTGGCATTGTTGAGGACATGGACAGCATTGATACCATGCTAGGGGCTCAGGCGCCATTTGATCCAGCGGTACCCAATAAAAACTGGGTCGGCTCAGGCTCAGGCGCCAATGCATTTAATGGTTGGGCCAAGTGGTATTACGCAACAAGCGCATCAACATCCAATGCAACATGGGATGACAATGCGCTAGCCGCAGGCAATAGATCTTGGTTGTTGATTGGTACGCGTGATCATTTTTATATTTTACCCGAGACATTTAGTGCAGCCTCAAAAGATGCTCTAGTGTACGGGTTTGGATCATTTGAATCATTTGTGCAGACTGATCAAGCAAATAACTTCTTGTCTGCAACCACAGCATATCACTCTGCGGGCGCATTAACATATAAATCACAAACCACCCCACTAACCTCATCATCTAGCGACACTTCGACTTATGATTGCTTGCAGTTACAGCGCAAATACACCAAAGAGGGTATTAGCAATACCGCAGGTGTGACAGGGCTTTTACTGCAAACCCAAATTGATACTGGTGGAGGAAACTATATTGCAACTCCAGCGCAGTCAGGAATGATATTACAGACCGATATCTTGATTAAAGAATTAGGTGCAATTATTCGCGGTCGGATGCCGTTACTAGCTTTCCTGTACAACAAAAAACCGTATTTAGATCTGCAATTTTTTGAAAAAAATGGATTTATTTATATAGCAAAAGACGTTGGTGTAAATAACACTTCGGGACAAATCGCAATAAAGGTAGGCGCGTTATGAATGTATCTATCAACGTTACTGCTGTGCAGTATTATGCCAATGAAGCGAATTTAAGTTTTTTAAAAGGTTTGAGTATTAAAGGTGTCGTTAAAGAACAAAATGTACCGATTCCATGTCGTTTGCGATTGTATGAAAAATTATCGGGTCGCTTAGTCATGGAAACAATTACTGATAACTCAGGAAACTATTTATTTGATCACTTGAATAAAGCTTCTTTTTTTATTGTGGCTCACCATCCTGCAGGTGAATTTAATGCAGTCATTCAAGATAACGTGGAGCCGAAATGACAGTACAGATCTCTAAAAAAGCCGGAATTTTGGCCCTGCAAGCACATGCCAATTTTCTCGATGCTGGGAGTGGTTCAGCATACTTTGTGTATTACAGTGACGCCAAACCAGCAAGCATTGAAACAGCTGCAAATCCCGCAAATGAGTTATGCACACTATCATTGCCGGAACCATGTATAAAGCAGGTTCTAGCTGATGGTATTGAGCTTTATCCGACAGATACCGTGCTTGCAACCAAAGCAGGTACGGCAATTTGGGCGCGTTTATACAATGGAAATGATGAGCCTTATGCTGACTTTACCATCGGAACTTCAGGCACAGATATTGTTTTAAATAGTACCGATATTGCTTTGGGCTCAAGTCAGAAACTCGATAGCATCATTCTAAAACCATACTGATTTAGAGGTGGTCAATGTCTTACACGCCACCAGACGCGCATAACGTCATACTTGATTTTGAGCAGCCACTTACACCAGTCGACAGCCACAACCTGGTGCTAAATTTTGGTGATATTGAGCCGCAATTAAGTGTTTTGAAAGCGGTTATAGACACTCGCATTCAAGTATTTATCCAAGGCTCAAATACTGAAATAGTAATTAATCATGGTGATTTGCTTGCCACGATCAATACAAATATTCAGGCTGAAATCAGCGGCACAAATTGGGAAGATATTGATAATCGTGGCACTTTATTTGCTGTGATAGATACATCAATTCAAGCAACAGTATCCGGCATCAATGACATTAATCATATACGTGGGATTGAATTAGGTTTATCGACACGCTTTAAAAAAGCGATTGTCTACTTAAGTCAGGTTACGGTGCCTTGGGCCAAGCCTATATTAAGAGTCTCAAATGAGGCTCTTTTTTATGACCAGGGTTTGGTGATTTCCAATCAGAAAAATATTCAGTATGAGCAAGCAGGGTCATTGAATCGCGCGGTTAGATCGATACATGAGCAAGCAACCGGTTTAAGTTCAGATGCATATGTGATTTGGGAAGAGGGTGATAAACGCTTTATTCATCAGCGTTATCTGCATGAAGAAACCGTCAAGCTGCGTCATAACCGAGAAACAGTCTGGCAGGAAATGATTCGTCTGCGCAAGACTGTGACTTACTCGCATGAAGTGGCTCAAGTCTTTGAACATCGCTTTTCATTTGAGTGGGATAAAGGGCTTGAGATTGTTACCAAGTCGGATTTGCCTTGGGATAAAGCAAAAGCAATTCACTACAGAAAGCATCCGGTTCAACCATGGCCAAAGCCTGAAATACCTAAATACGAAGGTACTGGCGATCTAAATTTTATCTGTCTATGTCATGACGTTGATTCACACAATGTCGTTTTAAATTTTGGTGCAGATGACTGTATTCCAGCACTGCCGAAACGAAACTGGTGGTATATCGTGAATGTATTAACAGCCGAGCGATTGGATACCGGCGAGAAGATTAAAGTCATGGATGGTACCTACAGCACTAGCCGGTCTCAATGGTGCTGGACTTATTCCATCACTGTAGCTCACACGGAAAAAGATAAGCTGCAACCAATCAATGGTCAGCCTGTTATCCTTAAAGTTACGATCAATGGATTTGAGCATCATATTTTGCTTGAAGATCCAGAGGAAACCCGACGATTTGCCAGTGTTTTATACACTTACCCGGGGCGAAGCGTTACAGCGTTGAATTCAGATAAATACGGACCGACACGCTCATTTATCCAGGATAACGAACGTACCTCTGTTCAACTGGTTCAGGCTGAGATTGATCGGGCGAATAGCGGTACCGACTTAGACTGGAAACTGATTGATGAGTTGGGCTGGATCATACCGGTTGAAAGCCTGAGCTATGCCGAGCTTGCATCAATCGATGCAATCAAGCAGATCGTTGATGCGGCTGGTGGCTTTATCTATAGCCAGAAAGCAGGCAATACACTGGCTATTTTACCCCGGTACCAGAAAGGCTACTGGGATACGATGACCGTGGATGATTACGACATTCTGTTGTCTGAAAGCTTGGTGATGCAGCAAAACATCAAGCAGAACGATGGATACATTGCTGACTTCAATGCCATCACAGTGGTGAATAGTCGTAGTGGTGAAAGTCTGAAAGTACAGCAACGCGGTACTTCAGGTGATATACCGTTAGAAGCAGTCACTGGTCCACTATTCAATGTGGTATCGGGTGCGAGTTTCGGCAAAAATGAACTGGTCAAAGCTAATATTCAGGAGTTGCACACCTTTTCTGATATTCCGGTCAGTCAGGAAATTGGCGAGATGCTACCGGGTAAATCGATTGCCTTTAATGGTCAGTGGTGGGGCGTAATTGATGAGGTAAGTGGCAGCTTCTCGCATGAAAAGGTCAATGAAACTATTACTGTGGAGCGTATTAGCCGTGAGTAATCCTTTATTTGTACTGCGCAAGCTGCTTAATCCGACCCATACGGAATACATTGGCGTCATTACATCGGTCAATCATCCGGAATACCGGGTGCAGATTGATGGTGGATCTGGTCCAGTACTGTGCACATCTGGCACAGCTTACAATCTAGGTGCCAGAGTATTCGTTGCTAATCAGGTGATTTTAAGGCCAGCACCCACTGGTCAGCATTCAGAAATTGAAGTTTAAGTAAAAAATACCAATCGCACCCAACCGGGTGCTTTTTTATTGCCAAACAATAGGGGTATGTATGACTAAAGGGGATGTATATGGACTTTCTTAGTCAAGTATTGGAAAGCATAAAGAACCATTCACACATCCTTTTTACAGGTGTGCTGGGTGCAACTTTTGGCTTTCTATTAAGTAAGGAGCCAACCCGGGATCGCTGGATAGGATTCTTTGCTGGCTTCATTTTATGTGTGGTCTTTGCTAAACCGGCAAGTTTATTTCTTGCTAGCGGTAATTACCCAGAACTATTTGGTTTCCTTCTGGGTGCTGCTGGTAAGAGTACAGCTGAAGCATTATTAAGTTTGGCTCGATCAAGACTTCTTGGTTTAGTCAAAAAGGAGAATGAAGATGCTGCTAATCATAAGTAAGACGGCATTGGTATTATTTCTGATTTCGTTTGGAGTCATGGTATTTCATCCAAAAATTCAACTGCCAAAGCACATTGATTTTCTTTTGATGCTTTCAATTATTTTTGGAGTGGCACTCTTTGTAAAAGACGACTACTCACCCAGTCCCGCCGGAACACTTTTTTACACCACAGTAAGCATTGTATTTGTACTCTTCACTCGACAGCTTTATATCTGGGGGAAAGAAGGTGCACGTCCTAAATTTTTTAATACGGATAAAGATAATGAATAAGAAATTAACTACTGCACAGATAGGAGCTCAAGCAAAAAATCTAGGCATAGAGATTGCGGCCCTACGAGCAGTAATTGAAGTTGAGTGTAAAGGCTCAGGTTTTAATTCTGATGGGACGCCAGTCATTTTGTTTGAGCGCCATGTATTTCGCCAGCGACTGATTGCTAATAAACGTGATTTAGACTTAGCGTTAGCTACGCGAGAACGTCCAGACCTATGTAATAAATCTGCAGGTGGATATGGTTTATATTCTGCGCAACATGGACGCTTAAATGCAGCAGCTCAATATCATCGTGATTCTGCACTGGAGTCTGCCTCATGGGGTATTGGTCAAGTCATGGGCTTCCACTGGAAAGCCTTGGGTTATCCAACTTTGCAGAACTTCATTAATGCCATGTATCGGGATGAAGCTTCACAACTGGATGCTATGTGCCGATTCATCAATGCAAATAACCTGCTAAATGCTCTAAAGAATAAAGATTGGAAAGCTTTTGCACGTGGCTACAATGGGGCTGCTTATGCTAAGAATTCTTATGACGTGAAGCTTGGTAATGCTTATAAAAAATGGAGCAAATAGTGCTAATACCACTCTGGAAATACAAACACTGGATCGCAATTGCGGTCTTTTTCTTTTTATGGCTGGGGCAAATCGCCTCTACCAACCACTTGAGCGGAAAACTGCGCAAGGCTGCAGAACAATGCACAGCAAAAATTCAACAAATAGAGCAAAAGCATCTCAAGGCCTTAACTGAAAAACAAAATCAAATTAACCAGGTGAGTGCAGATTATGAAGCAGTAAAATCAGAGCAGGGCGTGCAAGTCGAAACAGTTACACGTGAAGTGCAAAAGATCATTGATCGTCCTGTGTATCTCAACCATTGCTTTGATGATGATGGCGTGTCAGCAATCAACTCACTTATCACTGGTGATACCAGCAAGCCTCCTTGAGCCTTGTCCTGATTTGCAAAAGTTAGAATCAGGGCAGGGTAAGGTTGCTTTAGTCTGGTCTATTGATGTAGTGGCTAAATATAACGACTGCAAAGCGCGTCATGCTGCAATTGTGAAAACCATTAGATAAAACTGAATGATTCACCAGAAAGCAATATTCCAATAAAATAGATAAATGCCTTCATTTGAGGGCATTGTTTATCATTAAAATAAGTAATTAGTTGTTAATTAATCCTCAGGATCCCCTCCCAACTAAAATAGTTCTGAGTCAGATTTTGTCTGGCCATTGCCCATGCTCGACCATGCATTTTGCATGGACCAATTGCTATTTTCTTATCTCCAAATCTCACCTTAACCTGCTCAAGGGCAGATTGAAGTTTCTCATTTTTCTCTATTTGAGTACTATCAGATAGAAGGTCATATATGTATGTCGATTTTGGCTCGATTGCGGTCAATATCACACCACATTTCTTAAACTCGATTCCTTCTTGAAACAGCTCCTTCATTCGCTTCATTACAGCCCGGTTCATAACAGCAGCACAGTCAGTCGGCTCAGCAAATCCGATATTGATCGACTTGTTATAGAAAGGCCTGTTCTTATCAAAAGGATTGGATTGGGCAAAAGCAATCACACAACCACAAAGAGATTCATCTTCTCTTAACCGCTTAACAGCGTTCTGCAGGTAATCACTCATTGCCTCAGATAATGATTCAATATCGGTTACCCGTGCGCCAAATGAGCGTGATGAAATGATTTGCTTCTTGGTTGGCGCAGCCTGCTCAAGTTCGATACATGAAATCCCTTGCAGTTCCATGACAGTCCTCTGCACGACCACTGAAAACAGTTTTCCCATTTGATGTGGATTAGAAGTGGCTAAATCAAGAACAGTATTAATACCTAAGCCTTTTAGTTTTTTACTATGCTGACGACCAACTCCCCAGACTTCGGAAACATCAATCAAACTCGAAAAATAATCACGATGTTGAGGATCTATTGAAACCAGATCACAAACCCCATTGAAGCGTTTAGCCTTTTTGGCCATATGATTGGCAAGCTTTGCTTCGGTCTTTGATCGACCAATACCAACACAAACCGGTAATCCAATCCACTGCAAGACCCGCTGTCGCATGTCTTGTGCATATTCAACCAGGTCATAATTTTTAGAATAGGCAGTAAGCTTTAAAAAGCACTCATCAATCGAATAAACTTCCTGTTCACCTGGCGCCACGTAATCAGCCAGAATCGAATGGAAACGTTGAGACATTTCAGCATACAAAGCATAGTTACTCGAAAGTACCTGTACATTATGTTTTTCGACAATATCCCTAATCTGGAATAGGGGAACACCCATCTTAATACCAAGATCTTTTGCTTCTTGGGAACGCGCAACTGCACAGCCGTCGTTATTTGAAAGAACAATGACCGGCACATCTTTAAGTTTAGGATTAAATAGGCGCTCACAGCTTACATAGCAATTATTTACATCAATGAGCGCGTATATTTCATTGTTATAGCTCATCTGAATTTCTTGATTACATTTGTGACTACACCCCAGATTTCAAATTGCTGACCTTCTTGGGGATGAATATCTGGATAACCCTCATTCTCAGCTTTCAACCAGCAACCTTTCGCATCAATAATTAGCCGTTTCACTGTCAATTCATTATCGATACTGGCAATCACAATATCTCTATGCCTAGCCTGAATACTGCGATCTACAACCAAGGCGTCATTAATATCAATTCCTGCATTTAGCATAGAAAGAGAATCCGCACGAACAATAAAAGTAGCATTCGCATTATTAATGAGGTACTCATTCAGATCGATTTTTTTATCAATATAATCTTGAGCGGGCGAGGGGAATCCAGCTTGAACGCGTTCGGTTGCCAAGGGTATTTCTATTTTTGTGACAGGATCAAACTGACGGATATCACTAATTTCATTTTCTTTTTTAAGAGATTCTAGGTATTCTTTAATATCAAGAATTTTAGATTCAGGCACTCGAATAACTTTAGTCTCTTCAGACTTTTTTCGACCTGCCCCGGCTCGAAAACCCCCATGAGTACTGTTCATAACTTTACGACTCCTTGATTTTTGTAACAATAATCAAGATTGTAAAGACTCGATAAAAATCAAACAAATAAAATAAATCTTTTAAATTCAAAGATGCGTCATAGAGTGACGCAAAATTATGATATTTCGGATGAACGGTTACAGTACTAATTGACTTGGTAAAGACTCTTAGCCAGAGCTGCACAGCTCACTCAATTGCGACGAATGTGAATGTGGGGATATAAAGGCTCTTTAAAAAAAAGCAGTAGTTATCTGACAGCAATATCAACAGTATACTTACCAGCCATCTTAGGGGATTCTCCCACCACAACCAACTCTCTTAAAGCATTGTTATAAGAATACTCTTGAAAACGATCCACAAAATCCAAGTGAAATTCATCAGAAGATAGTTCATTTGTTTCTGTTATGCTGATTTTCCCACCATTATAGCCAGCCATGATTATCTTAACTTCAGTAAACTCAACAACATTTTTAATTCTACTTTTATAGGTAACCTTGGCATTGAATTTGTAATTCCCATAGCTGTCGCTTTTGAGGTTATTTCCTTTAAAAAATTCTGATAAAGCTAAAAGGTTTTCCACTTTAGATTTCCTTATGTCAGATTGGGTTTAGGTCGGGGATTATACCCATATATAGTTATGAAAAAAATGTAGACTGATTTGTAGACTGTTGAATTATATTTGTAGACTGCTAGTGGTTGTTAGTGCGAAGTGTCGCATATATACAATATATTTAAAAACAATGATCTACTGCTATTTACAGCCAATTAGATTAAACGCAAAACAATGTTCTCAGAATTGGCGCTTCTAATTTAAGCAATAAAAAAGCCCTAAAATTTTAGGGCTCTTTTATTGGGAGACAGGACAAAGATTTTATTAGCTATAAAGTAGATTGATGTCATAGTCAGCAGAAGCATTGATCTCTAAATTCAATCTCTATACATATATGACAATAGAGTTACGAGTAGAGAAAGAATTTAGGATGAGACTTCAGGGTGAAGAAAACTGATCATCGTATAATTCAGCTATCACATATAGAAAATCAATTAAAATATGCAATAACAGACTGAAAATCAATAAACCCATAATAAAAATAGGTGTATATTGAAAATACGATTTCACGCATAAGAGCATCTTCGCATGTCGACTAAATTTATCATCCGTTTTGCTGCGATTCTATTTTTTGTACTTATTTTGACTGCATTAGCCATTCAATTTTTCTTTAAATCGGATGTAACCGTAGTTCTATGGATTTTCGCTGTACCTTTCATTTTGGGCATTCCAATTTTGGCTTCTGTTGTATTGACCACCAATGATGAACTTGATATTCATAGCGTTAATTAGGCTTGAACCTTAAACTGGCGCATTTAAAGTGCATCTGATCTTTACTGATAGAGCAGCCGACATTTGCACTTTGTTCAATAAAATAGACCTTATTTTAAAGCAATGCAGGTCAGTTAAGCATGCATCAGAAAATGTAGTAAAAATGAGTGTATGTTTACGCTCATTTTTTATCAGCTTACTCCAGAATTTGGATTTCACTCTCAAATCATCATGATTTACATAAACTCTAAGAAATAAGGGAATATTCTTATCATTATTCATTCAAAATAGGTCTTCATCATAAAACTCAACATTTTAGAGAAAACAGAATGCCTAAAAATAATTATCTACCAGCTCTAGAACAAGTTTATGACTTTTTAAAGGAACGACCAGGTTTTAAGGATAAAAGTGAATTTGATAAAGCGGTAGAATATTTTAGAACTCTACATGAAAGTGATCCTTTGGATTTCAGAGTTCAAGCACCGAATACTGTCGCTGGAAAATTTGGTGCTAAAGAAACTATAAATTTAGGGTCTATGCCAGAATTCAGCAATAAGGAAAATTTCCTTAACTGGATAGATACGCAAATTAACCACTAGTTGAAAGACTTTAAGCAAACTCAGCATACGGCAGGTTTTCATTTATTATTCATACATTCATTAACATGTAGTACAGAAAACAATCGAAACTGAGTTGGAAAACTACAAATTTGAATGATAACTTTGTATTCAAATCTTCCCAGTAAAGAGGTGAGCAATGAAGTTGTTGACTTTGGTTGGTATGGGAGTAGCAGCGAGTTATTGTTATAAAACTATGAAAAATGGCAAGCTTGCTCTTTCAAAACCTGACTTTGATGAAAGTGTAAAACGATTTGTACTGCAAGAATTTGCAGCTTAGTTCTTCACGATATATTTTCCAAAAAGGCTCATCGGATGATGGGCTTTTTTATTTTCTAAAAATTTATAATTTTAATATTCAGATTAAAAGCAGTTTAATTATAGCCACCATGTTATAAACCTACCTCGTGATCTATTTTAAATAATTAAATGAGAGCTAATGGATGATGAAGATGGAAATGAATGGTGCGAGCTTATATATTCTGAAGCCTTGAGAATATATAAACCAACAAAATACAACACAGTCAACAAACTGAGATTCTTTGCGCTGATTTTAGAATTATTCGCAGAAATGCAGCATGAGGATGTAATAATTCAAGTAAAGGCCGTGAATGTAAAACTTAAATTGAGATCTAAAAATTACATTTTTTGGGTGTTTGAAATGCCTGATTTTCAGGATAAGACGTTATTTTTAACTTATATGTCTAGCAAATTAAGTCAGCTATAAGGTGTCGTTGAAGGTTAAAATCGTCAATCAATTTAACAAGCATAGTTTTTTTTATACTAATGGTCTATTTATATATTTTTATCAATAGCTTGCTTATTCTCTAGTCGTTACTCACTTTGACAACATACCTGAATCAGCGCAAAAGTGAAAAGGGGAAGACCTATCGAAAGATGGGCTTTTTTAATATGTATAGCTTATTGAACGAAAAGTAACTTAAAGCAAATGTAAGAAAACAGTTTATTAATACTCTCTATACTTTATTGATAAATTCACAGTGCTATAGTCATTTTGCGAAAAACAAGAAGACGCAAATAAGACGAAGAAAATGACTACAGCACTAGCCCGCTTATTTGAAAAAGTAAGTGGGCTTTTTAATTGAAAAATTAATGTAATATTATGCTAATGTATAAATTATAAGTTTATATATAATGCATGAATAGATTCTATCGCTGTAGTTTCTTTCCAATTTCAGCCTCCTTCCCTAAGGAGGCATTTTTTTGTCGATAGAAAAGTAATGTTCCAATGACTATTGTGTTTATTCAGTTACACAAATGATCATCGTTGACTCTTGAATGAATCTTTCAAATATTTGAGCATGATATTTTATTGGTTAAATAAGTGATGGATCGCCATGATAAATGAAGAAAAGCCTTTGAACTTTGACGACGATAGTGAGCCTCAAGATTTCGAAGATGAAGAATTTATCGATGATAAGAAAGAGGATGAAATGTACAATGCTATTACCAAAGATGGTTCTAGTGTTGATCCTGCGGATGATGGGACGCGTCATATTCGCCCTGAAGATGGTGATCCTATAGAAATTGAAGAGTAATAAAAAGCCCAATTCAATATTGGGCTTTTTATCGTCTGGTGGATGAGAATGAAAATACAATATTTCCCATTTAGAATTGAGCGGATTGATCAAAATCCCCATCTAGAAAATTTAAATAGTCATTGAAATGATTTTTTTCACTTAATAAAAAAGCCCCCATGAATGAGAGCTTTTATGTCAACTCAATCTAGCAGAATAGTCTAAGCTAATATTTGAAATGACATCCAATTAATCTTTAAAAGTATCATTTAACGCAGTTTGAACCGCTTCAACCCGTGCCTTGCAAGCTTTATAGGCGGTCATGGATTCTTCCACGATTTTCATCAAGTTATCAATATCCGGTTCTTGCTGAGATTCGAGCAATTCCGCATTCTTTTTCAAGATGTCATAGCCTTGTTGGAAGCTCAAAGTATCATGATTCATGAGGAAGTACCTGTATAAGTTGTGCTGAAAAAATGCCGTCATGTAATTCGACTTCAACCAGATCGCTGGACTGAATCTGTTGAATAGAGGCAACCACATGTTCTTGCTGGCGCACGATGGCATAACCCTTGGATAAAACATGTTTAGGATTTTGTAGTAGCGTTTCCCGCATCAGGGCATCAAGCTGCTGATTAATCAGCTGGGTATGCTGCTGGGCCAGACTGGTAGTATTGGCCTTGATCTGTTGCAGACGTTGCAGCGCATCCATAATCTGGTTGTTGGCCAGACTTTGAATCAGTTTCAAAAATTGATCATTCTGATTTTGATAAGCTTGAATCTGTTGCTGGGATAAACGCTGAATGCGCTGTAGATAATTCAGAATATCCTGGGTCAGTTCAAAGATATGATTGCGGATTCCGGCAATGGCTTTACTCGGAGTATCAAAGGAGCGATGCGCAATCTCATCCAGAATAGTACGGTCTTTTTCATGCCCGATGCCGACCCAGACCGGTACCGAACGTTTACAGAGCAGGGCAGCCAGATCATAATCATTCAAATAAGCCAGATCATTGACTGCGCCACCACCTCGTATAATCACAATCAGATCCGGTGCGTTATTATAAGTCTGTGCCCATTGTTTGAGCGCTTGTGCCAGACTGTACATAATACTTTGCGGGGCGGTATTTCCCTGAAAAGTCGCACTGTGATAGATAAACTCACACACCTGCGCACGCTGCAGTGCATCGGCATCTTTTTTAAAATCTCCCAGGCCTGCTGCATTTTCGGGAGCAATCACCAGAATCCGGTTCAGGTCAAAAGGGCTGGGCAAGTTTCTATTGCGCTGAATCAGTCCTTCAGTCGTCAACCGCTCAACAATCTGCTGATAACGCCGGGCAATATCTCCCAGAGTATAGCCTGAATCCATTTCAACGATATTTAAAGAAAAACCATACTGTGGATCGAAATTAGCTTTAACTTTAATCAGCACTTTCAAATCACGACTCAGCTCAATTCCGCTTTCACGTTCAAACTGCGTGACAATTTTCTGGGCACTGAATTTCCAGATGGTCGCTCGGCAACTGGCGATGACCTGATCACTGTCGGCTTCTTTTTCTGCCAGCTCCAGATAATAATGGCCGGCTTTAATACTTAGATTACGAATCTCGGCTTTAACCCATACCGGTGTATCGAAAGTGAGTTTGACCACTTCCTGAACTGTAGCAAGATATTCCTTGAGGGAGAGTTGAGGATCGTCTGTCATGCCAATAGAAAGTTTAAAATTCAATCAAATATTAAATCAATCCAGCACAGATCACAAATCTAAAAGTGAAGTCATATTTGAATGATGTAATGACAATGCAATGCTATTGAAATGCATAATCACTTGGTCTAGGCGATTCATTCGGCATTTTCGTATTTTGTAGAGGTTCTTATCTTCTGTTTGTCTTGTTCATTGAGAGAATTTATAGTGTTGAAGTCCTTGATTCACAAAGGTCTTATTTCTAATTTTTAATGAAAAAGCACGGTTAAAAATGTACACAGACTTGTGTCTGGCAAGGACAAGGAAATATGCTAAATTGGTGAAGAATTATTGAAGAAGAATAGGCTCTCATGAAAAAAACAATGCTGTTCGGTTTACTGGCTCTCGCTCTAAGCGCATGTACCACTACGCCGCAATCTGAGACGGATGCTCCTAAAACAGGTTCAGCGAATCCTGCAAGCGCTTATTGTGTCAATCAGGGTGGCAAGCTTGAGATTCGTACTGAAAGCAATGGTCAGGTCGGATATTGCCATTTAAAGAATGGTCAGGTGGTCGAGGAGTGGGAATTACTGCACATGAATCAACCTAAATGTATTGCTGATCAGGCAGCGGCATTGGTGGGTCAGTCCAATTTGACTGAAGCGCAAATCAAGCAGAAAACCAAGGCACAAATTGTACGTATGGTTGAACCGGGTCAAGCGGTGACGATGGATTATCGTGAAGAACGAGTGACTGTAACGGTGGATCCTACAAGCAAAAAGATTATCCAGGCTTCATGTGGTTAATTACACAAAATGAAAAAGCCCATTAGTGGGCTTTTTTAATTCCATACAACTCGCATTTTGAAATGACAAATCTTCCCCGATCTTTTATATTGCCCCTCGGAAGGAGAAATTCATGAAAAAGTTATTGGCTTTATCGTTTATGCTGGCGCTGGCCGGTTGTGCCGAGAAGAAACCCTTAACCCCTGAAGAGCAGTGGCAAGGTTATTGTCGAAGCGTCGGTAATGCGGCGCGTACCATTATGCTGGATCGTCAGAATGCGATTGAGAAAGAAAAAGCAATCGAGCATGCCAACAAGATCGACGACGAAACCACCAAAGGTTTTATCCTGAATATTATTGATGAAGTCTATGCGATTCCAGCCGAAGAGATTAAGGCAGATGTAAAAGCAGCCCGTGAAAAAGTCCGCGCTGAATTTACTGCAAAGTGTATTGCGACACCGCATGACGAATTACCAGATTACAAACCGTTCTAAGGAACGGTTTTTTTATATTTGGATAAAATTATCCAACCCATATTTCCCATTAAACGTATTTAAATATAAGCATCTTCAAAAGACTAAATAATAAAAATAGCCTAAGTAAAATGTACACTTTGTGACAATTTCTAAATCTAAAATATAGAAATACTTATCTTTATATTGAATAATGAATTTAACTCCAATTAACCGAGGAGTAGCACAATATGGAAGTCGTAAGATATTTGCATCATTCTGATCTGCTGCTGGAAGATGAAGAGGGTGTGGTCATTATTGGCGGCAGTCGCTATGTACTCAGCGTCGGTGACAAAGTCGTTTTAAAGAAGATACTAGAACAAGATAAAAAGCTTTATCAGGTTGATATTTCCTTTGCCAGCAATAATCACAGTAGCACCTATGAAGATGAATGCGTGGTGAAATTCCAAGGCTGCCGAGACTCATATCAGCAGTATTTAAACTCGACCACTGTACACTAAGGTGGAGTATCTTTTTAACGTCAAATCAGGCAACATCAGGGTTGCCTTTTTTATGCATTAAATTCAGTTAAAAGGGCCTATTCATGGGCTTGTTTCGTGTGGTGTAAGCTGGAACTGATTATGGAATAATCATTAAGAGCATCATTTAGTTATAAAATAACGAGCATCACGAAGAAACACTTGAGTTGCATTAACTTTTAACTGGAAATTTAGTAAAATTTCGGAGTCCATATTATTTATGAAGCTTGGAATAAGCAGGAATTCATAAGTAATTTTTTAAAAAAGAGGAATAACACTGTGCTAGAAGCTTACCGCCAACACGTTGAAGAACGTGCCGCACTCGGAGTCCCACCGAAGCCACTTGACGATGCCCAAACAGCTGCATTAGTTGAACTACTAAAAAACCCGCCAGCTGGTGAAGAAGCATACTTGGTAGATTTGCTTGAAAACCGTGTACCAGCAGGTGTTGACCAAGCTGCATATGTAAAAGCTGCGTTCTTAGCTGCATTGGCAAAAGGCGAAGCAACCTCTCCACTCGTTTCTAAAGAACGTGCTGTTTATTTACTAGGTACTATGCTTGGTGGTTACAACGTAGCGCCTTTAGTTGAACTTTTAGACAATGCTGAGCTTGCTGAACTTGCAGCTGAAGCATTGAAAAAAACGCTTCTTGTATTTGATGCATTCCATGACGTTGCTGATAAAGCAAAAGCTGGTAACGCAAATGCTCAAGCAGTTATGCAGTCTTGGGCTGACGCTGAATGGTTCACTAGCCGTAAAGACGTTCCTGAAGAAATCAAACTGACTGTTTTCAAAGTAACTGGCGAAACCAACACTGACGACTTGTCACCTGCACAAGACGCTTGGAGCCGTCCAGACATTCCATTGCACGCAAATGCAATGTTGAAAAACGTACGTGACGGGATCAATCCAGAGGTTCCTGGTGAAGTAGGTCCACTTAACCAAATCAAAGAATTGATCGCGAAAGGCAACCAGGTTGCTTACGTAGGTGACGTTGTTGGTACAGGTTCATCTCGTAAATCTGCAACTAACTCTGTACTTTGGTTCTTCGGTGATGACATTCCACACATCCCGAACAAGAAAGACGGTGGTTACTGCCTAGGTTCTAAAATCGCTCCAATTTTCTTCAACACGATGGAAGATGCTGGTGCGTTACCGATCGAGATCGATGTTGCTAACATGAACATGGGCGATGAAATCGTTCTTAAGATCGATCACGCTGCTGCTAAAGTAACTGCGTTCAAAGACGGCGCGCAAATCGCTGAAGCTGAACTTAAAACTCCAGTACTTCTTGACGAAGTTCGTGCTGGTGGTCGTATTAACCTGATCGTAGGTCGTGGTTTGACGACTAAGGCTCGTGAAGCTTTAGGTCTTCCAGTATCTACAATGTTCCGTACTCCGGTTCAGCCTGCTGCAACTGGTAAAGGTTTCACTCAAGCTCAGAAGATGGTTGGTCGCGCTTGTGGTCTTCCTGAAGGTCAAGGTGTACTTCCAGGTACTTACTGTGAACCTAAGATGACTACTGTGGGTTCGCAAGATACAACAGGTCCAATGACTCGTGACGAATTGAAAGACTTGGCTTGCCTAGGTTTCTCTGCTGACCTTGTTATGCAATCTTTCTGTCATACAGCTGCTTATCCAAAACCAGTTGACGTTCAAATGCAACACTCGCTTCCTGATTTCATCATGAACCGTGGTGGTGTGTCTTTACGTCCAGGTGACGGTATTATTCACTCTTGGTTAAACCGTATGCTTCTTCCGGATACCGTTGGTACTGGTGGTGACTCGCATACACGTTTCCCAATCGGTATTTCATTCCCGGCGGGTTCTGGTCTTGTAGCGTTCGCTGCAGCAACTGGTGTTATGCCACTAGATATGCCTGAATCTGTACTTGTGAAGTTCAAGGGTAAAATGCAGCCTGGTATCACTCTACGTGACCTTGTACATGCAATTCCTTACTACGCAATTAAGGAAGGTGACCTAACTGTAGAGAAGAAAGGTAAGAAAAACATCTTCTCTGGTCGTATCCTTGAGATTGACTTAACAGAAATGGAAACTGACCTGACTGTTGAGCAAGCATTCGAACTTTCTGATGCTTCTGCTGAACGTTCTGCTGCTGGTTGTTCTATCACGCTTTCTGAAGAGAAGGTTGCTGAATATCTTCGTTCAAACATCACCATGTTGAAGTGGATGATTTCTGAAGGTTATGGCGATGCGCGTACGATGGCTCGTCGTGTTGAGAACATGGAAAAATGGTTGGCTAACCCAAGCCTGATCAAAGCTGATGCTGATGCTGAATACACCAAAGTGTATGAAATCGATCTTGCAGACATCAAAGAACCTATTCTTTGCTGCCCGAACGATCCAGATGATGCAAAACTTCTTTCTGACGTTCAAGGCGCGAAAATTGACGAAGTATTCGTTGGTTCTTGTATGACGAACATCGGTCACTTCCGTGCAACTGGTAAATTGTTAGAAAAAGTTCCAGGTGGTGCGTTGTCAACTCGTTTGTGGATTGCTCCACCTACGCGTATGGACGAACATCAGTTGATGGAAGAAGGTTTCTATAACATTTATGGTAAAGCTGGCGCGCGTACTGAAATGCCAGGTTGTTCATTATGTATGGGTAACCAAGCACGTGTAGCTCCGAACACGACTTGTGTTTCTACATCTACTCGTAACTTCCCGAACCGTTTAGGTCAAGGCGCTAATGTTTACTTGGCTTCTGCTGAACTTGCTTCTGTTGCTGCTGTATTGGGTAAATTACCTTCTCCAGAAGAATACCAACAGTACGCAGCTCAAATTGACAGCATGTCAGCTGACATCTATCAATACTTAAGCTTCGACAAGATGAGCGAATATACTGACGCTGCTAAAGATGTTGATACTAAGAAAATTGCTGCTGCTCAATTAACTTAATTGATTAAGTAGTCGAAAAAAAAGGGCTGATTTATCAGCCCTTTTTTACGTGAGATTTTAAGAATGGTAAAAAAAAATCATAAAATGAAATTATTAAATAATCAAAAATCAAAAGTTGCTATGTCATCTAGGAGATTTTTATTCAATTTTGTAGGTAATGCAAATATATGGAGTGATGGATTTCACATTGATCAAATGAGTGGAGGAGGAAGTGGGATATTAGGGCGTGTCCTCATTTGGCTTTACACCAAATAAATATGCAAGCAATGTAAATCATAGACTGGTAATTTCGTGCAAGCTTATCAAATCGGGTTGCAATCGCTCGGAAATGCTTCAATCTCGCAAACACATTTTCAACTAAATGTCTTAATTTATATAGATATTTATCAA